>NZ_JBIAZD010000002.1:0-656417 GCF_042898795.1 Streptomyces sp. NPDC000348
ACCGAGCTCTGGGTGAAGGTGAACACGAACACGCCCGTCACCAGGAACGGCACGTACACGTCCTTCGGGATGCCCCGGTTGGCGCCCAGCAGCAGTCCGAAGATGAAGAAGTACACCGCCGCGTTCAGCAGCGGGGTCGCCACCTGCCACAGCTGGCCGAGCTTGGCCTGACTGTACTGGGCGGTCAGCTTCGCCCGGGAGAAGGCGAGGATGAAGTGCCGCCGGTCCCACAGCTGACGGACGTACTCGACGAGGGACGGCCGGGCACCGCTGACCGTGAGGCCGTGGCGGGCGGCGAGGGCCGCGAGGTCGCCCTCGGCCGGGGGCGGGGCGGCCGGGGAGGGAGGCGGTGTGTGGAGGACCTGACTCACATCCGCTGCTTTCGCTAGGAGGAGGGGGAGGCAACGGTTTCGGACGTCGGGACGGGGCCGTATCGTCGCAACGGGAGCGTAAGTCGAAAGAACGTCGGAACGCAACCGTTTCGTCGTGACGGCGGCGGCCTATGCTGTCCGCATGACGACGAACGCCGACGAGCCCCAGCCGCGTCCGCGCCGCAGGGCCCCCGCCGGGGCCGCCGTACTGCGCCAGGACGTGACGGAGGCCATCCGGGCGGCCGTCTTCGAGGAACTGGCCGCGGCCGGCTACGCGCGGATGTCGATCGAGGGGATCGCGCGCCGCGCGGGCGTCGGCAAGACCGCGGTGTACCGCCGCTGGCGCTCCAAACTGCACCTGGTCCTCGACCTGGTCTCCGCGATCGCCGTCCAGGGCCTGCCCGCGCCGGACACCGGCTCCCTGGAGGGCGACCTGCGCCTGCTGTACGAGGTCACCTCCCGCGCCCTGCGCCACCCCGTCGCCTCGCAGATCCTCCCCGACCTCCAGGCCGAGGCCGCCCGCAACCCCGACATCGCCGAGGCCCTGCAGAAGGCGCTGCGCGAGGGCCAGGACGGGGTCGCCAAGGGCATCGTCACGGCGGCGCAGGAACGCGGCGAACTCCGCCCCGGCGCCGACCCCGCCCTCGCCCTCGACCTGATCTCGGGCCCCCTGTACTGGCGCTCGGTGGTGATCCGCGGCCCGAAGCCGCCCAAGGGGTACCTGGAGGCCCTGACCCGGGCGACGGCGGCGGCGCTGAGGGCGCTGTGACGGCGTTGTCGGTGCCGGCTGCGAGGATGCCGGCCACGACACCGCCGCTCCTCACCGACATCGAACGGGCCGTCCGCGCCGGCCGGGGCGCCGACACGTGCACGCCCGGGTGCCGGCCGCACCGGACGCCGGACCACCCCGCCCGGCGGTGAGCTGCTCCGCGGCGAGGTCCCGGTGGACGGGGCGCGCACGGACTGCCACGGGTGCAACCGCCCGGACACGGGCGTGGACATGGACCTCACCCGTGAGCAGTCCGGGCCCGGGGGGACCGTCACGGAGGGCACCGTCGTCCCCCGCCCGCCGGAACCCGCCCGGCTGCGCGAGGAGTACGCACTCCTGCGGGGCAGGGTCGTGGGGAAGCTCGACGGGCACCCCCGGGGCTGAGGGGGCAGCCGGATTTCTGGTTGGTCACGGACGCGGCGATGACTTTCTCCGGCCCGGGGAGTCCCACCCTCATCATCCGACTCCACGACAGCATCGGAGGAACGCGTGACTCAGCTCCTGAGAGTCCAGAACTTCAACGTATCGAGTGACGGCATCGGTGCCGGTGAGGACCAGACCCTCGAGAGGCCGTTCGGCCATGTCGAGCCCGAGAGGCTGTTCGCCTGGGCCGGCGCCACGGCGAGCTGGCCCATGCGCACCGACCCCGGGGGCAGCCGGGGTCTCGACGACTACTTCACCCGGGACTACGCCCGCAACATCGGTGCCGAGATCATGGGCCGCAACAAGTTCGGACCCCAGCGCGGGCCCTGGCACGACCACGAGTGGCGCGGCTGGTGGGGCGAGGAGCCCCCGTTCCGCACCCCGGTGTTCGTCATGACCCACCACGAGCGTCCTTCGTTCACGCTCTCCGACACCACGTTCCACTTCGTCGCCGGCGACCCCGCCACGGTCCTCGAACAGGCCCGGGAGGCGGCGCAGGGCAAGGACGTCCGCCTCGGCGGCGGGGTCACCACCATCCGGCAGTTCCTCGACGCCGGCCTCGTCGACACCCTGCACGTGGCGGTCTCGCCGGTGAAGCTCGGGTCCGGGCTGCGCCTGTGGGAGTCACCCGACGAACTGCTCGACCGGTTCCACCTGGAGGTCGTGCCCAGCCCGAGCGGCGTGACCCACCACCTCTTCTGGCGGAAGTGACCGGTTCCCGGAACCGCCCGCTTCCGGAGGCCCGGCCGGGGACCGGACGCGATGTCCCCGGCGCGGGGGCGTCGCCGACGACGGCGCCCAGGGCGCGTTCGGCGCGGGTGGGCCTCAGGGGCGGGGCGCCGACGGGTGCCGGTGCAGCCAGCCGGCCCAGGCCGAGCCGATCATGTCGTCGATGTCGCGGCGGGCCTTCCAGCCCAGTTCCGTGGCCGCGCGGTCGGCGGAGGCGATGACCCGGGCCGGGTCGCCGGGGCGGCGGGGGGCGACCACGGGCGGGCGGTCGTGGCCGGTGAGGGCGTTGACGCGGTCGATCATCTCGCGGACGGAGACGCCCTCGCCGCGGCCGATGTTGAGGGTGAGGTCCCGGCCGGGGGCGGAGCGCAGCGTGCGGGCCGCCGCGACATGGGCCTCCGCCAGGTCGGCGACGTGGATGTAGTCGCGGACACAGGTGCCGTCGGGGGTCGGGTAGTCGTCGCCGAACACGCACGGGGGCATGCCGTCCGTCAGCTTCTCGAAGATCATGGGGACGAGGTTGGAGACGCCCGTGTCGGCGAGGTCCGGGCGGGCGGCGCCGGCGACGTTGAAGTAGCGCAGGCAGGCCGTGGAGAGTCCGGCCGCCCTGCCGGCCGCGCGGACCAGCCACTCGCCGGCCAGCTTCGTCTCGCCGTACGGGGACAGGGGCGCGCAGGGGGTCTCCTCCGTCACGAGCTCCACGTCCGGCATGCCGTAGACCGCCGCCGAGGAGGAGAAGACGAAGGAGCGCACCCCGGCCGACGTCACCGCGTCCAGCAGGACCCGCAGGCCCTCCACGTTCTCCCGGTAGTAGTGCAGGGGACGGGACACCGACTCGGCGACCTGCTTCTTCGCCGCCAGGTGGACGACCCCGGTGACCTCGTGGTCCGCGAGGGCGCGCGCCACCCGCCCGCCGTCCAGGGTCGAGCCGACCACCAGCGGCACCCCGTCCGGCACCCGCTCGGCGAGACCGGTGGACAGGTCGTCGTACACCACCGTCCGCTCGCCCGCCCCGGTCATCGCCCGGACGACGTGCGCCCCGATGTAGCCGGCGCCGCCGGTGATCAACCAGGTCATGAACGGTCGCTCCCTCGTCGTCGGCCCGTGCTGGTGCGGGGAAAGGGCCGGCTCCTAGTGAAGCAGGCGCCACAGCCTTCCGCGCAGCACCGGCACGACTCCGCGGACGCCGGCCGCCACGCGCAGGGCCAGCGCGCCCGAGTGCGTGGCGTACGGCCGCACCAGCACCACGCCGTGCCAGGGGCTCGGCATCGCGCAGCGGCGCAGCAGGCCCGGCCCGGCGAGCGCGTGCGCGGTGACCCGGCGGCTCGAACCGTCCCGGAAGCGCACCCGCAGCCGCAGGTCCCAGGCGCCCGTGCCGAGCGTGGCCAGCCGGTCCGGCCGTACGGTCGTCTCCGCCACCCAGGTGCCGTCGGCGGCCGTCCGCAGCGGGACCGTACGGCGGACGCGGGCGCCGCCCCGGTCCCGGTGGCGCCACTCCGTCTCCACCGACCAGGGCCCCGCCCGCGCCACCCGGCCGTACAGCTCGTGCAGGCGCACCCGCAGCCGCGGTCCGTGCGCGTGGGGGCGCAGTTCCGCGTCCACGGCGAGCGGGAGCAGCGGCGCGGGCCGGGTCAGCAGGGGTTCCAGGGTGATCCCGGGCAGGCCGGCCGACCAGCAGGGCGTGCCGTCCGCCGCGCGGGCGTACGGCGGGCACAGCCGGGCCGGCCGGGCCGCCAGCTCCCGCAGCCGGGACAGGTCGCACGGCTCGGCGGAGGCCAGCACCACCCGCCCGATCAGCCGGCCCGGGGCCACGGGGTCGCGGGCCCAGTCGGCGGCGTCGTACTCCGTGAGGAACGCCCGCGTGTGCGCCCACCACTCCCGCCGGTACTCCTCGTCGTGCAGCGGCAGCTCGCGGGCGTACATGCGCAGGTCGTGGTCGAGGAACTTGGCCCGCGCCCGGCGCGCCAGCCGTTTCTGCCCGGCGGCCAGCAGGATGTCGTGGGCGGTGCGGCAGGCGTGCGTGCGGGCCCGCCAGTTGTCGACGTCCGCGCGGTCCAGCGAGATCGACAGCCGCCGCGCGGACCGGCGGACGTGCCAGACGTACACCCGGTCCGGGACCAGCGCGACGCGCGGGGCGGCGGCCCACACCCGCGCGGTGAACACGAGGTCCTCGTAGGGGAACCGGCCGTCGGGGAAGCGGATGCCGTGCGCGCGCAGGAAGGCCGTGCCGTAGAGCTTGTTGACGCACAGCGTGTCGTGGACCAGGCGCGGGCGCAGCGCCGGGCGGGCGAGCACGGCGGGCGCGGCGTACAGGGCCGGCTCCCACGGCACCTCGCGCCCCGAGGGCAGCTCGCGGCGCACACACAGTCCGGCCGCGACCTGCGCGTCCGCCCCGGCCGCGGCCGTGAGCAGCGCGTCCACCGCGCCGGGCGGCAGCACGTCGTCGCTGTCCAGGAACATCACGTACGGCGAGGTGACCGCCAGGAGCCCGGTGTTGCGCGGGGTGCCGCAGCCGCCGCTGTTGGCGGGGAGCCGGATCACCCGCAGCCGCGGTTCGTCCTCGGCGAGCCGGTCCAGCAGATCGGCGCTGCCGTCCGTCGAGCAGTCGTCGACGGCGACGACCTCGCGTACGGCGGGACCCTGGCCGAGCGCCGAGCGCACGGCGTCGGCCACGTGGGCGGCGTCGTCGTGGCCGATGACGACGACGGCGGCCTGGGGCTGAGGGGGCTGCATGGTGTCCTCGGGAGCGTCACGGAGTGTCTGCCCTCCATTGAGGACGCTCGGCGCACGCGGCGCACCCCGGCGGCCGTCACCCGCCTTCCGCCACCGCCGTGTCCAGTGCCGTGGTGAGCCGGTGCAGGCGGGTGCCCAGATCACGGATCTCGTCGAGTTCGAAGCCGGTCGCGGCCACGATCCGCTGCGGCACCTCCAGGGCCCGCTGCCGCAGCGCGGTGCCCTCCTCGGTGGGCCGCACCTCCACCGACCGCTCGTCGCGCGCACTGCGTTCCCGGCGCACCAGGCCGGCCGCCTCCAGCCGCTTGAGCAGCGGGGACAGGGTGCCGGAGTCCAGCCGCAGATGCTCGCCGAGCTTCTTCACGGGCAGCGTGCCGTGCTCCCACAGCACCAGCATGACCAGGTACTGCGGGTAGGTGAGCCCGAGGTCCTTGAGGACCACCCGGTAGACGCCGTTGAAGGCCCGGGAGGCGGCGTGCAGGTTGAAGCAGATCTGCTGGTCCAGGCGGAGCCAGTCGTCCGCAGCGCCCGGCAGCGGGGCCGTCGCGGGTGGTGGGCTCGGAGTGGCTGTCATGCCCCCAGGGTAGCTCTCGCGGACTATTTGGTTGCGCACAATTCAATTGCGTGCTCTACTTGTGGTCGTACGGCGGCCGGACCCACCACGGGCCCGGCCGCGTCACGACTCGAGAGGGAAGGTCCTTTCCATGGACGCGCTCTACACCGCTGTCGCCACCGCCACCCACGGCCGCGAGGGCCGCGCCGTCACCTCCGACGGCAAGCTGGACCTCGGCCTGAGCGCCCCCGTGGAGCTCGGCGGCAACGGCCAGGGCACCAACCCCGAGCAGCTGTTCGCCGCCGGTTACGCGGCCTGCTTCGGCAGCGCCCTCGGTGTGGTCGGCCGGGCGGCGAAGGTCGACGTCAGCGACGCCGCGGTGACCGCCGAGGTCGTCCTCGGCAAGCAGGGCGAGGGCTTCGGGCTGGCGGTGACGCTCCGCGTCGAGCTGCCCGAGGGCATCGAGGAGGAGACCGGCCGCAAGCTGGTCGAGCAGGCCCACCAGGTCTGCCCCTACTCCAACGCCACCCGCGGCAACATCCCGGTCGACCTCGTCATCGAGTAGTCCCGGTCCCGCCCCCGACCCGCGCCAGCACCTCCCCCGTCCGCCGGCTCCACGCCACCACCACCGCCTCCTCGGGCACCCGCTGCCGCGGCGTCAGCAGCAGCCAGCGCGCGTGGTACCGGCGGACGACCGCGGCCCGCTCGGCGCGGGTCGAACCGGGGTCGAGGTACGCGCGCACCTCGGCCGCCCGCCGCAGCCGTTCCCCCTCGTCCAGCGAGGCGTCCGGCCAGGCCGGCGCGGCGAGGTTCGGCCCGTACCCGGCGATCGCGTGGACGGCGTGGTAGCCGTCGGTGATCACCACCTCGCCCGGTTCGATGTACCGCGCGGCCCAGTCGTACGACGGCCAGTCCGGCGGCCGTGCGAAGCCCGCCGGCACCACCGCCCCGGCGTGCACGGTCAGGAACGCGGCGCACGCCCCCGCCGCCGCGGCGCCGCCCAGCAGCCGCCGCCGCACCGGCCACGGCCGGGGCGCCGCCAGCTCCACCGCCAGGGCGAACTGCGGCGGCACCAGCGTGAGCCCGAGGATCCTGCCGTAGGTGTAGTGGCCGCCGGCCCAGCCGTACGCCACCACCAGGCAGTCCAGGACGAACATCAGCACCAGCGGATCCCGCCAGGAGCCGCGCCGCGCCCGCAGCCACAGCGCCGGCAGCCCGAGCAGCGCCAGCCCGAACTGCCCGCCGAGGTCCAGGTACAGCCGCCGGTGCATCGCGTCCACGCTGTCGTCCCCGGCCAGCGCGAACACGTCGAAGTACGGCCAGCAGGCGGCCGTCAGCAGCGCCGCCGCCCCCGTCAGCGCCCACCGGCCGGCAACCGCCGGACCCCACCGCCGCTGCCACCCGGCGACCAGCGCCACCGCGCCCAGCGCCGCCGCGACCGCCGTGATCGGATGCACCAGCAGGACCGTCCCGTACAGGGCGCCCAGCGCCGCGTACCCGGACGCCGGGCGCAGCCCGCTCGGCCCCACGTACCGCACGGCCTCCGCCTGCCGGGCCCGCGTCCCCGTCAGCGCCCACGCCCAGAAGGCGAGCCCGATCGCGAACGCCGACGGGTAGGCCAGGTTGCCCGTCATCGACATCAGGTTCAGGTAGCCGCTCCACCAGGCCCGCTCCACCCCCCACAGCAGCGTCATCGCGCCGAGCGCCAGCACCGGCGCCCAGGGACGCGGGGTCAGCACCCGCACGAAACGGCCGATCCCGGTGAGCAGCACCAGCAGGTTCAGCGGCCCGGTGAGCTTGAGCACCTCCCAGCCGCCCAGCCCGGTCAGCCGGGCGAACGCGCCCTGCGCCAGCGCGAACGGCGAGTAGTAGGGGCTGCCCGCCCCCGGCAGGTCCGCCATCGGGTGCCGGGGCTCCAGCAGGTCGTCCTTGAGCCGCTCCACGACCGCCGCGTGCTGCCCGGCGTCGCAGCACAGCGGCACCCGCCAGTACGCCAGCGACATCACCAGCCAGAACAGGAAGCCGAAGAACTGGTACGGGGTGGGGCGCCAGGCCCCGCCGCCGCGCAGCGCCGTGGCACCGCGCACGGCCGGCCGGACGAGGACCGGGGAGCTCATCGGGGAGTGCGGAAAGGGAGCTTCGTGGGCATTTGCCGAATGTTCCCGGCGCACTCCGCGCCATGACCTCGCATCACCTCATCGAGTGAAGCGGGTGAACCGGGGAAGTGACTGAAGCGGGTGAACCGGCTGGTCAGCGCGCCAGCCCCACCGGAGCCCCCTGCGCCGGCACCACCGCCCGCCGCACCACCGGCTCCAGCAGCAGCGGCACGCCCAGCACCGGCAGCAGCCAGGCGGGCGTGATCAGCCGGTCGCCCCAGATGTTCATGTCCGGGTGCCCGGCCTGGTTGAGGAACCCCGTGCAGGCAGCGGCGGCCAGGCAGACGCCGAACGCCGGCCGCCGCAGCGCCCCCAGGACACCGGCCACCAGGAACGCGACGAACACCGGCTCCCACAGCTGCCGCCGCAGCCACTCCGTCCAGAAGTTCCCCTGCAACTGGAGGAACTCCGCCCACGGCCGCTCCCGGTCGGGGCGGGCGAAGTGATCGGTGAGCAGGTCCTGCACGCTCTCCGACACCGACGGGTGGTGCAGCAGCCGGGCCAGCAGCACCGTGCCGAGCGCCCCCGCGCACCCGGCTCCCGCGAGCGCCGCCACCCCGCGCCCCGGCGGCCGCCCCCGCCGCCGGCGCCGTACGGCGACCGCCGCGCCCGCGCCCGCCAGGCACAGCCCGAGGAACAGCGCCTGCGAGTGCTTGACGGTGAACAGCGCGAGCAGCGCGGCGCCCACCAGCGCCAGGCCCGCCCGCGTCCGCCGCCCCTCCAGCACCAGCGCACACCCCCACAGGGCCACCAGGGTGAGCGCCAGCAGCAGCCCCTCGGTCATCGGGCGCATCGCGGTCGTCCCGCACGGCAGGACCAGGAACAGCGCCTGCCCGGTGAGCGCGAGCGGCACGGACACCGCCAGGGTGCGCAGCACCAGGAAGACGAGCACCCCGCCCGCGCAGGTCACCACCACGCCCGCCGCCCACGCGCCCCAGGTCACCCCGAACAGGCCGACGAACGGCGCCAGGAACACCGGGTAGCCGGGCCGTGCCTCGAAGATCCGCATGAACCGCTCCGGCATGAACGGCACGGTGTGCCCGCCGGTCTGCCCGGCCGCCAGCCGGGCCTCCACCTGCCCCCACTCCCGCTCCCGGCACTCCCGCAGCACCTCCGGCGCGGGGTCCGGGGCGTGGAAGCGCACCACGTCCACGTTCTGCTCGCGGTGCGCGATCGACGCCCGGCCCGCGCAGGACCAGTCGATGGTGGCGGTCGCCGCCTCCCGCTTCTCCGCACCGGTCAGACTCAGCGCGTACGCCAGGTAGTTCTTGCTGTCGGGGGTGTCCCGGCCGGTGACGTTGGCGAGTTGCAGCAGCGCGAAGACGGCGGCCAGCAGCAGGACCCGGGTGCGCGTCCTCACGACGGGGCCGGCAGGTCGCGGCCGGTGGCCTGGGACGGCACCCGGGCCGGTCCGGCCGGCCGCTCGGGCATCCGCTCGCCCAGCATCAGCGTCCGCACCACCCGCTCGGCGGCCCGGCCGTCGTCGAACTCGCAGAACCGCCCGCGGAACGCCGACCGCAGCCGCGCCGCCTCCGCGTCCCGCCAGGTCCCGGAGTCGAACAGCCACGCCAGCTCCCAGTGGGAGCGCGCCACATGGCCCGGCGCCTCGGCCGTGATGTCCAGATAGGTGCCCCGGCTCGCCCGGTAGGCCTCCCAGTCGTCGGCGTACACGACGATCGGGCGGTCCAGAAGGGCGTAGTCGAACATGATCGACGAGTAGTCGGTGACCAGTACGTCGGCGGCGAGCAGCAGGTCCTGCACCTCCGGCTCGTCCGTGGCGTCGACGAGCACGCCCCGCCGGTGCAGTTCGGACAGGCCGAGGCCGCGCGCCGGCCCGGTGGCCAGCGAGGGGTGCAGACGGACGACGAGGGTGCGGCCCCCGCCCAGGTCGGCGGCGAACCGGGCGAGGTCGAGCCGCTCCACCAGCCCGCCCCTGCGGTAGTCGCGGCGGGTCGGCGCGTACAGCACCACCGTGTCGCCGTCCGGGACGCCGAGCCGCTCGCGCACCGCGCGCGCCCGGCCCGCCGGCGGTGCGACCAGCACGTCGTTGCGCGGGCTGCCGCTGCGCAGGGAGGTGAAGTGACAGGGGAAGGCCCGCTCCCACACCAGCTCGGAGTGCCGGTTGGCGACCAGGCTGTAGTCCCAGCGGTCGGCCCGGCGCAGCATCTGCGGAACGTCGAGGCCGAGCCGGGCGCCGGGCCGGTCCAGCAGATCGGCGCCCAGGTACTTCAGCGGGGTGCCCCGGTGGGTGTGGATGTGCACGCTTCCGGGGCGTTTGACCAGCGCGCCCGGCCAGTTGACGTTGTTGACGAAGTACGTGGCCCGCTCGGTCACCCGGCGGTACCCGGGCGAGCCGAGCAGCACGTACTCGGTGTCCGGATCGAGACCGGCCGCCTGCTCCTCGTCGGCCAGCACCCACACGCCCCTGAGGTGCGGGGCGAGTTCGCGCGCCGCGCGGTGGACGGCCGCCGGGTCGCCGAGCACGCCCCGGTGCGAGAACGCCGAGTACACGGCGAGGTCCGGGTCGAGCGGACGGCTGAACACGGACCGGGACCGGGAACGGGCGTACCGCGCCGCCGTCGCCGTGCCCGCCCGCCGGGCCCGCCGCCCCAGCTCCCGGCGCGCCCGCCCGGCCCGCTGCCGCAGGAGGTAACCGGCGTAGCTCCCCTCCAGCACCCGCAGCCCGTCGGGGACCGGCGCGCCCTCGGGCCGGTGCGCCCGGAACATCTCGGCCGTACGGCGGAAGAACTCGCCCTTGTCGGACGGCGGCAGGCGGTCCGGCTTGGAGAGGACGTCGAGACAGTGCTCGCCCATCTTGGCGTGCAGGAAGGGCCGCCAGTGCGCGAGTGCCGGGCGGCCGTCGACGAACCGGAACACCCGCGCGTACTGCTCGTGGACGTCGAAGTGACCGCGGCCGGTGGTGGACAGGATGCTGCCCCGGCGGCGCTGCCGGTAGAAGACGCAGATCCGGTCCAGGACGGCGATGCGCTCGGCGCTGAGCAGCACCGGGAACGTCCAGGGCGTGTCCTCGTAGTGGCCGGGCGGGAAGACGAAGCCCTCCCGCGTGACGAAGTCGCGGCGGTAGACCTTGTTCCACACCACCATCAGCAGATCGAGGATCTCCGGCCGCTCGGCCGCGGTGAAGGTGCCCCCGGACGCCTCCGCCAGCAGGGGCGCCAGGACGTTGCGGCGGGTGCCGCCCCACCAGTGGGTGCGGGCGTAGTCGAAGACCAGGACGTCCGGGTCGCCGGTCTCGTCGAGGCGGTCGGCCGTCGCGCGCAGCGCGCCCGGGGTCAGGGTGTCGTCGCCGTCGAGGAAGAACAGGTAGTCGCCCGTCGCCTGCTCCATGCCCGCGTTGCGGGCCCGGCCGAGGCCCACGTTCTCCGGCAGGTGCACCACCCGGACCCGCTCGTCGCGGGCCGCGTACGCGTCGAGGATCGCGCCGCAGCCGTCGGGGGAGCGGTCGTCGACGGCGATCACCTCGAGGTCGCGGTACGACTGGCCGAGCACCGAGTCGAGGCAGGCGTGCAGGTACGCCTGCACCTTGTGGACGGGGACGACGACGCTGAAGCGGGGCACGTCAGCTCCTCACCAGGGTGGCGGCCGCGGGGGCGGGGACGCGCTCCGCGAGCGGGATCACGGGCGGCAGGGCCTCGGGCGGCTCGCCGAGCAGCACCCGGCGCACGACCCGCTCGGCGGCCCGCCCGTCGTCGAAGGGGCAGAACCGCTCCCGGAACCGGGCCCGCAGCGCGGCCGACCCCGCGTCCGCGTACGAGCCGTCGCGGAACACGCGGGCCAGCTCGTCGGGGGTGCGGACCACCGGTCCCGGCGGCCCGTCCATCAGGTCGAAGCAGACGCCCCGGATCTCCCGGTAGACGTCCCAGTCGTCGGCGTACACCACGATCGGCCGGTCCAGGTTGGCGTAGTCGAACATGATCGACGAGTAGTCGGTGACCAGCGCGTCGGCGGCCAGGCACACGTCCTCGGACGAGGGGTGCGCGGTGACGTCGATGACCCGGCCGCCGTTCCCGCGCCCGCCCCGGTCGTAGAAGTAGTGGGCGCGCAGCAGGACGACGACGTCCTCGCCGGCCGCCTCGCAGAACGCCTCCAGGTCGAGGCCGGGCTCGAAACCGGTGCGGTGGTCGCGGTGGGTGGGCGCGTACAGCACGGCCCGCGCGCCCCGCGGGACGCCCAGCTCCGCGCGGATCCGGGCCACGTCGTCGGCGGTGGCCGTGCAGTACACGTCGTTGCGCGGATAGCCGTACTCCAGGTGCTCGTAGGAGCCGGGGAAGGCGCGCTCCCACACGCGCGTGGAGTGCGGGTTGGCGGAGAGGTTGTAGTCCCAGCGGTCCACCCGGCCCAGCAGCTTGGTGAAGCTGCCGGTGGCGGCCGCCACCACCGGGTACGTCGACTGGTCGACGCCCATGGTCTTCAGCGGGGTGCCGTGCTGCGTCTGGAGGTGGACGCTGCCGGGCCGCTTGACCACGCCCTCCGCGAAGTTGGCGTTGTTGACCAGGTACGTCGCGCGGGCCAGCACCTCCCAGCAGCGGCGGCTGCCGAGGACCGCGTACTCGACGCCGTCCGGCACGGTGTGCGCCCGGTCCGCCTCCACCAGGAACACCGAGCGGATGTGCGGGGCGAGTTCGCGGGCCTTCGCGTGGATCGCGGCCGGGTTGCAGGCGTAGCCGCGGCCCCAGTACGCGCAGTACACGGCGAGGTTCGGATCGAGCGGGCGGCGCAGGTGCATCCGGTACAGCAGCCGGGTGCGCAGGCCCCGCGGGCGCGGCACCGCCGCCGTCGCCCGCGCCACCGCGCGGCGGGCGCCGCGCAGGGCGGCGAACGCCCCGTACGAGCCCGACGCCAGCAGCCGGTGCTGCGCCCCGAGGCTGCCGCCCGGCGGCCGGTATCCGGCGGGGCGGTGGCGGCGGTACAGGGTGCTCGCCCGGTGGAAGAAGGCGCGGCGGCCCGACGGGAGCCGCCGGGGACGGGCGGCCGTCTTCAGCACGGCGGCGAACAACTGCTCGAACAACGGCGCCGACCGCTCGGCGGACAGCCCCTGTTCGGCGGCCCGCTCCAGCACCAGCTCGACCTGGTCCAGCAGTTCGGCGTGGTGCTCCCCGGGCAGGTTGAGCCGGCTGCCCTGGCGCCGCACCAGGTGCCGTACGACGACCGAGCGCAGCACCGCCACCCGCTCGGCGCGGAGCATCGCCGACCCGCCCCAGCCGATGTCGGTGAAGTGCCCCGCGGGGAAGGCGAGATCCCGCTCGGCGACGAAGGCGCGGCGCCAGACCGCGCTCCACGCCGGGAGGCCCACGCCGGTGAGGTGCGGGGCGCGGTCGGGGGAGAACGCGCCGTCGGGGGCCCTCGCCAGCAGCGGCGCGGCCGGGTTGCCGGGCTCCCCCTCCCACCAGGGCACCCGCTCGTGCTCACAGTGCAGCACGTCCACCGGACCGGTCTCCGCCAGACGCGCGTCCAGCGCCGCCAGCGCACCCGGTACGAGGACGTCGTCACCGTCGAGGAAGAGCAGGTACGTCCCCGTGGCCGCCCGCGTCCCCGCGTTGCGGGCGCCCGCCAGCCCGGCCGACGGCGGCGCGTGCACCGGCACCACCCGCGAGTCCCGCTCGGCGTGCCGGGCGGCCACGTCGGCCGCGGGAGACCCGGGTGCCTCGCAGACCGGGATCAGCTCGAAGTCGCCGAAGGACTGGGCGAGGACCGAGTCCAGCGCCCGGCCCAGCCGGCCGGCGACCTCGTGGGACGGGACGATGATGCTGAAGCGGGGCATGCTGCTCTTTCTCGTAGAGGAGGGCGTGGCGCCCTCAGCGGGCGGGGCGCCGGCCGGGCCGCCCCGACGGCCGTCGGGCGGGCGGCCGGGTCGGGGTGGGCCGCGACGAGCCGGGGGGCATGGGAACTCCCTGGGTCCACAAGGGGAACGGCGGTCAGCCGCGGTCGGTGACGGCCAGCACGCCGGCGGGCTGCTGCGGCGGCACCGTCGTGAGCGACGACGGGCCGGACACGGCGCCGGCCGGCGGCACCGGGCGGCGCCCGGCCGGCGGCACCACCGGCGGCAGGTCCGTCTCCCCGAGCACCACCCGGCGCACCACCCGCTCGGCGGCGCGGCCGTCGTCGTACGGGCAGAAGCGTTCCCGGAAGTCCGCCCGCAGCCGGGCGGAGCGGGCGCCGCACCAGTGGCCGGTCGTGAAGACGTCGATCAGTTCGTCCTCGCCGCCCGCGACCGGGCCCGGCGGGAACGTCCGCGGGTCGAAGTAGGCGCCGCGGGCCGCCTCGTACGCCTCCCAGTCGTCGATGTGCAGCACGACCGGCCGGTCCAGGCCCGCGTAGTCGAACATCAGCGGCGAGTAGTCCGTGACCAGGGCGTCCGAGGCCAGGCACAGCGAGATGACGTCCGGGTGGCCGGTGACGTCCAGGACCCGGTCGGAGGCGGCCTCCAGCGGTCCGCCGTACGGGTGGCGGGCGCGGGACAGGACGACGAACCGCGGACCGAGGCGGCGCACCACGCGCTCCAGGTCGAGCAGCCGGCGCTGGGTGCGCCGGTAGTCGCGGTGGGCCGGCGCGTACAGGATCGCCACCGACCCCTCGGGGATGCCGAGCGACTCCCGCAGCCGGGCCACGTCCGCCCCGGTCGCCGTGTGGAACCGGTCGGTGCGCGGCCTGCCGTACTCCAGGGTGGTGTAGCGGCCGGGGCAGACCCGCTCCCAGGTCAGCGTCGAGTGGCGGTTGGCGGAGACGACGTAGTCCCACTGGTCGACGCCCTCGAGGAGCCGCGCGAAGTCCGTGTCCCGGGCCGCCGCGGGACGCTCCAGCAGGTCCAGGCCCACGTGCCCGAGGGGGGTGCCGCGCCGCGTCTGCACCAGGACCTGCCCCTTGCGCTTGACCAGCCCCGGCACCACGTCGGCGTCGGTCACCAGGTACGCGGACCGGGCGAGCGCGCTGAAGTGGGCGGCCGTGCCGGGGACGAGCCGGCGGGCGGCCGGGGGAAGGGTGTGGTGGTGCTCGGGGCGGGCCACCCAGGCGGTGCGGACGTGCGGGACCAGCTCGCGCAGCGCGGACTCCAGGGCGCCCGGGTCGCCGCCGTGGCCGCGGCCCCCGTGGGCGGCGAAGACGGCCCGGTCGGCACGGAGCGGGAGCAGCCGCTGGACCCGGTAGTGCAGGCGCAGGGCCGTGCGGCGCAGGGCGCGCGGCAGCCGTCCCGCGATCCGGGCCCACCTGCGGCGCAGCGCCGCCGCCAGCCGCAGCGCCCGGTAGGTGCGGTGCAGTCCGAGACGGACCATGGTGTGGTGGACCCGGGCGCGCGCGGACCCGGACGCGCCGGGCGTCCGGTGACGCCGGCAGTGGACGCGCGCCCGGCGCAGGAAGGCGGCGCGCGACCCGTGCGGCAGCCGGTCCCGCCGGGTGTACACCGTCACCAGGTGGTCGAGCATGCGGCGGAACAGCACCGGCCGCCAGCACCGCAGTTCGGGCCGCTCGTCGAGGAACGCGAAGACCCGGTCGTACTGGTCGAAGACGTCGAAGTGCCGTTCGCTGGTGGTGCGCAGGATGCCGCCGGTCCGGCGCTGCCGGTAGTGCACGCAGACCCGGTCCAGGGTGGCGATCGACTCCGCCGTCATCAGGACCGGGTACGTCCACGGGGTGTCCTCGTAGTAGCCGGGCGGGAAGGCGAAGCCCGCGCGCTCGACGAACTCCCGCCGGTAGGCCTTGTTCCACGCCACCATCAGCAGGTTCAGCAGTCCCGGCCGGTCCGCCAGCCGGAACGGCGCGGGACCCTGCTCGGTGAGCTCGGCGGCGACCCGGTTGCGCACGGCCTCGCCCGACCAGTGGGTGCGCGCGTAGTCGTAGACCAGCACGTCCGGTTCGCCCGTCTCCTTCAGCCGGTCGGCGAGGGCGAGCAGCGCGTCGGGCGTGAGGGTGTCGTCGCCGTCCAGGAACACCAGGTAGTCGCCGGTCGCCCGCTCCATCCCGGCGTTGCGGGCCGGGCCGAGGCCCGCGTTCGCCGGCAGGTGCACGGCCCGTACGCGCGGGTCGCGGGCCGCGAACTCGTCGATCACCGCACCGCAGGCGTCCGGCGAGCAGTCGTCGACGGCGATCAGTTCGAGATCGGGGTACGACTGGGACAGCACGGAGTCCAGGCACTCGTGCAGATACGCCTGAACCTGGTACGCGGGGACAATGACACTGAACCTGGGCAAGGGGCATCCAACGGTCGGCGCGGGCGTTCTGCCCGGCAACGGCCGCGGGCCCCACTTGGTTACGCCCCCTGAGGCATCCGGGGGACGCCCGTCACACGAAGGGGCGGACCTTCGGCGGTCCGCCCCCTCAACGCGACCCGCGCGTCGGCTACTTCACCGCACCCGCCATCACACCGGAGACGAACTGCCGCTGGAACGCGAAGAACACGACCAGCGGGACCACCATCGAGATGAACGCGCCGGGCGCCAGGACGTCGACGTTGTTGCCGAACTGCCGTACCTGCGTCTGCAGGGCGACCGTGATCGGCTGGCTCCCCGAGTCGGTGAAGATCAGCGCGACCAGCATGTCGTTCCACACCCACAGGAACTGGAAGATGCCGAGCGCGGCGATGGCCGGACCGGCGAGCGGCATCACGACCCGTACGAACAGGCGCAGTTCGCCCGCGCCGTCCAGCCGGGCCGCCTCCAGCAGCTCCCTCGGGATCTCCGCGAAGAAGTTCCGCAGCAGGAACACCGCGAACGGCAGACCGAAACCGACGTGGAAGAGGACCACACCGGTCACGGAGCCGAAGATGCCCAGGCTGCCGAAGAGTTCGGCGATCGGGATCAGCGCCACCTGCACCGGCACCACCAGCAGTCCCACCACGGCCAGGAACCACCAGTCCCGGCCGGGGAACTCCATCCAGGCGAAGGCGTACCCCGCGAGGGAGCCGATCACCACCACCAGCACGGTCGCCGGGACGGTGATGTACGCCGTGTTCAGCAGCGAGCCGGTGATGTCGTCGTTCTCCAGCAGCTTCTCGTAGGCGCCGAAGGTGAGGCGCGAGGGCTCGGTGAACACCTTCCACCAGCCCTCGGCGGCCATGTCCTGCGGGGTGCGCAGGCTGGCCAGCAGCAGCCCGACCGTCGGCACCAGCCAGAACAGGCCGACGACGACGAGGAAGACGCGCACCAGGCCGCCGCTCACCCACGCGCTCAGCCGGGAGCCCAGCGGCCGCTCGGCCTTGACGGGGGAGACCGGCGGCACACCGGCCTTGGTGACACTCATCGCCCGACCTCCCGCCGAAGCCGCCGCACGTTGCTGTGCCCGTCCGGGGGACAACCCCCGGGCCCCCGGCCGCCGCCGTACGCACGCGAGTTCACCGTCGGACCTCCCGCCGAAGCCGCCGCACGTTGAACCACATCACCGGGATCACCAGGAGCAGCAGGAACACCGCGATCGCGCTGGCGATGCCCGGCTGGTCCGACGCGAAGCCCTTGCGGTACAGCTCCAGCGCGAGGACGTTCGCGTCGTCCTGGGAGGAGCCCGGGGCGATGATGAAGACCAGGTCGAACACCTTCAGCACGTTGATCATCAGGGTGACGGTGACGACCGCGAGGACCGGCGCCAGCAGGGGCACCGTGACCCTGCGGAACACCTGCCACTCGTTCGCGCCGTCCACCCGCGCGGCCTCCAGCAGCTCCCGGGGCATGCCCGCGAGCCCGGCCGCGATCAGCACCATCGCGAAGCCCGCCCACATCCAGATGTACGAGCCGATGATCGCCGGTGTGACCAGCGACGGGCCGAGCCAGTCCAGGCCGTTGTACGGCTCCTCGAAGTTGCTCGCCGGGAGCCTCAGCCGGGCGCCGTCGGCCTCGGCGGAGAAGGAGAAGGTGCCGTCGGCGGCCGCCGTGGCCGTCTCCACCACCTCGCCGCCCTTCACGGCCTCGATCCTCATCCCGGCGTAGCCCAGCTCCGAGGCGTCGACGGCGTTCAGCGTGCCGACGCCCTTGCCGCGGGTGAAGTCCTGCCAGGTGGTGCCGGTGATCCGGTCGCCCTCCGGCTTCGGCGCCGCCGCCCGCCGCGCGTCGTCCGGCAGCAGGTCCGGGGCGACCCCGACCAGCGGCAGCGTGACCACGTCGCCCGCGCTCACCGTTTCGCCGGTGACGAAGGCGCCGTCGTCGTCCCGTACGAGGGGCGACTCGCGGCCCGGGTGCGCCTTCGGGAACGCCGAGGACTGGGCGAAGGTGTCGTGCACCCCCACCCACACCGCGTTCGCCACGCCCTTGTCCGGGTCCTGGTCGTACACCAGGCGGAAGATGATGCCGGCCGCCAGCATCGAGATCGCCATCGGCATGAAGACGACCAGCTTGAACGCCGTTCCCCAGCGCACCCGTTCGGTCAGCACCGCGAAGACCAGGCCGAGCGCGGTCGCCACCGTCGGCGCGAACACCACCCAGACGACGTTGTTCTTCAGGGCGGTGCGGATGCCGTCGTCGGTGAACAGCGCCCGGTAGTTGTCTAATCCGGCGAAACCGTCGCCGGACTGGTCGTAGAGGCTGCGGACGACGGAGTACCCGATCGGGTAGACCACGAGCGCACCGAGCAGGACGAGCGCGGGCAGCAGGAACAGCGCCGCGACGGTGGTGCGGGTGCCGGTGACGCTCTTGCGCGACTTGGGAGCGGCAGGGGCCGTCTTCGGTGCCCCCGCCGCCGTGTCCGACGCCATGGCCGGTTCAGTTCCCGTACGCCGCGGCCGCGTCGGCCTCCAGCTTCGCCTGCGTGCCGGCGATGTCCTCCGGGTTCTTCAGGAAGTCCTGCAGCGCCTTCCACTCGCCCTTGCCGGGCGTGCCGCCGAACGCCTGCGGGGCCTGGTCGGACATGTCGAAGCGGAAGTCGTCACCGGCGTCGACCAGCGCCCTGGCCATCTTCCGCTGCACCTCGTTGGGGTACGCCGAGTCCGGCACGTTCCTGTTCGGCGAGAGGTAGCCGCCGAGCCCGGCGTGGATGCGCGCGGCGTCCGGGGAGGCCAGGAAGGTCGCCAGCGCCTGGGACGCCTCGGAGTCCTCCAGGATCACCGCCGCGTCGCCGCCGGACACCACGGGCGGGGCGTCCCCGACCGCCGGGAACGGGAACACCTTGGCGTCCGTGCCCACCTCCGCCTCGGTCTCGCCGATGTTGACCTGCGCGAAGTCGCCCTCGTAGACCATGCCGGCCTTGGGCTGGTCGCCACCGGTGAAGGTCTGCGTCACGGAGGTCGGGAAATCGGTCTGCAGCGCGCCGGAGGCGACGTAGTCCTTCTTGCCCCAGATCCCGGCGAGCGTGGTCAGGGCCTCCTTGACGGACGGGTCCGTCCACTTGATCTCGTGCCGGGCGAGCTGGTCGTACTTCTCCGGACCGGCCTGCGAGAGGTAGACGTTCTCGAACCAGTCGGTCAGCGTCCAGCCTTCGGCGCCGCCGACCGAGAACGGGGTGACACCGGAGTCGTACACCGTCTGCGCGGCGGTGAGCAGTTCGTCCCACGTCTTCGGCTCGGCCGCGCCCGCGTTCTCGAAGACCTGGGCGTTGTACCAGATCAGCGACTTGTTGGCGGCCTTGTAGTAGACGCCGTACTGCTTGCCGTCGACCTTGCCGATGTCCTGCCAGCCCTGCGAGTAGTTCTCGCCGAGCTCCTTGGCCGCCCCGGCCCCGAGCGGCTTGGCCCAGCCCTTGTCGACGGCCTGCTTGATGGCGCCCGGCTGCGGCAGCATCGCCACGTCCGGCGGGGCGCCGCCCGCGACCTTCGAGCCGAGGAAGTTGATGATCGGGTCCTGGGCGGGGACGAAGGTCACCTTGGCGCCGGTGCGCTTCTCGAACTCCGCGAGGACCTTCTTGAAGTTGGCCTGCTCGGTGCCGGTCCACACGGCGGCGACCTCCAGGCTCGCGCCGTCCAGCTCGGGGAGGGTGACGGTGTTCCCGGTCCCGCCGGTGCCGCCGCCCTTGTCCTCGCCGCCGTCGTCGTCGCCACCGCACGCGGTGAGCGAGACCGCGAGCACTCCGGCGGCGAGTGCCGCGGCGGCCCGCGCGCCCCTGCGGGGAGCCGTCACGTGATTGTCGGGCGACCTGCGTATCCGGATGATCCTGCTCGTCCTGCGCATCACTGCCCCGTTCTTCGTACTCCGTCGAACGCCGAGCGCTGTCCCGTGCGCTCTGGTCTACGCCCGGGGGATGGGGGTGGCAAGACCGCGTCCCGCGTCAACCCGCCGATCGTGACCGCGTCGTGACCCCGCGTCACCGCCGCGCCCGAGGGCACCACCCCGCCGCGTCACCGCGGGCAGTCGTGCCTCCCCCAGTGCCTCAAGGGCCTGGGAGGTACCCCCAGGGCGGCACGGGTGGGCGGTGGGGGCACCTCCCGCTCGAGCGGAGCCGAGAGTGGGGGAGGCACCCGGCCAGCGCCGGGCAGCGCGACCCACCCCCGCCCGGCCACCGCGCCGGGCACCCGCGCAGGAACGTGCACGGAGGACACCCGGCCCGCGACGACCGACCGTCCCCGTCAGAGCAGCGACGGCACCTCCGCCGCCGCGACCTGACGCGCCGCCCGCTCCAGCGCACTGGCGAGCAGCGCCAGATCGGTGGGCCCGTTACCGAGCTCGCGCACCTGCCGGCGGGCCGGCGGATCCCCCATGCGGTGCCACTCCAGAGGAACGACCGTCGGCCGCAGGGTCGCCGTCCGCGGGATGCGACCGGTCACCCGGCCGCCCTGGAACGCCGTCACCCGCCCGTCCGGACGGGCCAGCCGCCCCCGCCCCGGCGCCGGTTCGTCCGGCCCGCCCCCCGGCACCGGCGCGTCGAGCGCGATCCGCAGCGACGCCTGCCGCACCGGCTCGGTCTGCGCCGTACGGGCGCAGGGCCCGGTGGCCGCCACCAGGTGCACGCCCAGCCGCTCGCCGTCCCGCGCCACCGCCTCCAGCGCCCGCATCACCGATCCGGCGGCGGGCCGCCCCGGCGCGCCGAGCGCGGGGGAGACCAGCGCGTCCAGGTCGTCCACGACCACCACCAGCCGGGGCAGCGGCGGCGGGGCCTCCGTCTTGCGCCGGTTCGCCCCGGGCCGCAGCCGCAGCGTCGAACTGGACGGGGTGTCGAGGTCCCCGTTCTGCTCCCCGCCGGCCGCCGCGCCCGCGCGGGACGCGGCCGTGCGCTGGGCGACCATGCGGTCCGACAGCTCCCGCCCGGTGTGCCACTCCGCGAAGTCCGACCGGCCCAGCAGCTCCGCGCGCCGCTTCAGCTCGGCGCTCAGGGACTGCGCGAACTCCCGCATCCGCACCGGGTCGTTGGCGCACAGATGCGTGGTGACGTGCGGTACGTCCGTACACACGCGCAGCCCCTCGCCGGCCGCGGCGCCCGCCGTGGGCACGCCCCGGCCGTCGACCAGCACGACGGCCAGCCGGTCGGGACGCTCGGCGGCGGCCAGCGAGGCGACGACCGCCCGCAGCAGTTCCGTACGACCGCTGCCGGACGGCCCCTCGACCAGCAGGTGCGGTCCGTCGGCGGCGAGGTCGGCGACGACCGGGCCGCGCGGACCGGCGCCCAGTACGGCGGTGACGCGTCCGCCGAGCGCCTGGGTGTCGTCGGCCGCGTCCGCCCAGCGGGCCATCAGCGAGGCCGGGGTGGCCCGGGCCAGGCCCAGTTCGTCCAGCAGCCGCGCCGACGGGGGCAGCGGCGCCGACACGCGCGCGTGCCGCTCGCCGCCGGCGCCGTCCGTGCGCAGCGGGGCGAGCGCCCGCGCGAACCGCTCGGCCCAGGCGGGGGAGACCGCGTCGACCGTGGCGAGGGTGCCGTGGCCGACGGGGCCGGGGGGACGGCCGGAGCCGGTCCCGGCCACCCGCAGCAGGCGCAGGGCGGTCGCCACGTCCCCGCTGAGCAGGGCGACGGCCCCGCACCGCCGGAACGCCGGCGCCACCGCGCAGGCCGTCTCGTACGTCTCCGTCACCGGGGACGCGGGGGAGGCGGCGGCCGTCTCGGCGAGGCACAGCACGTGGATCCCGGCCCGGGGCCCCTCCAGGGCCAGCCGTGCCACCGCCTCGCGCGCCTCGGGGCCGCCGGGGTCGCCGTCCACGACGACCACGGTGTACGGCCCTTCGCCGGCGCCGGATATGCGGGGGGCCGCGTGGTCGTGGTCCTCCAGCCGGCGCAGCAGTTCCTCGGCGCGGGCCGTGGCCTGTTCGCGGTCGTGCGCGAGGAGCAGGCGGCAGTCCTGGCCGCGCCCCGGGCGCACGTGCGGCAGCCAGCCCAGCCAGGACCACTCGGCGGTGCGCTCCGCCAGGGGGCGGGAGGGGTCCGCGGCGATCAGGACGATCTCCAGGGAGTCGGGGGAGTGCAGCGCGGCGAGCTGGGCGAGCACCGCGCGGGCCAGCCCGGCGAGCCGCTCGCGCGGGCCGGCCAGTCCCAGCCCGCCGACCTCGCGCAGCCCCGAGGTCACCGGTACGGCGGGCAGCAGACCGGAGCCGTCCGGCGCCGGCCGGTCCGCGGTGCCGAGCCGCACCGCGAGCGCCTCCGGGTGGCCCGGTCCGCGCTCCCACAGCCGGGGGCCGGGGCCGAGCGCGGTCAGCAGCAGCGTGGCGGGGTCCGGCCAGGTCTCGGGCACGCCGGGGGCGGTCACGCCCGGGTCGGGTGCGGTACCGGGGCCCTCCTCGCCGTGGGCGGACCACGTGGCCTCCGGTTCCTGCCGTCCGCCGGTCAGCCGCCGTGCCCAGGCGGTGAGCCCGCCGCGCCTGCGCCCGCCCGTCGGCCGGGGGAGGTCGGTGCCGCGCACGGGGGTGCCCTTGCGGGTCCCGGGGGACTCCTGGTGCGGGACGGAGGGCGTGCCGCCGGCCATGTGGCCGGTGGCGGGCCCGGTGGTCGGGCCGGTGAGGCGGCCGGGTGCGCCGCCGGACGTCCGGCCGGACGCCGGGGCGGCCGGCCGGCCGGGAGCGGCGCCACCGGACGCCCCGTCCCGGGCCTCCTCGAAAGCCGTCCCGGCGGAGCGGTCGGCGGCGTCGGGGCCCGCACCGCGCGCGCCCGTGCCGGAGCGCCCCGCGTGCGTGTCCCCGTCGGCGGGCAGCGGCCGCGACACGCGGCGGCCCTGGGGGAGGCGGGGCACGTCTCCCCGGGTGACCGTGTGCACCGCGCGCTCCCCGGGGGTGGTTCCGGTGCGCTCGATCCCGGGGGCGCGGCCCTGTCCCGGCACCCGCGGCGGTCCGCTCGCGCCGGCCCGCCGCGGAGCGTCCGGTGTCTCCTCCGCCTCCTGTGCCGGCACGGCCCAGCCGGCCGAACCGTGGGTGTGGTGGGTGGGCGCCGCCGGTGCCGCCGCGTGCGCGTGGGCGTCCTCGTCGTCGGCCGGCCCGGACGGGAGCGGCACCCGTACGTGCCCCTCGCCGTCCGGTGTCGTGGCCGTTCGCGCGCGGGGACCCGCCGCCGGGGTCAGGCGCAGGGCCGACTCGCCGATGCGCAGGAGCGCGCCCGGGGCGAGACGGACCGGGCGGGGGCCCACGCGCCGGCCGTCCAGGGTCGTGCCGTTGGTGGAGCCGAGGTCGGCGACCGAGACGCCGCCGTCCGGGGCGACCGTCACCGCGCAGTGCAGCCGGGAGACGTCCGGGTCGTCCAGCGGCACGTCGGCGTCGGCGGAACGGCCTATGCGGATCTCGCCGCCGTGCAGCAGGTGCACCCCGCCCGCGTCGGGGCCGGCGACGACGTGCAGCCGGGTCGGGGCCCCGTCCAGCTCGGGATGCGGCTCGGGCTCGCCCGGGGCGCCCACGGCCAGCACCACGCCGTCGATCAGCGGCGGTTCCCCCAGCGTGCAGCGCTGGGCGTCGAGCCGCTGGTCACCGGCGTACAGCACCGGCGGGCCCGAGGAGCCGGACGGGCCGTCGCCGCCGGAGACCGCCGAGGCCAGCGCGGAGGCGACCGCGGCCAGGGCCGTGCCCGCGGGGGCCGTGACCAGTACGTCGCAGCTCGCGGCCCGCTCCCGCGCGGGGGAGGAGGGGCCCAGCGGGTCTACGACGGTCAGCCGGATCTGCATCGCCGTCAGGGGTCCCTTCTGCGCGGGCGCCCGCGACGCGGGGGGACACCACCGCCCCGCGGTCCCCCGCCGCGGACTTCCCCCACCGCCACACGCGCACGTACGGCCAGTACTGCACGCATCCTCGCACCTGCCACCGACAACGCGCCCGCCCTCCGGCAGCGAATGATCTTGATTGGTCGGCTCTGCCCGCAAAAGTGCCCGACGGGTGAGGAGCGAATGATCGTTCCGGGTCCGTTTGAGATCGGTCACGTCCGGCATGCGGCAACCAACGGACCGAGTCGGGCGTCTTTCCTGCGAACCTCCGAACACGGACGGGAACCGGTGCGTATGACCCACGGGGAGATCACGTCGAGGACGACCGGCCGGTATCCCGCGCGGCGGCACTACAGTGGGTCGGAACGTTCCGTAGCGCGGTGGACCAGGGTGTACGCCAAGCAAGCAGCAGGGAGTGCGTGACGTGCGGCCAGTCGGCAGCAAGTACCTGCTCGAGGAGCCGCTCGGACGCGGCGCCACGGGCACCGTCTGGCGAGCCCGCCAGCGGGAGACCGCGGGCGCCGAGGCGGCCGTGCCCGGACAGCCCGGCGAGACCGTCGCGATCAAGGTCCTCAAGGAGGAGCTCGCGAACGACGCCGACGTCGTGATGCGCTTCCTGCGGGAGCGGTCCGTCCTGCTCCGGCTCACCCATCCCAACATCGTCCGGGTCCGCGACCTGGTCGTCGAGGGCGATCTGCTGGCGCTGGTCATGGACCTCGTCGAGGGTCCCGACCTGCACCGCCACCTCCGCGAGAACGGCCCCTTCACCCCCGTCGCCGCCGCCCTGCTGACCGCGCAGATCGCCGACGCGCTCGGTGCCAGTCACGCCGACGGCGTGGTGCACCGCGACCTGAAGCCCGCCAACGTCCTGCTCGAGCAGCAGGGCGGCGAGATGCACCCGATGCTGACCGACTTCGGCATCGCCCGCCTCGCCGACTCCCCGGGCCTGACCCGCACCCACGAGTTCGTCGGCACGCCCGCGTACATCGCCCCCGAGTCCGCCGAGGGCCGCCCGCAGACCTCCGCCGTCGACATCTACGGCGCCGGCATCCTGCTGTACGAGCTGGTCACCGGCCGCCCGCCGTTCTCCGGCGGCTCCGCCCTGGAGGTGCTGCACCAGCACCTGAGCGCCGAACCGCGCCGCCCCTCCACGGTCCCCGACCCGCTGTGGACGGTCATCGAGCGCTGCCTGCGCAAGAACCCCGACGAGCGGCCCAGCGCCGAGAACCTCGCGCGCGGCCTGCGCGTCGTCGCCGACGGCATCGGCGTGCACGCGAACTCCGCGCAGATCGCCGCCGCCGAGAACGTCGGCGCGCTCCTGGTACCCGACCCGGCGCCCGCGCCGGTGCCCGACGCGCCCGGCGCCGCCGACCCGACGCAGGTGCTGCCGCACGGCGCGGGCGCCGCCTACGACCCCAACGGCGCGACCAGCGTCCTGCCGCAGACCGGCGGCCCGGCCGGCGCCGCCGACCCCACGGCCGTCATGCCCCCCGTACCGCCCGGTCAGCCGGGCGGGCCCGGCGCCGGGCCGGAGGACCCGCACCCCTGGCAGAACCAGCTCCGCGCGGCCCGCGACCGCAACGAGCAGACCCAGGTCCAGTACCTCGACCCGGACCAGGACCCGCTGCGCCGCCGCCCCCAGCGGCAGGTCGCCAGGCCCCAGCAGCAGCCGCAGCAGCCCCCGCAGCGGCGTCCGCAGCCCCAGCAGCAGCCCGGCCCGGGGTACGGCTACCCGCAGCAGCCCCAGCCCCAGCGGTACGCCCCGCCGCCGGAGCCGCAGCGCCGGCAGCAGCCCCAGCCCCAGCCGCAGCGGTACGCGCCGCCGCCGGAGCCGCAGCGTCCGGCCCGGGAGCCCCGGCAGCCGCGGCAGCGCAGCGCCAACCCGATGCGCATCCCCGGTCTGGGCTGTCTGAAGGGCTGCCTGTTCACGGTCGTCATCCTGTTCGTCGCGGGCTGGCTGATCTGGGAGCTGAGCCCGCTCCAGGACTGGATCGGCACCGGCAAGAGCTACTGGGGGCAGCTCAGTGACTGGTTCGGCTCGGTGACGGGCTGGATCGAGGACCTGGGCGGCTCCTCGGAGCCCTCGAACCCCACCGGGACGAACTGAGCCTGTTTGCTGATTTGTCGACATCTGAGGGCCGATTTCCGGATCCGCCGTGAAGGCCGGCGCTCCGGACGCGTAGCTTTGGCGACAACACGCGTCGGTAGGAGCAGTCTTGGCACGGAGAATCGGCAGCCGGTACACCGCCCATCAGATCCTCGGGCGGGGCAGCGCCGGCACGGTGTGGCTGGGCGACGGCCCCGACGGGCCCGTCGCCATCAAGCTGCTGCGTGAGGATCTCTCCTCGGACCAGGAGCTCGTCGGCCGCTTCGTGCAGGAGCGGACGGCGCTGCTCGGTCTGGAACACCCGCACGTCGTCTCCGTGCGCGACCTGGTGGTCGACGGGAACGATCTCGCCCTGGTCATGGACCTCGTCCGCGGCACGGACCTGCGCACCCGCCTCGACCGGGACCGCAGGCTGGCGCCGGAGGCCGCCGTGGCGATCGCCGCCGACATCGCCGACGGCCTGGCGGCGGCGCACGCGGCCGGGGTCGTGCACCGGGACGTGAAGCCGGAGAACGTGCTGCTCGACATGCAGGGCCCGCTCGGCCCCGGCGGCTCGCACCGCGCCCTGCTCACCGACTTCGGCGTGGCGAAACTCATCGACACCCCGCGCCGCACCCGGGCCACGAAGATCATCGGAACGCCGGACTACCTGGCGCCGGAGATCGTCGAGGGCCTGCCCCCGCGCGCGTCGGTCGACATCTACGCGCTGGCCACGGTCCTGTACGAGCTGCTCGCCGGCTTCACGCCGTTCGGCGGCGGGCACCCGGGCGCGGTGCTGCGCCGCCACGTCACCGAGACGGTCGTCCCCCTCCCGGGCATCCCGGACGAGCTGTGGCAGCTGCTGGTGCAGTGCCTGGCGAAGGCCCCGGCGTCCCGGCTGCGCGCCTCCGAGCTGAGCGCGCGGCTGCGGGAGCTGCTGCCGATGCTGGCGGGGATGCCGCCGCTGGACGTGGACGAGCCGGACACCGAGCCCGCGGAGGAGGCGGGGGAGGAGCTCCAGCCCTCCGGGGCGGCCCCGGTCGCGGGGGAGCCGGTGCGGCGCCGCGGCGCGGTCCCGTTGGTGCCGGGCGCGAAACCGGCCGATTCCAGTCGCGACACGCACACGTCGATGAGGGTGCCGGCCCCCGACGAGCTGGCCGGCGGCGCCCGCGGCACGGCCCGCGCGCCCCGCGCGGCGGGCGCGCGCCGTCCGGGCTCCGCCCGCAACCGCGCGGTCACCCGCCGACGCCGGCTCACCCTGGCGGTGGCGGCGGTGGTCCTGGCGGCGGCGGGCGTCGGCACCTGGCTGGCCACGGCGGAGGACGACACGGCCCCGCCCCAGGACACCCGGGACTCGGCCCCGGCCAATCCTTGACCGCATAGCTGCGGGCAGTCGTGCCTCCCCCAGTGCCTCAAAGGCCTGGGAGGTGCCCCCAGGGCGATGGGGTCCCCCGCTCATGGGGGTCCCCCCCGCTCGAGCGAAGCCGGGAGTGGGGGAGGAGCCGGGAGTGGGGGAGGGTGGGCGCTGGGGGTACCCCCTCTGGGGAGGCACCCTGCCGGCGCCGGCAAGCGGACCGACCCCCGACGCCGGCAAGCGAACCGGCCCGCTCGGGGCGTTGGGGCGGAGCCCACTCGTCCGGCGGGCCTCCGTGCCGCCGCACTGCATGGGCCGGCCGGCGGAGCCGTTACGCTGGAGGGCGTGGCAGTCGTCGATGTATCCGAAGAGCTCAAGTCCCTCTCCTCGACCATGGAGTCGATCGAGGCCGTTCTGGACCTCGACAAGCTGAGGGCAGACATCGCCGTGCTCGAGGAGCAGGCGGCCGCGCCGTCCCTGTGGGACAACCCGGACGAGGCGCAGAAGATCACCAGCAAGCTCTCCCACCTCCAGGCCGAGGTGCGGAAGACCGAGGCGCTCCGGGGCCGGATCGACGATCTCTCCGTGCTCTTCGAGATGGCCGAGGAGGAGGACGACCCGGACACCCTCGCGGAGGCCGAGTCCGAGCTCGCCGCGGTCAGGAAGGCGCTGGACGAGATGGAGGTCCGGACGCTGCTCAGCGGCGAGTACGACTCCCGTGAGGCGCTCGTCAACATCCGCGCGGAGGCCGGCGGCGTCGACGCCGCCGACTTCGCCGAGAAGCTCCAGCGCATGTACCTGCGCTGGGCCGAGCAGCGCGGCTACAAGACCGAGCTGATCGAGACGTCGTACGCGGAGGAGGCGGGCATCAAGTCGACCACCTTCTCCGTCCAGGCGCCCTACGCCTACGGCACCCTCTCCGTCGAGCAGGGCACGCACCGCCTGGTGCGCATCTCGCCCTTCGACAACCAGGGACGCCGCCAGACCTCCTTCGCGGGCGTCGAGATCCTCCCCGTGGTCGAGCAGACCGACCACATCGAGATCGACGAGTCCGAGCTGCGGGTGGACGTGTACCGCTCGTCCGGCCCCGGCGGCCAGGGCGTGAACACCACCGACTCCGCGGTGCGGCTCACCCACCTCCCCACCGGCATCGTGGTCTCCTGCCAGAACGAGCGCTCCCAGATCCAGAACAAGGCCACCGCGATGAACGTCCTCCAGGCCAAGCTCCTGGAGCGGCGCCGCCAGGAGGAGCAGGCCAAGATGGACGCCCTCAAGGGCGACGGCGGCAACTCCTGGGGCAACCAGATGCGTTCGTACGTGCTGCACCCGTACCAGATGGTCAAGGACCTGCGCACGGAGCACGAAGTCGGAAACCCCGAGGCCGTGTTCAACGGTGAGATCGACGGCTTCCTGGAGGCCGGAATTCGCTGGCGCAAGCAGCAGGAGAAGTAACCCCACCCGCGAGCGCCGATTTGTCGACAAGGTAACTGCCGCCTTCTGGGCGGCAGTTGCCTTTTCGTGCCGGGGATGCCTGGGTTTTACATCACACTCACAGCTTCGTTGTCCGGCAAAGCGCGCGTAGGCGGACAACGCGTGCGCAACGGCCTTGACGTTCTTTTGGAAAATGGGAAAGGTGAAGCGCGGCATGCGTATCTCCGGGGCGCATGTGAACCGGGGGGCGTTTCACCGCACAGTCACCCCTGTTGATCACCGCCCCGAGCGCCGCCTCATTGACGATGAGCTACTGGGGGTAGCAACCATATGACCAAGAAGACGCGGATCCGTGTCGCTCGGATCGCGGCCGGCGCCGTGATCGCGGCCGGCGCCTCGCTGACGGCGGCGGGTGCCGCTTCGGCGCTCGAGCTCAACATCGGAGTCACCGTCGAGGGCGACGAGCCGGACCCGGGGTGTGAGGTCGGCGCCGGTCCTGAGTGCCCGGACGACGGTGAGAACCCCGGCGGGGAAGAGCCCGGCGGGGAAGAGCCCGGTGGCGAGGAGCCCGGTGGCGAGGAGCCGGGCGGGGAAGAGCCGGGCGGGGAGAACCCCGGTGGCGAGGAGCCGGGCGGCGAGGAGCCGGGCGGGGAGAACCCCGGTGGCGAGGAGCCGGGCGGGGAAGAGCCGGGCGGGGAGAACCCCGGCGGCGAGGAGCCGGGCGGCGAGGAGCCCGGTGGTGAGGAGCCCGGCGGCGAGAACCCCGTGGAGGAGCCCTCCGAGGACCCGACCACCCCGGGTGACGACGGTGACGGCGGACCCGGCACCACCCCGGACGGCGGCAACAACGCCTCTCCGCAGGACCAGGGCTCCTCGGCCCTCACCGACACCGGCGACGACGTCCCGGCCACCTCGGCCCAGGGCGACGGCAAGGAGCTCGCCGAGACCGGTGCCGCCGAGACCACCTTCCTGCTGATCGGCGCCGCCACGATGATCGCCGGCGGTGTCGGCTTCCGGGTGCTGCCGCGCCTGATGACCGGCCGCGGCGGCGCCGCCGCCTGACGGTGGCCGCGCGCGTACGCACCGCACGCGTGACGTAGGACGAAGGGCCCGGAGCGCACCCACGCTCCGGGCCCTTCGTTACGTCCTGTATCCGTACGTCAGGCGGTTTGGTGGGCGAGCAGCGCCACCGCCGCGACCAGCACCGCCAGCAGTGCGATCAGCGTCATGGGGTTCAGTCCCGCGAAGAAGTTCTCCTGCTGCAGCCGCTCGCGGTTCGCACGGCACACCGGGCACCGGCCCTCGCTCACGGGCGCGGCGCAGTTCGCGCACACCAGCCGGTCGTACGTCATGCGCTCGCCCTCCTCGCACCGATTCCAGATGAACAACGCCCACCCTCTCGTGAACGTTCCCCTCCACTGTGCCAGGTTCCCGGGCAAGCCGCGCCGGGTCCTTCCCGGAGGGGTGGTTCCGGGGGACTCCGCGGCCGCGGCGCCGTGCGGGCGGCCCGCCCGTCCCCCCGCGCCCCCGGGGTGCCGTGCCCGCCCGGCACCGGCACAAAGGGCGCATCTCTTCCGCAACCCCCACCGGTGCCTGCGCTCGCCTCCCCGGTTCGCGTATGGTCACGCTCATCTACCCCCGGCTAACCGTGGTGCATCCGTGATCCGATTCGACAACGTGTCCAAGGCCTACCCCAAGCAGAACCGCCCCGCACTCAGGGACGTCTCCCTGGAAGTGGAGAAGGGCGAGTTCGTGTTCCTCGTGGGGTCCTCCGGCTCCGGAAAGTCCACCTTCCTGCGGCTGATCCTCCGCGAGGAGCGGGCCAGCCACGGACAGGTGCACGTCCTGGGCAAGGACCTCGCCCGCGTCTCCAACTGGAAGGTGCCGCAGATCCGGCGCCAGCTGGGGACCGTGTTCCAGGACTTCCGCCTGCTGCCGAACAAGACGGTCGCCGAGAACGTCGCCTTCGCGCAGGAGGTCATCGGCAAGTCGCGCGGCGAGATCCGCAAGTCCGTGCCGCAGGTGCTCGACCTCGTCGGGCTCGGCGGCAAGGAGGAGCGGATGCCCGGCGAGCTCTCCGGCGGTGAGCAGCAGCGCGTCGCCATCGCGCGGGCCTTCGTCAACCGGCCCAAGCTGCTCATCTGCGACGAGCCCACCGGCAACCTCGACCCGCAGACCTCCGTCGGCATCATGAAGCTGCTCGACCGGATCAACCGGACGGGCACCACCGTGGTGATGGCGACGCACGACCAGAACATCGTGGACCAGATGCGCAAGCGCGTCATCGAACTGGAGAAGGGCCGTCTCGTCCGCGACCAGGCACGCGGCGTCTACGGCTACCAGCACTGACGCTCCACGGAAAGGCTTGATCAGACGCCATGCGCGCCCAGTTCGTCCTGTCGGAGATCGGTGTGGGTCTCCGTCGCAACCTGACGATGACCTTCGCCGTCGTCGTCTCCGTCGCCCTGTCGCTCGCCCTGTTCGGCGGGTCGCTCCTGATGAGCGACCAGGTGAACACCATGAAGGGCTACTGGTACGACAAGGTCAACGTCTCCATCTTCCTGTGCAACAAGAGTGACGCCGAGTCCGACCCCAACTGCGCCAAGGGCGCGGTGACCGACGACCAGAAGGGCCAGATCAAGGCCGACCTGGAGAAGATGTCGGTCGTCGACTCGGTGGTGTACGAGTCGCAGGACGAGGCGTACAAGCACTACAAGGAGCAGTTCGGCGACTCCCCGCTGGCCAGCTCGCTGACGCCGGACCAGATGCAGGAGTCGTACCGCATCAAGCTGAAGGACCCGGAGAAGTACCAGGTCATCGCGACCGCCTTCGACGGGCGGGACGGCGTGCAGTCGGTGCAGGACCAGAAGGGCATCCTGGACAACCTCTTCGGGCTGCTGAACGGCATGAACTGGGCCGCCCGCGCGGTGATGGCGCTGATGCTGGTGGTCGCCCTGATGCTGATCGTGAACACGGTGCGCGTCTCCGCGTTCAGCCGCCGCCGCGAGACCGGCATCATGCGGCTGGTCGGCGCCTCCGGCTTCTACATCCAGACGCCGTTCATCATGGAGGCCGCCGTCGCCGGACTCATCGGCGGCGTCCTCGCGTGCGGATTCCTGGTGCTCGGGCGGTACTTCATCATCGACAACGGACTGGCCCTGTCGGAGAAGCTGAACCTGATCAACTTCATCGGCTGGGACGCCGTACTGACGAAACTGCCGCTCATTCTCGCGACCAGTCTGCTGATGCCCGCGTTGGCCGCGTTCTTCGCGTTGCGCAAGTACCTGAAGGTGTGACTCTTGCCAAGAGGGGCGTACGGTCAACCGACCGTGCGCCCCTTCGCGTTGTCCTAGACTCACCGGCATGTCAGGTCGTGCCCTGTTCTGTCAGCCCCGCCGCATCCGCCGCGGGGCCGCCCTGACCTTGGTGTTCGCGAGCGTGCTCGTCGCCGGCGCGGCCACGGGCAACCTCCCCGGGGCCGACGGCGGGGCCACCGCGGACGGTGCCCCTCCGGCCGCTCCCGTCGGCCACGGCACGGCCGTCACCAGGGCGGCCGAGGAGGCCGCCGCCGAGGGCGCGTCCCCCCTGGAGGCCGCCCGGCGCGCCGTCAGCCGCAGCGGGGACCGCTGGGCCGCCGTCTACTCCCCGGGCGAGTACGAGGAGTTCGAGGACGCCCTGGACGGCCGGTACACCGGCGTCGGCCTGTGGGCCCGCGAACGGAAGGGCCGTATCGAGGTGACGAAGGTGGGCGACGACACGCCCGCCGCCGACGCCGGGATCCGCGCGGGCGACCGGCTGCGCAGCGTCGACGGCGAGGAGGTCGACGGCCGGCCCGTCACGGAGGTCGTCTCCTTACTGCGCGGCGAGACCACCGGCGAGTCCGCCGGCACCACCGTCCGCCTCGGTCTGGAACGCGGCAGGCGCGCCTGGAGCGAGACCGTGCGCCGCGTCCGGCTCTCCCGGGAGACCGTCACCGTCCGCGAGCTCGCCTCCGGGGCCACCGTCATCACGGTCGGCGCCTTCACCAAGGGCTCCGGCGACGAGGTCCGCACCGCCGTCCGGCAGGCCCCCGCCGGCGCCGGCATCGTCCTCGACCTGCGCGGCAACCCCGGGGGGCTGGTCGCCGAGGCGGTCACCGCCGCCTCCGCCTTCCTCGACGGCGGCCTGGTCGCCACGTACGACGTCGAGGGCGAGCAGCGCGCCCTGCACGCCGAGCCCGGCGGCGACACCACCAGACCCCTGGTCACGCTCGTCGACGGCGGGACGATGAGCGCGGCCGAGCTCCTCACCGGAGCCCTCCAGGACCGCGGACGGGCGGTGGTCGTGGGCTCCCGCACCTTCGGCAAGGGCTCGGTCCAGATGCCGGCCCCGCTGCCCGACGGCTCCGTCGCCGAGCTGACCGTCGGCCACTACCGCACCCCCTCCGGCCGGGGCGTCGACGGCCGGGGCCTCACCCCCGACCTGGAGGCCGACGAAAAGGCGCTCCAGCGGGCCGAGACGGTCCTCAGCGGACTCGGCCGGTAGGGCACCGGCGGTAATCGGCTTCCCGCCGACCCCCTCCGTAGTGCGAAAATGGGCGGCACTATGGCTAAGGAAAAAGGGCGCAAGCTGATCGCGCAGAACAAGAAGGCGCGGCACGACTACCTCATCATCGACACCTACGAGGCGGGCCTGGTCCTCACCGGCACCGAGGTGAAGTCCCTGCGCCAGGGCCGGGCGTCGCTGGTGGACGGCTTCGTCCAGCTGGACGGCCACGAGGCGTGGCTGCACAACGTGCACGTGCCGGAGTACAGCCAGGGCACCTGGACCAACCACAGCGCGCGGCGCAAGCGCAAGCTGCTGCTGCACCGCGCGGAGATCGACAAGCTGGAGTCCAAGTCCCAGGAGACGGGCCACACCATCGTGCCGCTCGCCCTGTACTTCAAGGACGGCCGCGCGAAGGTCGAGATCGCGCTGGCCAAGGGCAAGAAGGAGTACGACAAGCGGCAGACGCTCCGGGAGAAGCAGGACCGGCGCGAGACCGAGCGGGCGATCTCCGCGGTGCGCCGCAAGCAGCGCGCGTAAGCCCCCTGAGCGGCGCGCACGGGCCTGTGCGGAGTGCCGGGGAATACGCTGGCACCGACCCGCGTTGGTCACGTACGATGGCGACAGCACCTCACAGCGGGTGCGTGCCCCCTCCTCGGAGGGTCTTGAAAAATCAACATGGGGATGATCGGTTTCGACAGCGGCTGTCGAAGCAGGGGAAGCGTGTCGAGGAAGCGGCCATGATCTCGTAAACCACAGGCCGAAAAAAATAATCGCCAATTCCAAGCGATCCATCTCCCAGGGCGAGCTCGCCCTCGCTGCCTGATCTTCAGGTAGCGAGCAGCGGCTCCCCTACTTAAGGGAGTGTCAGCCCGGGGATGTTCCCGACCCGGATCCTGGCATCAGCTAGGGGACTAAACCTTGATCCCGGTCACGGGGTGAAGAGGGAAACCACACAGTGACTGGGCCCGTCGGAGACTTGTCGGCGTGATCTCCGGGGCCGAGAAAAGCACAGCCGACTGCACACGGAGAAGCCCTGGTTCCGCACCGTTGGACGCGGGTTCGATTCCCGCCATCTCCACTCATCCCATGTGGGCACGGGCCCCGTCGCTTCGAGCGGCGGGGCCTTTGTCATGCGGTTCTCGTCTCCCGTACGGTTCCGGCTCTCGTACGGCTGTCCCACGGCCCCGGGAAGGCCCGGGAGCCGGGCCGGGGCCGGACCACCGTCACACCCCGCGCGGCGCGGTGCTCGCCCGTTCCGTCAGCCGGGGCGGCAGCAGGGTCGTCTCCGGTACGGGGAGACCGGACAGCTTCCGCACCAGCAGGTGCACCGCGCGGGTGCCCAGTTCCGCCGACGGCACGGCGACCGAGGTGACCGGGACGCGGGCCGACGCGGCGACGGGGGAGGGACAGACGGCGGTCAGGGACAGATCGCCGGGGACGCTCAGTCCCAGCCGCTCGAAGGCGTCGATCAGCGGATCGAGGAGCGGTTCGTTGTGCACGACCACCCCCGTCAGCGCCGGCAGCTCGCGCACCAGCCGCTCGGCGACCGCGCGGGCGGCGTCCCGGCCGGTCCCGCACGGGTGCACGGCCGAGGTGAGCCGGTGCCGGTCGGCGGCCGCCGTGAAGCCCTCCACCAGCCGCCGCGCGAACGCGGTCCGCCGCACGTACACCTCCGGCGGCGAGCCGACCAGCGCCACCACCCGGTGCCCGAGCCGCGCCAGATGGTCCACGCACAGCTCGCCGGCCGCCCGGAAGTCCAGGTCGACACAGGTCAGCCCGTCCGGCTCGGCGGGCACGCCGATCAGCACGGACGGCAGGGCCCCCGAGCGCAGCAGCGGCAGCCGGGGGTCCTGGAGCTGTACGTCCATCACGATCGCCCCGTCCGCCAGCCCGGTGTCCGCGACGCGCCCGAGGCCCTCCTCGCCCTCGCCCTGGGTGAGCAGCAGCACGTCGTGGTCGTGGGCGCGGGCGGCGGTGACCACCGACACCGCGAACCGCGTCACCACCGGCACGTGGACGCCGGAGCGCACGGGGACCGCCAGGGCCAGCACCCTCGACCTGCGGCCGGCCGCGCCCCGGCCGCCGCCGTCCGCGCGGTAGCCCAGCTCGCGGACGGCCGCCTGGACCCGGAGCCGGGTCGCGTCGGAGATCGGACGCTTGCCGCTGAGCGCGTACGAGACCGTGCTGGGGGAGACCCCGGCGCGCCGGGCCACATCCGTGATCTTCACCATCGGGGGTCCTCATCTGCACGGTCGTGGGGGATGCAGAAAGCGGTTTCGAAGCGCTTCGACGGGTGAAGGTATGTCCGGTCCCTGTGGCCGTCAATGGGTCGGGAGGGAATCCGTGGAGCGGTTCGACGGCCCGAACAGGACGAGGGTGCAGAGGGCCACGAGGAGGGCGGTCGCGGCCGCCGCCACCGGCACGCCGTACCCGGCCGTCGCCGAGAGGTGCTCCACCGTCCAGCCGCCCGCCGCGCTGCCGCAGGCGATCCCGCCGAGCAGACCGGTCACCGCGAGCGTCATGCCCTCGTTCAGCCGTCCCTCGGGCGTGTACCGCTGGACCAGGGTCATGGTGGTGACCATCGTCGGCGCGGTCGCCATCCCGGCGACCAGCAGCGCCCCCGCCAGCGGCAGGAGGGAGCCGGTGAGCCCGGCCGCGAGCAGCGGCAGGGTCATCAGCGCGGTCATCGCGGCCAGGCACCACGGCAGCCGGGACCGCGCGGACCCCGCCGGGCGCACCGCCCCGTACAGCAGCCCCGCCGCACAGGAACCGGCCGCCTGGAGCGCGAGCACCGCGCCGGACGCCGAGCGGTGCCCCCGCTCGTCCGCGAACGCGAGGGTGACGACCTCCATCGAGCCGAACACCGCCCCCGTCGCGAGACAGACCACCAGCAGCGGCCGCATGCCGGGCGACCGCAGCGGCGCCCGCGCGGAGGAACGCCGGGCGGCCGGCGGCTCGGTCGACCGCTGGGCGGTGAACAGCAGGACGCCGGTCAGCAGCAGCACGGCGCCCACGAGCGTGCCCGCCTCCGGGAAGAACGTCGCGCACAGGAAGGCCGCGAGCACCGGGCCGAGCATGAAGCACAGTTCGTCCGCGGCCTGTTCGAAGGAGTTCGCGGTGTGCAGGGCCTCGGCGTCCCCCTTCAGCAGATGCGCCCAGCGGGCCCGCGACATCCCGCCGGTGTTGGGGGTGGTGGCGGTGGCGGCGTAGGAGGCGAACAGGGTCCAGTCCGGGGCGCCGTGACGGACGCAGAGCAGCAGCGCGAGGGAGCCGAGCACGGCGAACACCGTGGCCGGCAGGGCCACCCGGGCCTGCCCGTACCGGTCGACCAGGCGCGCGGTCCACGGGGCGACCACCGCCGTCGCCGCCAGGCCCGTCGCGGTGACGGCGCCGGCCAGGGCGTACGAACCCCGCGTCCCGGCGATCATCACGACCGCGCTCACGCTGAGCATGCCCATCGGCAGCCGCGCGATGAGGTTGCCGGCGGTGAACGCGCGGGCGCCGGGCAGCGCAAAAAGCCGGCGGTACGGGCCCTTCGCGCGGGGTCCGCTCCGCCCGCGCGGGCCGAAGTCGACGGCGACCAGGGTGTCGGCGGTGACCGTGAGCAGGGGGGTCTCCCGGGAGCGGGAGGTCGGCTGGGGCATGGCCCCACCGTCGCCCGTGGCCGTGCGGCCGGTCCAACACCTTCCCGGCACCGATTGACGCACCCGTGTTGTAAGTTCGCGCCATGCCCGCCCCCGCCCACCTCGAGCCCCGTCTGCTGCGCGCCTTCGTGACCGTCGCCGAGGAGCTGCACTTCACCCGGGCCGCCGCCCGCCTCTACGTCGCCCAGCAGGCGCTCAGCAGGGACGTGCGGCGGCTGGAGCGGGAGCTGGGCGGCGAACTGTTCGTACGGACCACCCGCCAGGTCACGCTCACCGCCGACGGCGAACGCCTGCTGCCGTACGCCCGCGCGGTGCTCCAGGCGCAGGACGACCTGCTCGCCGCCGCCGGACGGGCCCGGCCCCTGCTGGTGGACCTCAACAGCCCGGGCCTGCACACCCCGCGCCGGGTGCTGCACCGGGCCCGCGAACTCGCCCCCGGGCACGAACTGATGGCCCGCTACGAGAGCGGGCTGACCGGGGCCGCCGGGGAGCTGCTGGCGGGGCGGATCGACGCGTCGTTCGGACGGTTCGCGGGCCTCGCCCCCGCCCTGCGCGCCGGACTCGACCAGCAGCCCGTGCGCCACGAGCCGATGGCGCTCGTCCTGCCCGAGGACCACCCGCTGGCCGCCCTGCCCGAGGTGCCGCTCGCCGCGCTCGCCGGCGAGACGGTCTACGCCGGGGCCGGCAATCCCCGTACGCCGGAGTGGACGGACCTCGCGCGGTCGCTGTTCGAGGGGCGGGGGATCGTGCTCGCGCCGCCCGCGCCGCTGGCCGTCGGGGAGGAGGAGTTCCAGCGGATCATGGCCAGGACACGCCATCCGGTCCTCGCCGTGATCGATTTTCCGCCACTGCCCTCGACGGTGCTGCGCCCCCTCGTGGACCCGGTTCCGCTGTCGCCCGTGTCCCTTGTGTGGCGGAAGGGGCTGGTTCATCCCGCTCTGGTTGCTCTGCGGCGGGCGGCGGCCCTCGTCGCCGCCGAGGAGGGCTGGTTGCGGCGGCCGGCCGGGGGGTGGCTGCCCGAGCGGGATATTGTCGTGATGGCGGCCCAGTGATGTCTCACTCCTGATACGAATGGCCGCACCGGGAACACAGGACCTCCACGTGCGCTACATTCGGTCCCCGAGCACAGTGTGATAAACGGGGCGCTCGGAGCGGGTGGGGGCCCGGTCCGTCGGCGGGTGCTCGGGTCGTACGCGCGCCGAAAGTGCCCTCTGGGGGGAAGTGCGTGCGCGTGGAAAAGTGGCGAGAAGACGCCCAACCGGAACGGCCCGAGGGTGTGCCGGCGTTCGGGAGGAACGCCGAGGACGAGGACCTGCGGGAGACCAGGGTCCTCCCCCTGAGCGAGAAGCCCGCCGGCGCGGACGTGCGCCGGGCCGACTCCGGCCCCGGCTCCCTGGAGGACCGCTGGGCCCGCCTGGGCGTCCTCCCCAGCGGCCACGACCGGACCCGGCTCCTGCCCGACGCCGCCCACCGCGCGGAGCCCTCCGCCCGGCCCGAGCCGCGGACCGGTGACCTCGGTGGCCCCGCGGTAGCGGGCCGGCCTGCGCCGGGCGAGGGGCGGCCGGACAGTCCCTGGAACGCCGGGCGCACCGCGGCACCGGGGCGGCCTGCGCTGTCCGAGGGGCGGTTGGACAGTTCCTGGAACGCCGGGCGCACCACGGCGCCGGGCCGGACGGCGCCGTCCGAGGGCCGGCCGGATGGTCCCGGAAACGCCGGGCGCACCGCGGCACCGCACCGCCCCGAGCCCTCCGGGAACCCGGCGGACGGCCCCTGGGACAGCGAGCGCACCACCGCCCTGCGCGTCCCCCGCCAGCCGGGCGTCCCCGGCGCCGGCACGGCAGGGCCCTCCTCCTCCCGGCCGGGCGGAGCACGCCCCTCGGGCGACCTCGGGGCGGCCGGCTCCCCGCCGTCCCCCCGACGCCCGTCGCCCGACTCCGGGACAGCCGTCTTCCCGGCGACCTCCGGGGGCTCGTCGTCGGGCCCCGGGACAGCCGTCTTCCCGGCGGCTTCCGGGCCGTCGTCCGACCCCGGCGCGCCGACCGAGTTCCTGCGCTCCTCCCCGGACTCCGGTGCGCCGACCGAGTTCCTGCGCTCCTCCCCGGACTCCGGTGCGCCGACCGAGCTCCTGAGCCCCGCCGTGGCCCCCGGCGCCCCGGTGGCCTCCCGCATCCCCGTCCGCGACCCCTGGCAGGAGGAGCCCGGCGACTCCGCCGCGGCCACCCACGATCCGCACGAGGTGACGGTCCAGCTCGACTCCGTGCAGATCGGGGAGGGCCTCGAACTGCGCCGTACGCCGGGCCGCGCGGTCGGCGGGCAGGACGCCGCCGGCGGACCCGTGTTCGTCGACGAGTCCGGCCGCCGCAGCCGCCTCTACCGCCGCATCGGCCTGGCCGTCGGCCTCGCCTGCGCCGGCTACGCCGTCGTCATGGTCGCCACCCTGCTGTCCGGCAACTCCGACGCCCCCTGGATGCCCGTCCCCGGCCAGGAGGACAAGCCCGCCGGCCAGGTCGAGACCACACCCCGGCCCGAGGAGACGGGCGCCACGCCCAGCGCCGGCACCAGCCTCGTCCCGGGCGACACGTCGGCCACCGGCACCCCGACGCCGCCCGCGCCCGACGCCACCGCCCCCGCGACGGACGGCGGGGCCGGCACCGCGGACCAGCCGGTCGCCGTCGCCCCGACACCGACGGCGACCGGCGAGGACACCACGAAGCCGGACACCGACGGTGACGTCACCACCACGCCCCCGGACGACACGGTGAGCACGGCGCCCGCCGACCCGCCGGCGTCCGAGGAACCCGATCCCGTGACGACCGCCCCCACCGGCGGCGGTGAGGCCGGTGGCACCGACAGCGTCGCCGGCGCCCCCGCCGACCAGCCGGTCGTCGCCGCCGACGGCTCCGCCGCTCAGCCGGAGCCGTCCACCACCCCCGCCGCACCGTCCCCGGAGAACGTCCTCTGATGGCATCCCGCTCACCCCGCCGCAGGGCCGCCCGCCGGCCCCGCGGCGGTTCCCCGCGCCGCCGCGTGCCCTTGCGCCTGCTGCTCCCCGTGCTCGTCCTCGTCGCCCTGTCGGCCATGCTCATGCTGCGCGGCTACGTGCACAGCGAGATCCTCGCCGACCACCGCGTCCAGAAGCCCGCCCCCACCACGCACGTGCCCAAGGAGATACTCGAGGGCGGCCCGGTCATCGACGCCCGCGCCGGGCAGGCCCAGAGCCTGAGCGTGCCCGACCGCCGCCTCGTCCTCACCTTCGACGACGGCCCGGACCCGACCTGGACGCCGAGGGTGCTCGACGTGCTGAAGAAGCACGACGCGCACGCGGTCTTCTTCGTCACCGGCACCATGGCCTCCCGCTACCCGGACCTCGTCCAGCGCATGGTCGACGAGGGCCACGAGATCGGCCTGCACACCTTCAACCACCCCGACCTCGCCCTCCAGTCCGAGAAGCGCATCGACTGGGAGCTGTCGCAGAACCAGCTGGCGATCACCGGCGCGGCCGGCATCCGCACCTCCCTCTTCCGTCCGCCGTACTCCTCGTTCGCCGAGGCCATGGACAACGAGACCTGGCCGGTCACCCAGTACATCGGCAGCCGCGGTTACCTCACCGTCGTCAACAACACCGACAGCGAGGACTGGAAGCGGCCCGGCGTCGACGAGATCATCCGCCGCGCCACGCCCGAGGGCGGCAAGGGCGCCATCGTCCTGATGCACGACTCCGGCGGCGACCGCAGCCAGACCGTCGCGGCGCTCGACAAGTTCCTGCCCGACCTCAAGGACAAGGGCTACGAGTTCGACAACCTCACCGAGGCCCTGGACGCGCCCAGCGCGCACAGCCCGGTCACCGGCGCCGACCTCTGGAAGGGCAAGGCGTGGATCTTCCTGGTCCAGGCCTCCGAGCACATCACCGACGTCCTGGTGGTCGGCCTCGCGATCATCGGCACCCTGGTCATCGGCCGCTTCGTGCTGATGCTCCTCCTCTCCGGCGTCCACGCCCGCCGCGTCCGCCGCAGGAACTTCCGCTGGGGCCCGCCGGTCAGCGAACCCGTGACGGTGCTGGTCCCGGCGTACAACGAGGCCAAGTGCATCGAGAACACCGTCAACTCCCTGATGGCGAGCGAGCACCCGATCGAGGTCCTCGTCATCGACGACGGCTCCACCGACGGCACCGCCCGCATCGTCGAGGCGATGGGCCTGCCCAACGTACGGGTGATCCGCCAGCTCAACGCGGGCAAGCCGGCCGCGCTCAACCGGGGCCTGGCCAACGCCCGTTACGACATCGTCGTGATGATGGACGGCGACACCGTCTTCGAACCGTCCACCGTCCGCGAACTCGTCCAGCCCTTCGGCGACCCCAGGGTCGGCGCGGTGGCGGGCAACGCGAAGGTCGGCAACAAGGACAGCCTCATCGGCGCCTGGCAGCACATCGAGTACGTGATGGGCTTCAACCTGGACCGCCGGATGTACGACATCCTGGGCTGCATGCCGACCATCCCCGGCGCGGTCGGCGCCTTCCGCCGCTCCGCCCTGGAGCCCATCGGCGGCATGAGCGAGGACACGCTCGCCGAGGACACCGACGTCACCATGGCGCTGCACCGCGCCGGCTGGCGCGTGGTCTACGCCGAGAACGCCCGCGCCTGGACCGAGGCCCCGGAGTCCGTCCAGCAGCTGTGGTCCCAGCGCTACCGCTGGTCCTACGGCACCATGCAGGCCATCTGGAAGCACCGCCGCGCGGTGATCGACAAGGGTCCCTCGGGCCGCTTCGGCCGCATCGGCCTGCCCTTCGTCTCCCTGTTCATGATCGTGGCCCCGCTGCTGGCCCCGCTGATCGACGTCTTCCTCCTCTACGGCATCGTCTTCGGCCCGACCGAGAAGACGATCATGGCGTGGCTGGGCGTCCTGGCCATCCAGGCGGTCTGCGCGGCGTACGCCTTCCACCTCGACCGTGAACGCATGACCCACCTGATCTCGCTGCCGCTGCAGCAGATCCTCTACCGCCAGCTCATGTACGTCGTGCTGCTCCAGTCCTGGATCACCGCGCTCACCGGTGGCCGCCTGCGCTGGCAGAAGCTGCGCCGCACCGGCGTGGTCGGAGCACCCGTCGCCGGAGCGGTGCCGGGCCAGCGCGCCCCGCACAGCGATGATCGGAGGCCCGTGGCATGACCCACGGATACACGACCGGTACGGGCACCAGCCCGGAACCGGCGGGCCCGCACGGAACGCCGTACCCGGTCCCCCGGCAGCGTACGACCGAACCCGCACCCGAGCCCGCTCCCGCCCCGGCGCCCGGGAAGCCGGGCCGCGACCGGTACCTGGACCTGCTGCGTTCCATCGCCCTGGTCCGCGTCGTGGTGTACCACCTCTTCGGCTGGGCCTGGCTGACGGTGGTGTTCCCGTCGATGGGCGTGATGTTCGCGCTGGCGGGCTCGCTGATGGCACGCTCGCTGAAGCGTCCGGCGCTGGGCGTGATCCGCGGCCGCGTCCGGCGGCTCCTGCCGCCCCTGTGGGCGTTCTCCGCGGTCGTGCTGGCGATGATGTTCGCCAACGGCTGGAACCCGTCCGAGGATCCGGACCACGGCGGCACCTGGGGCCTGATCGAGCTGTTCAACTACATCGTCCCGATCGGCGCCCCGCCCTACCCCTGGCACGTCGGCTCGAAGTCCGGCCTGCTGGAGGACACCTGGGCGGTGCAGGCCGCGGGCGTCCTGTGGTACCTGCGCGCCTACCTCTGGTTCGTCATCGCGTCGCCGCTGCTGCTGTGGCTGTTCCGCAAGGCCCCCTGGCCGACACTGCTCGCGCCGCTGGGCCTGACGGCGATCGTCGGCACGGGCGTGGTGACCATCCCCGGTGAGACGGGCAACGCGGTCACCGACTTCGCGGTCTACGGCGGCTGCTGGGTGCTGGGCTTCGCCCACCACGAGGGCCTGCTGAAGCAGATCCCCCGGTACGTCTCGGTGTCCTGCGCGTCCCTGGTGATGGCCTTCGGCCTGTGGTGGGCCTCGAACCACCTCGGCCCCGACGGCTGGGACCTCAACGACATCCCGCTGGCCCAGGCCACCTGGTCCTTCGGCTTCGTCGTGATCCTGCTCCAGTACTCCCCGTCCTGGCAGGAACTCCCGGGCCGCCTGGCCACATGGGACAAGCTGGTGACCCTCTCCAACAACCGCGCGGTCACCATCTACCTGTGGCACAACCTGCTGATCATGGCGACCGTCCCGATCATCGACCTGGCCTACGAGCTCCCGTTCATGCAGAGCGACCGGGCCGTCGCCGCCCTCGACGGCGCGTACACCCTCTGGATGTTCGCCCTCGTCTGGCCGCTGATCGGCCTGATGGTCCTCGCGGTCGGCTGGGTCGAGGACATCGCGGCGAAGCGCAGGCCGAGGCTGTGGCCGAACGGCACCAAGAGCAGGCGGCCTCAGTCGAGCACTGGAGCGCACCGGGGCTGACGTCACGGTTGCGGCCGTGCAGAGCGGGCGAGGGCCGTCGGAAGGATGCTTCCGGCGGCCCTCGCCCGCTTGCGTGGAGCCGCGGTTCACCCGATGGCGACGCGTGTCCTCCAGCGGCCCGACGTCCCGATGACCTCGGCGCGCGAGCCCGTGAGGGCCGTACGGCCGCCGGAGTGGAACCGCACGGTTCCGTCGGTGCGCACGGCCCGGATGCCGGGGACCGCGTCGTCGCCCGCTCACACGGGGAAGGTGGTTCGGTCGCGTCCGCTGGAGTGATGTGCCGACCGCTCGTGCTCGCCATCGTGTGACGACAGGCAGGTTGCCTCCGGGATCCCCTCGAACAATCACTTGGCCAGCCACATAATCGGTGCTACTTTTATGTGGCTGGCCACAGAAAGTGGTCAACGCAGCCACCCACATGAGGGGACCACAGTCATGAAGGCCATTGTTTTCGACACGTTCGGCGGCACCGAGGTCCTGCACGAGGCGGAGATCGACATCCCCCGGCCCGGCCCCGGCCAGGTCCGTGTGCGCGTCCGGGCGGTCGGCGTCAACCCGGTGGACGGCAAGATCCGCTCCGGCGGTATGGAGGCCATCTTCCCCACCACGCTGCCCGCCGTGCCCGGCGGGGAGATCGCAGGTGTGGTCGACGCCGTCGGCGAGGGAGTCGACCACCTGAAGGTGGGGGACGAGGTCCTGGGCTGGTCCGACACCGGCTCCTACGCCCAGTACGCCCTGGCGTCCGCGGCCGTCCTCGCCCCCAAGCCGGCCGGCCTGGACTGGGCGCACGCAGCCGCCCTGCCCGTGGCGAGCGACGGCGCCGAACGCGTGCTGGACCTGCTCGGTGTCACCTCGGGTGAGACGCTGCTGATCCACGGCGCCTCCGGCGCGCTGGGCACCATCGCCGTCCAGCTCGCCGTCGCACGCGGCGCCCGCGTCATCGGCACCGCCGGACCGGCCAACCAGGAGTACGTCACCTCCCTCGGCGCCACCGCGCTGGTCTACGGCGACAACCTGGTCGAGCGGGTCCGCGAGCTCGCCCCCGAGGGCGTGGACGCCGTCTTCGACGCCGCGGGCAAGGGCGCGCTGGAGGACTCCATCGTCCTGCGCGGCGGCACCGACCGGATCGTCACCACCGCCGACTTCCGCGCCGGTGAACTCGGCGTCGTCTTCGCCGAGGGCCCGCAGCGCCGCTCCGCCGCCCGCCTCGCCGAACTGGCCCGGCAGGCCGCCGACGGCATCCTGGTCACCACGATCAGCGCCACCCACCCCCTCGCCGAAGCGGCCAAGGCCCAGCAGGCCAGCGACGCCGGCCACAACCGAGGCAAGATCGTCCTCACCGTCAACTGACCTGCCCCATCCCACTCTTGTGATGAGGGAGCGGCAATGTCCGACACCACCTCACCGGAGCCACCGGACGCGGCGCGCGACGGGCGATTGAGCTACGCCGTCTTCCGGCTCGCCCGCGCCCACCGCGGCCACGCCGCCGCCATGCTGCGCGCCCTGAACCTGCACCCGGGACAGGAACTGCTGCTGATGCAGCTCTTCGACCGCGACGGCCAGACCCAGGCGGAACTGCTGGAGCGCGTCGGCCTGGACCACTCCACCGTCTCCAAGTCACTGCGCCGCATGCAGGAGGCCGGACTGCTCACCCGGGAGCCCGCTGCCCACGACCGACGGGTCATGGTGGTCCACCTCACCGCCGCCGGCCACGCCCTGCGGGAGCCCGTCGCCGACCTGTGGCGCACCCTGGAACGGATCTCCGTACGCGATCTGTCCCCTGACCGGATCGAGATGTTCACCGCGTGTGCGCGCATCATCGAGAAGTCGGTCAGGGATCACAGCCGGCAGCCCTCCGGCGAGTAAACGGGCGCGGCCCCGTGACCGGACCGGCGCGCGGAGACGACCCGTAGGCCGGCGACGCAGTGGACGCCCCTCTTTTCTTCCATCTTTCTTTCTTTGTGACAGCAGGGAGATTCTCATGACGAACGCATTCGCCCCGGTCGATGTGGCCGGCCGGTCGCTGGCCAACCGCATCGTGATGGCGCCGATGACCCGCAGCCGGGCCTACGGGCCGGGCGCCACCGCGACCGACCTGATGGCGACCTACTACAGCCAGCGCGCGAGCGCCGGCCTCATCGTCACCGAAGGCGTACAGCCCTCGCCGGTCGGCCAGGGCTACCCCGACACGCCGGGTCTGCACTCGCCGGAACAGGTGGCCGCCTGGCGCAAGGTCACCGACGCCGTCCACGCCAAGGGCGGGGTGATCTTCGCGCAGTTGATGCACACCGGCCGCATCGGCCACCCCAGTCTCCTTCCCGCCGGTCTGCACCCCGTCGCGCCCTCACCCGTCGCCGCGAAGGGCCAGGTCTTCACCCACCAGGGGGCGGTGGACTTCGTCACCCCGCAGGAACTGGACGCCGAGGCCATCACCCGTACCGTCGCCGACTTCGCCGACGCAGCACGCAACGCGATCGCCGCCGGCTTCGACGGGGTCGAGATCCACGGCGCGAACGGCTACCTGATCCACCAGTTCCTCGCCCCCAACACCAACCGGCGCACTGATGGCTGGGGCGGTGGCGTCGCCGGCCGGGTCCGCTTCGCTCTGGAGGTGGCCGCCGCCGTCGCGGAAGCGATCGGTGGCCACCGCACCGGCTTCCGCATCTCGCCGGGAAACCCCTACAACGACATCGCCGAGACGGACGCGGCGGACGTGGAGGCCACCTACACCACCCTCGTCACCGAGCTCGGCGACCTGGACCTGGCCTACCTGCACATGATCGAAGGAGCCGACCGGGAACTGACCATCCGCCTGCGCAAGAGCTGGCCCTCGACGTTCGTCCTCAACCCGCTCACCCACCCCGAGCCCACCGGCCCGGACGCACTTGCCCTCATCCAGGACGGCACCGCGGACATGATCGCCTTCGGGGCACTGTTCCTCGCCAACCCCGACCTGCCCGCCCGCCTGGCCGCCCAGGGCCCCTACAACACACCGGACCCCGCCACCTTCTACGGCGGTGACCACCACGGCTACACCGACTACCCGCACCTGTAGGACGCACCCTCACCGCGGGACGGACTCTCGCTCCGGTCGGACGCTCGCACACTCCGGTCCACGTTTCGTCGTCCTCGTCCGGCTCCGGCCCGTCCGGGTCGCGCGGCGGGCGCGGGGCGCCGGCCGCCGGGGTGGAGGCGGTGAAGCCGTAGCGGCCGAGCGGGTGTTCAGGTCGTGGTGCCTGAGCGGGGAGAGCCGGGTGACGTCCTCCTCCCGGAGCCCGTGGCGATGTCACCTACTCGCCCTACGGCGAGGCCCTGCGCACGGTGTCCGGTTCCCAGCCCCACAGGGTGTGGACTACGGACTTCGTCGACCCGCACACTGGCCGGCTCGACGTGTCGAGCCCGGACACCTCGCTGGCCTCCACCCGGGCGGCCACCGCCCCCGACGCGGCCACGGTCTCCGCGGGAGGGACCGCCTACCGCCAGTCCTTCACCTACGACTGGCTCGGCAACCGCGCCGCCATGACCGAGCACGACCCGGCGAACGCCACGAAGAACGTCTCCTTCAAGTACGGCTACGGCACACCACAGCCGCACACCATGAAAGGGATCAGCTCCGACCCGGCAGGCGAGGACAGCAGCTACACGTACGACGGCACGAAGACGACGTACGTCTACGACACCGCCGGAAACCGCGTCCTGGAGAACTCACCGTCGGGCTCGACGCTCTACCTGGGCGGGACCGAGGTGACGGCCGACGCCGCCGGGGCGGTCGTCCGGGCGTCCCGCACCTACGGGCAGGCCGGCGCGCCGTCGGTGACCCGCACCGCGAGCAACGGCGCGACGACCGGTCACCGGCTCAGCGTGCTGCTCACCGACCACCTCGGCACAGCGGACACGGCGGTCTCCCTGTGGCGGTGGAGTGGCGGAGGTCGTGGAAGCGGATGCGGCGGAGGCCGGCCTTGCGGAGGAGTGTGGTGAAGGTGCGGGTGAGATTGGTCGGGTCGATCGGTCTGCCCTGCGCAGTGGCGAAGACGTGCCCTTTTCTGTTGCCACGTGCTGCCTGCCGCCTCGCGCTCACGTTGCTGCTGTTCGTGGTGGCGGCTTCACCGTCTGTGTCACGTCGCGAGGGGTGGCCTTTCGTCGTGCCGGCGGGGGACGTGTGCCGCTCTGGAGACGCGAGCATCTCGGCCCGCGGTGTTCACGGTCCGCTCATCTGAGTGCAGGAGTTGCATTCGGCGGCCGGATGCTCACACTTTTCGGCACGGTGAGAGGTCATGAGCCCTCGGGGAGATCGTGTCCCACCGGGTGATGCAGCCGGTCACGCACGTGGAATGTGCGGGTCACCGCCGCATCGGTGCGGTTCAAGGCCGTCGGCAGTGCTGCGACAGGCCGGTAGTGAGAGCGATGCCGGCACCGCCCACACCCCCGAAGCGGGACACGCTTTGCAAGGCGCAGCCCTCACCCGGCGCACCCCGACCACCGATCGCTCGCCGCTGAGCTCTCCTGTGTGTGCAGGCGAGGCGCGAGTGCGTAGCGCGAACACCGAGCGGCTTCGCCACCGGCCTCGCATCGCAAGCGTGCCTGGCCCCCGCTCCCCTTCCGGCCGCTCGCTTCTTCCCGCGTGCTGGAGCGAGCCGGGTCAAGGGTGGCCCGGAGGGCCGTCGCCGAAGGCGACGCGGAGTGGAGCGCAGCGGAACGCAGCGCCCTTGATGCGGGTCGTGGAAGCACGACACCGGCAAAGAAGCGAGTGGCCCGACGGTCACTTCGTGATGTGCGTGAGGAAGGCGAGCCAGGTGGAGGGGGAGAGGCCGAGGTGAGGGCCGGACGTGTTCTTCGAGTCGCGTATGAGGACGGTGGCAGGAGTGGTGGCTATCTCCACGCAGTTCGAACTGTCGCCACTGTGGGACGACTTGCGCCAGCGGATGGTGTGCACGGTGTTCCTTCTCAGGCTTCTCGGACGAGGCTGTGGATGAAGTCGCGGGACTCGGCGGGATCGAGTGCGCAGGACGTCATGTGGTCCAGCACGGCTCGGTACTTGGCCAACTGTGCCTCCGCGTCGAGGAATCCGCAGCCTCCGTGGTGCGTGTCCAGTTGGACCGTGTCGAGCTGCGGTACAGCGCCCGTGAGGTAGTCGAAGGACTGGCCGGTGCTCGGGAAGTAGGCCGTGCCGAATGGGATCACCCGGATGGTGACATGGGGCATCTCGCCCATGTCGAGCAGGTGCGTGAGCTGGCCGTGGGAGACGGAGGGGCCGCCGAAGCCCATGCGGAGCGCCGACTCGTGGATGATCGCCGAATAGGAGGGCGGATCCTCCCGGTGCAGGATGCCCTGCCGTTTGATGCGGTAGGTGAGGCGGTGCTCGATCTCGTACTGGCGCATGGGCGGCACCACGGCCCGGAAGAGGGCGCGGGCGTGATCGGTGGTCTGCAACAGCGCCGGAATGTGGATCACCAGGGCCACGCGTAGTGCGGTCGTGTGGTGTTCCAGCTCCGCCAGGTCGACCAGCGCGGCGGGCAGGTGTTCGCGGTACTCCTCCCACCAGCCCCGACGCCGGCGCCCGGTCATGGCGGCCAGCGCGTCGACCAGAGCCTGGTCGGAGCAGTCGTAGGCGGACGCCATCCCGCGTACGAGGTCGGCGCTCACAGGGCTGCGACCGGTCTCGATCATGCTCACACGCCCTTGGTTGACGCCCAGATGCTCGGCGGCCCGGGTCACCGTGAACCCCGCCTTCTCACGGAGTTTGCGCAGCTCGGCGCCCAGTCTCCGTTGCCGCAGCGTCGGATTGTTCGTGGGCGGCACGGCGTGTCCTTCCTCGCCGCGAAGCGGCTCTCATGTCCCTCACACGAGCTAATTGAAGATGTACCTCCAGTAGTTGGGAGATTTATCTTCCAGCTCGGCTCTATCGTAGCGATATCGCTCAGCCGCCGCGCTCGTAAGCCGGAAGCGCACCTACCAAGGCACTGCCACCGCCCGGCGCAGCCGTGAGTGCGAAAGCCACGTCCCCTCCAACTCCCCGGAGACAACCATGGTCACCGTAGCCCCGCCCCACCCCTGGACGTACGCCCTTCGCCTCCCCCATGACCCCCGCGCCGTACGCGTCGCACGGATGACGGTGCGGGCGGCGCTCGACGGGCACGGCAGACAGGACGCCCTCGACGTCGTGGAGTTGCTGGTGTCGGAGTTGGTCACCAACGCCTATCTGCACACCAAGGGGCCCGCCTCCCTGCGGCTCACGGGGCTGGGCGACGGCCGGCTGCGGGTCGGGGTGTGGGACAGCGACCCGTACGTTCCCGCCCCGTTCGACCGGTCCGGCGAGGACCCCGTCCCGCTCGCTCCGTCCGACGCCGAAACCGGGCGTGGGCTGCGTCTCGTGCGGGAGTACGCCGACTCCTGGGGCGGTTGGGCGCTCGGGGACGGCGTGCCGGGGCGGGGGGCCGGGAAGCTGCTGTGGTTCGAGGTGGGCGGGCGTGCCGCACTGCCCCTGTCGTGGAAGTGAACGGTGTGGCCAGGGGCGAGGGCGGATGAGCAACGGACAGCCCGGTCTTTACGGCGCCCCGCCCCAGGCCCCCCGGTCTTTACGGCCCCCCGCCCCAGGCCCCCGGCCTCTACGGCCCCCCGCCCCAGGCCCCCGGCCCCTGCGCCCAGCCCCCGCCCCCCTACGGGCACCCCGCCCAGCAGAACCCCCCACGGGCAGCCCCCGCGGCGCCAGAGCCTCACGGCACGGCACCCGGCCGGTGCCGGACACCTCTCATCCCGCCCCCGCCCGAGGTGAGAGCAACGTTCCCTACCGGTCACCGCCCGCCACAGTCATGAAACGCCCCCTCCCTACCTTCGGGATCAGCCCCTCGCGGCACCGCCCGCGCCCCGGAGAGCAGTGGAGGCCTCATGACAGCCCGCAGCGGCCGTTGGATCCAGCAGTGGGACCCGGAGGACGAGACCTTCTGGAACCGGACCGGAGAGAAGATCGCCCGGCGCAATCTGTTCTTCTCCGTGCTGTCCGAGCACATCGGCTTCTCGATCTGGACGATGTGGTCCGTGCTGGTGCTCTTCATGGGCCCGGAGTACGGACTCACCCCGGCCGACAAGTTCCTGCTGACGTCTATGGTCACGCTGGTCGGCGCCGTGGTCCGGGTCCCGTACACCTTCGCCGTCGCGATCTTCGGCGGGCGGAACTGGACGGTGATCAGCGCGGGACTGCTGCTCGTGCCCACCGTCGCCGCGTTCGCCGTGATGGAGCCGGGGACATCCTTCTCCACCTTCCTGCTGGTCGGCCTGCTGGCCGGGATCGGCGGCGGCAACTTCGCCTCCTCCATGACCAACATCAACGCCTTCTTCCCGCTCCGGAAGAAGGGCTGGGCGCTCGGTCTGAACGCCGGCGGCGGCAACATCGGCGTCCCGGTGATCCAGCTCGCCGCCCTGGCGATCATCGGCGCGAGCGGCGGACCGCGGGTGCTGCTCGGCATCTACATCCCGCTGATCGTCGTCGCCGCCGTGCTCGGCGCGCTGTACATGGACAACCTCGCCTCGGTGAAGAACGACACCGGTGCCGCCAAGGACGCCGTCAGGGAAGCGCACACCTGGATCATGTCCTTCCTCTACATCGGCACCTTCGGCTCGTTCATCGGCTACAGCTTCGCCTTCGGACAGGTGCTGCAGAACCAGTTCGACCGCACCCCGCTCGAGGCCGCGTACGTCACCTTCATCGGCCCGCTGCTCGGCTCCCTGATCCGCCCGGTGGGCGGCTCGCTCGCCGACCGGTACGGCGGGGCGAGGATCACGCTGTGGAACTTCGTCGCCATGGGCGCGGCGACCGCGGTGCTGATCGTCGCCTCCATGCAGAAGTCGCTCGCGCTGTTCACCGTCGCCTTCGTGGTGCTGTTCGTGCTGACCGGCCTGGGCAACGGGTCGACGTACAAGATGATCCCCGCCATCTTCCAGGCGAAGGCCCTGGCCAAGGGGCTCACGGGTGAGGAGGCGGCCGCGTACGGACGGCGGCTGTCCGGGGCGTCCATGGGGCTGATCGGCGCGGTGGGCGCGCTCGGCGGGGTCGGCATCAACCTGGCCTTCCGCCAGTCCTTCCTCTCCTACGGCTCCGGCACCGGAGCGTTCGTCGCCTTCCTCGCCTGCTACGCGGTCTGCTTCGCGGTCACCTGGGCGGTATACCTTCGCCGTCCGGCGGTCCGGCCGGCCGCCACGGACGCCGCCCCGGAGGAGAAGAAGCAGCTCAGCTACGCCGACGTATGACGTAACACTGGTGACATGAAGCCGAACCGAGCCTGTCATGGATCGTTGACAGGCTCGATCGGCATGGAGGTGGAGCCGCACCTCCCCGCGGTACACCGACTCGAGCCGGGACGAGAGCCATGTACGACGAACAAGAGCAGCCACCGGAACACGGGCCCCTCGCGGGGTTCACCGTCGGGGTGACCGCGGCGCGCCGGGCCGACGAGCTGGGCGCGCTGCTTGAGCGGCGCGGAGCGGCCGTGCTGCACGCCCCGGCCCTGCGGATCGTGCCGCTCGCCGACGACAGCGAACTGCTGGCCGCCACCAAGGACATCATCGGGCAGGCCCCGGACATCGCGGTCGCCACGACGGCGATCGGTTTCCGGGGGTGGGTGGAGGCCGCCGACGGCTGGGGGCTGGGCGAGGACCTGCTGGCACGGCTGCGCGGGGTGCGGATCCTGGCGCGCGGGCCCAAGGTGAAGGGCGCGATCCGGGCCGCCGGGCTGACCGAGGAGTGGTCGCCGGCGTCGGAGTCCCTGGCCGAGGTGCTCGACCGGCTCCTGGAGGAGGGCGTCGACGGACTGCGGATCGCCGTACAGCTGCACGGTGAGCCGCTGCCCGGGTTCGTGGAGTCGCTGCGGGCCGGGGGAGCGGAGGTGGTGGGGGTGCCGGTCTACCGCTGGCTGCCGCCGGAGGACCTCGGCCCCGTGGACCGCCTCATCGACGCCACCGTCGCCCGCACCCTGGACGCGGTCACCTTCACCAGCGCGCCCGCCGCCGCGTCCCTGCTGTCCCGGGCGGAGGGCCGTGGACTCCTCGACGACCTGCTCGCCGCGCTCGGCCACGACGTGCTGCCCGCCTGCGTCGGCCCGGTCACCGCGCTGCCGCTGCAGGCCCGCGGCATCGACACGGTGCAGCCCGAACGCTTCCGGCTCGGTCCGCTGGTCCAGCTGCTCTGCCGGGAACTGCCCGCCCGCGCCCGCGCGTTGCCCCTCGCCGGGCACCGGGTGGAGATCCGGGGGCACGCGGTCCTGGTGGACGGCGCGCTCCGACCCGTACCGCCGGCCGGGATGTCCCTGCTGCGGGCGCTGTCCCGGCGGCCCGGCTGGGTCGTCTCCCGTGCGGAGCTGCTGCGCGCCCTGCCGGGCGCGGGGCGCGACGAACACGCGGTGGAGACCGCCATGGCCCGCCTCCGCTCCGCCCTGGGCGCCCCGAAGCTGATCCAGACGGTCGTCAAGCGCGGCTACCGCCTCGCCCTGGACCCGGCGGCGGAGTCGAAGTACGGGGAGGACTGAGCGCGGCGGCCGCACGGCCGCCCGCCGGTGCCGGGTTCCGCCGTCGAGCCCTGCCGGCTCCCACCGCCCCACGGCGCCGTGCGCGCTTCCCGGGGGCCGTGAGCGGGAGGCGTCCCGGAGCACGCGCGTGACGCCGCGCGGCCCGGCCCTTCCGGGACGCAAGACGGGAGCCCGGCGACCGGCCCGGGGGGTTCCGGGGGCCGCGGCGGGCGGGCACTGTGGGAGGGAACGGTTTCCCGGATCGCTCACCGGCCCCCTCGCGCGGGGCCACCCTAGGCGGTGGCAGGAACATGACATTGGGTACGGTCACGGCCTCCCACGAGCTGCGGTTCGACACCGGGCGGATCTGCCTGGATCTGCTCGCGACCACCCATCCCGTGGAACGCCTCGGCTCCGTGGAGGTGCTGCGCGCCTGGATCACCGGCTCCGGGCTCGTGCCCGCGGACACCCCGCTGGCCCACGCCGACGCCTCCTGGCCGGCGGCCTTCCGCGAACTGCGCGGACGGCTCGCCCCGTTGGTGCGCGGCCGCCCGGTGCCCGGGGTCCCCTCGTACGACCTGGCACTCGCCCGGGTCAACGAACTGGCCCGCGCGGCGCCCCCGGTGCCCCGCGCGGTGCCCGGTGAGGACGGGGCGCTGGTGCGCCGCCTCGACGGCCCGCCCGGCCGCGCGGCGCTGCTCGCGGCCGTCGCGCGGGACGCGGTGGACCTGCTCACCGACCCCGTCGCACGCGCGGGCCTGCGGCAGTGCGAGGGCGACACCTGCCCGATCGTGTACCTCGACACCTCCCGGGGGCACCGGCGGCGCTGGTGCTCCAGCGAGATCTGCGGCAACCGGGAGCGCGTGGCCCGCCACCGCCGCCGCGCGGCGCTCGCCCGGGCCTGACCGGCTCCGGTGCGTCCCGCGCGGCCTCCGCGCGCCGACCGTGCGAGGACGCCGAAGTGACTCCGGTCACACGGCCGTTCGCCGCCCTCGCGCTGTGATGCGCATCACAGCCCTGTCGTTGTGCCGTAAATGTAAAGAAACGGCGGGGGGATTGTGGGCTCATGTCCCGGTCGTCACGTGACCTCGCAGAAAACCGTCCTCTCGCTTTGAACACCCAACACCCCGGGCCCGTACCGGTTGTCGAGCGACCGACGGGGGGATCCCCCGGACACCGGAGGTGGGCGTGCGCAAGGATGCGGCCGTGGCCAGGGAACGTGGAGCGAGGGCCCGACATCGCATGTCCTCACAGCCCTCGGAACCCGACGAGGAGCTGATGCGCGCGCTGTACCGCGAGCACGCCGGACCTCTGCTGGCCTACGTCCTGCGGCTGGTCGCCGGAGACCGGCAGCGCGCCGAGGACGTCGTCCAGGAAACGCTCATCCGTGCCTGGAAGAACGCCGGTCAGCTCAATCGGGCGACCGGTTCGGTACGCCCCTGGCTGGTGACGGTCGCCCGGCGCATCGTCATCGACGGCCACCGCAGCCGGCAGGCCCGGCCGCAGGAGGTCGATCCGTCGCCGCTGGAGGTCATCCCCGCGGAGGACGAGATCGACAAGGCGCTGTGGCTGATGACGCTGTCGGACGCGCTCGACGACCTGACCCCGGCGCACCGGGAGGTACTCGTCGAGACGTACTTCAAGGGGCGTACCGTCAATGAGGCGGCGCAGACACTCGGCATACCCAGCGGCACCGTCCGCTCCCGGGTCTTCTACGCCCTGCGGTCGATGAAGCTGGCTCTGGAGGAGCGGGGGGTGACGGCGTGACGAGGGTCTACGGGGGATACGGAGAGGGCGGTACGGGTATGTCTGGTCCCATGCAGGGATCACCGGTGCCGAACGAACACGAGACCGTCGGCGCCTACGCCCTCGGCATCCTCGACGACGCCGAAGCAACCGCTTTCGAGGCGCACCTCGCGACCTGCGAGTGGTGCGCCCAGCAGCTCGACGAACTCGCCGGCATGGAACCGATGCTGGCCGCGCTCGCGGACCTGCCCGGCACCGGGACGCCCGCGCTGGGCGAGTCGCTGTCCGCAAAGCCCTCCCCGCGCGTGGTGGAGAAGCTGGTCGACGAGGTGGCCGAGCGCCGCGCGAGGAAGCGCCGCCGCAACTTCTACATGGTGGCCGCCGCCGGCGCGCTGATCGTCAGCGGTCCGTTCGTGGCCGTCGCGGCCAGCGGCGGGAGCGACGAGGGGGGCGGCGGGAGCGGTACCGGCCAGACGCTCGCGGCCAACCCCGCCAAGGAGGCCTTCGACAAGAGCTCCGAGAAGATCATGGCGACCGATCCCGGCACCCAGGTGACCGCGACCGTGGCCCTGGAGGAGAAGCTCTGGGGCACCGAGATCGTCACGGAGCTGAAGAACGTCAAGGGCGAGCAGAAGTGCTCGCTGATCGCCGTCGGCAGGAACGGCGAGCGCGAGACCGTGAACTCCTGGTCCGTCCCCGCCGAGGGGTACGGACTGCCGGACGCCAGGACGGACAGGGCCAAGCAGCCGCTGTACGTCCAGGGCGGCGCCGCCTTCCAGCCGAACGAGATCGACCACTTCCAGGTCATGACCTTCGACGGAAAGCTGCTCGTCGAGGTCGACGCGTAGCCGACCGGGGCCCCCTTCGCGTACGGTTGACGGCTGCCCAGCACGTCAGAAGGGGGCCCGGTGGCCGCTCAGGCTCAACAGGAAACCGCGGTCGATCCGGTTCACGACTCCGTTCGCGACCGGGAGATCCGAGTCGAACAGGAACACCTCGACCGGGTGTACCGGCGCCTCGAGGAGAAGATCCACGAGGCCGAGTTCCTCATGCGCGACGCCGCCCTGCGCGGCCAGGTCGGCACGCCCGGCGCCCTCGCCGAGCGGGACGCCCAGGTCTTCCGGGCCGGCATCCACCTCAACCGGCTGAACAACGAGTACGAGGACTTCCTCTTCGGCCGGATCGACCTGCTGCTCGGCAAGGACGGCAAGAAGGGCCCCGACGGGGCGTACACCGCCGTCGAGCCCGCCGAGGGCGCCGTGCGCCCCGACAACACCGCCGACATCGCCGAGACCCTCCACATCGGCCGCATCGGCGTCCTGGACGAGGACTACGCCCCGCTGGTCATCGACTGGCGGGCGCCGGCCGCCGCCCCCTTCTACCGCTCCACCCCGGTCGACCCCGGCCGGGTCGTGCGGCGCCGCGTCATCCGCTCCAAGGGCCGCCGGGTCCGAAGCGTCGAGGACGACCTGATGCGCCCGGAGCTGACGGCGTCCCTGGACGGCCACGAGCTGCCCGTGATCGGCGACGGCGCCCTGATGGCCGCGCTCGGCCAGGCCCGTACGCACACCATGCGGGACATCGTGGCGTCCATCCAGGCCGAGCAGGACCTGGTGATCCGCGCCCCCGCCGCCTCCGTGACCTACGTCGAGGGCGGCCCCGGCACCGGCAAGACCGCCGTCGCCCTGCACCGCGCGGCCTACCTCCTCTACCAGGACCGGCGCCGGTACGCGGGCGGCATCCTCATCGTCTCGCCCACCCCGCTCCTCGTCGCCTACACCGAGGGCGTGCTGCCCTCCCTCGGCGAGGAGGGCCAGGTCGCCGTCCGCGCCATCGGCTCGCTGGTCGACGGCGCCGAGGCCACGCTGTACGACTCCCCGGCGGTGGCCCGCGCCAAGGGCTCGTACCGGATGCTGAAGGTGCTGCGGAAGGCCGCGCGCGGAGCACTGGAGCGACACGATTCACCACAGCGGCTGCGGGTCGTCGCCTTCGGCCGCCGCCTGGAACTGGAGGCGGAGGAGCTGGCGGACGTCCGCCGCACCGCCCTCGGCGGCACCGCCCCGGTCAACCTGCTGCGCCCCCGAGCCCGCAAGCTGCTCCTCGACGCCCTGTGGCGGCGCTCCGGCGCCGGGAACCGGCACACCGACCCGGAGCTGGCCGCGGAGCTGCGTGCCTCCTTCGACGAGGACGTCACCTCCGAGGACGACTTCACCGCCTTCCTCGACGCCTGGTGGCCCGAGCTGACCCCGGCCGCCGTCCTGGACACCATGGCGGACGAGCGGCGCCTCGGCCGCTGGGCCCGGCGGATCCTCAACCCGGGCGAGGTCCGCAGGGTCGCCCGCGCGCTGAAGCGGGACGGCCGCTCCGTGCACGACATCGCGATGCTCGACGAGCTCCAGGCGATCCTCGGCGCCCCGGCCCGCCCCCGCAGGAAGCGCGAGCTCGACCCGCTGGACCAGCTCACCGGCCTGGAGGAGCTGATGCCGGTGCGCGAGGAGACACAGCGCGAGCGGGCCGAGCGGCTCGCCCAGGAGCGCGTCGAGTACGCGCACGTCATCGTCGACGAGGCCCAGGACCTCACCCCGATGCAGTGGCGCATGGTCGGCCGCCGCGGCCGGCACGCCACCTGGACGGTCGTCGGCGACCCGGCCCAGTCCTCCTGGTCCGACCCCGACGAGGCCGCCCAGGCCCGTGACGAGGCCCTCGGCACCCGCCCGCGCCGCCGCTTCGAGCTGACCGTGAACTACCGCAACCCCGCGGAGATCGCCGAGCTGGCGTCGAAGGTGCTCGCCCTCGCCATGCCCGGATCGCAGTCGCCGAGGGCGGTGCGCTCCACCGGCGTCGAGCCGCGCTTCGCCGTCGCGGAGGGCGCGCTCGGGGAGACCGTGCGCGCGGAGGCGGCCCGGCTGCTGGAGCGGGTGGACGGCACCGTCGGCGTGGTCGTCGCCATGCAGCGCCGCGAGGAGGCCCGGCGCTGGCTCGACGGGCTCGGTGACCGCGTGGTGGCGCTCGGCAGCCTGGAGGCCAAGGGCCTGGAGTACGACGCGACGGTCGTCGTCTCCCCGGCGGAGATCGCCGACGAGTCCCCGGCCGGCCTGCGGGTCCTGTACGTCGCCCTGACCCGGGCCACCCAGCAGCTCACGGTGGTCTCGGCGGACCGCGACGAGCCGGACGCGGCCGGGGTGCCGGATCTGCTGAGGGACTGAGGGACTGGGGGCTGAGGAGCGCCCGGAAAAAACGGGTTGCGCCGCGGGAATGGTCTTACCGGATCCGTTTGTTAGCCTTGGTGTGGCACCGGCCCGATCCAAGCCCCCGGGCCCAACCTTAGTCGCTTCGAGCGACCACTTGCCGCGAGGCGAGCATGGCGGGTCGGTGTCACTCAAGCGCACGAGAGGCCCACGTCATTCCCCGGTGACGTGGGCCTCTTCCCTTGCCCGCTTCTCTCTCGTGGAGTGGAAGCCGTCTTCCGTCATGCGGTAGTCGTCGGTGAACAAAACGTCCGCAATCCGGGGCGGCTACCGCGTACTCAGGGGTAGGTGCGACGATCGGACGGCACATTCAGCGACACGGTAAAAGCAGAGGAAGTCGGCCATGGCAACGGCGCCCAGCGTCTCCTACTCGATGACGATCCGGCTGGAGGTGCCCGCGAGCGGAACCGCCGTATCGCAGCTCACCACCGCCGTGGAGTCCTCCGGAGGCTCGGTGACCGGCCTCGACGTCACCGCGTCCGGCCACGAGAAGCTCCGCATAGACGTCACCATCGCGGCCTCCTCCACCGCGCACGCCGACGAGATCGTCGAGGAGCTGCGCGGCATCGAGGGCGTCACCCTGGGCAAGGTCTCCGACCGTACGTTCCTGATGCACCTCGGCGGCAAGATCGAGATGGCGTCCAAGCACCCCATCCGCAACCGTGACGACCTGTCCATGGTCTACACGCCCGGCGTGGCCCGCGTGTGCATGGCGATCGCGGAGAACCCCGAGGACGCCCGCCGCCTGACCATCAAGCGCAACTCCGTTGCGGTCGTGACGGACGGCTCGGCCGTCCTGGGCCTCGGCAACATCGGCCCGAAGGCCGCGCTGCCGGTGATGGAGGGCAAGGCGGCCCTGTTCAAGCGGTTCGCCGGCATCGACGCCTGGCCGATCTGCCTGGACACCCAGGACACCGACGCGATCGTCGAGATCGTCAAGGCCATCGCGCCGGGCTTCGCCGGCATCAACCTGGAGGACATCTCCGCCCCCCGCTGCTTCGAGATCGAGGCGCGGCTGCGCGAGGCCCTCGACATCCCCGTCTTCCACGACGACCAGCACGGCACCGCGATCGTCGTCCTCGCGGCCCTGACCAACGCCCTGCGGGTCACCGGCAAGGCGATCGAGAACATCCGCGTCGTGATGTCCGGGGCCGGCGCCGCCGGGACGGCCATCCTGAAGCTGCTGCTCGCCGCCGGGGTGAAGAACGCCGTGGTGGCCGACATCCACGGCGTCGTGCACGCCGGCCGCGCCGACCTCGTCGACGCCGCCCCCGGCTCCGCGCTGCGCTGGATCGCCGACAACACCAACCACGAGAACCTCACCGGCACCCTGAAGGAGGCCGTGCGCGGCGCGGACGTCTTCATCGGCGTCTCCGCCCCGAACGTCCTCGACGGCACGGACGTGTCCGCGATGGCCGAGGACGCGATCGTGTTCGCGCTCGCGAACCCCGACCCCGAGGTCGACCCCGCGATCGCGCGCCGGACGGCGGCCGTCGTGGCCACCGGCCGCTCCGACTTCCCCAACCAGATCAACAACGTGCTGGTCTTCCCGGGCGTCTTCCGCGGCCTGCTGGACGCCCAGTCCCGCACCGTCAACACCGAGATGATGCTGGCCGCAGCCCAGGCCCTCGCCGACGTGGTCACCGAGGACGAGCTGAACCCGAACTACATCGTCCCCAGCGTCTTCAACGACAAGGTCGCCGGCGCCGTCGCCGGCGCGGTGCGCGAGGCGGCGAAGGCGGCGGGGACGCCGGCCCCCTAGGGAAACCCGGACGCCGAGAGGGCTGTGAGGATCACCACGGCCGGTTGGAACCGGCGCGTCGGGGCACCCGGAGATCCTGGCCGCCCTCTATGGTGGCGGCCGGGCCGTGGCGCTCTTCGTGTGACTCCCCGGGGTGTTCTCACGACTCCTGCGGGTGCCGGATTGGCATTACCGCCGCAGGTAGAGGCAGGATGCGTCCCTGGGCGCGTGGGTCTGACGAGGGACCCGGGTCCGGGGACCCACCGAGGAACCTGGCAGCATCGGCTTGGCCGTGCCCGACATGCGGCTCCGCCGCGTGGCACGCCTCAACGGCAAGAAGAACACGGGAGTAACAAAATGAACCGCAGTGAGCTGGTGGCCGCGCTGGCCGACCGCGCCGAGGTGACCCGCAAGGACGCCGACGCCGTGCTGGCCGCGTTCGCCGAGGTCGTCGGCGACATCGTCTCCAAGGGCGACGAGAAGGTCACCGTCCCCGGCTTCCTGACCTTCGAGCGCACCCACCGCGCCGCGCGCACCGCGCGCAACCCGCAGACCGGTGAGCCGATCCAGATTCCCGCGGGGTACAGCGTGAAGGTGTCGGCGGGCTCGAAGCTGAAGGAAGCCGCCAAGGGCAAGTAGCCTTGCTTTTTTAAGAGTGCCGTGGGCGACTGCGGGCCGGCCGTGGCCGGTCGCGCAGTTCCCCGCGCCCCTTCGGGGCGCTTTCACTCACGCCGATGGGGCGGTCACCCGGATTCCGGGTGACCGCCCCATCGGCGTGTGCGGGGAGGGTTCCGTCAGTCGAGCGCCTTGCCCGGGAGTTCGACCTTGGCGCCCAGTTCCACGAGCTTCTCCATGAAGTTCTCGTAGCCGCGGTTGATCAGGCCGATGCCGTGGACCCGGGAGGTGCCCTGGGCGGCGAGGGCGGCGATGAGGTAGGAGAAGCCGCCGCGCAGGTCGGGGATGACGAGGTCCGCGCCCTGGAGCTGCGTCGGGCCCGAGACGACCGCCGAGTGGAGGAAGTTGCGCTGGCCGAAGCGGCAGTCGGAGCCGCCCAGGCACTCGCGGTACAGCTGGATGTGCGCGCCCATCTGGTTGAGCGCGGAGGTGAAGCCGAGCCGGGACTCGTAGACCGTCTCGTGGACGATGGACAGGCCCGTCGCCTGGGTCAGCGCGACCACCAGCGGCTGCTGCCAGTCCGTCTGGAAGCCCGGGTGCACGTCCGTCTCCAGCGCGATGGACTTCAGCCGGCCGCCGGGGTGCCAGAAGCGGATGCCCTCGTCGTCGATCTCGAAGGCGCCGCCGACCTTCCGGTAGGTGTTCAGGAACGTCATCATCGAGCGCTGCTGGGCGCCGCGGACGTAGATGTTGCCCTCGGTCGCCAGTGCCGCGGACGCCCAGGAGGCGGCCTCCAGGCGGTCGGGCAGGGCGCGGTGGGTGTAACCGCCGAGCTTGTCCACACCGGTGACGCGGATCGTCCGGTCGGTGTCCATCGCGATGATCGCGCCCATCTTCTGCAGGACGCAGATCAGGTCCTCGATCTCCGGCTCCACCGCCGCGTTGGACAGGACGGTCACGCCCTCCGCGAGGACCGCCGTCAGCAGCACCTGCTCGGTCGCGCCGACCGAGGGGTACGGCAGCCGGATCTTGGTGCCGCGCAGGCGCTGCGGGGCCTCCAGGTACTGGCCGTCCGCCCGCTTCTCGATGGTCGCGCCGAACTGCCGCAGCACGTCGAAGTGGAAGTCGATGGGCCGGCCGCCGATGTCGCAGCCGCCGAGCCCCGGGATGAACGCGTGCCCGAGCCGGTGCAGCAGCGGGCCGCAGAACAGGATCGGGATCCGCGAGGACCCGGCGTGGGCATCGATGTCGGCGACGTTGGCGCTCTCCACGTACGTGGGGTCGAGCACCAGTTCGCCGGGCTCCTCGCCCGGACGGACCGTCACGCCGTGCAGTTGCAGCAGACCCCGTACGACCCGGACGTCACGGATGTCCGGGACGTTGCCCAGCCGGCTCGGTGCGCTGCCCAGCAGCGCGGCGACCATGGCCTTCGGCACGAGGTTCTTCGCACCGCGGACACGGATCTCGCCCTCCAGCGGGGTTCCGCCGTGGACAAGCAGTACGTCATCGACGTCGTTGACGGTCATGAATCTCGCGTTCCGTGGGGAGTGGGGCAGGGGGCAGAAGGGAAAGGGTAGTCGCCCCCGGCCCCCCTTCCGTAAGCCCGAGGAGGGCCGTGGAACGTCATGGGTCTGTCACAACACGGAGGGTTTGTGACCAGCCACCCCGGGTAACCGACCCCGCCGTGCGCCGGGTGTGCTCCGGTCCGCCCGCCCGTCTTCCGCCACCGCCCTCGAGCGGGCCCCCACCGGGCCGCTCCTGCGCATCGTGGCCGTGTTCACTCCCGTACCCCCGTTGCCTCCCCACGGGGGAGCGGGATGCGGGATCATGTCTGGCATGACCGAGGTGTCCTCGCTCACAGGGCGGCTGCTCGTGGCCACTCCCGCCCTGGCGGACCCGAACTTCGACCGTGCGGTGGTGCTCCTCCTCGACCACGACGAGGAGGGCTCCCTCGGTGTCGTCCTCAACCGTCCGACGCCGGTGGACGTGGGCGACATCCTGGAGGGCTGGGCGGACCTGGCCGGCGAACCGGGTGTCGTCTTCCAGGGCGGTCCGGTGTCGCTGGACTCGGCCCTCGGCGTCGCCGTCGTCCCGGGCGGGGCGGCCGGGGAGGCCGCGCCGCCGGGCTGGCGGAGGGTGCACGGCGCGATCGGGCTGGTCGATCTGGAGGCCCCGCCGGAACTGCTCGCCTCCGTCCTCGGCTCGCTGCGCATCTTCGCCGGATACGCCGGCTGGGGCCCCGGCCAGCTGGAGGACGAGCTGGCGGACGGCGCCTGGTACGTCGTGGAGTCGGAGCCCGGCGACGTCTCCTCCCCGGCCCCGGAGCGGCTCTGGCGCGAGGTGCTGCGCCGCCAGCGCAACGAGCTGGCGATGGTGGCCACGTATCCGGACGACCCTTCGCTCAACTGATGCGTGTGATCTTCAGTACCCTTGGCTGTTATGAGCACTCTTGAGCCCGAGCGCGGGACTGGTACGGGGACCCTCGTCGAGCCGACGCCGCAGACCTCCCACGGCGACGGTGACCACGAGCGCTTCGCCCACTACGTCCAGAAGGACAAGATCATGGCGAGCGCCCTCGACGGGACCCCCGTCGTGGCGCTGTGCGGCAAGGTGTGGGTGCCCGGTCGTGACCCGAAGAAGTACCCGGTGTGTCCCATGTGCAAGGAGATCTACGAGTCCATGGGCGCCGGCGGCGACGACAAGGGCAAGGGCGACAAGTAGCCCGTCCCCTCCTTCCGTCGGTCCGACCCTCTCGGGGCCCCCGGGTGCGCTTTGCGTGCCCTGGGGGCCTTTGTGCTGCCCGCGCGTTGCGCAGGGTGCGTCCTCGGGTCACCTGGTCTCTTGTGGGAAGGCCCCGGCGTTTGGGAAGGCCCCGGCGTTCACACCGGGGAGAACCGCATCCCACGCCCGGCGAGGACGATGTCGACGGCAGCCGCGGCGGCGACCGGCCGGGCGAAGAGTGGTTGAGACCTCTTGTGGCGTGGTTCGCCCAGTCCCTAGTCTTGGATGCGTTGCGCATAACACAATTTTTATTGCGCATGTTGCAACGCATTCGGGGGGACTTCATGAAGCTGTCCGTAACACTTGTGAGCCAGGGCGGCGAACCCCGGGTGAATCCCGTGCGCCGGTTCGTGCGGCGTCCGGGGAGGCCGGCGTCCGGGCCGGCGGCGCCGCTGGTCGCCGCCGTGGTGGCCTTCCCGCTGTACTCGACGGTGCCGAGCGCCTTCGAACCGGCCGGGGAGATCGAGTCGGCCGAGCCGCGCCCCTGGACGCTCGCGCCCACGCCGGACTCGTTCCGGCGGGTGTCCGGACAGCGGGAATTCGGCCGGTACTTACTCGACGGCGCCGTCGTCGCGGTCGCCGTGGTGATCGCCTCCGCACTGATCGCCTTTCTCGCCGCGACCGCCGTGACGCGATTCCGGTTCCGGCTGCGGACCACCTTGCCGATCATGTTTCCGGTGGCCCGGACGGTGCCCGTGGAGGCGCTGACCATCCCGTTGTTCTTCATCATGCGGGACTTCGGCCGGCTGAACACGCTCTGGTCGCTGATCCCGCCCCGCATCGCGTTCTCCCTGCCGTTCGCGATCCGGATGCCGAGGGGATTCGTGAAGGCCGTTCCCCGGGCGCTGGAGGGGGCGCCTGCATCGACGGGGCGAGCCGCGCGCGCTTTCGTGGCAGATCCTTTTCCCGTTCCTCCTGCCGGGCCTGGTGGCCGCCGGCGTGTTTTCCCTCATCTCCACCTGGAACGACTTCCTGTTCGCCAAGTCCTTCATCGTCAGCGACATCTCGCAGTCGACCCTGCCGATGGCGCCGCCGGTCTTCTGCGCACCCGACGAGCCGGACCGGGGCGGGGTTATGGCGGCGTCCACGGTGAGGACGATTCCGGTACTGGTCTTCTTCGTACTCGTGCAGCGGCGTCCGGTCTCCGGACCGGGTGGCGCGGTAAAGGACTGACGTGACTTCACTGACGGAACTGATTCCCGCGCCGCTGAGCGTGAGCACGTGGGGTGAGCGGGTCTTCGTCCTCGACGGGGACACGACACTGACCGCGGGGCCGGGCGTGGGCAGTGCCGAACGCTGGCTGCGCACGACCCTGCAGGCGGCCACCGGCCTGCCGCTGCGGGAGGGCGAGCCCGGCCCGCCCGGGCGGGCCGCGGAGAACGCGATCGAGCTGCGGCACGATCACCACCTCCCGCCCGGGGCGTACCGCGTCACCGTCCGTGACCACCGTGCGCTGATCGCGGGCGGTGACCCGGCCGGCGCCTTCGCCGGCGCGCAGACGCTCCGGCAGCTGCTCGGCCCCGACGCGTTCCGGCGGGCGCACCTCGGGCGCACCCGCTGGGAGCTGCCGGAAGCCGAGATCCAGGACCGGCCCCGGTTCCGCTGGCGCGGACTGATGCTCGACGTCGCCCGGCACTTCATGCCCAAGGAAGGCGTGCTGCGCTATCTCGACCTGATGGCGGCGCACAAACTCAACGTCCTCCACTTCCATCTGACGGACGACCAGGGCTGGCGCATCGAGATCCGGCGCTATCCGAAGCTCACCGGGACCGGCTCCTGGCGCGCCCGGACGAAAATCGGGCACCGCGCGTCACCGCTGTGGGACGACAGGCCGCACGGCGGTCACTACACCCAGGACGACATCCGCGAGATCGTCGCCTACGCCGCCGAGCGGCATATCTGCGTCGTCCCGGAAATCGACGTGCCCGGCCACTCGCAGGCCGCCATCGCCGCCTATCCGGAACTCGGCAACTCCGATGTCGTCGACACCGCCTCCCTGACCGTCTGGGACACCTGGGGGATCAATCCGAACGTACTCGCCCCCACCGACGACACCCTGCGGTTCTACGAAGGGGTCCTCGAGGAAGTCCTGGAACTCTTCCCCGCGGACGCCGGCCCGTTCTCGTCGTTCGTGCACATCGGCGGCGACGAATGCCCCAAGGAGCAGTGGCGCGCGTCGGACGCCGCGCAGAAACAGATCGGCGACCTCGGACTGGCCGACGAGGACGCGCTCCAGTCCTGGTTCATCGGTCACTTCGACACGTGGCTCGCCGCGCGGGGACGCCGGCTGATCGGCTGGGACGAGATCCTGGAGGGCGGCCTGGCTCCCGGCGCCGCGGTCTCCTCCTGGCGCGGCTACTCCGGCGGGGTCACCGCCGCCCGCGCGGGCCACGACGTGGTCATGTGCCCCCAGCAGCAGGTGTACCTGGACTACCGTCAGGACGCGGGCCCCGACGAGCCGGTGCCGATCGGGTACGTGCGCACCCTGGAGGACGTCTACCGCTTCGAGCCCGTGCCCGCGGAGCTGACGGGCGAGGAGGCCGCGCGGGTGCTGGGCACCCAGGCCAACGTGTGGACCGAGGTGATGGAGGACCAGGGGCGCGTCGACTACCAGACGTTCCCCCGGCTCGCCGCGCTCGCCGAGGTCGCCTGGAGCGACCTGCCCGCCCCCGCCGACCGGGACTTCGCCGACTTCGAACGGCGGATGGCCGCCCACTACCGGCGTCTGGACGCCCTCGGGGTCGCCTACCGGCCGCCCACCGGACCGCTGCCCTGGCAGAAGCGTCCGGGGGTCCTGGGGCGCCCGATCGACGGCCCGCCGCCGAACGGGTAGCCCGCCCGCCCAGGGCTCCCGGCACGCGGACGGCCCGCCCCGCGCCGGGAGCCCGAACGGGGTGCGCGCACCTGTTCGTCCCGCGTCGAACGGGTCATGCGAAACAGGTACAAGAGTCACCGAAGAGTGCCAATCCGAAACGCACCGGTGATGTGGGGCGAAAACCGCCATGTCCGGGGTGAAGTGGGCGAACGGCTCCTGGCGGGCCCCCGTCCTCGGCACCTGCCAAGATGTGCCAGAGTTGCCACGTCCGGCCTGTCAGCACGTACCGTACGGCAGCACAGGTGGGACCAGGTGGGGCAGCGGGAAGGGGCAGCCTGTTTTGAGCACGCACGCACCGCAGGCGGCGCAGGCCGTGACGCTGCCCACGACACTCGACGAGGCCGTGGCGGCCCTCACGGCGATGCCCGCCGCCGTGCCCGTCGCGGGCGGCACCGACCTGATGGCCGCCGTCAACTCCGGGCAGCTCAGGCCCGCCGCGCTGGTCGGCCTCGGCAGGATCAGCGAGATCCGCGGCTGGCAGTACCTGGACGGACACGCGCTGCTCGGCGCCGGTCTCACCCACGCGCGCATGGGCCGCCCCGACTTCGCCGCCCTCATCCCGGCGCTCGCCGCCTCCGCGCGTGCCGCCGGCCCGCCGCACATCCGCAACGCGGGCACCCTGGGCGGCAACATCGCCTCCGCCGCCCCCACCGGGGACGCGCTGCCGGTGCTGGCCGCGCTGGAGGCGACGCTGATCATCGCGGGCCCGGGCGGAGTCCGCCGCGAACTCCCGGTGTCGCACCTGCTGGCCGGGATGGACCTGCTGCGCCCCGGCGAACTCATCGGCTACGTGCGCGTGCCGCTGCTGCACGCCCCCCAGGTCTTCCTGAAGGCGACCGGCCGCACCGGCCCCGGCCGCGCGGTCGCCTCCGTCGCCCTGGTGCTCGACCCGGCCCGCCGCGGGGTGCGCTGCGCGGTGGGCGCCATAGCGCCGATGCCGCTGCGGCCCCTGGAGGCCGAGCAGTGGGTCGCGCAGCTCATCGACTGGGACAACAACCGCGCGATCGTGCCCGAGGCACTGAACGCGTTCGGGGAGTACGTCGCCGCGGCCTGCATCCCCGACGCCGCCCCCGGCGAGGACGGCACCGTCCCACCGCTTCCGCCCGCGGTACTGCACCTGCGGCGCACCGTCGCCGCACTGGCCCGACGAGCACTGGGGAGGGCGCTGTCGTGACCGACGACCAGCACGGACAGGGCACGCCCCCGGGCGGCAGCCGCTGGGACCCGCTGCCCCAGGGCGACTACGACGACGGCGCCACGGCCTTCGTGAACCTCCCCGAGGGCGGCATCGACGCCCTGCTGGACTCCATGGAGAGCCCGCTCGCCGCGCCCGGCCACGGTTACGTGCCGCCGCAGATCGCGGTCGACCCGGCCGCCGCCGCGGGCACCGACCCGGCGGCCGCCGGCTCCTGGGGAGTGCCCGGCGCGCCGGTCGACGGCGCCCAGTGGCACGACCCCGGGGCGGCCGCGGCACCGGGGGACCGGTTCACGTACGACCCCGGCGCGGCCGGACAGTGGACCTACGGGGAGCAGGCCCCGGAGAACCCGGCACCGGGACACGACGTCACCGGCCAGTGGTCGATCCCCGTGGCCGACGGCGATCTACCGGACGAGTCGGGCGAGTTCACCGCGTCCGCCCTGGTCGAGCAGTGGGGCGGCACCCCGCCGGCCACCCTCCCGGGCGGCGCCCCCGCCCCCTGGGCGCCCCCCCAGTCCATCGGCACCCCGTGGGGACCCGGGGTGCCCGGCGTCCCGCAGGACGGGGACCAGGAGCCGCGGGGCGGCGAACACGGCCCCGTGCAGGACCCGCGAGAGCCCGGCCCCCGGCCCCACACCGACGGCCCCGCGCTCCAGCAGCCGCCCGGCGCGGACACGTACGGCGGACAGCCCCTGCCCGCCGCCGGACCACTGCCGTACACCGGTCCCGGCAGTCACGGCGAGGGCCCCGCGGACCAGGACGTGTACGGCGGGACGCCGGCCCACGGCACGCCCGTGCAGCCGGCGGGGGAGCACGCGCCGGGGCAGTCGGACGCCGGTCCCGTGCCCGAACAGGCGCCGGGGCAGCCCGGAGCGGGCCTTCTGCCCGGCCAGGACGTGTACGGCGGGACGCCGGCCCACGGCACGCCCGTGCAGCCGGCCGGGGAGCACGTGCCGGGGCAGTCGGACGCCGGTCCCGTGCCCGGCCAGGACGTCTATGGCGGGACGCCGGCCCACGGCACGCCCGTGCAGCCGGCGGGGGAGCACGCGCCGGGGCAGTCGGACGCCGACGCCGTGCCGGAGTCCTCCGGCGTGCCCGCGCACGCCCCGGAGCACCACGGCGAGCCGGGCCGGGGCGACGGTCCCGTACCCGGGCAGCCGTCCGGGTACGACGGGCACGCAGGACCCGGGTCGGCCGGTGCGCCGCAGTCGTTCGCCGCCGAGGAGTACGCGGAGCCGCAGTGGCGGTCCGCGGCGGAGTCCGCCGAGGGCGCCCCGGCCGGACTCCGGGAACACCCGCACCCGGACGCCCCGGACGCCCAGGACGCCTCAGGGGCCGCTTCCGGGGCCGGTGAGGTCTCCGAGACCGCCGCGGACACCCACGGGGCCCCAGAGGCCGCCGAGGGCCCGCCGGAGCCCTCCACGGCCCCCGCCGAGCCCGCTCCGGAGACGGAACCGGCGGCGGGGTCTGCCGATACCGGCTCCCCGGAGACCGGGACGGCACCCGACGCCCCGGACGAACAGGGCGAACCGGGCGCATCGCACGTGGTGGACGACCCGCCGCCCCCGCACGACGACCACCCCCTCGCCTCCTACGTGCTCCGCGTCAACGGCACTGACCGGCCCGTCACCGACGCCTGGATCGGCGAGTCGCTGCTGTACGTGCTGCGCGAGCGGCTCGGTCTCGCCGGCGCCAAGGACGGCTGCTCCCAGGGCGAGTGCGGGGCCTGCAACGTGCAGGTCGACGGCCGGCTCGTGGCGTCCTGCCTGGTCCCGGCCGTCACCGCGGCCGGCAGCGAGGTCCGCACCGTCGAAGGACTGGCGCAGGACGGCCGGCCCTCCGACGTGCAGCGGGCGCTCGCCCGGTGCGGCGCCGTGCAGTGCGGCTTCTGCGTGCCGGGCATGGCGATGACCGTGCACGACCTCCTCGAGGGCAACCCGGCGCCCACCGAACTGGAGACCCGCCAGGCCTTGTGCGGCAACCTCTGCCGCTGCTCCGGCTACCGGGGCGTGGTGAACGCCGTCAAGGAGGTCGTCGCCGAACGCGAGGCGCACGCCGCGTCCGCCGAGGACGACTCCGACGGCGAGGCGGAACCGCCCCGCATCCCGCACCAGGCGGGCCCCGGCGCCGGCGGCGTCAACCCCTCGGCGTTCGGCGCCCCCGGACCCGACGAGCAGCCCCATGACCAGCCCTACGGCCCGGACGGAGGCCAGGCGTGACCAACGAAGCAGCCACCGCGCAGGCCACGGAGGCCGCTCCCGAGCCGGAGCCGGTCCCGCACGGACTCGGCGGCTCCCTCCCGGCCGCCGACGCCCGCGCCAAGACCGAGGGCACCTTCCCGTACGCCGCCGACCTGTGGGCCGAGGGCCTGCTGTGGGCGGCCGTGCTGCGCTCGCCGCACCCGCACGCGCGCATCGTGTCCATCGACACCACGCACGCGCGCGAGATGCCCGGCGTCCACGCGGTGGTCACGCACGAGGACGTCCCCGGCGACCCGGTGCACGGCCGCGGCACGGCCGACCGCCCGGTCTTCGCCTCCGAGGTCGTGCGCCACCACGGCGAGCCCATCGCGGCCGTCGCCGCCGACCACCCGGACACCGCGCGGATGGCCGCCGCCGCCGTCATCGTCGAGTACGAGGTGCTCGACCCGGTGACCGACCCCGAGCAGGCGTTCGAGGCCGAACCGCTGCACCCCGACGGCAACCTGATCCGGCACATCCCGCTGCGCCACGGCGACCCCGAAGCGGCCGGCGACGTCGTCGTCGAGGGCCTGTACCGCATCGGCCGCCAGGACCCCGCCCCCATCGGCGCCGAGGCCGGTCTCGCCGTGCCCCGCCCGGACGGCGGCGTCGAGCTGTACCTGGCCTCCACCGACCCGCACGGCGACCGGGACACCGCCGCCGCGGTCCTCGGCCTGACACCCGAACGGGTGAAGGTCGTCGTCACCGGCGTGCCCGGCGCCACCGCCGACCGCGAGGACCGCGGCTTCCAGCTCCCGCTCGGCCTGCTGGCGCTGCGGACCGGCTGCCCGGTGAAACTCGCCGCCACGCGCGAGGAGTCCTTCCTCGGCCACACCCACCGGCACCCCACGCTGCTGCGCTACCGCCACCACGCCGACGCCGAGGGCAGACTGGTGAAGGTCGAGGCGCAGATCCTGCTCGACGCGGGTGCCTACGCCGACACCTCCTCCGACGCCCTCGCCGCCGCCGTCGCCTTCGCCTGCGGTCCGTACGTCGTCCCCAACGCCTTCATCGAGGGCTGGGCCGTGCGCACCAACAACCCGCCCTCCGGCCACGTGCGCGGCGAGGGCGCGATGCAGGTGTGCGCCGCCCACGAGGCGCAGATGGACAAGCTGGCCAAGAAGCTCGGCGTCGACCCGGCGGAGCTGCGCCTGCGCAACGTGATGGCCACCGGCGACGTGCTGCCCACCGGCCAGACCGTGACCTGCCCGGCCCCGGTCGCCGAACTCCTCGAGGCGGTACGGGACTTCCCGCTGCCGCCGCTGCCCAAGGACACCCCCGAGGACGAGTGGCTGCTGCCCGGCGGCCCCGAGGGCGCGGGTGAACCGGGCGCGGTGCGCCGGGGCGTGGGCTACGGCCTCGGCATGGTGCACATGCTCGGCGCGGAGGGCGCGGACGAGGTGTCCACGGCCACCGTGCGGGTCCAGGGCGGCGTGGCGACGGTGCTGTGCGCGGCCGTGGAGAGCGGCCAGGGCTTCTCCACCCTGGCCCGGCAGATCGTCCAGGAGATTCTCGGCGTCGACGAGGTGCACGTGGCGCCCGTCGACACCGACCAGCCCTCGGCCGGCCCGGGCTGCCGGGGCCGGCACACCTGGGTGTCGGGCGGTGCGGTGGAGCGCGCGGCGAAGATGGTCCGCACCCAGCTCCTCCAGCCCCTCGCGCACAAGTTCGGCATGTCCACCGAGCTGCTCCAGATCACCGACGGCAAGATCACCTCGTACGACGGCGTGCTCTCCACGACCGTGACCGAGGAGCTGCACGGCAAGGAGCTGTGGGCCACCGCCCAGTGCCGTCCGCACCCGACGGAGCCGCTGGACGGGTCCGGCCAGGGCGACGCCTTCGTCGGCATGGCCTTCTGCGCGATCCGCGCGGTGGTCGACGTCGACATCGAGCTCGGCTCGGTACGGGTCGTGGAGCTGGCGGTCGCCCAGGACGTGGGCCGGGTGCTGAACCCGGCGCAGCTGGCCGCCCGGATCGAGGCGGGCGTGACCCAGGGGCTGGGCGCCGCGCTCACCGAGAACCTGCGCACGCCGCGCGGACTGGTCCGCCACCCCGACCTGACCGGGTACGCCCTGCCGACGGCGCTGGACGCCCCGGACATCCACATCGTGAAGCTGGTCGAGGAGCGGGACGTGGTCGCGCCGTTCGGAGCGAAGGCGGCCAGCGCGGTGCCGGTGGTGACCTCGCCGGCGGCGATCGCCTCCGCCGTACGGGCCGCCACGGGCCGCCCGGTGAACCGCCTGCCGATCCGTCCGCAGGCCGCGGTGGTGACCGGCGGCTGAGCCCCGTTCCGGGTGATTCCCGGGGAACCCGGAGAAAAAGCAACGCAAACGGTTGCCCGGGCGTCTTCAGTGACGGGGCGTCGGATCCGCCGCCCTCGGTCCGGGGGCGTTGTCAGTGGTGCCGCGTAGTGTGCCGAGCAGTGGGGGACGGCCGCCGGGTCCGGAAGGGCCCGGTCCGTCCTGCCCGGGGCGGGGCGTTCGCGGGCCCGGGACCGAGCACACGTATCGCGGGGGAATCATGAGCACGACCGACACCGTCGCCACAGCGGCGATCACACTGACCGGCGCCGACCTCGATCCCCGCATCACGCACGCGTCCACGCGCGGCTGGCTGACCGGTCCCGGACTGCCCGCGGACAGCGGCCTGTTCAGCTTCGCGGAGCTGGCGCGGCAGGGCGGCCCGCGCACGGTGGGCGACGCGACGGACGGCCCCGGCGACCGGCTCTCCGCGGAGCTGCGGGACCAGCTGGTCATCGGCGGACTGCTGGGCCCGGCCGGTCTCCGGACGGAGTCGGTGCTGCTCGACGGGGTGACCGGCGAGGTGTCCACCACGTTCTTCCTCCACGACCGCCCCGACCTGATGGACCGCCGCCCGCTCGCCCCGTCCCTGCCGACGCTGGTGCGGTTCGCGGCGGCGACGGACGAACTGGCGGGACTGCGGGGCCAGTTCGCCGCCCACGCGGGCCGGTACGGCACCAAGGCGGTCGCGGAGGCCTCCCGGCAGCTGCTGGCGCTCTTCGAGGAGGGCGCGGACGGCGAGCCGGCGCCGTTCTGGAAGATGGCCGCGCTGATCCGTCCGCTGGCCCTGGTGGCGGGCCCCGGCACGGCCTCGGGCCTGTCCCTGGACCTCCCCCTGCGCCTGCTGGACGAGGAGTTCGGCCGGGGCGGAGTGGTCCGCTTCGAGGAGGTCGACTTCCCCGCGACGCTCGACCACGAGCCGACCCGCCGCTTCCTGCGCGAGACGGGCCTGCCGGAGGACGGCTTCCTCTTCCACCTGGACACCGACCTGCCGCTGCGCACGCTCGCGGAGTACTACGCGGACGAACGCGACGGCGAGCTCCCGTCCGGCCTGCTCCCCGCCCGCGCCGGCCACCTGATACGCCTGGGGCACCTGATCGAGGACAACAGCCTGGTCGTCGACGGCACCACGGGCGCGGTGCTCAACTGGAGCGAACCGGACGGTCTCCTCCACCCGCTGAACACGGACATCTCCACGCTCGCCTTCACCCTCTGGCTGCTCCACCGCGAGCACGCCATCGACGAGGCGTCGGGCCACGCGCTGACCAGTGACACCTACGACCAGCTGGCGCTGACGATGCTCCAGGTGCTGTCCTCCATCGACCCGACGGGCACCACCACCGACACCGACTGGCACTACTGGACGGAACTCTTCCAGGACGAGGCGGGGGGCGTGCTTTAGCGCTTCGCTGAGGTGCGGTTGTTGGGTTTGCCGGTCGGCTGCGGGGCCGTCGTGGCGGGTCGTGCCCGCGCGGCGGAGCCGCATGTCGATACAGCCCCGCGCCTTTTCGGGGCGCTGACGAAGCGGGCGGGGTGCTCCGGGAGCACCCCGCCGCGCGTGGAGGCCGTGGCGGGATTCGAACCCGCGTACCCCGCTTTGCAGGCGAGTCCCTGGGCCACTCGGGCACACGGCCGTGTCGGGGGCGAAGTCCCTTGCGGTGCCCCGCCGTTCCGAACCGGTGTGACGACCGTACGGCGGGCCGGAGGCGGCGCTCAAGGAAACACCGGGGGCCGCAACGCGACTGCCACACGCCGTTCATGAACGGCGGTCCCGGTCCTACGACCAAGGTCCCGGTACCGGTCCCGACCCCCGACAGGGGTCAAACCACGCCGTGGCCCTTACCCTGGCGACCATGACCGCCCCGAACCCGCGTGACACCGATGTCGCCGAGCCCGCCGACGCCCCCTCGCCGGCCGTCGCCCCCGACGAGACCGTGCTGAGCGGCCCCTACCGGGCGCTGAGCATCGGCGTCGTCTCCGTGGTGCTGCTGATCGCCTTCGAGGCGACGGCGGTCGGCACGGCGATGCCGGTGGCGGCGCGGGAGCTGGACGGGGTCCCGCTGTACGCGTTCGCGTTCTCGGGGTACTTCACGACCAGCCTGTTCGGCATGGTGCTGTCCGGCCAGTGGTCCGACCGGCGGGGCCCGCTCGCCCCGCTGGCCTGGGGCATCGCCTCCTTCGGGGCCGGCCTGCTGCTCGCCGGGACGGCCGGGGCGATGTGGCTGTTCATCCTGGGGCGGGCCGTGCAGGGGCTCGGCGGCGGCCTGGTGATCGTCGCGCTGTACGTCATCGTCGGGCGGGCCTATCCGGAGCGGCTGCGGCCGGCGATCATGGCGGCGTTCGCGGCGAGCTGGGTGGTGCCGTCGGTCGTCGGCCCGCTGGCCTCCGGCGCGGTGACGGAGCACCTCGGCTGGCGCTGGGTGTTCCTCGGCATCCCGGCGCTCGTGGTGTTCCCGCTGGCGCTCGCGCTGCCCCAGATACGGCGCCTGGCGTCCGGCCCGGTGAACGCGGAGGCGCCCGCATCCTTCGACGGCCGCCGCATCCGCCTGGCCCTGGCGATCTCCTTCGGCGCGGGCCTGCTCCAGTACGCCGCCCAGGACCTGCGCTGGGCCTCCCTGGCGCCGGGCGCGCTGGGCGTCGCCCTGCTGGTCCCGGCCGTGCTCGGCCTGCTCCCGCGCGGCACCTGCCGCGCGGCGCGCGGACTGCCCTCGGTCGTCCTCCTGCGCGGAGTCGCCGCCGGCTCCTTCATCGCGGCGGAGTCCTTCGTCCCGCTGATGCTGGTCACCCAGCGCGGCCTCAGCCCGACCCTCGCCGGCTTCTCCCTGGCGGCCGGCGGCGGGACCTGGGCGCTGGGCTCCTGGTTCCAGTCCCGGCCCCGCCTGGAGCCGTACCGGGAACGCCTGATGACCCTCGGCATGGTCCTGGTGGCGGCCGCGATCGCGGCGGCCCCCAGCGTGCTGATCGAGGCCGTACCCGCCTGGACGGTGGCGGTCGCCTGGGGCTTCGGCTGCTTCGGCATGGGCCTGGTGATCTCCTCCACCAGCGTGCTGCTGCTCCGGCTCTCCGCGCCCGAGGAGGCCGGCGCCAACTCCGCCGCCCTCCAGATCTCCGACGGCCTGTCCAACGTCCTCCTGCTGGCCGCCGGGGGAGCGGCCTTCGCGGCCCTCGGCGGCGGCACGGTCGGTCACGCGACGACGGAGGCCACCGGCTCCCACCCGGCCGCCTTCGCGGCGGTGTTCCTGCCGATGGCGGTGGTGGCGCTGGCGGGGGCGTGGGTGGCCACGCGGGTGCGGACGGAATCGGTGTGACACCGAGTGGTACCAGGTAGTACCGTCGAGGCATGGCTGGACTGAACGTGCGGTTTACCGATGAAGAGCTCGACGCCCTGCGCGAGCGCGCCGCCGCCGAAGGACGCAGCATGCAGGCCTTCGCGCATGACGCGGTGATCGCGGCCGTAAACGAGCATTCACGGTTGTTCAACGAGGCGGCCGACCATGTGCTGAAGGCCAGTGCGGAGCTGAACCGGAGGCTCGCCTGATGCACTACCTCACCTTGCCCGAGCTGCTGAACCTCGCGAAGCGGCTCGGGGAGGGCGCGGTGCGTGATTACGGGTTGCTGGACTCCGCACTGGCCCGACCGCAGTCGAGCGTGTTCGGCCAGGACGCGTACCCGGACGTGTGGCAGAAGGCCGCGGCCCTGATGGAGTCCCTCGCCCGCAATCGTGCCCTCGTCGACGGCAACAAGCGCCTCGCCTGGTACGCGACCTGGGTTTTCCTCCACATGAACGGGCATCCACTCGATCCTGACTTCGACGTGGACGAGGCCGAGCGGTTCGTGCCGGACGTCTGCCAGGGTGCACTGGACGTGCCGAAGATCGCGTCCCGGCTGCCGTGCTTCGCGCGCTGACTGTGACCTCGGTCCCACCCTCGGGTGATGCGGCCGCGTACCGGCGTTGACACCGCCGGGCCATCGGTAGGGTGGCCCGGTTGTCATACGCGGCCGTGCCGCCCGACCCCCCATCGGAGATCGTGACTACCACCGCCAGCTCCGCCTCGCACCACCTGTCCCCGGCCTTTCCCGGACGTGCCCCCTGGGGCACCGCCGGCAAGCTGCGCGCCTGGCAGCAGGGGGCGATGGAGAAGTACATCCAGACCCAGCCCCGTGACTTCCTGGCGGTGGCCACGCCCGGCGCCGGCAAGACGACGTTCGCGCTCACGCTGGCGTCCTGGCTGCTGCACCACCACGTCGTGCAGCAGGTGACCGTCGTCGCGCCCACCGAGCACCTGAAGAAGCAGTGGGCCGAGGCCGCCGCACGGATAGGCATCAAGCTCGACCCGGAGTACAGCGCGGGCCCGCTCGGCAGGGAGTACGACGGCGTCGCCGTGACGTACGCCGGTGTCGGCGTGCGCCCCATGCTGCACCGCAACCGCGTCGAGCAGCGCAAGACCCTCGTCATCCTGGACGAGATCCACCACGCCGGTGACTCCAAGTCCTGGGGCGAGGCCTGCCTGGAGGCCTTCGAGCCGGCCACGCGGCGGCTCGCGCTCACCGGCACGCCGTTCCGCTCCGACACCAACCCCATCCCCTTCGTGGTGTACGAGGAGGGCGACGACGGGATCCGGCGGTCGTCCGCCGACTACACCTACGGGTACGGCTCCGCCCTCGCCGACGGCGTCGTGCGGCCCGTCATCTTCATGTCGTACAGCGGCAACATGCGCTGGCGCACCAAGGCCGGCGACGAGATCGAGGCCCGCCTCGGCGAGCCCATGACCAAGGACGCCGTCAGCCAGGCCTGGCGCACCGCGCTGGACCCGCGCGGCGAGTGGATGCCGGCCGTGCTGCGCGCCGCCGACCGGCGGCTCACCGAGGTCCGCAAGGCCATTCCGGACGCCGGCGCCCTCGTCATCGCCGCCGACCAGGAGTCCGCGCGGGCGTACGCCAAGCTGATCCGCGAGATCACCGGCCACAAGGCCACCCTCGTGCTGTCCGACGACACCGGCGCGTCGAAGAACATCGACGAGTTCAGCGGGAACACCGACCGCTGGATGGTCGCCGTCCGCATGGTGTCCGAGGGCGTCGACGTACCGCGCCTCGCGGTCGGCGTGTACGCCACCACCATCTCCACCCCGCTGTTCTTCGCCCAGGCCGTCGGCCGTTTCGTACGGTCCCGGCGGCGCGGCGAGACCGCGTCCGTGTTCCTGCCGACCATCCCGGACCTGCTCGGCTTCGCCAACGAGATGGAGCGCGAGCGCGACCACGTCCTCGACAAGCCCAAGAAGGAGGGCGAGGAGGACCCGTACGCCGAGTCCGAGAAGGAGATGGAGGAGGCGAACCGGGAGCAGGACGAGGACACCGGCGAGCAGGACATGCTGCCCTTCGAGGCGCTGGAGTCCGACGCCGTCTTCGACCGGGTGATGTACAACGGCGCCGAGTTCGGCATGCAGGCCCACCCCGGCAGCGAGGAGGAGCAGGACTACCTCGGCATCCCCGGGCTCCTCGAACCCGACCAGGTGCAGCTGCTGCTCCAGAAGCGGCAGGCCCGGCAGATCGCGCACAGCCGCAAGAAGCCGGACACCGAGGCCGACCTGCTGGAACTGCCCGCCGAGCGGCGTCCCGTGATCTCCCACAAGGAGATGATGGAGCTGCGCAAGCGGCTCAACAACCTCGTCGGCGCGTACGTCCACCAGAGCGGCAAACCGCACGGTGTCATCCACACCGAACTGCGCCGGGTCTGCGGCGGCCCGCCCTCGGCCGAGGCCACGGCGGGACAGCTGCGCCAGCGGATCGAGAAGGTGCAGGAGTGGGCCACGCGCATGCGGTGACGCCATGTGTGCGTATGGGGACAAACGGAACCACTTTCCTGTGAGAGTGCCCGGATTCTGGACGGAGCCTTCCGCTGACCGGACCGGCTCGCTACTGTCACGCTACGCACACGCCCCGTGGCAGCGCCGCCGCGGAGCGCAGCCGTGAAGCGACTGTGCCCGGGTCACGTACCGGGCCGCCGGCCGATCGGCGGCCTCTGAAGCGCGTGACCGACGGGATTCGGTGACGTGTCCACCGAGAGAGGGCCGCCGACCTCACCACTAAGGAGTGGGCGTCGTGACCGCGGAGACCTCCCAGACGCTCGACAGGGGACTGCGGGTCCTCAAGCTGCTGGCCGATACGGACCACGGGCTGACCGTCACCGAGCTTTCCCACAAACTGGGCGTGAACCGGACTGTTGTCTACCGGTTGCTCGCCACACTGGAGCAGCACGCTCTCGTACGCCGTGATCTGGGCGGACGGGCCCGGGTCGGGCTGGGTGTGCTGAGGCTGAGCCGGCAGGTGCACCCGCTGGTGCGCGAGGCGGCGATGCCGGCGCTGCGGTCGCTGGCGGAGGACATCGGGGCGACCGCGCACCTGACGCTGGTGGACGGGGCGGAGGCGCTGGCGGTGGCCGTGGTGGAGCCGTCGTGGACGGACTACCACGTGGCGTACCGCCCGGGGTTCCGGCACCCGCTGGACCGGGGGGCCGCGGGCAGGGCGATTCTCGCCGCGCGGCTGCAGGAAACGGACGATCCCGGCTACACCCTCACCCACGGAGAGCTGGAGGCCGGGGCGTGCGGGGCGGCGGCGCCGCTGCTCGGAGTCACCGGGGTCGAGGGCAGCGTGGGTGTGGTCATGCTGGCGGAGGTCGTCCCGGAACGGGTCGGCGCGAGGGTGCTGGACGCGGCCCGCGAGGTGGCGGAGGCGCTGCGCTGACACCGCCGCGGGCAGCCGTGCGTTCCCGGGGCGCCCTCTGGGCTCCCGAGGCACTGGGGGAGGTACGACCCGCCCGCGAGGTGGTGGCGGAGGCGCTGCGCTGACACGGCCGCGGGCAGCCGTGCGTTCCCGGGGCGCCCTCCGGGTCCCCGAGGCACTGGGGGAGGTACGACCCGCCCGCGAGGTGGCGGCGGAGGCGCTGCGCTGACACGGCCGCGGGCAGCCGTGCGTTCCCGGGGCGCCCCCGGGGCCCCGGGGCTGGGGGAGGCAGGACCGCCCGCGACGGCGGCACGTTAGATTGAACCCGTGCTCTCCCGCCTCACGCGTCCCCAGGCCCTCGCCGTCCTGGCCGTGCCCGTCGTGGCCCTGCTGGCCACCGCGGGCTTCGCGCCGCTCCCCTTCTCCGTGGCGCAGCCCGGACTGACCGCGGACGTGCTCGGTGAGAACAAGGGCACCCAGGTCATCACGATCACCGGCGCACCGGTCCGGGAGACCAGCGGACAGCTGCGGATGACCACCATCGAGGCGACCTCGCCGGACACCCGCGTCGGCCTCCCGGACGTCGTCGACAGCTGGTTCGGCACCGACGAGGCGGTCATGCCCCGCGACTCGGTCTACCCCAGCGGGGACACCGTCCAGCAGATCGAGCGGTACAACCGCAAGCAGATGGAGGAGTCCCAGGACGAGGCCACCCGGGCCGCCCTGGGATACCTGAACCGCGAGGACGAGGACATCGAGGTCACCCTCAGGCTCGCCGACGTCGGCGGCCCCAGCGCCGGCCTGCTCTTCTCCCTCGGCATCGTCGACAAGCTGAACGGCGACGGCAGCGGCGGCGACCTCACCGGCGGCCGGGTCGTCGCCGGCACGGGCACGATCGACGCGGACGGCACCGTCGGCGCGGTCGGCGGCGTACCCCTGAAGACGCAGGCGGCCAAGCGGGACGGCGCCACCGTCTTCCTGGTGCCGAAGGACGAGTGCTCCGACGCCCGGTCCGAACTCCCCGAGGGCCTGCGCCTCGTCCCGGTCACCACCCTCGAGGGCGCCGTCGACGCCCTCGTGGCACTGGAGAAGGGCACCGGCAAGGTCCCGAGCTGCTAGCCCTCCTTGACGAACCCCTCCTCCACCATCCAGTCCAGCGCCACCTGGTGCGGGTCCTCCCCGTCGACGTCCACCCTCGAGTTGAGGTCCTGCGCCACGGTGTTGTCGAGCTTCGCCGTCACCGGGGCGAGGACCTCCGCGATGGCCGGCCACTTCTCGAAGGTGTCGGAGTTGACCGTCGGCGCCGCGTTGTAGTTGGGGAAGAACTTCCTGTCGTCCGCCATCACCACCAGGTTCATGGACTTGATGCGCCCGTCGGTGGTGAAGACCTCGCCGTACGTGCAGGCCCCCTTGGCCGTCTGGGTGTAGATGATCCCGGTGTCCATCTGCGTGACGTCGCGCGCCGGGAGGTCCATGCCGTACGCCTTCTCCATGCCCGGCAGCCCGTCCGCGCGGTTGGCGAACTCGCCCTCCACGCACAGGGTCACCGCGCCGGGGTCGGACTTCGCCAGCGCCGCCACCTCGGAGAGGGTCCGGGTGCGGTACTTCTCGAAGTTCGCCTGGTTCATGGCGAGGGCGTAGGTGTTGTTCAGTGCCGACGGCTCCAGCCAGGTCACCCCGTTCCTCACGTCCGCGTCCCGCACCGCCTCCCACTGCTCGCGCGGGTCCGGGATCGGTCTGCTGTTGCCCTGGTACGTGATCCAGGCCGCGCCCGTGTACTCGAACCCGGCGTCCGCCTCGCCCTTGACGACCGCCTCCCGGGATCCGACGGAGCCCTGGATGCCGGTCCGGTCGACGACCTCCGCGCCCGCCGCCTGGAAGGCGATGCCCATGATCGCGCCGAGGACGAGCTGCTCGGTGAACTCCTTCGAGGTGACGGTGAGCTTCGCGCCCTCCAGCGGCCTCCCCCTGCCGACCGAGCCGGGTTCCACGTCGTCGGCCATGGGGGAGCCGCTGGTCAGCCCGCAGCCCGAGGCCGCCGCCAGCAGCGCCCCGGCCAGGAACAGGCACGCACGTCTCACGGGCCCGCCTCCAGACCCCGCGGCCGCAGCAGCAGCTCCGCCAGGGAGGCCAGCCAGTCCACCAGCAGCGCGAGGGCGACGGTGAGGACCGAGCCCACCATCAGCACCGGCATCCGCTGGCTGGTGATCCCGGTGGTGATCAGCACGCCCAGCCCTCCGCCCCCGCCGAAGGTCGCCAGCGTCGCCGTGCCGACGTTCAGCACGAGCGCCGTCCGCACGCCCGCCAGGATGAGGGGGACGGCCAGCGGCAGCTCCACCCGGGTGAGCACGCCCAGCGGGGACATGCCGATGCCGCGCGCCGCCTCCAGCAGCGTCGGGTCGTTGGCCCGCAGACCGGCGATGGTGTTGGAGAGCACCGGCAGCACGGCGTAGGCGACGATGCCGATCAGGGCGGCCCTGCGGCCGATGCCCAGCCAGATCACCAGCAGCGCCAGCAGACCGATCGCCGGGGTGGCCTGGCCCGTGTTGGCCAGCGCCATCGCCGCCGGGGTGGCCCTGCGGAACGTGCGGCGGGTCAGCAGGACGCCCAGCGGGATCGCGATGACCAGCACGAAGAACGTCGAGATCACGGTGAGCCCGATGTGCTGCCACAGCGCCTTGGACACCTGCCCGTTCGACAGCGCGTTCCGGGTGAGCGCGTCGAGGTCCGCCTGCTCGAACCACAGCCAGGTCGCGAGCAGCACGGCGATCAGCACCGCCGGCAGGAACGTCAGCTTCTGCCAGGTCACCCGGGGCGGCTTCACGGCCGGGGGCGGGGGAGCGGCCTCCGCCTCGTCCGGCGGCCCGCCGCCCTCGTCCCGGAACGCGAGCCCCTTCACCTCGTGCTCGCCCTCGGGCCGCCGCCCGGGAGGGCCGAAGGAGCCGGCAGCGGAGGGCCTCACGCCTTCGCCTCCCCGCCGAAGCCCTCCTGCTCGGCGTGCGTCTGCGCGGCCCGCTGCTCCTGGAGCTCGTGCTGGGCGTCCAGCGCCTCCAGCCGGTCCGCCTCCAGCAGCTCGTGCACGGAGTTCATCAGCGTCTCCACGTCCACGACCCCCTCGTACGCACCGCGCCGCCCGGTGACCGCGACCCGTCCCGTGTTGTCGGTGAGCACCGCCTCCAGCGCGTCCCGCAGCGTCGCGTCCCGGGTCACCGTGTCGTGCACCAGGGTGCCCGCGCGGGCCAGCGAGCCCTTGGCGCGCATCATGTCGCCGCGCCTGAGCCACTTGTAGGGGCGGCCCCGCTTGTCGAGCAGCAGGATCTCGTTGGTGCCGCTGGAGCGGAGCCGGTTGAAGATGTGCTGGAGCGGGTCGTCGACCGTCACCGTCGGGTAGTCGGTGATCTCCACGTCCCGCACCCGGGTGAGGTTGAGCCGCTTCAGCGCGGCCCCGGCGCCGACGAAGCCCGACACGAAGTCGTCGGCGGGGTTGGTGAGGATCGCCTCCGGGGTGTCGAACTGGGCGATGTGCGAGCGTTCGCGCAGCACCGCGATCCGGTCGCCGATCTTGATCGCCTCGTCGAAGTCGTGGGTGACGAAGACGATCGTCTTGTGCAGCTCCCGCTGGAGCCGGATCAGCTCGTCCTGGAGGTGGTCCCGGGTGATCGGGTCCACCGCGCCGAACGGCTCGTCCATCAGCAGCACCGGCGGATCCGCCGCCAGCGCCCGCGCCACCCCCACCCGCTGCTGCTGGCCGCCGGACAGCCGGCGCGGATAGCGGTCGTGGAACTCGCCGGGGTCCAGGCCGACCAGGTCCAGCATCTCCTCCACTCGGGCCCGCACCCGGGCCGCCGGCCAGCGCAGCATCCTCGGCACCAGCGCGATGTTCTGCGCCACCGTCATGTGCGGGAAGAGCCCGCTCGCCTGGATCGCGTACCCGATCGTGCGGCGCAGCCGCACCGGGTCCATGTCGGTGACGTCCTCGCCGCCGATGCGGATCCGGCCGCCCGTCGGCTCGATCAACCGGTTGATCATCTTCAGGGTGGTGGACTTCCCGCAGCCCGACGGGCCGACGAAGACCACCGTCTCGCCCGCCCTGATGTCCATGCTGACGTTGTCGACGGCCGGCAGCGCACTGCCCGGGTACCGCTTGGTCAGGCCCTCCAGCTCGATGGTCGCCCCGGCCGACCGGGACCCCGGCCCGGGTGTCCCGGAACCGGGCGCGGACGTTCCGGAACCGGGCATGGGTGTCCCGGGACCGGGCGCGGACGTCCCGGAACCGGGCACGGACGGATCAGGCACGGATCCCCCTGGAAATGGTCAGCCGCCCGATCAGCACGTACGCGGCGTCGAACAGCAGGGCCAGGACGATGATCCCGAGGGTGCCCGCGAGCACCTGGTTCAGCGCGTTCTTGCTGCCCAGCGAGGCGATCCCGCGGAAGATCAGGTTGCCGAGGCCGGGACCGGAGGCGTACGCGGCGATGGCGGCGATGCCCATCAGCATCTGTGTGGAGACCCGGATCCCGGTCAGGATCGGCGGCCAGGCCAGCGGCAGCTCCACCCGGGCCAGCCGCGCCAGGCGCGACATGCCGATCCCCTCGGCCGCGTCCACCAGCGACGGGTCGACCCCGCGCAGCCCCACGATCGCGTTCCGCACGATCGGCAGCAGCCCGTACAGCGTCAGCGCGATCACCGTCGGCGGCACCCCGAGCCCCACGACCGGGATCAGCAGCCCGATCATGGCCAGCGCCGGAATGGTCAGCAGGGTGGCGGTGGCGGTCGTGGCGAGGTTGCCCGCCCACTCGCTGCGGTAGGTGGTCACGCCGATCAGCACACCGAGCAGGGTCGCCACCACCATGCACTGGAAGACGACGCTGGCGTGCTGGTAGGCGTCGATGAGCAGCTGCTGGTGCCGGCTTCCCAGGTACTCCCAGAAGTTCACACGCGCTCACCCCAGCTCGGCCAGGTCGGTTCACTCGCCGAGCGCGGCCTGCTCCACCAGCGGGATGATCCGCAGCGGAACGGGGTTCTCCATGACGATCGCCGTGGACGCCCGGACGATGCCATCAAAACCGACGACGCGGTCGATCACCCGCTGGAGATCGGCGTTGGAGCGCGCCACGAGACGGCACAGCATGTCCCCGGTGCCGGTCGTGGTGTGCAGCTCCAGCACCTCCGGCACCGTCGCCAAGTGGGCGCGTACGTCGGCCCCTTGCCCCTGCCGGATCTGCAGCGTGGCGAACGCCGTGACCGGGTAGCCGAGGGCCGCCGGATCCACCTCGGGACCGAATCCGCGGATGACTCCGTTCGACTGAAGCCGGTCGAGGCGGGCCTGCACGGTGCCGCGCGCCACCCCGAGCCGCCGCGACATCTCCAGCACCCCGATCCGCGGCTCCCGCGCCAGCAGCAGGATGATCCGCCCGTCCAGATGATCGATCGCCACGTCCGCCTCCCCGATGGTCATCCTGTACAGAAAGCCCGCCGACCCGCGTATCCGGTTGAGCACATTGCCCAGCGAACGGGCCAACTATTGCGCACCTTGCAGAGCTGGCCCACCCTGCCCCTATGACGCAGACCACACACCACACTCCCGCAGCGACCGCCCGGCAGGCCGACCCCTTCCCGGTCAAGGGAATGGACGCGGTCGTCTTCGCCGTGGGCAACGCCAAGCAGGCGGCGCACTACTACTCCACCGCCTTCGGCATGAAGCTGGTCGCCTACTCCGGACCGGAGAACGGCAGCCGCGAGACCGCCGCCTACGTCCTGGAGAGCGGGTCGGCCCGCTTCGTGTTCACCTCGGTGATCAAGCAGTCCACCGAGTGGGGCGCGTTCCTCGCCGACCACGTGGCCGCGCACGGCGACGGCGTCGTCGACCTCGCCATCGAGGTCCCGGACGCGCGCGCCGCGTACGCCTACGCCGTCGAGCACGGCGCCCGCTCCGTCGCCGAGCCGTACGAGCTGAAGGACGAGCACGGCACCGTCGTCCTGGCCGCGATCGCCACGTACGGCAGGACCCGCCACACGCTGGTCGAGCGCTCCGGCTACGACGGCCCCTACCTGCCCGGGTACGTCGCCGCCGACCCGATCGTCGAGCCGCCGGCCCAGCGCTCCTTCCAGGCGGTCGACCACTGCGTCGGCAACGTCGAGCTCGGCCGGATGAACGAGTGGGTCGAGTTCTACAACAAGGTCATGGGCTTCACGAACATGAAGGAGTTCGTGGGCGACGACATCGCCACCGAGTACAGCGCGCTGATGTCGAAGGTGGTCGCCGACGGCACGCTCAAGGTCAAGTTCCCGATCAACGAGCCCGCCGTCGCCAAGAAGAAGTCCCAGATCGACGAGTACCTGGAGTTCTACGGCGGCGCCGGCGTGCAGCACATCGCGCTGAACACCAACGACATCGTGCGGACGGTCCGTCAGATGCGCGCGTCCGGCGTCCAGTTCCTGGACACCCCCGACTCGTACTACGACACCCTCGGCGAGTGGGCCGGGGAGACGCGGGTGCCGGTCGAGACGCTGCGCGAGCTGAAGATCCTCGTCGACCGCGACGAGGACGGCTACCTGCTGCAGATCTTCACCAAGCCGGTCCAGGACCGCCCGACGGTCTTCTTCGAGCTCATCGAGCGCCACGGCTCCATGGGCTTCGGCAAGGGCAACTTCAAGGCCCTCTTCGAGGCCATCGAACGCGAACAGGCCAAGCGCGGCAACCTGTGAGCCCCCCCGTGCCCCCGGCCCCCGCACCGCCCTGCGGTGCGGGGGCCGGGGGCACCCCCTCCGGGGGAGGCACCCCGCAAACGCCGGGCTGCGCGACACCCCCCGCCCCGCACCGACCTGCGGCTCAGGACAACTCGGGCCCCGCCTGGACGGACGGCTCACCCAGGCGGGCCAGCGCCGCCTTCGCCTGCGGCACCCGCAACGGCGAGAACCACGGGTTGATCCGAAGCGCCTCCCCCACATGCCGCCGCGCCGCCCCGTACCGCTCCAGCGACCGCTCGATCATCCCCCGGTGGAACACGTACAACGCACTGCGCACCCCACCGCCCCGCTCCCCCTCCGTCGCCCGTACGGCGAAGGGGAGGGCCTCCTCGTGCTCCCCGGCCCGGTGCAGCGCCCACCCCAGCGCGTCCGCCACCTCCGTCGACGGCTGCCGCTCCCACTCCTTCCTCAGCCGCCGCACGGCGTCCTCCGCGTCCCCGTGGTCCGCCTCGAACCGCCCCAGCACCACCTCCTCGTCACCCCCGTGCGCCGCGGCCAGCCGGACCCGCTCCCGCAGCACCCCGTACTGCACCTGCGCCGCCCGTCTCAGCCCCAGCGACTCGTACAGCTCCCCCAGCTCCAGCGCGTACTCCGGCCGGGGCTGCTTCGCCAGCGCCACCCGGTACGCGCTCAGCGCCTCCGTCATCCGCCCCAGCGCCGTCAGCGCCCTGCCCTGCCCGGCCTGGGCCGCCCGCTGATCGGGGTCGAGCCGCACCGCCTCCTGGAAGTGCCGCAGCGCGTCCTCCCGGTCGCCGCGCTCCCAGGCGAGCTGCCCGGCCCGCTCCAGGTAGGCCGCCCGCTCGGCCGGCTCCCCGGCGGCCGCCGCCGCGTCCGCCAGCTTCGCCGCCGCGTCCTCCCGCCAGCCCCGGTCCCGGTACACGGCCGCCGCCCGCGCCATCACGGCGGGACCGGAGCGCAGGTCCTTCAGCTTCTCCAGCAGCTTCCCCGTCTCCTCGTCGTCACCGAGCCCGGCGGACGCCTCGATCAGCGGCGGGTACGTCGTCCACCGCTCCGGCTCCAGCTTCCGCGCCGCCTCGCCCCACTTCCGTGCCCCGGCGAAGTCCCGCCGCGCGTTCGCCAGCGCGGCCAGCCCCCGCAGCGCCGGGGCGTTCCCCTTCGCCCGCACCTTCAGCGAGGTGCGCAGCGCCCGCTCGGCCCGCGGCCAGTACGCCGGGTCCGCCAGCCGCAGCCCCTGCTCCACCCGGGCCGCCCCGAGCACCGCCCAGGCCTCCGCGTCCCCCGGGTGCCTGCGCACCCGCCGCTCGCGCTCCTCGGCCAGCGTCTGCAGGTCGGGCAGCGCGGCCGGCACCCCGTGGGTGACCGCCGCCAGCGCCCGCGCCCCCGGATCCGGCGCGGGCGCCGTCCGGTGCCCCCAGGGCGGCAGCACCAGCACCCCGCCCAGTACCGCGCATCCGGCGGCCGAGGCGAGCAGCGCCCGACGGCGGACCCGCCGCCGGGGCTCATGGGGCTTGTCGTCCGTGGCGCACACAGTCATGGCGCACACTGTGTGCCACACCCCAGGTTCATACGATGATCACACCCCGATGTGACGCGGCTGCCGTACACGGGGTTCACACCGATGGCCCCCGGTGTCACGCTGTGATCATGAGCCGTATCGAAGCGCGACGCGATGAAGACACGGTGGCGGCCGGCCCCCTCGTCGACCGGCTGCTCGGCGGCCTGCCCCCCGAGGCCGTCCTCACCGACCCCGACGTCACGGCCTCCTACGCCCACGACATGGCGAGCTTCTGCCCGGCCGGCAGCCCCGCGGTGGTGGTCCTGCCGCGCACGGTCGAGCAGGTCCAGCACGTCATGCGCACCGCCACCGAACTGCGCGTCCCCGTCGTCCCGCAGGGCGCCCGCACCGGCCTGTCCGGCGCCGCCAACGCCACCGACGGCTGCATCGTGCTCTCCCTGACCGGGATGGACCGCATCCTGGAGATCGACCCGGTCGACCGGATCGCCGTCGTCGAACCCGGCGTCGTCAACGCCGCCCTCTCCCGCGCGGCCGGCGAGCACGGCCTCTCCTACCCGCCGGACCCCTCCAGCTGGGAGACGTGCACCATCGGCGGCAACATCGGCACCGGGTCGGGCGGGCTGTGCTGCGTGAAGTACGGGGTGACGGCCGAGTACGTCCTCGGCCTCGACGTCGTCCTCGCCGACGGCCGTCTGATGTCCACCGGCCGCCGCACCGCCAAGGGCGTCGCCGGATACGACCTGACCCGCCTGTTCGTCGGCTCCGAGGGCTCCCTCGGCATCGTCGTCCGGGCGGTCCTCGCCCTGCGGCCCGTACCGCCCGGGCAGCTGGTGCTGGCCGCCGAGTTCCCCTCCGGCGCCGCCGCCTGCGACGCCGTGTGCCGCATCATGGCCGGCGGGCACGTCCCCTCCCTCCTCGAACTCATGGACCGCACGACGGTCAGGGCCGTCAATGACACGGCCCGCATGGGCCTGCCGGAGTCCACCGGGGCCCTGCTGCTCGCCGCCTTCGACACCGCCGACCCGGCCGCCGACCTCGCCGCCGTCGGCGCGCTGTGCGAGGCCGCCGGCGCCACCGGGGTGGTCCCGGCCGAGGACGCCGCCGAGTCCGAACTGCTGCTCCAGGCGCGGCGGTTGTCCCTGGTCGCGCTCGAAGCGGTCAAGGGCACGACGATGATCGACGACGTGTGCGTGCCCCGCTCCCGGCTCGGCGAGCTCATCGACGGCGTGGAGCGGATCTCCGAGAAGCACCGGCTCACCATCGGCGTCGTCGCCCACGCCGGCGACGGCAACACCCACCCGACGGTCTGCTTCGACGCGTCCGACCCCGAGGAGTCGCGCCGGGCGAGGGAGTCCTTCGACGAGATCATGGCGCTCGGCCTGGAACTCGGCGGCACCATCACCGGCGAACACGGGGTCGGCGTGCTGAAGAAGGAGTGGCTGGCGCGCGAGATCGGCCCCGTGGGACTGGAGATGCAGCGGGCGGTCAAAAAGGTCTTCGACCCGCTGGGCATTCTCAACCCGGGCAAGCTCTTCTGAACGAGAAGGTGCCCGAAAGGGGTGGGGTCCTGCCGGACGGGCGGTCAGCTCCCCGCCCGTCTGATAGATGTGGTCCCCCCGACCCACCCCATCGAGCAGATACGGGACGACGGAATGAGTGCCCCAACCCCGGCCCCCGGTGACGACAGGCCCCGCGAAGGGTACTACCCGGACCCGTCCATTCCTGGATATGTCCGGTACTGGAACGGCGCCTCCTGGGTACCGGGCACGAGCCGTCCGGCGCCCAAGGACGGCGAGCCGCTCGCACCGCCGCCCGGCGGGGGCCCGGCGCGGCCCTCCGTCGAGGAGACCGGACCGCACTTCTTCGACGAGGACCCGGTCGGGGAACCGCCCCCGGCAGGGTCCCGGCACGGCGGCCGGCCCGAGCCCGCCTCGGCGTGGGGCGCCGACCGCTCCCATCAGACCGGCTTCGGCGGCGACCAGGACCGCAAGGTGTCCTGGGGCGCCGACCCGAGGGTGCCGCACGAGGCCCCGCCGTCCGCTGCCTCCGCTGCCTCCGCGTCCTCCGCTGCCTCCGCGTCCTCCGTGCCGGAGACCGGGCCCGCGGGCGCGGACACCCCGGACGAGCGGGCCGCGGCCGGTTCGGGCAACACCTTCGTGTTCCGCCGCCCGGCGCCGAAGCCGCGGCAGGAGGCCGGGGCCGCCGGCGGGGAACCCGCGGACGAGGGCACGATGACCTTCCGCGCCGTCACCCCGCGCACGGGACAGGCCCCCGCGGGGCAGCAGGCGGGCTCCGCCGCCCCCGGACGGCCCGGGTTCGGGGCCGGGAAGGCGGCAGCCGCCCGTGCCGCCGCCGCGGCGCCCTCCGGACCCCAGCAGGCCCCCGCCCCGGCCGTGCCCCCGCAGACCGCGGGCGCGGCGGGGGCGGGGCACGCGGCGGGTACGGTGCCCCCGCCCGCCGCTGCCGCCTCCGCGCCCCTGACGAGCGGCCCCGGCGGGGGCCAGTCCTCCTGGGCGCAGCAGGTGCACCGGCTGGCCGGCGGCGAGGAGCCGCCCGTCGCGCCCTGGAAGCCGCCGGTCGAGGACGTGTTCCAGGCCGCCGCCCGGCGCCAGGCCGCGGCCCGCCCCGCCGCGCTCGGCCGGCGGCTGGCGGCCCGGCTGCTGGACACCGTCGTCCTCGGCGCCGTCACCGCCGTGGCCGCCGTGCCGCTCGGCCTCAAGGCCGTGGACCACATCGACGCGAAGATCGAGGCGGCCAAGCTCTCCGGCGAGACCGTCACCGTCTGGCTGCTCGACGGCACCACCTCCGTCCACCTCGGCATCGTCCTCGCCGTCCTCCTCCTCGCCGGCGTCCTCCTCGAGGTGCTGCCGACCGTCAAGTGGGGCCGCACCCTGGGCAAGAGGCTGCTGGGCATCGAGGTGCGGGACATCGAGGGGCACGAGGCGCCCGCCTTCGGCGCGGCCCTGCGCCGCTGGCTCGTCTACAGCGTCCCCGGGCTGCTCGTCGTCGGTGTCGTCGGCGTCCTGTGGTGCCTGTTCGACAAGCCCTGGCGCCAGTGCTGGCACGACAAGGCCGCGCACACGTTCGTCGCCGCCGGCTGAGCCGGCGTCACCCGTACCGCCACTACTCCGGACGGCCGCTCGCCGGATGCGGGGCCGGGGGGTTCACGATCGACTCGGGGCATGAGCACCGAACCGCCCCCCGGCTCCGGCCGGCAGCCGCCGGACGACGACCCGTTCAGGAAGCACCCCCCGCCGGGCGGCCCCGAGACCCCGGGGACGGGCTCCCCGTACGACACCCCCGGCGGCCCGCCCCCGCCACCCGAAGGCGGCGGCGGGCCTAGTGGTGGCGGCCCTTACGGCGGTGGCGGTGGAGGCCCTTACGGCGGTGGCGGTGGAGGCCCTTACGGCGGTGGAGGTCCGCACGGCGGCGCCCCCGGCCCCCTCGCCGGCATGCCCCCGCTCGCCGACAGCGGCAGGCGCACGCTCGCCCGCATCATCGACATGATCCTCGTCGGCATCGTCGTCTGGCTGCTCACCTGGCCGTTCGGCGTCAGTGAGTACGACGTCGACGGCCGTAACATCAACGTCGGCAACTCCTTCGCGCAGTCCGTCGTCGCCGCGGTCCTCTACATCGCCTACGACACCTTCATGATCGCCCGAAACGGCCAGACCCTGGGCAAGAAGTGGCTGCGCATGCGGGTGGCCGACCTCGCCGACGGCTCGACCCCCTCCGTGCAGACCGCGCTGGTCCGCGCCCTCGTGCTGTGGCTGCCGTTCGCGTTCTGCTGCGCCTGCCTGTGGACCGTGGTCGCGGGCGGCTGGAGCTTCTTCGACCGGCCCTACAAGCAGGGCCTGCACGACAAGGCGGCCAAGACCGTGGTGGTCGTCGCCGGGTGAGGGCGTCGCCCGGTCAGGACGCCGCGCGCTCCCGCACCGGCTCGCGGGCCGGAGGGGCGACGGTGGCCCGTACCGGCTCCGGGGCCGCGGGCCGTGCCGCCGGGGCGGGGCGCCCCACCGCGACGGGCCGCCGGGGCCCGGGCAGCGGAACCGCCGTGGCCACCAGCAGGCCGAGGGCGAGCGCCGAGACGGCGACGATCGCGACGCCCACGACCGAACTCGCTCCGGACAACAGCAGCATGGCGAACGTCGAGAAGATCACGGTGCACGAACCGCAGACGAGCTGAGCGACGGTCGGACGGGGCATGGCCATCGTGTCCTAGGGAGTCGGGGGATGTCCGCCTGGCTTTCCACCGGTTGGGGGCGGTTCCGCCAGACGACTCTCACCGCGAGCGTGCCCTGGGGGAACGGGCGGTAAGCGTGACCTGACCGACAGGGCCGGTGCACAGGGGGCGCACGGATTCATGGCGTCCCTCACGTGGACGGCCGTGCGCGCCCGCGGGGTTTCGCGCGGATGTGTCCGGTGAGCGAACGCCGACTCCGCATAATGCAATTGATCTGTCCAAGTCAAGGGCTGTTTTTTCTGGCGAACCTCTAGTCAAATGTCGTCACTTGACTACACGCGTTGATCACGTGCGTGCGGGACCTTCCATAGACGGAACCTCCTTCGGCCGCGCGCACGCACGCGGGAGGGGATCTCAAGTGATCAGTAGACCCTGGACGTTCAGAGCGGCCGCGACGGGCGTGGCCCTCGCGGCGGTCACCGCCACCTGCTCTGCGTTCACCGTGGCCCAGGCCGACACGGCTGACAAGGCCGACCGTCCCGGCGCCGTGGACCGGCACGACCCGGCGGAGCACAACCACGTCGAGCACGACCTCGCGGGCCCGCTCACCAAGACGCAGGAGGCCCAGCGGGAGGAAGCCCTCAACCAGGTCATATCCGGTAAGGCATCGGTCAAGGACCGTGAGGGTTCGAAGGTCGTCCAGCTCAAGAGCAAGAAGGGCGACAGCAAGTACGTAGAACTCGGCCGCGAGAAGACCGACAAGATCTTCACGATCCTGGTCGAGTTCGGCGACAAGGTCGACAGCCGCTACGGCGGCGAAGCCGGCCCGCTGCACAACCGGATAGCCGAGCCGGACCGTGCGACGGACAACTCCACGGCCTGGCAGGAGGACTACGACCAGCAGCACTTCGAGGACCTGTACTTCGGGTCCGGCAAGGGCGTCGACTCGGTCAAGACCTACTACGAGAAGCAGTCCTCCGGCCGCTACTCGGTCGAGGGCGAGGTCTCCGACTGGGTCAAGGTCCCGTACAACGAGGCCCGTTACGGCAACAACGCCTGTGGCGACACCAACTGCCCCAGCGTGTGGAACGTCGTCAGCGACGGCCTGGACGCCTGGGTCGCCCAGCAGAAGGCGGCCGGCCGCACCGACGCCCAGATCAAGGCGGACGCGGCCCGGTTCGACGAGTGGGACCGCTACGACTTCGACGGCGACGGCGACTTCAACGAGCCCGACGGCTACATCGACCACTTCCAGATCGTGCACGCCGGTGAGGACGAGTCCGCCGGCGGCGGCGCCCAGGGCGAGGACGCGATCTGGGCCCACCGCTGGTACGCCTTCGGCACCGACGCCGGCGCCACCGGCCCCGAGCAGAACAGGCTCGGCGGCGCGCAGATCGGCTCCACCGGCATCTGGGTCGGCGACTACACCATCCAGCCGGAGAACGGCGGACTCGGCGTCTACGCCCACGAGTACGGCCACGACCTCGGTCTGCCGGACCACTACGACACCGCCGGCGGCGAGAACTCCACCGGCTTCTGGACGCTGATGTCCTCCGGTTCCTGGCTCGGCACCGGCAAGAACGAGATCGGCGACCTGCCCGGCGACATGACCGCCTGGGACAAGCTGCAGCTCGGCTGGCTGAACTACGACACCGCCAAGGCCGGCGTCAACTCCTGGCACAAGCTGGGCGTCGCCGAGTACAACACCAAGGACAAGCAGGCGCTGGTCGTCACGCTGCCGAAGAAGGCCGTGACCACCGAGCTCGTCCCGCCGGCCGAGGGCAGCACCCAGTGGTGGAGCGGCAGCGGTGACAACCTCAGGAACACGCTGAGCCGTTCGGTCGACCTGACCGGCACGTCGTCCGCCGCCCTCACCTTCGACGGCTGGTACGACATCGAGGCCAACTACGACTACCTCTACACCGAGGTGTCCACCGACGGCGGCGCCAACTGGACCGCCATCGACGGCACGGTCGACGGCCAGCCGATCCCGCGCGACGGCAGCGACAAGCCGGCCCTGCACGGCACGCTCGACGGCTACAAGAAGTTCGCGTACTCCCTCGACGCCTACGCCGGCCAGAAGATCGACCTGCGCTTCCGCTACCAGTCCGACGGCGGAGTGGCCCTCAAGGGCTTCACGGCCGACGCGATCACGGTGACGGCGGACGGCGCCCCGGTCTTCTCCGACAACGCCGAGACTGCGGACGCCGCTTGGACGGCGACCGGCTTCTCCCGCGTCGGCGCGTCCTTCACCAAGGACTACGCGCAGTACTACATCGCCGAGAACCGCCAGTACGTGTCGTACGACAAGACCCTCGCGGTCGGCCCGTACAACTTCGGCTTCACGTCCCGCCCGGACTGGGTGGAGCACTACGCCTACCAGAACGGCCTGCTGATCTGGAAGTGGGACACCTCCCAGGCGGACAACAACACCAGCCAGCACCCGGGCACCGGTCTGGTCCTGCCGGTCGACTCCCACCCGACCGCGCTGAAGTGGTCCGACGGCACGCTGATGCGCAACCGCATCCAGACCTACGACTCGCCGTTCAGCCTCTACCGCACCGACGGCATGACGCTGCACAAGGGGGACGTGGCGACGTGGATCCCGTCGTCGAAGGGCGTGTCGGTCTTCAACGACCGCACGAACACCTACTACGACGAGTCGAACCCGAGAGCCGGTGTCAAGGTCACTGACACCAACACGAAGATCAAGATCCTCAAGGAGGCCAAGAACGGCTCGACGATCGAGCTCGAGGTCGGCCCCGCGGGCAGGTAAATAGCATCTTCGCAGGTCAGAGCGTGATCGGCGGTGACCCCCTGGCGGGTCACCGCCGATCCGTGTTTAGGTGCCTCCTGTGGTTCTCTTATTGACACCAGTGGACACGGGGGTATGACCGCATGGCCGCAGGAGGTTTCTGCAAGCTGCCGAACGGCACGGTGGTAGTGGCGCTGAACCTGCCCAGCCCCGCCGCCGACGCGCCGGCCGGGGTCCGCGTCCTCGTCCACGCCCAGAACCGCGCACGAGCCCTGACCAGGCTGCGCAACCTGGGCCTGCGGGCGATCTACCTGCGGGGCAACGCCGCCCCGCCGACCCCCGACGAGATCACGGCGGTCCTCCACCACCCCGACGGCCTCATATGGCGCACGGCCGACACCCTGACCCTGGAACTCTGGCACCCCATAAAAGCCCTGCTCAAACCCCCGCCCACCCCCGCCTAGCCGCGCAGCTGCGGGCAGTCGCACCGCAGGGCGCTGGGGGTCCCCCCGCTCATGGGGGTCCCCCCGCTCGAGCGAAGTCGAGAGTGGGGGAGGAGTCGAGAGTGGGGGAGGGTGGGCGCTGGGGGTACCCCCTCTGGGGGGAGGCACCGGCCCAGCGCCGCGAGCTGAACATCCCCCGGCCCGCCCCCCACAGGGCTCACTGCACGACCGGCTTGCCCGACAGCTCCACACCCGCCCCGCGCATCTCCTCCAGCGCCCGCTCAGTGGTCTCCGCCGCCACCCCGGCCGTGAGGTCGAGCAGCACGTGCGTACGGAACCCCGCCTTCGCCGCGTCCAGCGCGGTCGCCCGCACACAGTGATCCGTGGCGATCCCCACCACGTCCACCTCGTCGACCCCCCGCTCCCGCAGCCACTCCGCCAGCGGCGTCCCGTTCTCGTCGGCCCCCTCGAACCCGCTGTAGGCCGCCGCGTACGCCCCCTTGTCGAACACGGCGTCGATCGCGCCCGAAGCCACCGCGGGGGCGAAGTTCGGGTGGAATCCGACCCCCTCCGTCCCGGCGACACAGTGCGCGGGCCAGGACCGCACGTAGTCGGGGTTGTCGGCGAAGTGCCCGCCGGGCGCGATGTGGTGGTCCCGGGTGGCCACCACGTGCCGGTAACCGGCGGGGGCCTGCCCGATCAGCTCGGTGATGGCGGCAGCCACGTCCGCACCGCCGGCCACGGCGAGGCTGCCCCCCTCGCAGAAGTCGTTCTGCACGTCAACGACGATCAGTGCGCGGCGCATGGTCGGTGTCCTTCGGCTATGGGGTCGGATGGGGGCGGGCCCGGCCGGGTGAACCTCCGAGCCTATTGAATGACGGGCGGCGCGGACAGGGGCACGGCAGGGCGGGGGGAAGCCCCCGCCCGCGCACCGGGAGCCCCCGCCCGCGTACGAGGAGCACACCGCGTACGCGGAGCCCGCCGCGTACGAGGGCCACGCTTTCAGATACCCGACGGCCCGTGCGCGTACTCCGTCGGGAGGACGGGTTCCCCCCGGGAGAGCTGGGTGGCGGACAGCGGCAGGCTCGCGCGGGCCGCCGCGTGCCGGTCGCGGACCACGTCCAGCGGCTCACGGGCGATCACCTCGCCGCCCTCGACCAGCGGCACGAGGAGCTGCCGGCCGGCCAGCCCGTCCGGCACCGCACCGGTGCCGATCACCTCGGCCTCGGCGACGCCGTGCTCGTCCAGCCGCCGCGCGGCCCACTTGCGGCCGCCGACGGAGGTCTTGCCGCCGGAGGACTTCTTCGCCACCGGCACCAGCGGCGCCTTCGGGTCGGCGGACTCCGCGCGGGCGACCAGCTTGTACACCATGGAGGCCGTCGGATGCCCGGAGCCGGTCACCAGCTGGGTGCCCACCCCGTACGCGTCCACGGGCGCCGCCGCCAGCGAGGCGATGGCGTACTCGTCCAGGTCCGAGGTCACGATGATCTTCGTACCGGTGGCGCCCAGCTCGTCGAGCTGCTGCCGCACCCGGTGCGCCACCAGCAGCAGGTCCCCGGAGTCGATCCGCACGGCGCCCAGCTCCGGCCCCGCGATCCCCACGGCCGTACGGACGGCCTCGGCCACGTCGTAGGTGTCCACCAGCAGCGTCGTACCGCCGCCGAGGGAGTCCACCTGGGCCCGGAAGGCGTCCCGCTCGCTGTCGTGGAGCAGGGTGAAGGCGTGGGCGGAGGTGCCCACGGTGGGGATGTTGTAGCGGAAGCCGGCCGCCAGGTCGGAGGTGGAGGCGAAGCCGCCGACGTACGCGGCCCGGGAGGCGGCCACCGCGGCCAGCTCGTGGGTGCGCCGGGCGCCCATCTCGATCAGCGGCCGACCGCCGGCGGCGGACGACATCCGGGAGGCCGCGGCGGCGATCGCCGAGTCGTGGTTGAGGATCGACAGGATCACCGTCTCCAGCAGCACGCACTCCGCGAAGCTGCCCTCCACCCGCATGATCGGCGAGCCCGGGAAGTACACCTCTCCCTCGGGGTAGCCCCAGATGTCACCGGAGAAGCGGTAGCCGGCCAGCCAGTCCAGGGTCTCCTCGTCGACGATGTCCTTCTCGCGCAGGAACCGCAGGACGCCCGGGTCGAAGCGGAAGTTCTCCACCGCGTCCAGCACCCGCCCGGTGCCGGCCACCACGCCGTAGCGGCGGCCGTCGGGCAGGCGCCGGGTGAAGACCTCGAACACGCTGCGCCGCCCGGCGGTGCCGGCCTTCAGCGCGGCCCGCAGCATCGTCAGCTCGTACTGGTCGGTGAAGAGCGCCGTCGACGGAACATCCACCGGCAGCCCAAGGTCCGCTGTGCCCATCAAAGCTCTCCTAGCCGTGACTCGCCGGGTCCCCCGTGTCGGCCGGGGGTCCGGGGGTCGTCCCCCGGTGTGTGCAGCATGGCAGGGATGCTACCCCCATTTCGTCAGTTTGACGATTTAGGTCCGGCCACCGGAACAGCGGGCCGGTTTGTGCGACCACCCCCCTGCGGTGGCAGCATGGGCACTGTGACGTCACCCGCACCCCTGGAGATCGAACGCACCGAGTCGGCGGAGGAGGTCTTCGCCGTACCCGAACCCGACGTCCCGTGGGTCACCATCGTCCACAACGACCCGGTCAACCTCATGAGCTACGTGACGTACGTCTTCCAGTCGTACTTCGGCTACAGCAAGGACAAGGCCACCAAGCTCATGCTCGACGTCCACCACAAGGGCCGGGCGGTCGTCTCCAGCGGTACCCGTGAGGAGATGGAACGCGACGTCCAGGCCATGCACGGCTACGGGCTGTGGGCCACCCTCCAGCACGACCGGAAGTGACCGATCCGGACATGACCCGACCCCGCCCGCAGGACCGGAAGCAGCGAATCGCCGCCATGCCAGGAACCTTCGAACCGCTCCCCGGCGGCGGCGCGGCCGTCGCCCTCGACGACGTCGAGATCTCCATCATCCGGTCGCTGGCCGTGCAGTTGATGGAGCTCATCGGTCCCGGACCCGCCGAGGAGGCCCCCGGCGACCCGTTCGCCGGGCTCTTCGCCGAGGGGCCGAGCGAACCCCCCTCCGACCCCGTGCTGCGCCGCCTCTTCCCGGACGCCTACGGCGACCCCGAGGGCACCCCGCGGGCCGAGGAGGCGGAGCAGCAGCGGGCGTACTCCGCGGAGTTCCGCCGCTACACCGAGAACGACCTGCGGGCCGGCAAGCGCGACAACGCCCTCGCGGTGATCCGCTCGCTGGATGCGCTCACCCCGGCCGGGGAGGGCGGCGCGGTGCTGGAGCTGTCGCCGGACGAGTCCCGCCGGTGGCTCGGCGCCCTCAACGACCTGCGCCTGGCGATCGGCTCCCGCCTGGAGATCAGCGACGAGGACGACAGCGACCTCCTCTTCCGCCTCCCCGCCGAGGACCCGCGCAAGCCGATGGTGATGGCGTACCTGTGGCTCGGCGGACTCCAGGAGACCCTCGTCTCGACGCTCATGCCGTGACCCCCTGCCCCGAGCCCCCGCCATGACTGCCGCGCCGTGACTCCCATGCCGTAGGTCGACGTCGAATGTCCGGAAAAGTCCGCTGACGTGTTCGCTCAGAGGACGCTCAAATCCGGATAACGATAACGTCAAAGAGCCTGTGGCTTATGGGCTCTTCAGGTGCCTTTTGTCCGCTTCTTTCTGTGGAGCGCGCCACAGACCGCCCGTGTGATCAGTATGGCGGCCGTGATAAATCTTCACGACCGCCCGGCGAACACCACCCGTATGTTCCGTCGGGTGCGCCACCGAGCCGGCGACCGCCGGCCAGGCACGGGCGGACTCCCAGAGCCCGCCCAGCTCCATCAGTCCGGGGGGATCGAGACCCGATCCGAGGCCGACAGCGGCCCGGGTCGGCATGGAGAAAGGCGCACCACACATGGCCTCACCGCAGGTCGACACGGAGTCCGCACCCGAAGAGGGGTACGAACGCGGCCTGGGCAGCCGCCAGGTCCAGATGATCGCGATCGGCGGCGCCATCGGCGTCGGGCTCTTCCTGGGAGCCGGGGCGAACATCGCCAAGGCCGGGCCCAGCCTGATCGTCATGTACGCCCTCGCCGGCGTCATCATCTTCTTCATCATGCGGGCCCTCGGCGAGCTCCTGCTCTACCGTCCCGTCTCGGGCTCGTTCGCCGAGTACTCGCGCGAGTTCCTCGGCCCGTTCTTCGGCTACTTCACCGGCTGGACCTACTGGCTGATGTGGGTGGTCACCGGCATGGCCGAGCTGACCGCCGCCGCCATCTACATCAACTACTGGTTCCCGGCGATCCCGCAGTGGACGTCGGCCCTGGTCTTCCTGGTCATCCTGTTCGGCGCCAACCTGATCTCGGTGAAGCTGTTCGGCGAGATCGAGTTCTGGTTCTCCATGGTCAAGGTCACCGCCATCATCGGCATGATCGTGATCGGCCTCGGCGTGCTCACCCTCGGCTTCAGCCAGGCCGGTGACACCGCCGCCGTCTCCAACCTCTGGGCCTTCGACGGCTTCTTCCCCAAGGGCATCGGCTCGTCCCTGATGACCCTCCAGGGCGTCATGTTCGCCTACCTCGCCGTCGAGCTCGTCGGCGTCACGGCCGGCGAGTCCGAGAACCCCGAGAAGACCCTGCCCAAGGCGATCAACACCCTGCCCTGGCGCATCGCCCTCTTCTACGTCGGCGCGCTCACCGTCATCCTGTGCGTGGTGAAGTGGACCGAGTTCTCCGAGGGGGTCAGCCCCTTCGTGAAGGCGTTCGCGGTCATCGGCATCCCGGCCGGCGCCGGCATCGTCAACTTCGTCGTGCTGACCGCCGCCCTGTCCTCCTGCAACTCCGGCATGTACTCCACCGGCCGCATGCTGCGCAACCTCGCCGACAACGGCGAGGCCCCGCAGGTCTTCAAGCGGCTGTCGTCCACCAAGACCCCGGCGCTCGGCATCGCCACCTCCGTGGTCTTCATGGGCATCGGCGTCGTCCTGAACTACACCGTCCCGGAGAAGGCCTTCGGCTACGTCACCTCCGTCGCCACCGCGGCCGGCATCTGGACCTGGCTGATGATCCTGATCAGCCACGTCCTCTACCGCCGCCAGGTCGTCGCGGGCCGGCTGCCCGCCTCGTCCTTCCCGGCGCCCGGCGGCTCGGTCTGCTCCTACGTCGCCATCGCGTTCCTGCTCTTCGTCACCGGCCTCATCGCCTACGACGCGGACTCCAGGATCTGCCTGTACGTGATGGCCGGCTGGGCCGTCGCCCTCGGCATCGGCTGGGCGGTCCTCAAGAGCCGCAACCCGCAGGTCACCCGACGCGACGAGGGCCGGTTCGAGAAGGTGGGCTGACCCCCACCCGGGCCGCCGGGCCGCAGGGGTACTCGTGGCACCCCTGCGCCCCGAGCCCCAGGCGTCCGGCATACGGGCCGTTCCGTACCACCCCTCGGTACGGAACGGCCCGTCTGCTTATCCTGACCCACATGCTGACCATCACCCAGGCCCTGTACGACCAGATCGTCGCCCACGCGCGCGAGGACCACCCCGACGAGGCGTGCGGCGTGGTGGCGGGCCCGGTGGGCGCCGGCCGCCCCGAGCGCTTCATCCCCATGCTGAACGCCGCCCGCTCGCCCACCTTCTACGAGTTCGACTCCCAGGACCTGCTGAAGCTGTACCGCGAGATGGACGACAACGACGAGGAGCCGGTGATCGTCTACCACTCCCACACCGCCACCGAGGCCTACCCCTCCCGCACCGACATCTCCTACGCCAACGAGCCCGGCGCCCACTACGTCCTGGTCTCCACCGCCGACACCGACGGCGCCGGCGAGTTCCAGTTCCGCTCCTTCCGCATCCTGGAGGGCGAGGTCACCGAGGAGGAGGTCCAGGTCGTCGAGGCCTACTGACCCCGCGATCAGACCCCCGTCCCGTATCGCGGAAGAAAGGTGTCCGAAGCATGAGATCACACTCCGGGGACCGGTCCGGGAATCGATACGATGACCCCATGGTTCTCCACGACGTGAGCGAAAAAGCGCCGGGCGCACTGCTCGTGGCGCGGCTGCACGTCGACCTGTGCAGGCTGAACAGCGCCATCTGTTAGATCCTCCGCTGCCGCCGTAGGCCGTGAGCCGCGGCGAACTGCCGCGTGCCGCCGCGCGCCCTCTCGAACCCACGACAGACACTTCCGACAGGAGCCCTCAGCCATGGCCATCGAGGTCCGCATCCCGACCATCCTCCGCCAGTACACCGACGGCCAGAAGGCGGTGGAAGGCACCGGGGACACCCTCGCCGAGCTCTTCACCGACCTCGAGACCCGGCACGCCGGCATCCACGCCCGCATCGTGGACGGCGAGCAGCTGCGCCGCTTCGTCAACGTCTACCTCAACGACGAGGACGTCCGCTTCCTGGACGGCATCAACACCAAGCTGTCCGACGGAGACAACGTCACGATCCTGCCGGCCGTGGCCGGCGGTATGGCCTGATCGGCGATGCGCTACGACTCCCCGCTGGCCGCGGTGGGCAACACCCCCCTGGTGCGCCTGCCGCGGCTCTCGCCGTCCGCCGACGTCCGGATCTGGGCGAAGCTGGAGGACCGCAACCCCACCGGCTCGGTCAAGGACCGCCCCGCCCTGTTCATGATCGAACAGGCGGAGAAGGACGGCCGCCTCACCCCGGGCTGCACCATCCTCGAGCCCACCAGCGGCAACACCGGCATCTCCCTCGCCATGGCCGCCAAGCTCAAGGGCTACCGCATGGTCTGCGTGATGCCCGAGAACACCTCGCAGGAACGCCGTGACCTGCTCGGCATGTGGGGCGCGGAGATCATCTCCTCCCCGGCCGCCGGCGGCTCCAACACCGCCGTGCGCGTCGCCAAGGAACTCTCCGCCGAGCACCCCGACTGGGTGATGCTCTACCAGTACGGCAACCCGGACAACGCCGGCGCCCACTACGCGACGACCGGCCCCGAGATCCTCGCCGACCTGCCGTCCATCACCCACTTCGTGGCCGGCCTCGGCACCACCGGCACCCTCATGGGCGTCGGCCGCTACCTGCGCGAGCACAAGCCCGACGTCAGGATCGTCGCCGCCGAACCGCGCTACGACGACCTCGTCTACGGCCTGCGCAACCTCGACGAGGGCTTCGTCCCCGAGCTGTACGACGCCTCCGTGCTGACCACCCGCTTCTCCGTCGGCTCCGCCGACGCCGTCACCCGCACCCGCGAACTCCTCCAGCAGGAGGGCATCTTCGCCGGCGTCTCCACCGGTGCCGCCCTGCACGCGGCGATCGGCGTCGCGAACAAGGCCCTCAAGGCCGGCGAGAGCGCCGACGTCGTCTTCGTCGTCGCCGACGGCGGCTGGAAGTACCTGTCGACCGGCGTCTACACCGCCGCGACGACGGAAGAGGCCATCGAGACGCTCCAGGGCCAGCTCTGGGCGTAGTCGCCACACGCACGACGAGGGGCCGGAGACGAGCGTCTCCGGCCCCTCACGTGTTCCCGGGGCCGTCACCGCCGCGCCGCCGGGACCGCTGCGAACGGTGTCCCCGCCCCCACCCGTCGACGAGCGTGGTGACCAACGCGAGCAGTACCACCGCGGCGATCGCGAGCCACCAGGCCGTGTCCATGCCCCGACCGTACCGGCGCGAGCCGCCACCGCGCGCCCCTTCCGGCCCCGGCACGCGCCGCTTCCAGCCGAACCGGTGACAGCACAGGTGAGTTCGCCCACAACGAACCCTGGCGGAGGAGCGACCACAGGTTTCGCGCCTTACGCTCGACAAACCGCACGACCCCCGTCTCTCCACACCCGCCAGCGGAGGTTTCTGCTTCATGAAGCTCACCGTCGTCGGCTGCTCGGGGTCGTTCCCGTCCGCGGAATCGGCCTGCTCGAGCTACCTCGTCGAGGCCGACGGCTTCCGGCTGCTCCTCGACATGGGCAACGGCGCCCTGGGCGAGCTGCAGCGCCACTGCGGTCTCTACGACCTCGACGCGATCTTCCTCAGCCACCTGCACGCCGACCACTGCATCGACATGTGCGCCTACTTCGTGGCGCGCTACTACCGGCACGACGGCGGCCGCTGCGCCCCGCTGCCGGTCTACGGACCCGAGGGCACCGAGCACCGGCTCACCACCGCCTACGCCGACACCCCCTCGGCCTCCTCCATGAGCGAGGTCTTCGACTTCCACACGGTCAAGCCGTCCACCTTCGAGATCGGCCCGTTCCTCGTCCACACCGAGCGCGTCGCGCACCCGGTCGAGGCGTACGGCATCCGCATCGAACACGGCGGGAGGACACTGACCTACTCCGGCGACACGGGCGTGAGCCCCGCGCTCGACGACCTCGCCCGCGACGCCGACCTCTTCCTGTGCGAGGCCGCCTTCACGCACGGCAAGGAGAACATCCCCGACCTGCACCTCAACGGCCGCGAGGCGGGTGAGACGGCGGCCCGCGCGGGCGCCCGCCGCCTGATCCTCACCCACATCCCCCCGTGGACCGACCCCCAGGTCAACCTCACCGACGCCCGCACGGCGTACGGCGGCCCGGTGGGGCTGGCGGCGCCCGGGGCGACGTACGAGGTCTGACGCGTACGGACCGAGCCCCCCGGAGCGGTGGCGCTCCGGGGGGCTCGGTCCGTGGCCGTGGAGGCTACTTGGCCTCGGCCTTCTGCAGCTCCGCCAGCTCCTCGTCGGACTCGCGGCCCGGCGTCGGCAGGTTGAACCTGGTGATCGCGAAGCGGAAGACCGCGTAGTAGACCGCCGCGAAGCAGAGGCCGACCAGGGCCAGGCCCCACGGGTTGGTCGCGATGCCCAGGTTCAGGAAGAAGTCGACCGCGCCGGCCGAGAAGCCGAAGCCGTCCTTCATCCCGAGCGCCCAGGTCAGCGCCATCGAGACACCGGTGAGGACCGCGTGGATCGCGTACAGGACCGGCGCGATGAACATGAAGGTGAACTCGATCGGCTCGGTCACACCGGTGACGAACGAGGTCAGCGCCAGGGAGAACATCATGCCGCCGACGACCTTGCGGCGCTCGGGACGGGCACAGTGCACGATGGCCAGGCAGGCGGCGGGCAGCGCGAACATCATGATCGGGAAGAAGCCGGTCATGAACTGGCCGGCGCTCGGGTCACCGGCCAGGAAGCGGGCGATGTCACCGCTCTTGCCCTCGTACTCGCCCGCCTGGAACCAGGGGAAGGAGTTCAGCAGGTGGTGCATACCGATCGGGATCAGGGCGCGGTTGGCGACACCGAAGATGCCCGCGCCGGCGGCGCCGGAACCGACCAGCCACTCACCGAAGTTGTGCAGTCCCGTGCCGAGGACCGGCCAGATGTAGCCGAAGACGATGCCGATCACCAGACCGGCGAAGGCCGACAGGATCGGCACCAGGCGGCGGCCGCCGAAGAAACCGGCCCAGTCCGGGAGTTTCGTGCGGTGGAAGCGCTGGTAGAGCAGCGCCACCACGATGCCCATCACCACGCCGCCGAGGACCTTGGCGTCCACCGGTGCGTCCACCATCACGACCTTGCCGTCGACGGCCGTGGCCACCTGGGGAAGATTCTCGTCGGTGAAGGTGGCCAGGACGTTCTTGAAGACCAGGTAACCGACGACCGCCGCGAGAGCGGTCGAACCGTCCGACTTCTTCGCGAAGCCGATCGCGATGCCCACGGCGAACAGCAGCGCCATGTTGTCGAGGATCGCGTTGCCGCCGGCCGCCATGAAGCCGGCGATCCTGGTGACGAAGGCGGGGAACGAGTCGCGCCCCAGCATGTCCGAGTTGCCGAGACGCACCAGCAGCGCCGCCGCGGGCAGCACCGCGACCGGCAGCATGAGGCTGCGGCCGATGCGCTGCAGGACGGCCATCGCGCCGGCGCCCTTCTTCTTGTCGGCGGTTGCCGTGCTCGCCGTGGTCATCGTCTTCCTCCAGTGGGCAAGGCGCCGCCAGGGGACACATGAGGACGGCGGCGTCCCGAACGCGCGGCGGGAAGCCCGCGCGCATGGTCTACACCACTCGGTGGTGTAGACCTGTTGTAGCACGATGAAGGCCGCATAAGGAACCCGCGATTCCTGCTACCGCCGGGCTACCCACCGTGCCCGCCCGGACCCCTGGACCGGACCCCTGGACCGGACCCCTGGACCGGCCACCTGGATCGGGCCCCTGGACCGGACTCCGCCCGGGCCCCTGGACCGGACTCCGCCCGGGCCCCTGGACCGGTCCCCGCCGACGGGCACACCGAAAAGCCCCCGGACCGCAAAGTCCGAGGGCTCGAACAGCCGCCTCCAGCCTACGAGATCACGCCTTCGCCACGTCCTCGACCTCCTCCTCCGGCTCCCGCCCCGGAGTCCTCAGATCGAACCTCGTGATCGCGAACCGGAAGACCGCGTAGTACGCCACCGCGAAGCACAGCCCGATCGGAACGATCGCCCACGGCCGGGTCGCCAGGTTCCAGTTGATGACGTAGTCGATCAGCCCCGCCGAGAAACTGAACCCGTCACGCACCCCCAGCCCCCACGTCACCGCCATCGACACACCCGTCAGCACCGCGTGCACCGCGTACAGCAACGGCGCGACGAACAGGAACGAGTACTCGATCGGCTCCGTGATCCCCGTGACGAACGACGTCAGCGCCACCGACAGCATCAGCCCGCCGACCTCCTTGCGCCGGCCCGGCCGCGCGCAGTGCGTGATCGCCAGCGCCGCCGCCGGCAGCGCGAACATCATGATCGGGAAGAACCCGGAGAGGAACTGCCCCGCGTCCGGATCACCCGCCAGGAACATGTTGATGTCACCGTGCACCACCGTGCCGTCCGGCTTCGTGTACGTGCCGAACTGGAACCAGACGGGCACGTTCAGGAACTGGTGCAGCCCCACCACCAGCAGCGCCCGGTTCGCGATCCCGAACACCCCCGCGCCCCACGCGCCCAGACCGCTCATCCAGTCACTGAAACCCTCCAGCGCGTCACCCACCGGCGGCCACACCCACAGGCACAGCGCCGCGAACACGATCGCCGCGAACGCCATGATGATCGGCACCAGACGGCGGCCGTTGAAGAACCCCAGCCAGTCCACCAGCCTCGTGCGGTGGAACCGCTGCCAGAAGTACGCCGCCGTCAGCCCGATGACGATGCCCCCGAACACCCCCGGATTCTGATACGTGAACGCCGTCACCGTCCCGTCGGTCACCCGGCAGCCCACCATCGGCACCGCCCTCGACCCCTCGGGACAGTCCTCCGGGAACTGACGCAGCACGTTGTAGTAGACGAGGAACCCCGCCACCGCCGCCAACGCCGTCGAACCGTCCGCCTTCTTCGCCATCCCGATGGCCACACCCACACAGAACAGCAGCGGCAACCCCAGCGAACCGTCCAGCAGCGCGCCACCCGCGCCCGTCATCACCTTGGAGACGTTCGTCCAGCCCAGACCCTCGTCCCCGAACACATCCGGCTGCCCCAGCCGGTTCAGGATGCCCGCCGCCGGCAGCACCGCGATCGGCAACTGCAGACTCCGCCCCATCTTCTGCAGACCCTGGAACAGACGATTCCAGCGTTCACGCGCGGGAGAGACCGTACTCCCGGCGCCGGCGGCACTCTCGGCACTCATCCGGTCCCTCTCCCTGGAGAGCAGTCTGAAAGCAATGACGGCGGGTTTGGCGGCAGTCCACCCGGTGGTGTAGACCAGTGAGGCAGGACGGTCCCGCTGTCGTGACGCCATCATTCGGCACCCACGACAGGGCCGCTCGCAAAGATGGGCCAACTGTGGGTTACTGCGACAAAGCGGTTCGGATCAGGGAGAACGAACATGGCCACCAAGGCTGAGAAGATCGTTGCCGGGCTCGGCGGCATCGACAACATCGAAGAGGTCGAAGGCTGCATCACCCGCCTCCGCACCGAAGTCGTGGACCCCGCCAAGGTCGACGAAACCGCCCTCAAGGCCGCCGGCGCCCACGGCGTCGTCAAGATGGGCAGCGCCATCCAGGTCGTCATCGGCACCGACGCCGACCCCATCGCGGCCGAGATCGAAGACATGATGTGAGCCACGGCCACCCCTTCGGGGCCCCTTCCGCCTCCGCGGAAGGGGCCCCTCCCGCATACGGCTAGGCTCAGCGCCATGTCTCGAATCGACGGCCGCACCCCCGAACAACTCCGCCCGGTCACCATCGAACGCGGCTGGAGCAAGCACGCCGAAGGCTCCGTCCTCGTCTCCTTCGGCGACACCAAGGTCCTCTGCACCGCCTCCGTCACCGAAGGCGTCCCCCGCTGGCGCAAGGGCAGCGGCGAGGGCTGGGTCACCGCCGAGTACGCGATGCTCCCCCGCGCCACCAACACCCGCGGCGACCGCGAGTCCGTCCGCGGCCGCATCGGCGGCCGCACCCACGAGATCAGCCGCCTCATCGGCCGCTCCCTGCGCGCCGTCATCGACTACAAGGCCCTCGGCGAGAACACCATCGTCCTCGACTGCGACGTCCTCCAGGCCGACGGCGGCACCCGCACCGCCGCCATCACCGGCTCCTACGTCGCCCTCGCCGACGCCGTCGCCTGGGCCCAGGGCAGAAAACTCGTCAAGGCCGGCCGCAAACCCCTCACCGGCACCGTCAGCGCCGTCTCCGTGGGCATCGTCGACGGCGTACCCCTGCTCGACCTCCGCTACGAGGAGGACGTCAAGGCCGACACCGACATGAACGTCGTCTGCACCGGCGACGGCCGCTTCGTCGAGGTCCAGGGCACCGCCGAGGCCGAACCCTTCGCCCGCGACGAACTCAACGCCCTCCTCGACCTCGCCGTCACCGGCTGCACCGAACTCGCCGCCGCCCAGCGCGCCGCACTCGACACCGTCCTCGAAAGGTAAAAGACACACCAAGACAGATGGCCGACGCGGGCAACCGCGCCGGCCACCACCGCGTCTGAAGGAGTACGGGCGCACGGCTCAACCCCGGGCGCCCGGCCAACGACCAGGGCCGCCCACCGGCCCGACAAGGGGAGGGACCGTTCCATGGCCGCGAGCCGCCGACGCCGCACCGCAGCCGTCACCGCCACCCTGGCGGCCGTCGCGCTGACCGCCGGACTCACCACCGGCTGCGCCGCCGTCGACAAGGCACTGGACTGCGTCCAGACCGCCGACGCCATCGCCGACAGCGTCACCGACATGCAGCAGGCCGTCGAGAACGCCGGCGACGACGTCACCCAGCTCGAGGAATCCCTCGCGTCCATAGACAAGAACCTCACCGACATCGGCGACAAGACCGACAACGCCGACGTCGGCAAGGCCGTCGACGACCTCGAGAAGGCCGTCGAAAACGTCCGCACCTCCCTCCGGAACGGCGACGAGACCCCCGACATCAGCCCGGTCACCGACGCCGCCGGCGAACTCACCAAGGTCTGCACGCCGTGACCGGCGGCCGGCGGGGCCCGCGATACTGGACCCCATGACCCGCCTGATCCTCGCCACCCGCAACGCCGGAAAGATCACCGAACTGCGCTCGATCCTCGCCGACGAGGGCCTGCCCCACGACCTCGTCGGCGCCGACGCCTACCCCGACATCCCCGACGTCAAGGAAACCGGCGTCACCTTCGCCGAGAACGCGCTGCTCAAGGCCCACGCCCTCGCCCGGGCCACCGGCCTCCCCGCCGTCGCCGACGACTCCGGCCTCTGCGTCGACGTCCTGAACGGCGCCCCCGGCATCTTCTCCGCCCGCTGGTCCGGCACCCACGGCGACGACAAGGCCAACCTCGACCTGCTCCTCGCCCAGCTCTCGGACATCGCTGACGAACACCGGGGCGCCTACTTCGCCTGCGCGGCGGCACTGGCCCTCCCCGACGGCACGGAGCGCGTGGTCGAGGGCCACCTGATGGGCACCCTCCGTCACGTTCCCGCCGGCACGAACGGCTTCGGCTACGACCCGATCCTCCAGCCGGAGGGCGACACACGCACCTGCGCGGAACTGACCCCGGCCGAGAAGAACGCCATCAGCCACCGCGGCAAGGCGTTCCGGGCGCTGGTACCGGTGGTGCGGGAGCTGCTGGGCTGAGCAACGCTGAGGGGCCACCCGAACGGGCGGCCCCTTCACGCGGTGCGGCCGGTGGGACTCGAACCCACACGGGTGTTAACCCACTGGGACCTAAACCCAGCATGACTGCCACATTCCATCACGGCCGCTCAAAAACGGTCATCGCGCCTGACCGGCGACGTTCAGTGTACGGGGGAACGGGTGACCCTGCGAGGGTTGCCCTCTTCTTCTGGCGACACCACGTCTCTGTCAGCGTGTGGCAGTTGGGGCACAAGTACCGCAGGTTCTCCCGGCGGTTGTCGCGCCAGTCTCCGTTGACATGGTCGATCTGCAAAGTCATCGGCTGCCCCAGCCATTCCCCGGTGTTGCCGCAACTCTCACACGCGTACGCCACTCCGAGTTCGGTCAGGGCGCGGTGGAGTTGAGTTCTGTTGGTTCGTCCCGCATGGCCGGGTAGGACAACCAGCACCCGGTGAGCGACGGGCGCTGCCGCGTCGATCCGGCGTCGGATGTGGGACAGGGTTCCGGTGGCAGGGGTCGCCCCCGGCTTCAGGGCCACTTCGCGTAGCGACGATGACGATGCAGCGGCCTTGGCGATGTCGGCGTCCGGGTACTTGCGCCACGGGCTGCGTTTCACGAAGTGGCTCGTGTCCAAGCCCTGTGCGGCGACTTTCTCTTGAAGCACGCGTCGCTGCCCCCCCCGCTTGTGCTGAGGCCGAGCCGTCGCATCAGGTCTGTCCAATTGCGGGCTTCGGCAATGACCGACGCGAGCCGTTCCTTGCTGTACGGGCCAGCCGTTTGCTGAGCAGTCATGCGCCCCTCCGTTTCCCGGCCACCCGTTCGCGGCCTCGTACGGAGTGACGAACCGGATATCGGACGGTCACGTACGGAAAACGGAGCGGCCCGTACCGGTGATCCGGTACGGGCCGCTCCGCGGGTGCGGTCGGGTCAGACGCCCAGGTCCTTGATGATCTTGGCCACGTGGCCGGTCGCCCGGACGTTGTAGAGGGCGCGTTCGACCTTGCCCTCCTCGTCGACGACGATCGTGGAGCGGATGACGCCCATGTAGGTCTTGCCGTAGTTCTTCTTCTCGCCGTAGGCGCCGTACGCGTCGAGGACCGTCTTGTCGGGGTCGGCGAGCAGGGTGACCTTCAGGGACTCCGCCTCGCGGAACCTGGCGAGCTTCTCCGGCTTGTCGGGGGAGACGCCGATGACGTCGTAGCCCGCGCCGGCCAGCAGCTCCAGGTTGTCGGTGAAGTCGCAGGCCTGCTTGGTGCAGCCGGGGGTGAGGGCCGCCGGGTAGAAGTAGACGATGACCTTGCGGCCCTTGTGGTCGGCCAGGGACACCTCGTTGCCGTCGGCGTCGGGCAGGGTGAAGGCGGGGGCCTCGTCCCCGGGCTGGAGGCGGTCGCTCATCGGGCTGGTCTCCTCGTACGTGCGCGCTGCGTGGATCGGCTGCCGGGATCGAGGGTAACCGGGGGTCCTGACGGTGCGCGGCGGCGAGGAGCTGACAGACTGTCCGGCACAGGTATCAGCGGATTTCGGAGGCGACACGGTGGCGGACACGGCGGACACCAGAACCCCGGCGCAGATCGAGGCGGACATCAGGCGCCGTCGTGCGGTGCTGGCCGAGACCCTGGACGAGATCGGCGTGCGGGTGCACCCGAGGACGATCGTGGGGGACGCCAGGGCCCGGGTCGTCTCGAACGTGGATCACACGCTGGGGCGGGCGTACGTCCGGGTCAACGGCGTGGTGAGCGACGTCAGGGCGCAGTTCGTGGACGAGGAGGGCGCGCCCCGGCTGGAGCGGGTGGTTCCGGTGGCGGTGCTGGTGGTGGGGGTCGTGGGGCTGCTGGCCCTGGGGACCCGTCGGCGTCGGCGATGACCCCGGCCGCGTGCGTTCGGGGCGGATGCAGGTAGGTTTCAGGACGTGAGCACCAAGAGACACGAGCAGGGTTCCCAGGACGACAAGCTGCCCATCCGGATGCTGCACGATCGCGTACTCGTGCGGCAGGACACGAGTGAGGGCGAGCGGCGTTCGGGGGGCGGCATCCTGATTCCCGCGACGGCGGCGGTGGGCCGTCGGCTGGCCTGGGCCGAGGTGGTCGCGGTGGGGCAGAACGTCCGGACCGTGGAGCCGGGTGACCGGGTGCTGTTCGATCCGGAGGACCGGGCGGAGGTCGAGGTGCGGGGGACGGCGTACGTGCTGATGCGGGAGCGTGATCTGCACGCCGTGGCCGCGGACCGTTTCGAGGGTTCCGAGGATTCGACCGGTCTGTACCTGTAGTTCGATGGTGGGATGGGGCTGGTGACCGTGGTCACCAGCCCTTTTCCCGTGGTGGGGTTAGGGTGGGGGGCCCGTGAGGGCCCCGACGAGACGCGCCGTACCGGGGTGAAGGCAAAGACGACGCACCCCCGTTTCCGTTCGTGTCCCGGAGGTGCCCGTCATGGCCTGGGTTCTGCTCGTCGTCGCCGGTCTGCTGGAGGTCGGCTGGTCGGTGGGGATGAAGTACACCGATGGTTTCACCCGGCTGGTGCCCAGTGTGCTGACCGGGGCGGGCATCGTGGCGAGCATGCTGCTGCTGTCGTACGCCGCCCGTACGCTGCCGATCGGTACGGCGTACGGCGTGTGGGTGGGGATCGGTGCGGCGGGGGCGGCGGTGCTGGGCATGCTGGTGCTGGGTGAGCCGGTGACGGCCGCGCGGATCTTCTTCATCTGTCTGCTGCTGGTGGCCGTGGTGGGGCTGAAGGCGACGTCCGGTCACTGAGTGGCGGGCGGGTCCTAGTCCCCGCGGCCGTTCTGGGTGAGTGTGCCGGTGAGGCCGCCCGGGCCGGGGTCGCCGGTCCCGTCGTCCCCGTTGGCGTCGCCGTCGCCGGTGTCGCCGGTGGTCGCTTCGCCGTCGGTCGTGCCGCTGCCGTTCTCGGCGGTGCCGCCGGTGGTGCCGTCTCCGGTCTGCTCCTGGGGCGGTTCCACCTCGTCCTGGCCGGTGGACCCGTCGTCCGTCTCCGCCTCGCCCGGTGTCCGGCTGTCGCCGCCGTCGCCGTTCTCGTAGCCCGGGTCGCCGGTCGAGGACGGCCCGGTGCCGGCGTCGCCGGGGGGCGGCTGGGTCTTCCAGGCGCCGGGCTGGAGGCGGAGGCTGAAGGCCGAGACCGGTACGTCCTCGAGGGCTTCGCGGGTGTACTGGCCCCAGATCTCGGCGGGGGCGCCGCCGCCGTTGACGCGGGGCAGGCCCATGGCGCCGTAGAGGGGTTTGTGGCCGGCGGTGACGGGGTCTTGGCCCATGACGGCGACGACGGTGGCGAGGTCGGGGGTGTAGCCGGCGAACCAGGCGGCGGTGTCCTCCTCGGCGGTGCCGGTCTTGCCGGCGGCGGGGCGGCCGGCGGTCTGGGCGGCGGTGGCGGTGCCGCTCTCGACGACGCCGCGCAGGACGGAGGTGGTGGTGTCGGCGGCCTGGCGGCTGACGGCCTGACGGGTGTGGCGTTCGGGGAGGTCGACGGTCCGCCCGTTCCGGGTGATCTTCTCGACCATGGTGGGGGTGTTGTGCTTGCCGTGGTTGGCGAGGGTGGCGTACGCCTCGGTCATGTCGAGGACGCTGGCGGTGGCGACGCCGAGGGCGATGGAGGGGCCGGCGTCGTCGAGGCTGGGGGTGTCCTCGGACAGGCCGAGGTCGATGGCGGTCCGGCGGACCTCGTCGGGGCCGACGTCGGTGGCCATCTGCGCGTACACGGCGTTGACGGACTTGTCGGTGGCCTCGCGGACGGTGATGTCGCCGTAGTCGCGGTGGTCCTCGTTCTCGGGGGCGTAGCGGTCGCCCGGCCAGCCCTGGACGGGGCGTTCGCTGGTGCCGTCGTAGACGGTGTTGGGGGTGATGGGGCGGCCGTCCTGGGTGCGGGCGCCGTTCTCGACGGCGGCGGTGAAGACGAACGGTTTGAAGCTGGAGCCGACCTGGAAGTCCCGGCGGGTGGCGTTGGGGGTGTACTGCTTGACGTAGTCGATGCCGTTGTACATGGCGACGACCTTGCCGGTCTTGACGTCGATGGAGGCGCCGCCGGCGCGGACGTAGGTGTCGACCTCGCGGTTCTCCCGGTCGAGCCGGTCCATGAGCTTGTCGTTGACGGCGTCGACGAAGGCGTCCTGCTTGTCCTTGTGCAGGGTGGTGGTGATGCGGTAGCCGCCGGTGCCGAGGGCGGCCTCGTCGACGATGCCGTGCTGGACCAGGTGGTTCTTGACGATGTTCACGATGTAGCCGCGCTGCCCGGACAGGCTGGTGGAGAGGGTGGTCCGCCGGGGCACGGGGAACGTCAGGCCGGCGCGTTCGGAGGCGCTGAGCCAGCCCTCGTCGACCATGCCGTCGAGGACGTAGTTCCAGCGGCGTTCGACGGTGTCGCGGTTCTCGGGGTGGGTGATGACGTCGTACTGGCTGGGGGCGTTGACGAGGGCGGCGAGGTAGGCGGCGCGGCCGGCGTCGAGTGCGGAGGCGTCGATGCCGTAGTAGGCGTGGGCGGCGGCCTGGATTCCGTAGGCGCCGCGGCCGAAGAAGCTGGTGTTGAGGTAGCCCTCGAGGATCTGGTCCTTGGTCTGTTCGCGGTCGAGCTTGATGGCGATGAAGAACTCCTTCACCTTGCGGGTGACGGTCTGCTCCTGGCGGAGGTAGTAGTTCTTCACGTACTGCTGGGTGATGGTGGAGCCGGACTGTTTGCCCTTGCCGGTGGCGGTGTTCCAGGCGGCGCGGACCATGGCCTGGGGGTCGACGGCGGACTCGGTGTAGAAGTCGCGGTCCTCGGCGGCCAGGACGGCGTACCGGGCCTCCTCGGAGATCTGGGAGAGGGCGACGTTCTCCCGGTTGACCTCGCCGTCGCGGGCGATGACGGAGCCGTCGGCGTAGAGGTAGACGTTGGCCTGCTGGGTGGCGAGGGCGTTGGCGGCGGGGATCTTCACGAGGTGGTAGCCGAGGAAGAAGCCGCCGACGACGAGCAGGGCGGTGATGAGGAGACCGCCGAGGGCCATCCGCCAGGTGGGGAGCAGTCGGCGCCGGCCGGTGCGTTCGGGTCTCTTCGGGGCGGCGGCCGCCTGCGGCTTTCCCGGTGCCCGGCCCTTCCCGGGCTGCTGCGGCTGCGGCTGCGGCTCGTCGCTCATGTCGTGCACGGACTCCTGCTTCGCCTGGTTCGTTCCACTGCGTCGTGGTGTGTGCCTCTTATTCAAGACTGTCCCATCCGGTGGCGCGCTCCCGCCGACGCCGCGCGTGGCGCGCGCACGCGGCGTGTCACACACATGGCCCCAACGAAAATGCGTGGCCGGGGATGTGGCGGGCGCACTAGGCTCCTGCGCTTCGGTGCCGGATGCGGGAGGAGGGCGGGGCGTGGGCTCGGCGCGGTTGTACCTGGCCGTCGCGGTGGGGGGTTTCCGGCGGTACGCGTCGTACCGGCTGGCGACGGCGGCCGGGCTGTTCACCAACACGGTGTTCGGGCTGATCCTCGTGTACACGTATCTGGCGCTGTGGGAGGAGCGGCCGGGTCTCGGCGGGTACGACCAGGCGCAGGCGGTCACGTACGTGTGGCTGGGGCAGTGCCTCTACGCGACGCTGGCGATCCAGGGCGGGGGCGCGGAGAAGGACCTGATGGAACGCATCCGTACCGGTGAGATCGCCGTCGACCTGTACCGGCCGGTGGATCTGCAGCTGTGGTGGCTGGCGGGTGACGTGGGGCGGGCGGCGTTCCAGCTGCTGGGGCGGGGGGTGGTGCCGTTCGCGTTCGGTTCGCTGTTCTTCCCGATGGCGCTGCCCGCGGAGGTCGCGCCGTGGCTGGCCTTCGCGGTCACGCTGCTGCTGGCGACGGTGGTGAGTTTCGCGATCCGCTACCTGGCGGCGCTGAGCGTGTTCTGGCTGATGGACGGCAGGGGCGTCGGCCAGGTGCTGGTGATCACGGGGGTGTTCTTCTCGGGCATGGTGCTGCCGCTGAACGCCTTCCCGGCCGGGCTCGGTGACGTCGTGCGGGTGTTGCCGTGGGCGGCGCAGCTCCAGGTGCCGGCGGACGTGCTGATGGGGGAGACGGATCCGCTGGGGGCGTTCGCGTTCCAGGCGGCGTGGGCGGTGGCGCTGCTGGCGGCGGGGCGGCTGCTGCAGTCGGTGGCGACGCGGCGGGTGGTGGTGCAGGGTGGCTGAGCGCGGTGTGCTGGTGGAGGGGGTGCGGGCCTACTGGCTGATCGCCGGGATGTGGGTGCGGTCCGGCATGACCTACCGCGCGTCCTTCGTCTTCACGGTGGCCGGGAACCTGATGATGACCGGGCTGGACTTCGTGGGGATCCTGCTGATGTTCTCGCAGGTCGACTCGTTGGGCGGCTGGTCGCTGCCGGAGATCGCCCTGCTGTACGGGCTGTCGGCGACGGCGTTCGGGATCGCCGACCTGGTGCTCGGCTCGATGGACGTGCTGGGCGGGCGGATGCGGGACGGCTCGTTCGACGTCCTGCTGGTGCGTCCGGCGCCGGTGCTGGCGCAGGTCGGCGCGGACCGTTTCGCGGTGCGCCGGCTGGGCCGGATCACCCAGGGCGCGGTGGTGCTGGGCTGGGCGCTGGCCTCGGTCGACGTCGACTGGAGCGCGCCGAAGGTGCTGCTGGTGCCGGTGACGGTGGTCAGCGGCGCGGCGATCTTCTCGGCGGTGTTCGTGGCGGGCGCGGCGTTCCAGATCTTCGCGCAGGACGCGGCGGAGGTGCAGAACGCGTTCACGTACGGCGGGAACACGCTGCTGCAGTATCCGCCGGGCGTGTTCGGGAAGGACCTGGTGCGGGGGGTGACGTTCGTGCTGCCGCTCGCCTTCGTCAACTGGGTGCCCGCCGCGTACGTGCTGGAGCGGCCGTACCCGGTCGGGCTGCCGGGGTGGGCGGCGTTCGCGTCGCCGCTGGTGGCGGTGGTGTGCTGGGTGCCGGCGGGGCTGGCGTGGCGGGCGGGTCTCAGGTCGTACCGGAGTACGGGGAGTTAGCGGGCGATGGACGCTTTCATCGAGGTCAGCGGCGTGGAGAAGGTCTTCGACGTGCGCCGGAGGACCGGTTTCCTGAAGCGGGAGCGGCATCGGGTGCGGGCGGTCGACTCGATCTCGTTCACGGTGGCGCGGGGCGAGATGGTCGGCTACATCGGCCCGAACGGCGCCGGGAAGTCGACGACGATCAAGATGCTGACCGGGATCCTCACGCCGAGCGGCGGCCGGCTGCGGGTCGCCGGGATCGACCCGTCCCGCGCGCGGACGCGGCTGGCGCACCGCATGGGGGTGGTGTTCGGGCAGCGTACGACGCTGTGGTGGGACCTGCCGCTGATCGACTCGTACCGGCTGGTGCACCGCATGTACCGCATCCCGGACGCGCGGTACCGCGAGAACCTGGAGCGGCTGACCGAACTCCTCGGCCTGGGCGAGCTGCTGGACGTGCCGGTGCGCCAGCTGTCGCTCGGCCAGCGGATGCGCGGGGACATCGCGGCGGCGCTGCTGCACGACCCGGAGGTGCTGTACCTCGACGAGCCGACGATCGGTCTGGACGTCGTCTCCAAGGCCAAGGTCCGGGACTTCCTGCGGCAGTTGAACGCCGAACGGGCCACGACGGTGCTGCTGACCACGCACGACCTGCAGGACATCGAACAGTTGTGCTCGCGGGTGATGGTCATCGACCACGGCCGGCTGGTGTACGACGGCCCGCTCGCCGGGCTGCACGAGGTGGGGGAGAGCGAACGGACGCTGGTGGTGGACCTGGAGCGGGAACTTCCGCCGATCGAGGCGCCCGCGCCCGCGCGGGTGGTGCGGGTGGAGGGGCCGCGGCAGTGGCTGGCGTTCCCGGCGTCGGCGTCGGCGGCCGAGCTGGTGGCGCGGGTCGCGGCCCGCTACCCGCTGGTGGACCTGTCGGTGCGGGAGCCGGACATCGAGGCGGTGATCGCGAGGATGCTGCGGTCCTCGGGGAACGCCTCCGAACCCCCGCCGGAGCGAGCGGGTCGGGCCCTCTCGTAGCCGTGCGGCGGGCACAACTCGTAGGCTGCTGACTATGACCGAAGACGCAGCCGTACCGGACCTCCGCGCCTCCGACGCCGACCGTGAACGGGTGGCCGAGATCCTGCGGGACGCCCTCGCGGAGGGCCGCCTCGACATGGAGGAGTTCGAGGAGCGGCTGGACGCGACGTACAAGGCGCGCACCTACGGGGAACTGACGCCGATCACCCGCGACCTGCCGGGCCGGGGGACGCCCGTACCCGCCGTCTCCCTGACCAAGGAGCCGGAGCGCGGCGGCGATTGGGGGAGCAGGATCGTCGGCGGCGACGACGCGGGGACGTCGTCGTGGGCGGTGGCCGTGATGTCGGGCTTCCAGCGCAAGGGCCGCTGGACGGCGCCGCGCCGCTTCAACTGCTTCGCCTTCTGGGGCGGCGGCGAGATCGATCTGCGGGAGGCGTACTTCGCGGACCGCGAGATCGTCATCAACGCGGTCGCGATCATGGGCGGGGTGGAGGTCGTCGTCCCGCCCGGCGTCGAGGTCGTCGTGCGCGGCGTCGGCTTCATGGGCGGCTTCGACCACCGCGAGGAGGGCGTGCCGGGCGACCCGGGCGCCCCGCGCGTGATCGTCACGGGCTTCGCCTTCTGGGGCGGCGTCGGCGTCGACCGCAAACTCCCGCGGGCGGAGAGGCAGCGCCTGCGCGAGGAGCGCCGCAGGGAGAAACTGGAACGCAAGGAGCAGCGCCGCCACGAACTGGAGGGCTCCCTCCAGGACCACCTGGACCTGAACCCCCACGCCCGCCGGGAGGAACGCGAGCCCCGCGGCCGCGACGACCGCTGAGCGTGCCGCGCCGGGTGCGGCCCTTCCGGTCGCATCCCGGCGCTTCCGGTCGCATCGCAGCCCGGCGCCTCCGGCTGCATTCCAGCCCCTCCGGCGCTTGAGGAGCGGGGTCCGGGGCGGAGCCCCGGGGACGGGACGGGACGGGAAGGGGCGGAGGGGGCGAAGGAAACGCCCCCGAACCCCCTACAACCGCGCCGGAACCCCACCCTTCAGATCGTCCGGATCGAACGCCTCCGCCATCCGGGTGTACCCCCTGTCACTCGGATGGAGATGATCACCGGAGTCGTACTCCGCACGGAACCGGCGCGGATCGTACGGATCACGCAGCGCCGCGTCGAAGTCGACGACCGCGTCGAACACCCGCCCCGCCCGGACCTCCGCGTTGATCTCCTGCCGCACCTCCTCCCGCGCGTCGGTGTACCCGCGGTGCCCGCCGAACGGCATGAGCGTCGCCCCCACGACCTTCAGCCCCCGCGCGTGGGCCCGCTCCACCAGCGCCTCCAGCCCCGCCACGATCGTCTCCGGGTCGGCGGTCCCCGGGTGGCGCAGGATGTCGTTGACGCCGAGCACGACGACCACGGCCTTGACGTTCGTCCGCCCCAGGACGTCCCGCTCGAACCGGTTCAGTCCACTGGGGTTCGCGGCCGGCCGCCCCGGCCCGTCGGTGAGAATCCGGTTCCCGCTGATCCCCTCGTTGACGACGCTGTACCGCGGCACGTCCCGCCCGGCCCCGACCGCCTCCCGCAGCCGGTCGGACAGCACGTCCGGCCACCGGTTGTTCGCCCCGGTCGTCGAGGTGATGCCGTCGGTCAGCGAGTCCCCGAGGACGACGACCGTGCCGTCCGCCTCGTTGCTCAGCACGTCCAGCGCGGTCACGTACCGCCAGACCTTGCTCCGCCCGGTGTACGCCGTCCCCGTCGCGTCCATGGTCTGCTCGCCGTCGGCGACGTACGAGATCTGGCGCGCGTGCGGGTGGTAGGTGACCGGCCCGGAAGCGGTCGGGGAGTACGTCGTGATCAGCACGTCCCCGTCGTGCGGGACGGCGATGCGCACCACGTCGCTCATCACCTGTCCGCCCGCCGGGACCACGACCGTCGGGCTGCCGGCGAAGGTCAGCGGCCGCACGGTCTCCGCGAGCGCCGCCGCCGTGTCCGGGTCCGCGGACACCGCTATCGAGGCGTGCGTGAGGGTCAGCGGCGACCGGCCGTAGAGGTTGGACAGCGTGACGCGGGCACTCGTACCGCCGACGCTGGTGTGGACGACGTTGCGCACCGAGCGGCCCGCGAGGCCGGCTGTCCCGGTGCCGGGCTCGCCCCCGGCCGGTGAGGTGGCCCAGGAGGCGACCCAGGTGCCGGCGGAGACGGGCGCGACCGGGTTGTCCGGTGCGCCGCGGCCCCCGGCGAGGGTGTCGCGCTCCCGCAGGCCGGCGTCGACCCCGACACCGGCGTAGAGGGCGGCGGAGACCGCCAGGACCGCGGCGACGACCGCGGAGAGGAGGGCGCGCTGCTTGGCGGGAGGCGCCCCCGCGCCCCCGTCACGACCCCGGGTCATGCTGTTCTGTTCTCCTCGGGAGGCGGGAGCACGGGGCTCCGATCCGATGAACCCATGATGATCCATGGGCCGGGAAGGCTGACATGGGGGACCCTTGGGTGATCCCCCTGGACAAACCCCCTCCGGACAGACGCCGGGAACTCCTGTCGCGTTCCGGGAGTCGGTCAGGAAGGGACAATGTGTGAGGGATCACCGGACGGGTGGAGCGGATGGAACGGACCGAAACGGAAGAAGCGGCGGAAACCGGCGGCCGGGGCGCCGAAGGGCAGCATGCCCGCGCCGGCGCCTTCACCAACCGCGCGATGACCACGTTCAGCCCCGCGGACGAGGAGAAGCGGCGCGGGGTGCGCCAGATGAAGCTGACCGCCACCGGACTGCTGCTGTTCGTCGCCGTCGTCTACGTCCTCGCCAAGTGGGCCTCCCACCAGGGCGCCGGCCCCTGGGCGGGCTACGTCGCCGCCGCGGCCGAGGCCGGCATGGTCGGCGCGCTCGCCGACTGGTTCGCCGTCACCGCGCTCTTCCGCCACCCCCTGGGCCTGCCCATCCCGCACACCGCGATCATCCCCACCAAGAAGGACCAGCTCGGCGTCTCCCTCGGCGAGTTCGTCGGCGAGAACTTCCTCTCCGAGGACGTCGTGCGGCAGCGGCTGCGGGCCGTCGGCATCGGCCGCCGGCTCGGCGCCTGGCTCGCCGTCCCCGAACACGCCGACCGGGTGACCGCCGAACTGTCGGCGGCCCTGCGCGGCGCCCTGACCGTGCTGCGCGACTCCGACGTCCAGGCGGTGGTCGGCGAGGCCATCACCCGTCGCGCCGACGCCCAGGAGATCGCTCCCGGCATGGGCAAGATGCTGGAGAGGATCGTCGCCGACGGCGGCCACAAACGGGCCGTCGACGTCATCGTCACCCGCGGGCACGACTGGCTGGTGCTGCACAGCGACACCGTGATGGACGCCGTCCACGGCGGCGCGCCCGGCTGGACCCCCAGATTCGTCGACCGCAAGGTCGGCGAGCGCGTCTACAAGGAGCTGCTGCGCTTCATCACCGAGATGCGCGACATGCCCGCTCACCCCGCGCGCGGCGCCCTGGACCGCTTCCTCACCGACTTCGCCTCCGACCTCCAGTCCGACACCGACACCCGTGCCCGGGTCGAACGCCTCAAGAGCGAGATCCTCGGCCGGGGCGAGGTGCAGGACCTGATCGCCTCCGCGTGGACCGCCGTACGATCCATGATCGTCTCCGCGGCGGAGGACGAGCGCAGCGAACTGCGCCTGCGCGTGCGCGCCTCGCTGCTCTCCCTGGGCGCCCGCATGTCGCTCGACCCGAAGGTGCAGGGCAAGGTCGACGGCTGGCTGGAGAGCGCGGCGGTGTACGTGGTCACCACCTACCGCAAGGAGATCACCTCCCTGATCACGGACACGGTGGCGAGCTGGGACGCCGAGCACACCACGAAGAAGATCGAGGCCAACATCGGCCGGGACCTGCAGTTCATCCGCATCAACGGCACGGTGGTCGGCTCGCTCGCCGGTCTACTGATCTACACGGTGTCACGGGCCCTGGGCGCGTAGCGCGCCGCGGCACGCCGCGCCGCGCGGCGGGGCACGCCGGATCGGCACACCGCGACTCCGCGGTGGCCGCCCGCGCAGTCCCCCGCACCCCTGAGGGGGCGACCCGCCGTGGGCCCCGCGCCCTGGGACTGCCGACTGACGGCAACCGCAACGCCCCAGGGGCGCGGGGAACTGCGCGAACAACCACGACGCACCCGCAGGAGCACGACGCGCCATGGTCTCTCCGGGAGTCACCGGCCGACGGTGACCGCAACGCCCCAGGGGCGCGGGGAACTGCGCGAACAGCCACGACGCACCCGTCGGCGGAAGACGGCCGCAGGCCACCGCCCCCGCACGCCCCCGGCGTGACAAGGCGGGCGGGCGTGAAAATCCCCACCCGGGGGCAGACGACGGTGGTTCGCTTCGCCAGGGAGGGAGCCCATGACCACCGCGCAGCCACCGACCGGTCGCACCATCACCACCAGCATCCCCGCCCGCCTGGACCGCCTCCCGTGGTCCCGCTGGCACTGGACCGTCGTCATCGGTCTCGGCACCGTGTGGATCCTCGACGGCCTGGAGGTCACGGTCGTCGGCAACATCGCGAGCCGCCTGTCCGAGCCGGGCAGCGGACTGCCCATCACCTCCGGCGAGGTCACCGGCATCGCCGCCGCCCTCTACGTCGCCGGCGCCTGCGCGGGCGCCCTCTTCTGGGGCCGCCTGACCGACGTCTGGGGCCGCAAGAAGCTCTTCATGATCACCCTCGCGGTCTACCTCGGCGCCACCGCCCTCACCGCGATCGCCTTCGACACCTGGTGGTTCTTCCTCTTCCGCTTCCTCACCGGCTTCGGCATCGGCGGCGAGTACGCGGCCATCAACTCCGCGGTCGACGAGCTGATCCCGGCGAAGTACCGGGGCCGCGTCGACCTGATGATCAACGGCAGCTTCTGGCTGGGCGCGGTCGGCGGCTCCCTGCTGTCGATCCTCGCGCTGGACACGTCGATCTTCCCGGCGAACGTCGGCTGGCGCCTGACCTTCGCCCTCGGCGCCGTCCTCTCCCTGGTCATCCTCCTCGTGCGCCGGCACGTCCCCGAGAGCCCGCGCTGGCTGCTGATCCACGGCCGTGACGAGGAGGCGGAACGCATCGTCGGCGACATCGAGCAGCGGGTCGAGGCCGAGCGCGGCGAGCCGCTGCCCCGCCCGGAGGGCGAACTCACCATCCACCAGCGTGAGAACGTCACGTTCACCGAGATCGCCCGCACCGTCTTCGCCAAGTACCGCAAGCGCTCGGTCCTCGGCTTCTCGCTCTTCATCGGCCAGGCGTTCCTCTACAACGCCATCACCTTCGGCTTCGGCGCGATCCTGACCACGTTCTTCGACGTCCCGTCCGGCAGCACCGGCTACTACTTCGCCGTCATCGCGATCGGCAACTTCCTGGGCCCGCTGCTGCTCGGCAAGCTGTTCGACACGGTGGGCCGCCGGGTGATGATCTCCGGCACGTACCTGCTCTCGGGCGTCCTGCTGTTCGGCACGGCCTGGCTCTTCGACCGGGGCTCACTCGACGCGACGACCCTCACCGCCTGCTGGTGCGTGGTCCTGTTCTTCGCCTCGGCCGGCGCGAGCAGCGCGTACCTGACCGTCTCCGAGGTCTTCCCCATGGAGACCCGCGCGATGTCCATCGCCTTCTTCTACGCCCTCGGCACCGCCGCCGGCGGCATCAGCGGCCCGCTGCTCTTCGCCGACCTCACCGGCACGGGCGAGGTCGGCGACACGGTCCTCGCCTTCCAGATCGGCGCCGGCCTGATGTGCGCGGCGGGCCTGGTGGCCGCGTTCCTCGCGGTGAAGGCGGAAGGCCGCTCCCTGGAGGACATCGCCCAGCCGCTCGCGGCCGCCGCGCCGAAGGCGAAGGACAAGGCCCGCACGGGCACGGGTACGGGCCCCGGCTCGCAGCCGGCGACGCCGTGAGCCGGGCGGCGGGGTCTCAGCCCCGCCGGTCCGCCACCGCCCACGAGGCGAGCGCCACGGCCCCCGCCACCCCGAACACGGCGGGCCAGGCGCCCACCTTCTTCGCCAGCGGGTGCGACCCGGCGAACGCGGCGACGTAGACCACCGACAGCGCCCCCGCCGCCCCGCCGCCGGCCCGCTCCCGCCACTGCCGCGCGGCGGCGGCCCCGGCGGCGGCGAGCACGACCCCGCCGAGCTGCCGCTTCCGCGTCCAGCGGGCCACGCCGTACCCCCCGACGAGCCCGCTCGCGGCCACCACCGAACTGGGAACCTTCGCCATGCCTGCTGCCTCCTGCCACTGCGCCGGCCACCGGGCCGGGTCGTCCGGACTCCGAGGCTAGCGCTCCGGGTGAACGCCCCGACGCCCAGGCCCACAGCCGGCCACGCGACACAACCTGAGTCCAGGCTTGTCAACTTTCCTCCTCCGAGCTATATAAGAAGGCAAGACCGTAAGGGCATCGCACCGATGAACCCACGGAAGGAGATGACCGTGATGCTCATGCGTACCGACCCGTTCCGCGAATTCGACCGACTCGCGCAGCAGGTCTTCGGCGCCACTCCCACCGGCCGTCCCACGGCGATGCCGATGGACGCCTACCGGGCGGGGGACGACTTCATCGTCCACTTCGACCTCCCCGGCATCGACCCCGAGACGATCGACCTCGACGTCGAGCGCAACGTCCTCAACGTGCGCGCCGAACGCCGCTCCCCGGCGCCCGAGGGTGCGGAGACCGTGGTCGCCGAGCGCCCCACCGGCACCTTCACCCGCCAGCTGTTCCTCGGCGAGACCCTGGACACGGAGCGCATCGACGCGTCGTACGAGGCCGGCGTCCTGACCCTGCGCATCCCGGTCGCCGAACAGGCCAAGCCGCGCCGCATCCAGATCAGCGGCGGCGACAGCCGCAAGCAGATCGGCGGCTGACCCCCGCACCCCCTCACGCGTCCCGCGGACCGGACGGTCCGCGGGACGCGCCCCCGCGCCGTCCGGCCCGAAGAGGGGCACATGCCGGGGGAGAACCGGGGCATTGGAGTACCGGAGACCGGGGCACTGGAGAACCGGAGAAGGAGAGATTTACCGGATGACCACGCTGACACCGCAGAAGCCCGCGACCCCGAAGCAGGCCGGAGGCATCCCGGCTCCGGCGGCCGCGCCCCGGAACGACAGCTGGCATCAACTGATCGACGCCGTGAAGGAGTCGGGCCAGTACCCGACACGGGCGGAAGCGGAGAGCGTCACCCGGGTCGTCCTCTCCGCCCTCGGCGGTCACGTCGTCGGCGACGAGCGCGTCGACCTGGCCCGCGCCCTGCCCGAGGAGGCGGCGAGAGTGGTCGCCTCGCAGATCCCGGCGACCCGCGCACTGACCGCCGCGGAGTTCGTCGACTCGGTGGCCACCCGCATCGAGGGCGCGACCCCGGCCACGGCCCGCTGGGACGTCAGCTCGGTCCTGAGCGTCCTGCCCGGCCTGGTCGGCGACGCCCTGGTGACCCGCGTCCTGGCCCAGCTGCCGCCGGGCTACGCCCTCCTCTTCGGCCGGGCGGAGCTGTCCCCGGCGTGACGACCGGGCGGCGGCCCCCTCACCCCTGAAAACCGCCCCTGCCATGCCTCGGCCCCGGACCCGTGTCCGGGGCCGAGGCACGTCCGGATCCCGTCACCGCCCGCCAAATCGTTCGACGGCACCCCTCCCCGCGCGCCATCCTGCGAGCCGGAAGCCGCACCGACCGCCCGCCCCCGGAGGACCGTTGAACCCCGTCATCCGCCACATCACCTTCGACTGCACCGGCGACCCCTACGACCTCGCCACGTTCTGGAGCGCGCTGCTGGGCAACCCGCTCGCCGACGACGACAAGCCCGGCGACCCGGAAGCCCTGATCGCGGACCCGGCCGGCGGACCCGGCCTGCTCTTCGTCCGTGTGCCGGAGGGCAAGACCGCCAAGAACCGCCTCCACTTCGACCTGAGGCCGACCGGCCGCACCCGCGCGCAGGAGGTCGACCGCGCCCTCGGCCTCGGCGCCCGCCTCCTTGCCGACCACACCCGCCCCGACGGCGGAGGCTGGGTCACCCTGGCCGACCCCGAAGGAAACGAGTTCTGCGTGGAACGCGGCGAACCGGACTGAGACAAGAGCGCGGCGATCGAAGCGTACGATCGTACGCCCAAGAGTGTACGATCGTACGCATGCCGACGGACGACCACTTCGCGAACGACCCGCGCACCCACCTGGAGCGCATGCTCGCGGGCGACCTCTACATCGCCGACGACCCCGAGATCGCCCGCCGCCAGCAACGCGCGATGCGGCTCGCGGCCCGCTACCAGGCCGCCTACCCCGAGAACCCCGCCGAGGCGAGGCCGATCCTGGCCGAGCTCCTCGCCTCGGTGGGCGAGGACGTCGAGGTCCGCCCGCCGCTGTACGTCGACTACGGCAGCAACATCACCATCGGCGCCCGCACCTTCGTCAACTACCACCTGACCGCCCTGGACGTCGCCCGCATCACCATCGGCGAGGACTGCCAGATCGGCCCGAACGTCCAGCTCCTCACGCCCACCCACCCCGTGGAACCGGGGCCCCGCCGCGACAAGCTCGAGGCCGCGCTCCCCATCACCATCGGCGACAACGTCTGGCTCGGCGGCGGCGCGATCGTCTGCCCCGGCGTGACCATCGGCGACAACTCCGTCATCGGCGCCGGCGCGGTGGTCACCAAGGACGTCCCGGCGAACGTCGTGGCCGTGGGCAACCCGGCCCGTCCGGTCCGCACCCTCTGACCCCGCACCCATGGCCACCGGACACACCGACCCCCACCGCCGCGCACGCATCCTCGCGGCGGCGCTCGACCTGATCGCCGAGGAGGGCGTCGCCGGCGTCTCCCACCGCAAGATCGCCGCGCGGGCCCGGGTCCCCCTGGGCTCGATGACGTACCACTTCACCGGCATCGACGACCTGCTGCTCCACGCCTTCACCGGCTACGCCGACCACGTGGTGACCGTCTTCGAGCAGCACCTCGGCGGCGCCACCACCGCCGACGAGGCCCGCGAGGCGGTCACCGACCTCGTCCACACCCTCTCCGAGGGCACCCGCCGCGACCTGATCCTCACCCAGGAGCTCTACACCCTGGCGGCCCGCCACGAGCCGTACCGCGCGCTGTGCGCACGCTGGATGCGCCGCAGCCGCACCCTCCTGGAACGCCACTTCCCCCCGCCCACGGCCCGCCAACTGGACGCCCTCATCGAGGGCCTGACCCTCCACCGGGCCCTGGACGACACCCCGCCCGACCGCGCACTGACCCGTGAGGCGATCGCCCGCATCACCTCGGCCCCCGAGGACCGGCCACCACATTCTCCGCCCGCCCGTCCAGATACGCCTCGACGTTGCTGACGCAGACATCCCCCTTCCGGGTCAGCGCGGTGTCCGTGCAGAAGCCGATGTGGGGAGTGGCCACGACGTTGTCCAGAGCCGTGATGTCGCGGCGGTCCGGATCCAGGTCGTCGAGGCCCGCGCCCGCCAGCCGGCCGTTCGTCAACGCCTCGTGGAGGGCGTCCTGATCCACGAGGGCGGCACGGGCGGTGTTCACCAGGAACGCCCCCGGCTTCATCACGGACAGCTCCTTCTCCCCGATGATCCCCCTGGTGCCGGGGGTGAGGGGCAGGTGCAGGGAGACGAAGTCGGACTCGCGCAGCACGTCGGCCATCGGACGGAACCGGACGCCGAGTTCGTCCGCCCGCTCGTCCGGCATGTTCCGGGCGAAGGCGAGCACGCGCATACCCAGGGCGGAACCGATCCGGGCGAGGCGGCCCCCGATGTCGCCGACGCCGATGAGCCCCAGCGTGCGGCCGGAGAGCTCGATCCCCTGAAGACCCTGCCAGGACAGGGTGCCGTCGCGCACCCTCCGATCGCCGCGGGCGATGTTGCGGCAGAGCGCCAGCATGAGGCCGAGAGCGAGCTCGGACACCGCCGGGCCGGCGTAGGCGGGCACATGCGTCACCGTGATGCCGAGCCGCTCGGCGGCACGCACGTCCACGTAGTCGTACCCCGTCGCCCAGACCGAGATCATGCGCAGGCCCGGAAGCTGTTCGAGGACGGTGCCGTCCATGGCGGTCCAGCCGAGAACCGCGACCTCGGCACCGTCGAGCCGCCGCTTGATCTCCTGCGGGTCGGCGGGGGTACCGGAGTGCACCACGACCTCTCCCCGTGTCCGCAGCCTGGCGAGCTGGGAGTCGCCGAGGTCGCAGTCATCCAGCAGCACGATCCTGGTCATGTGGATCTCCTGTCGGGGTGAAGTGGCGTCGGACCTCCAGGAGATGTTGTGCTTCCGGGGTCGCGATCATCGAGGCGGGGATGTCACGGATGACGCCGTCCGCCCACGACGCGAGCAGCGGACTGCGGTGCTCGGCCGGAACCCCGTCCAGGACGGAGCGGGCGAGGCGACAGCCCTCCTCGACGTCGACACGGCGTACGAGGAGCCCGGCTCGCGTGAGGCGCACGAGCGCGGGGTCGAGTTTCTCGGACGGGTCGAACAGCTTGAGCGCCGCGTCGTGCGCGGACAGGGCCGGACCCGTCAGCCCGAGCGTGCTCAGAGCGACGCCCCGGCTGAGCGCGGCCTGCTGGACGGTCCAGTCGAACAGGCCGAGCCGCTCGTGCGGGGGCGAAAGGCCCTGGGCCTGATCCGCCAGGTCCAGTGACCGGAGCACGCCTGCCCGGTCCTCGAGAAGGGCCTGCGCGCGCGACATCACCGTATGACCCATGACGGCCGCCGCCGGCGACCTCCGGGGAGCGGTGTCGACGGCCGCCCGGGCCAGCCGGGAAGCCTCCTGCAGCGAGGCCGCGTAGTGCAGGGCGATGAATCCCGCGCGGGCCAGTGTCCATGCCCGCAGTTCCTGGTCACGGACCTCCAGGGACAGCCGCCGGGCCAGGTGCATCCACTTCCTGGATTCGGCCGGACGCCCGAGGTCGTCCACGACCACCGCCACCATTGCGCTCAGTCTGCCCATGAGCCGCAGTGACTTCCTCTGGGCATCGGGCAGGCGGCAGGACTCGATCAGGTCCTGCAGGTCGACGACGTCCGACAGCAGCTCCCGCAGGTAGGCCAGCGGCGGAGTCGTCGCGTACCTCAGGGCGTGACCGTGGACCGTCTCCTCCCACGCCTCGAAGAGTCCCCGGGCGGTGCCGCCGGCCGACAGGTACTGCTCGGTGCGGCCACGGGTCACCGCGACGGCCTCGGCCGCGCCGTCGGTGAGCCGGATTCCCGCACCCACCCCGACGGCCCGGAGGAAGGACCGCCGTTCCATCGTGCCCTCGATGTTCACGGAGCCGTGCACCGAACCGATGACGGTGACCTTCTGGACGCTCGCTCTCCCGCTCACGGCCAGGTTCTGGGGCGTGGGAGTCCCCGTCGGCGGTTCGGTGTTCCACATGACCGGTCGCCTCAGAAACTCACGTCGCCCTGAACCGTGCCGATGGTGGTCATCTTGCCGACGGAGGCGTTGTCCTGGACGGTCATCACGACCTGCCGTGTCTCGGGGTCCTGCTTCGCGGCGGCCAGCGCGTCCTGCAGAACCCGGGCGAACTCGCCGTCGTCCCGCAGGTGGCGTTCCAGGTGCGAGGCCAGGACGCCCACCTCACGCGGATCCTCGGGATGACGGCGTGCCGAATCCAGCGCCCGGGAAGCATCGGGGTCACCGGTGAACCGCTTCCCGACCAGCTTCATCAGCTTTCCGGCCAGGGTGCAGATCGCCCCACCCGCGAGGGCGCCGGTCTGCTCGACAGCCCCCTTGGCGAGCAGGACGGCGATGGTCAGAGCCAACGGTTCCACGGCGCCCCCTCGTGTCCTGTAGCCCAGCCGAGCCAGTCTGGCAGAGCGGACCTTCGCCGAGGAGGGTCTGTTTCGGACTGTTCCTTCGGAAGGGTTACGTTCCACGAGGCACGTCGCGCCGTTGGCGTTCCCTATGAGCAAGAGGGCGAAGGCAGCACATGACATCGACCGTGTTCTCCGCCGGCGGGGATCTCGAGGCGCGGCGACCGTGCTTCGGTGCCATGCGCCGGCCCACACCGTCACGGCGTTCGTGAAATTACCGGGTGGCCAAGGCGGTTGACCCCTTCATGACCCATCGACCCGCGCCCCGCCCCCTGTCCGACGAGGCCCTCTCCGACCTGCTCGGCACACAGCAGTTCGGCACCCTCGCCACCGTCAGGCGCAGCGGCCACCCGCACCTGACCACCATGGTGTACAGCTGGGATCCCGAAGCCCGCATCGCCCGCTTCTCGACCACGGCCGACCGCGTCAAGCCCAAACACCTGCGGCACAACCCGCGTGCGGCACTGCATGTGCGGGGCGGCGACGTCTGGTCCTTCGCCGTCGCCGAAGGCGAGGCCGAGACCTCCGCCGTCACGACGGCCCCCGGCGACGCGGTCGGCCGCGAACTCCTCGGCATGATCCCGGAAGCCGCGAGGCCAGAGGACGAGGACGCGTTCCTGGAGCAACTGGTCGCCGAACGCCGGTTGGTCGTCCGGCTGAAGGTGGACCGCCTGTACGGCACGGCGCTCGACATCGAGGGCTGAGGCTCTCCCGCCTGAGCCGGAGGTGGGCGTACCCAGGAAGGCGGAACCGGCCTCCGGCTGGTGCCGGAGGCCGGTTCGCTGTCGGATCGCCGACGGGTGCCGGGCGAGGGTCGGCTCAGCCGATGGCGTTCAGCATTGCTTCTTCGACGTAGTCGGCGGCGTTGCGGTGGCCGAGGGCGTTGGGGTGCACGAAGGACAGCTGGTCGGGCAGGGTGACGAAGCCTTCGACCCACTTGGTGTCGTCGCAGACGCTGTGGTTGCGGGAGGGGGCGTAGAGGTCGACGAAGCCGGCGGCTTCCTGGGTGCCGGTCGAGTTGTTGATGGCCTTGTTGAGGGGTTCCAGGACGTCGTCGCGCAGCCAGGCCAGGTCGCCCTGGGTGATCGTGCCGAACTGCGTCAGGTCGCCGAAGTTGCAGCTGGAGGTGTCCTGGGGGATGACCGTGGGGTAGCCGACGGCCAGGATCTTCGCGTGCGGGGCGCGCTCGTGGAGTACTTCGAGCATCCGGTCGTACTCCTGGCGCACCTCCTTCAGCCGGACCGGGATGTCGGCGGCCAGGGCGTCCTTGCACGGGGCGCCCTTGCCGCCGCTCTCGCCGCCCAGCTGCGTGCACTTCATGAGGAGGTCGGCGAAGCCCAGGGTGTTTCCGCCCACGCCGACGGTGATGACGTCGGTGTCGGGGCCCACCGCCTCGGACTGAGGGGGCACCGCGGGGAAGGGGTAGTCCGGGTCCTCGGAGATGGGCGGCAGGTGGCGGCCGATCGGGTGCTGGGGGGTGTCGGTGACGTTCTCGACGGTGGCGGCGCCGCAGCTGACGTTGGTCAGGTCGAAAAGACCCCCGAGGTCGCGGTCGATGACCTGGGGGTAGGACCGGTCGGTACGCTCGCAGCCGTCACGCGGGACTTCGAAGGTGTTGCCCGCGGCCCGGATGACCCCGGCGGTGTAGGAGTCACCCAGGGCGACCCACTGGTATTCCTCGGCCGCGGCGGCGGATTGCGCCCCGGCGAACTGCGCGGGGACGAGAGCGCCGGCGGCGATGGCCGCAGCCGAGCCGAGCAGGGCCAGACGAGTACGGAAGCGTGCCACGAATCCTCCAGGGATACGGTGTTGGCGTCGCTTCGACCCTAAGGAGATCGTCACTCTCTGCACTAGATCCAATGCGGTCAGTAGTCTTCGGGTGGTTGCGTGCGCCTGTGTGGGGGACGCGGGTTCGACCTGTCGACCGGGCACGCCGTATTCGCGACCGCCTTGATGCGACACTCGCTCACTACGGAAAGGCCCTTGACCGACTGGGTGATCCCCACCTGAGGCGCACGTCCGTGGTGGCTGTCTTGTTCTCGATCACCGGCGAGCTCGACCTCCGGCCGTTCAAGGCGGCCAGGGCTCGGCGCGTGACCGATGCCGCTGCTCCACAGCCCCTCTGTCACCGGGCCCGGAGGAGGATCGCTGCAAGGTGGAGTGCGGCCTGGTGGGTGATGGCGGGTCTGTCCGTTCGCATGGCCGGTGCCTGGCCCGCGGTGACGCGGAGGGCCAAGGGGCACGCGCGGACGTCGCCGGCCGGATGGATTTTCGTGGTCGGACCACCGCGGGAGCGTCCGAGCGTGTGGTCGCCGGGTACGGGCCGGATCGGCCGGCATCGGCGACTCGACCCGATCCCACGTCGCATCGGTGATCACTGACCGGACGGGCGCATCCGATCAACCGACGAGCGGTTCGAAGAGGCACGTTCCAGGCCCGGCCGACCGTCCTTCCCGCGGGTGAGCGACGCGTGCCGGGAGCGCGTGGCCTCCGCACTCGTCCGGGTGAACGCGTGCTTCCCGCGCCGGTGCTCGGCGGGGCTCCTCGAAGGGGCCGTGGGCAGCCCGGTCGCGGGGCCGCGGAACGTCCGGTGGCCCGCGGAGGCGCGGACGGCCCGCGACGGAGGTGCCGGACCCTTCGTCCGGCATCACTACGATCTGCGCTGCTGTGGGCCGATGCGTCCGCGATCACCGCCATGCACGCGATCGACGCCATGCACACGATCGACCTGCTGCTATGCAGCGATGCAGGCGGCGTGGACGCCCGGCCGTTCCGCGAGACGACGGGGAGAGACACATGGGGCACGAGCCGGAGGCCCGGGACCGGGGGCAACGGCCGGGGGAGCGGCTGGCGCGGCTGCTGCGACGCTGGTGGGAGGAGGCCGGGAGCGCACCCGGCGGCACCCGGCCCACCCAGCAGGCACTGGCCTCGAAACTGGGCATCGACCAGACGACGCTCTCCCGCTACCTCAATCCGAGGCACGCGTCGACCGCTCCGCCGCGGGTGGTGGAGGCGCTCCACGCTCACCTGCGCGCCCCGGCCGCGGAGCTGGAACGGGCACGGGAGCTGTGCCGGGCGGTACTGGAGGAGAACAGCCGGGCGGCACTGGAGGAGAGCAGCCGGGCGGCACTGGAGGAGAGCAGCGGCCACGCGCCCGCCGGCACCGGCCCCCGGCCCACCGACGCGGCCGACGCCGCGGGCGGCACGGACGGACGCGCTGCCCCGGGTCGGCCGGGGCGGTCCCGGTGGGTGCGGCCGGCGCTGGTGGCCGCGGTGGTGGTGCTGGCCTTCGCCGCCGGGGTGGTCGTACGCGACCAGTACGCCCCCCGCCCCCGGACCGCGGCCGACGGTGTGGCGGCCGGGGCCGTTCCGGCGAGCGGCGCGCCGCTTCAGTGGCCGCTGCTGAGGAAGCGGACGGGGGACCAGTTCACCCCTGGCCGCGCCCTGCAGCACCTGCTGCGGGCGCACGGCTACGAGGTGAGGACGGACGGGTTCTTCGGGGACGAGACCCGGGACGCCGTCATGGACTTCCAGCGCAGGAACAACCTGCCCTCCGACGGCAAGGTGGGCGAGGACACCTGGCCCGAACTGGTGGTGCCCCTCGGGCGCGGAGCCGACGGGCACGCGGTCCTCGCCCTCCAGGAGCTTCTGCACAACGCGGGCCAGGGCGGCACGGAGGTGTCGGGGGAGTTCACCGCGGCGACCGCCGAGGACCTGAGGTTCTTCCAGGACCGTCACGGCCTGCGGCCCAGCGGCAGGGCGGACGCCGACACCTGGCTGGCCCTGCTGGTGTTCCAGCGCCCGCCGGTCGCCGCCCCCGCGTACCAGGGGGCCACGAGTCCGCCGCCCTCCACACCGGCCTGAGCGGGCCGCCTCGGCCGTCCGCGTGGGACGTCCGCGCGGGGGCGGCCCGCATGCACGCCGCCCACCCCGTGCCGCATGATGCGCGACGCCCTCTCCCGGCAGGCATAACCGCAGGCCGGGACCCCTTCCCGCAGGCTGCACGGGGACTGCATGGATGCGCCTGTGCAGACCCCCCGGAATGTCTTCCCGCACCCCGCCGCCGCGGTCAGTCTGGGTGCTGTGCCCGGCGCTCCCCGGCCCACGTACCCCGCCCTCGTCGGCGGGCGACGTGCCCGGGGCATGGCGCCGGTGCGCTTCCCGACCACTCTCCATCCGAAGGAGTACCTCCATGTCCGCTGTCCGCAAGACCGTCATGTCCGCGCTGTCGACGATCGTCCTCGCCGGAGGACTGGCCCTCGGCGCCACCGGTACGGCGAGCGCCGCCACCTGCCCGTCCACGGCGTCCCCGAAGATCGACGGCGCGATCGCCAGTTGGTCCCTGAACTGCTCGGGCGGCGCCGTGCGGGTGTCCGGTTGGCTCGAGGACACCCGCATGGACGGCAAGTGCGCCGTGGTCCGCGTCGTCGGCGGCAACGGCGATTACCGCACGAAGCAGGCCTGCGGCTCCGGGGTCCGCGAGCAGTTCGACTTCACCTTCGCCGGCACGAACCAGGCCCAGGTCCGCCTGGCCATCGCCTGAACCCCGTTCCGGGGCGGGCCGTGACCGCCCGCCCCGGAACGTCCGGACGCGCCCGCACTTGCCTGACGGAACGTCCGGACGCGCCCGTACCCGCCTGACGGGGAGTCCGGACGCGCCCGTACCCGCCTGACGGGGAGTCCGGGCAGGTGCGCGTCCCGCGCCGACACGGCCGGCGGCGCAGGCCGGTGCGCGCCGCCGGTCCGGCGAGAAACCGGCCCACCAGCCCACCAGCCCACCGGCCCACCGGCCACGACGGACCGCGGCACCCGGGACAACCGCATCCGAGGGCCCACCCACCGGCACGTGGCCGCCGGGGAAGAACGAGAAACGAGGCAGACACATGAAAGCGAACAAGCGCTCCCCGCGCGACCTCCTGGCGGCCTGGGCGGTGACGACCGCCCTGGCCCTCGCCCCCGTCGCCCTCGCGGGCGGTCCCGCCGGAGCCGAGGCCGAAGCGGCGGCATCGGCGACCACCCTGGTCTTCGACAAGAACCCGGACGACCCCACCGACTCGACGCTCTCGGTCCACCGGGACGGGAGGCTCCGGGCCACCTACCGGGCCGGATCGGGTCTCGGCGTCCAGGACGACTGCGTCCGCGCCAAGGGCTGGATCCCCGACGGGAACTGGAGGATCCGGTCCAGGACCCGCACCTACGACGGCAACCTCATCAAGGGACACGCGATCCACCTCCAGGACATGACGTGCTCCCGGGGCACGGTGACGCGCACCGAGATGTTCATCCACTCCGAGACGAACCGCGACGGCAGCCAGGGCACGTCCGAAGCCCGACGCTGGGACGGCCCGGGCGACTACAAGTCCAACGGCTGCGTGAAGCTGAACCCGAAGGACATCGAGGACCTGTTCCGCCTCCTCGACGGCATCGGCTGGCCGACCCACCTGCGGGTGGTGTCCTGACCCGGCCGGAACGCTTCCGGCAGCGTGGCGCGATGGCGGCCTTGACCCGTCTCCGTGTTGCCTGATGCTCTAGGCCGGTCGGGCGCTGGAAGTCGGGGGAAACAGGTGATCGCAAAGCTGTCCGGGCAGGGCACGGACGTGTGGGCGGCTCGCGTATGAGGGCGAGGCGCGGGGCCGTGGTCGCCGTGGTTGCCGCCGGCGGCGCCGTGACGACCATGCTCGTGGGGCTCGTGACCAACGCGGTCTCCGAGTCGGAGTGGCCGGGCTGGCTCGGATGGCTGCAAGAGCACGCGTGGTTGTCGTTCGTCGCACTCGGAGCGGCCATGGTGGCGCTGTCCGTGCTTCTGACGGCCCTCTCAGAGACCGGAACGCCGTCAAGACCCCCGCACACTCCCTTACCGGGGCCGGGCGACGGAACGCAGCCCCCGGGAGCAGCCCTGGTCCTGCGCTCATTACCGCGCGACACGGCAGCCTTCACCGACCGAGGTGCCGAGCTGGACGCGCTGGTGCGATCCGTGCGCGAGTCCCAGGACAACGGCACCGCTCTGCCCGTCCACGTCATCGACGGAATGCCGGGCGTCGGCAAGACGACATTCGCCGTCCACGCGGGACACGTTCTGTCCGAGTGCTTCCCGGACGGGCAGCTCTTCGTGAACCTCAACGGGCACACGACAGGTCGCACCCCGGTGCAGGCCACCGAGGCGCTGGCCTCGCTGCTGGCGGCGACCGGCGTGCCGACGCAACAGATCCCCGTGGGTGACGACGAGGGCGCGGTCACCGAGGCACGGGCCGCGCTGTGGCGCAGCCGCCTCGCCGGAAGGAAAGCGCTGCTCATCCTGGACAACGCGGTCAGCTACCGCCAGTTGGAGCCGCTCCTCCCGGGTGGCCACGACTGCCTCGTGCTGGTGACCAGCCGAAAGCGGCTGGCGGCGTACGAAGAGGTGGTCGTGTCGGTCGACGCCCTGCCGCCGGACCACGCGGTCGACCTCTTCGTACGGCTCAGCGGGCGACCGTCGGACTCGCTCGACCGAGGAGTGATCCGGGAGTTGGCCGCGCGGTGCGGACACCTTCCCCTCGGCATCTCACTGCTTGCGGCGCGGCTGCGTCACCATCCGTCGTGGAGCGTGCGGGACCTGCGCTCACGGCTGGTGGCCGCCGGTGACCGGCTGGGCGAGTTCAGGGCAGGGGAACGCGGCATCGCGGCCACATTCGAGCTGTCGTACCGGGACCTGGGACCAGGGCGGCAGCATTTCTTCCGATGCCTCGGCTGCTATCCCGGAACCGACGTCGACGCCCATACGGGGGCGGCACTCGCGGCGGTTTCGGTGAGCGCCGCACGGGAGCACCTCGATGCACTGTACGACGCCCACCTGATCGACGAGCATCCCGGAAACCGTCACCGGCTGCACGACCTGCTACGCGACTACGCCCGCGCTCTCGCCGAGGAGGAAGGCCCCATGGAACACACTGAGGCGGTTCACCGTGTGGGGACCTACTACCTGGCCGCCCTCGCCGAGGCCAACCGGCACATCCTGCGTGGCGGTGCCCCCGTGCCGACGGTTCCCGACGGCGGCGACCACCTGGAAACGCCGCCTCTGGCGTCCCGTTCCGCGGCGCTGGGCTGGTTGGAGGACGAACGGGCCAACGTCCTGGCCTGCATCCGCCGCGCGAACGGGCTGGGACTGCATGAACTGGTCATCCGCATGGCCGCGGCCATGGCGCCGTTCCTGCGTCAGGCCGGACCGTGGGATCAGGCCGTCGGTCTCCACCGGACGGCGGTGGAGGCCGCCCGGCAGACCGGCGACCGCCGTGCACTGGCCGCGGCGCTCGCCGAGTCGGGTGTCATCCGGCGCTTCATGGCCGCCTACCCCGAAGCGATCGAGGCCCTGGAGCAGGCGATCACCGAGTACGAGGCAGTGGGCGACAAGCGTGGCAAGGCGGAAGCGCTCAACCAGCTCGGCATCGTCCGGTACATGGTCGCCGACAACGAGGCGGCAGCCGAGGCCCAGACCGAGTCCCTCAGTCTCCACCGAGAGGTCGGCGACAGGCTCGGCCAGGCGAACGCCCTCGCCGATCTGGGCATGGTGCGCAGGCAGAGCAGCCGCTTCGACGCGGCCGTGGAGGCACAGAGCGAAGCCCTGACGATCTACCGCGAGCTGGGCGACCGCTACGGAGAAGCCAACTCGCTGCGCGACCTCGGCATCGTGCACAGCCTGACGGGCGACTACGAACCGGCGGCGCGATGCCAACACGAGGCGCTGGAGATCTACCGTGCCCTCGACGACCGAGTCCACCAGGCCTACGCCCTCAACGAACTCGGCGTCGTACACCGGCTCACCGGTGACTTCGCCCAGGCCCGCCGGATGCACACCCGGGCCCTGGAGCACTACACGGAACTCGGAGAACGCTTCGGCCACGCGAACAGCCTCCGCCACCTCGGGGTGCTCGACCGGGTGGAAGGCAGGGCGACCGAGGCCGTCGCCCTGCTCGAGCGGGCGCTGGCCGCCTACCGCGAACTCGGCAGCCGCGGCGGAGAGGCCGCCACCTTGGGGGAGCTGGGCGCGGCACGCGCGCTCGCCGGAGAGGAAGAGGACGCCGCTGCGGCGTTCAGGCAGAGCCTCGCGATTCTGTGTGCCCTCGGTGACCGCTGTGGTGAGGCCCAAGTCCTGAACCACTACGGAGACCTGCTGCACGCGTCCGGCGATCACACGGCGGCGCGCGGCCACTTCACGGACGCCCTGCGGCTGGCTCGGGACATCCGCTGCCCCCTTGAGGAGGGACGGGCACTGGAAGGCGTGGGCCGCTGCGACCGGGTGATCGAGGGACCCGGGCGTGCCGCGGAATCGCTGCGCGAGGCACTGGAGATCTTCCGGCGCCTGGGAGCGGACACCGAGGCCGACGCCGTACGGGCACTGCTTGCCGCGCAACCGGGATGACCGGGAACCGTGGCCGGATTGTCCGTGCCGCGGACATCCCCACCTCTGCTACGTTTCGATCCGATTCCGTCCTGCGACACCCGTCGATGGTTACGTCACGAGGAGCGCCGTATGCCCTCAGACCCGCCCGCGTCCGCCACCTGCGCCGCGACACCGTCGGACGCCCGTCCCGCGCAGGGCAGCGCCGTTCTGGCCCGTGTCGAGTCCCGCGTGCGACAGCGCCTCGAAACGGAGCAGGCCACACCCGAACGGACCGGCGACGGCGGTCACGCCGCCTCGCTCACCCGTCTCCGGCCACTGTGAGCGCGCCCGCTTGAAAGCTCACTGCGAGGGCGCCGCACCCTTCACGGCCTTCATCCTCAAGGTCGCCAACCGCTGCAACATCGACTGCGACTACTGCTACGTCTTCCACTCCGCCGACCAGGCATGGCGGCGCCTGCCCGCCCGGATGAGCGTGGCCGTGGCCCGGGCCGCCGGCCGTCGGATCGGTGAACACGCGACAGCACACGGCCTACCCGCGGTACACGTGATCCTGCACGGCGGCGAACCACTGCTCGTCGGCCCACGTCATATGGCCGCCCTGCTCGACGCCGTGCGGGAGGGCATCCCCACCGGCACGAGGGTTCACTTCGAACTCCAGACCAACGGGACACTGATCACGGAGGAGTGGCTCGATCTCCTCGAGGAGCACGGCGCCGTCGTGGGCATCAGTCTGGACGGTCCGCAGACCGCCAACGACCGCCACCGGCTGACGCGTTCGTCGCGCTCGAGTGCCTCCTCCGCCGCACGCGGCATTCAGCTGGTGCGCTCCCGCCCGCACCTGTTCGCGGGCCTGCTGGCCGTCGTCGACCTGGCCAACGACCCGGGCGACGTGCACGACCACCTGGCCTCCTTCGAGCCTCCGGTGATCGACTTCAACCTGCCCCACGCCACCCACGACGAACCGCCGCACCGCAACGATCCGAGCCTGCCCGAGTACGGCATCTGGATGAGCCGCGTGTATGACGCCTGGCTGGCCGGCTCCGACAACCGGCACAGCGTCCGGATGCTGGAGGACATCGTGGCCCTGAGCTCCGGGGTGCGGAGCTCGGTGGAGACCATCGGGCTGGCCCCGTCGGCGAGCATCGTCATCGAGTCCGACGGAACCATCGAGGACGTCGACACCCTGAGGTCCGTCGAGGAGGGCGCCTCCTGGCTCGACGCCGACGTGTACCGGCACTCCTTCGACGCGGTACGCCGACACCCGAAGCTCGCACACCGCCGGTCCGCAACGGCCACGCTCGCCGAGAAGTGCCGGGCGTGCCCGCTGCTGGAGGTGTGCGGCGGAGGCTACCTCCCGCACCGCTTCAGCACGGCCCACGGCTACCGCAACCCCTCGGTCTACTGCGCGGACCTCGAGCATCTCATCCGCCATGTCCAGGGCTCCCTGCGGCAACATGGCTGGCACCTGGGCCCGGACCGTGCCATCGTGCCGGAACCCTCCGCCGACGCAGGCGAATGAAGCGACCGAAGAACAGGAGCTGTCGATGACCGTGACGATCCGCCCCGCCGACAAGCGGGACGTCGTGGCCCTGGCCGAACTGATCGAGGAGATCGAGCGGTTCTACGGCTCGACCGACATCCAGCCGGTGGAGGAGCGCCGGGCACAGGTGGAGGAGGCCCTGTTCGGCTCGCCGCCCCTCGCGTCCGCACTGGTGGTGGAGGACGCGACCGGTGAACTGGCCGGACTCGCCGCCTACTCCTTCCTCTGGCCGGCCGCGGGCTCCTCCCACTCACTGTTCCTGAAGGAGCTCTACGTCCGCGACACGCTCCGCCGCCAGGGCGTCGGCTCCCGCCTCATGGACGAGCTCCGCGCCCTGGCGGCGGCGCGGCCCGGGTGCAGCCGGGTCGAGTGGATGACGGACCGGGACAATCCCCACGCGCGGGCCTTCTACCGGACGCTGGGCTTCACCGAGTTCGACGGGAAGATCGTCTACCGGGTGGACGCCGGGACGGCATGACGCGCGCCGGAGCCGACCTTGGCCCCAGGATGCCCGGCCGACGGAGAGGAACCGAGGCGGGCCTCGGTGCTCGTGCCGGTCGGCGGAATCGCGTCGAGACGGCTTCGAACCGGCCAGGGAAGGCCGAAAAGTGATGCTTGACGATTCAACAACTCTGTTGTGAGCATGCGTGTGACGTCCTGAGATCGGAGACCCCCCATGCGTCTGAAGTCCCTCGCCCTCGCGGCGATACCCGCAGCCTTCCTCGGTGTCATGGCATCCGCACCCAGTGCCTCGGCGTGGTCCACCGGGAACTGCCAGACGGGTACGTTCTGCGTCTGGCCCGAGTACTGGTACGGCGACACGGACATGACGCCGTCGCTGGTGACCGAGGGTGAATGGTCCGGCAGGGCTCTCGGCCACATCTTCTACAACAGGACGCCCCAGGACGTCACGATGACGTACGTCATCGCCGGACAGGAGGAGAGGGGCCCCGAGACGGCGTGCGTCTCCAGCGATCACGGCAGCTACTTCACGATGCCCATGTACGTCACGGACATCGCTTGGCGTGAGGACGACGGCAGCCCCTGCTGGTGACCGCCCCGAGACACCGTTCCCCGCAGCGCTGAAGCACCTGGGATGTTCTCAACCCCTGGATCAAAGGCGGCCGTTGAGGTCACGGGCAGCGCGCAGGCGGAGAGCAGCTCCCGGCAGGGCGGGCGGGCGTCGAGCCCGAGCCGCCCTGCCGGGAGCTTCCGCGTGTCCGTCCACCTGGCCGACGCCGACCCGCCCCACCTCAGTCCTGTACTTCCCCGCCACCGAACCGGCGTCCCGCCGCCGTGAACAAGGCACGCGACGTGACGGTCCACCTACTCTTCACGGGCTCCGTCATCCGGCGTCACAGCGACGATCGCCACGGTCGGGGGCGGCGGAGACGGCGTGTACACATACGCCACGGCCAGTCCCGGCACGCCGTCCCGCGGCTCGATTCTCGTCTTGCGCACTTCCGTGCCGTCGTGACGGGGAGGCCCGAGCCGCACGCCGAGGCGCGGAGCCTGTTCGAGCTCCTGCCGTAGCGCTTCCAGGTCCTGCTCGGCTCCCAGATCCTTCGCTCGCTGGGCAGCCCGTACGGTGACGGCCGCAATCACACCGCTCACGCGTCCGGACCCTCCTGCTTCAGCTGTGCCGTCAGGTCGAGGCCCTCCTGTATGGCGATGTCGAAGTCAGGGTCCTGGTAGAGACGGATCCGTCCCCGGTAGTCGACGATCACTGCGGCGACTGCATCGAGGTCCGTCTCCGACGAGGCCTCCAGCGCACGCTGGAGATCCGCTTCAAAGGTTTCCTGGTCGCCGGGGAAGCCATGCCCGGACCGCAGAGCGGCCCGGATGTCGCCGATGGTCCTCAACGGCAACGGCGCAGGGATGGGTGTCTCTACGTTCTCTGCGCTCACGATCTCTCGCTCCTTGATCTCCCCCGTCCTGTGACGAGTGTCCTACATGTCCGCATCCCGTGCAGGCATCGCCCAGAACTGAGGGGAGGAGTCTCATCGAGGGACGGCTTCGAGGAAGCGGTCGGCCGTCGTGGCCGTCCCGACGAGCCCGGACCTGGATCCCCGGGCACTCTTGATCCAGTGAGCAGTGCACCCGACGTCCCGCGTGCCGCCGAGCGGCGCGGGCGATGATGTGCGGGTGTTCTACGAGGACCTCAGCGAGTACGACTACCTGGACGACGACACCTTCACGGACCTGGAGTCGGGCTTCCACGGGCTCCGGTACCGCCCCGCGTACACCCGCCTGAACGTCGGCCGGCTGGAGGCCGGCGAGCCGTACCCGACGGGGCCGGTCCCCGAGGGCTTCGTGGAGAAGCTGAAGGCCGTCCATCGGGTCCAGCGGATGAACGTCTGCCTGGGCGCGCACGAGTGCGACCTGTGCCCGGCGGGGGACGAGCCGGCCCCGGAGGGCAACGGGGAGCTACGGATCCCGGGCGATCCCGGCATCGCCTACGCCGCCCCGCACCTCATCACGCACTACGTCACCGCCCACGACTACCGCCCGCCCCGGGCCTTCATCGACGCCGTTTTCGCGGTCGACGTCGAGGCGTGGGCTTCCGCGCGCCGGCCCGACGTGCCGTTTCCCTGGGTTCCGGGGGATGCGGAGCACATGGTGGAGTAAAGACCGGGCGGTGGCCGGTGATCAGCGCGACCAGTGATCGCTTTTAAGGGCCTGGACGAAGAAATTCCAGGCGTGGCGCTCCACGGCGACCACAGCGTCCCCCGTGCTCTTGGAGTCACGCACGAGGGTGCGGTCCCGAGTGATCGCGCACTCGACGCACTCGCCTCCCGCACCGTTGCTGTACGACGACGTGAACCACATCGGGGGAGCCCCCATGGGCTCTGTGGCGTTCACCTTGAGTGCTCCTTGGCGACGGACTTGATCAGCTGGACGGAGCGCTGAGGGCTCAGGGCCGCGGCGCGCAGGCCGTCGAACGCTCTCGTGTACTCCCGTACATGATGCTCGCCCTCCAGGTAGACCGCGTCCGTGATCCCGTCGCGGTAGACCAGATCCGGGTCCTCCGGGGCGGGAAAGCCCAGCATGGTGAAGGAACCCGTCGCCGGGTAGGTGCCGGAGTCGAAGGTGAGGACCTGCAGGGTCACACTCGGCAACTCGGCCGTCTCCAGAATCCGTTCCAGCTGCTCCCGCATGGTCTCCCGGTCACCGATGACGTTGCGCACGGCACCCTCGTGCACGATGAACCAGGCATCGGGGGAGTTCGGTCGCGACAGCATCTCCTGGCGCTCCAGTCGTACGCGGACGGCCCGGTCGATGTCCTCGGCCGACATGTGCGCGCCCGTCGTGTGCAGTTCGCGGGCATAGGCCTTGGTCTGCATGAGGCCCGGCAGCACCTCGCACTGGTACTGGCGGAGCGTGGAGGCGTCCTGCTCCAGACCGATGTAGATGTTGAACCACTCGGGCACACCCGCACCGTGGACCTGCCACCAACCGCGCCTCTTCGCCTCCCGCGCCAGTGACTTGAGGAACTCGCGCAGCTCGTCGCTCGTGTCGTAGAACCGGCACAGCGCGTCGATGTCGGACGGTTGGACCCTGCCGCTGCCCGTCTCCATGCGGTTGACCTTGGAGCCGCTCCAGTCCAGCGCCTCGCCGACCTGGGCGCAGGTCAGTGCGCTCTTCTCCCGGAGCTTCTTCAGCTCGATCGACAGACGCCGTCGGCGTGCCGTCGGTGAACCGGCCATTTCGATCCTCTCGAACCCCGCATGCGTAACGAGGGTTCAGTCTCATGCCAAGAGGTCGGCTTGCCAATCACACGGAAGTGGGAATCCCACCGTGCACATTGCACGACGGGATGCGCAGACCCCATGCTGAACGCCGGCGAGCGACGCAGAGTGAGAATTCGTGACGCTCCGCTGGTGAACGGCAGGTGTGAACACCGATGGGAGATCCCTCTTGATCCAGGAAGCGTGCCCGACGCGAAAGCCGTGGAACGTGGAGTTCACCGCCCACCCCGAGGAGGTGGCCGCACTGAGGCGCGTCGTACGCCTCCGTCTGGCGGCCTGGAACCTGCACGGGCTCGTCGACGCGGCCCAACTGTGCGTCAGTGAACTCGTGTCCAACGTCGTCACCCACGTCGGCCTCGGCACGCCGGGCTCACTCGCGGTCTCCGTGAACGGCGCGTACCTGCGCATCGAGGTCCACGACCCCGACACCCGGGCCCTGCCCACCCTCGTCGCCGCCGACGTCGACGCCGAGGGCGGGCGGGGCATGGTGCTCGTCGAGGCCCTCACCGACCGTTGGGGCGTCCAGCTCCACGAGGACCGCAAGGTGACGTGGTGCGAACTGGCCACCGGGCTCACGCCACCGGCCGACCGCACGGTGGACCCGTCGGTGACGCGGGCCGAGGCGCTGCTCGACATGTACGCGACGCTGAGGCCGCCGACCTGCCGCTACGAACCCGGGCTCGGCAGGGTGGGCCGGACGGTGGCGGAGGAGTCCGTGATCGACGTCATCACGGACTTCCTCCGCTGGCTCCGCGCCCACGGCTGCGACGCGGACGAGGTGCTCGACCGCGCGCAGAGCCGCTACGAGGTTGCTCTGTCCGGGAGCGGGAGGTGACGTTCGCTTCAGCTCGTCAGTATGTGGTGGAAGAACCCCACAGACGGATCATCCGGAGTGCCGACCAGCAGTGCCCGATCGAGCAGGATGTTGTTGTGCTCGCAGCTCGTCTCCGGCAGCATCACGCAGGCATGGCAGGCGGCGAGATTGGTGCCGGTGGCGGACACCTCGGTCTCCACGCAGAGCGGGTCGGAGGAACACCACTCGGCCCGGCGGACGGCCGAACGCACTGTGCGGTCGAGAAGCTCCGGTTCGCCCTGGGCGACGAGACCGCCGAGGCTGCCCGCAGAGTCGCTCGTCGCCGTGTAGATGAGTACTCCGGCCATGTCGTCGGCGGCGTACAGGCGCTCGCGCAGGGATGCTGCCGGATACCCCGCCTCCAGGCTCCACTCGTTGATGAGGACGTGGGCCAAGGTGTGCAGCAGCACCATCCGGGGGGTTGCCGGAGACGGGACGGCCCGGCTCGGATCGTCGGCCCGCTGATCCAGCACCCGCTGGTGGGCGGTCCGCATCCGCTCGACCCGGGCCGCCACCGCGATCGCCTTCTCCCAGGTGCCCAGCCGGTCCTCGTCCAGGCGGAGAAAGACTCCCTCGCCACGAACCTCCATGGCCGGAAGCCAGCGCAGCGGCTTCTCGGAGAGCGGCATCTCCTTCGCGTCGGTCGTCGACTCGGCGTCGACGAGCCGGGTGAACGCCTTCAGCGCACGCACCTCGCGGAGCTTCTTGACCAACATCGGGCCGGTGACGCCGAGCGGATCGAGCACGCTCCGGTCGCCCAGCGGCGTCTCACAGACGAACTGCTCGTCGCGGGAGTGCTCGCTCTCGTCGTTGCCGGAGCGCAGACGCTCGTACTCCTTGTTGCGCAGGGCGCGGTAGCGATGGTCGAAGGTGGCGGGTTCCCCGCCTTCGGGATCCTCCTCACGTTCCGCGTCGAGCAGCGTCATCACCTCGTCCAGGGAGAGGGGCCACGCTCCCTCGGTGAAGACAGCATCGAGATAGATTTCGACGGCCTCGCGGGTCTCGTACTTCCTGAGCTTCTCCCAGTGGCCGGCCAGCGGATCCTCGCGACTGTTGCTCCACGGCGGGATGGAGAGCGCCGACTTCAGCACCGGCTGCCACACCGACGAGGAACCGCGTTGGAGCGTCCGCAGAGGCAGTCCGCACTCCTGGTCCGGGGCGGACGTACCGAGCCACGGACGGTGGCCTCGGCACTTCAACCCCAGGTCCTTGAGCGCGTTCCTGCGGAAGGAGCCCTCCATCGACACCTCGGGCGCCCGCCCGCAGGTGCAGGAGACGAGGATGGAGCGGAGCGAGGAGGTACGTCCGGAGGTGCGCAGCCTGAGTTTCCCCCCGCACTTCCCGACGGTCGTGGAACCACGGTCGGTCGAGCGGTGCACCCACTGCCAGTACGGGAACTCACCGAGGTGCCCGGCCTCGCAGGCGACGACGAAGCGGGAGGGAACGAGGTCCACCTCGCAGGTGCCGCAGACACTGCGACCTGCGGGCGGGGTGAAGTCGCGATGGTGCTGCAGCTCGTTGCACTCGGGGCACGAGTGCATCAAGGGGAAGCGACGGACCCGGAGGCCATCCTTGCTGGTGTCGTCGGAGGCCGGTGGCAGCCGGAAATGATCGACATCGAGAAGTCTGGCCAGGCGTCGTTCGTAGATCCGCGGGGACTCGTCGGGACGCCAGCTCCGGTCGGCCTCGTCCAGGCCCGAGACGACGAAGGACTCGTGGTCGACGGCGATGAGCGAGCCGACGCCGTACGTGGTGATCGCCTGGGCACGGCGGATCCCACCGCGTCGCGGAAAGGAGTGGGCGGGCGTGCCGCCGTTCGCTCCGGGCCGGCGGCGACGAGGGGGCGGGGTCATCGTGTTCCCTCCATGAACAGGGCGGACTCGGCGTCGACGTCGCGCAGGCTCCACAGCGTGGGCCACGCCTTGGCGTCCTCGGACTCGTCGTCGAACGCCTTCAGGAGTGAGGGGGCGCGATCACCCCGTTTCGGTTCGAACAGCAGACGATTGTGGGTGCTGGCTTCCTTGCGCCACCACTTGACGAACTCTTCGAAATCGTCGGAGACGGCATCGGCCTCGGCCTTGCTGACGGCGCGTACACGCTTCATCAGCAAGGGCTTGACGCGGTCCTGAAGGACATCCACGTAGGACTCGACCTTGCCGGCGCCCTCGTTGGGCCGCGCGGCCGGGATCAGGATGCGCGCGAGGGCGATGATCACCGCGTGCAGGCCCCGTTCGCGGGCGCGGGCGGAGAACGGTGTCACAGAGGTGGACTCGACCTCGCGGTAGAGAGCGGAGTGGAAGTGCTGGAAGCTCTCGTAGTGGGAGCGGTCCCGGGCCCGCGTGGAGTTGAGCATGACCGCGACCAGGCCGGGGTGCGCGCGGCCGACCCGGCTGGTGGCCTGGATGTACTCGGCGGTCGTCTGCGGCTGGCCCATCACGGCCATCAGCCCCAACCGGTCCACGTCGACGCCCACCGCGATCATGTTGGTGGCGAGCAGGACGTCCACGGTGTCCTCGTCGGGGAGCCTCTTCTCGATGCCCTTGAGCCGGATGGGGATCTCGCTCGCGTCGATCCGGCTCGTCAGCTCCGAGTAATTGGCGACCGAGCGCACAGGGACGCCCTCACGCTCAGCCAGCAGCTCCAGGTAGGCCACCACGTCGTCGTGGACCTGGAGTTCGGCCGCGGAGAGCAGTCGCAGGCTGTTGAAGTAACCGACGAGGCTCCAGTACGCGTCGCGCACCTCGTCCTTGGTCTCCGCCTGCATGGCCCGGTGCAGCAAGGTGGCGTACGTGCGGATGAGCAGGGTGGACTGGCTGGTGCCGGGGGCCAGAAGGCCGACGTAACGGCGGCTCGCCTTCTCCTCACGCGGCGTCTCCACCGCGAACCACGAGTCACGGGAGTCCAGACCGGCGGGCGGGAACTGCCGGACTTCGCGCGCGAAGAGGTGGCGGCCCTGGTCGGCGGCGCGTCGGATGGTCGCCGTGGAGGCGATCACCTTGGGGCAGCCGGCCAGCGCGTCCACGGCGGTCTCGTAGAGGCCGGTGAGGGTTCCCAAGGGGCCCGAGATCAAGTGGAGCTCGTCCTGAACGATGAGCTCCGGGGGAGGCGTACCGTCATCGGGGTCGTCGCGGTTGAAGAGAGCGGAGGTCGCCGGGCGCCACGGCATGGAGGCGAATTTATCGACGGTGGCGATCACCAGCGTCGGGCGGGCGTCGTACACCGCCTCGTCGATCAGATGGACGGGGAGGCCGTCGGCGAAGTCGCAATCCGTGCCGGGGCAGCGGACGTACATCCGCTTGGCGTCCTCGTCGGCCTCGTAGTCCCGGGCGTCAAGGCGGGTCCCGCACCAGGGGCAGGCGTGCAACTGGACGGGGTTCTCGGTGGCGAGCCGCTTGTCCAGGTTCGCGCGCAGCTCGTCGAGCTTGGCGCCCGCCTCGGCCAGCGTGTTGGGGGTGGCCGAGCGGCCCACCCACATGCCGACAGAGAACTCCTCCCGACCCAGCTCGGGCGTCCGGCGCCGCATGTTCTCCATGGCGCAGAGCAGGATCGCCGCGCGTTCGAACTGCTGGAGCGTGAGCAGTCGCAGCGTGTAGCGCATGATCACGGTGACCCCGCCGCCGTCCGCGCCCTTGCGGATACGGCGCAGGAAGGACGTGAGGGCGATCAGTCCCAGGTAGGCCTCCGTCTTGCCACCACCGGTCGGGAACCAGAGCAGGTCGGAGATCTTCCGGTCGTCGTGCTCGGGGTCGTCGATGCCCGCCAGACAGAGCAGCACGAAGGCGATCTGGAAGGGGCGCCACTTGCCGGTAGCCGGATCGGGGGCGCCGACGTGTCCGCCCTTCACCCAGGCGCTGCGGGCGCGCTGGTCGGCCATGGCACGGTTGGCGAGCCGGAACGCCTTCATCAAATCCGGTTTCTCGCGCAGCAACTCGATGCCCTCGCGGATCCGGCCGAGCGCCTCGCGACAGGCCTTCACCTGGACCCGCGCGGGGTCCCCGTGGGTGCTACCAGCCAGAGCGTCTGCCTCGCCCTGCTTTCGGGTGATCCAGTGCTCGTATCCCCTGGCGAGCCCTTCCAGGGCGGCCAGCACCTCCGAGTCGGGCTTCTCGGCCAGCCCCAGCATGGACAGCGTCGAGTCGTCGATCTCCGGATTGGAGTCGGTGAGCAGTACCTCCACACTGGGCACGAAATCGCTGCGCACTTCGGTGACGGCGGCCTTCTCCGCGTCGGTCACGCCGATCGGCGAAGGGGCCCAGTCCCACGTGGCGGCGCAGCCGTGTCCGACGGCGAAGGTCGGAGCGTGCCGGTGCAGCAGCCGACTGGTGCCGATCTCCGGGTCGTGGGCGGCGGACGGGGCGGGGCGCTCGACGAACGCGGTGGAGCCGTCGGTGGCCCGGACCGTCAGGCCGCACTGGAACAGGGAGAAGGCGTCCTGGAGATCCCACTCGCCGACCTTCTGGGTGTTGATCAGCGTGACGGTGATCGTGACCGTGCCGGTGGTCGGGTCGGGACGCCGGACGATGACGTGCAACGCGACCTTGCCGGCGACGAGTTCGATCGGTTCGGCAGGAGCGGGCACCGTCACGACGATGGGCTGGTCCGGGATCTCGAGCACCCTGCGCCGCCACCGTTCCCGCTGGTCGGAGGTGGTACGGGCCTCGGCCCGGCGAGCTTCGACGGGCTTGCCCTCGGCGTCGGTGGGCTCGTAGACCGCCGCGCTGGCCGAGACCACGATCGTGTTGCTTATGGTCGGATCGACCGCGAAGGTGAGCCCCATGGACGAGGGACGCCTGTCCCCTGAGGCGGTGATTTCCTGCGTGGGCCCGGATTCCTCGATGTCCTCGCGCGGGAGCACGGGCGGGACGTCCAAACCGCCCTGTTCGGCGGCGACCTCGGCCTTCCGCTCCTTCGAGGCACGCGGATACAGCACCCCGGTCAGATAGCGGTCGATCGGCGCGTCCTGAGTGAGGACCTCGTCCCGGTCCTCCGGCGCGGCGTCCTCGGCGGGGCCGAAGAGTTCGCGGCGGAGCCCCACGAGCAGTTCCTCGTCCCGCACCCGGTAGTGCTCGGAGTGCCGGCCTGCCACGTGCGTCATGCTCGCTGCTCCTCGTTGTCGTCGGCTCTGCGGAACCAGCCGACGCCGGTGATCCGCGGGGTTGTCCAGACACCGCGCTCACCGAGACCGGCGTTGGCGCCGGCGGCGGTGCTGCCGGTCACGGTCTCCAGGGTGTCGATCCGCAGGTCGTGGATCTCGTCGGGCCACCAGGGGTCCCAGGTACGGTTCACCTTCTGCACCTGGAAAAGGGCCTCGCGGAACCCTCGGGAGGCCTCGCCGATCTCCCGCCCGTCGTGCAGCAGGGCGTACGGCGGGCTCTGTGTCTCTCCCATCGGCAGGTCGTGGCGCCGACGCAGCACCACCTCCTGGCCGGGGCGGACCCGTGCCAGGAGGTACGCCTGGGTGGCGACGGCGTCCGTCTCGTGACAGGGAGGGTTGTCCCGGCACACGTCGCCCGCTTCGGCGACGATGCCGTACCTGTCGTAAGACCGCCACGATCCGATGTAGCGGCGGCCGTCGCGTCGATGTCCTGCCCTCCTGAAGAGGGGAAGCTCAGGGCAGGGCGCGTGGTACAGGTCCTGGCGGACACGCGTCATCGCCACGTACAGGGCCCGAGCCTCGGCGGGAAGGTCGAGTTCGTCTCCGTACCGCTTGTGCAACTCCGCGACGGTCGGCGGGGCCAGAACGATCACCCGGTCGAACTCCAGACCCTTGGCCCGGTGCACGGTCGAGACGACGATCCGTGCGGTTTCCGGGTCGGCGGCCTCGTCGGGAAATCTGCCGTCGGCGACCGCGCGGCGCAGCCGGTCCAGATCGAGCACACCGCGTCCGGGCCCGCGTGCGACCCGACGCAGAACCGTCCACAGGGCGTCCACGTTCGGCTCGTACGGCAGAGGAATCCTCGCGAGGAGGGAGTGGAACCGGTCCTCGGTCAGGCCGGTCGCCTCCGTACCGCGCAGCAACTCGGCCACCCAGTAGGGCACCGGACGCTCTTCGAGCGGGCGCCGCAGCCGGTGCTCGATTCCGTGCGTGTGCAGCAGGCCGGAGACGACGAGGGCCTCCTGGTTGTCGCGGGTGAGGATCGCGCATGTGTCGGTCAGGTCCCGCAGACCGCTCAGGGTGAACTCGTCGCCGAGGTCGCCCACCGCGTTCACCGGGTCCAGGAGGAGGTCGCGCAGTTCGTCGTAGAGCGTCGCCGCGTCGTCCGGGTCGGTGAGCTGCTGGAGACGAGGGCCGTGCGCCAGCGCGACCCTGGCCTCGTCGGTACCGGCCCGGAAGTTCCGGGTGAGGCGCAGCTCCACCAGGTCGTCGGGGTACGAGCAGCGCAACCAGTCGAAGAACCTGCCGGTCTCGTCGGCGCGCTCGCGCGGGTCCGCTATCTGGAAGCCGTAGACGGACTGAGCGGCGTCCCCGACGACGGTGAAGCCGCAACTGTCCTGGTACCGGTCGAGAAGCGTCTCCACCAGCTCGCGGCGCACGCCCACCAGGTCCTGGACCTCGTCGATCACGACATGCGCGGGCGGGACGGCGTCACCCACCTCCAGCGCGCCCTTCTCGACTGCGTGGGTCGCGGCGGCGATCCGCTCGTCGAAGCCGACCGCGCCCCACTCGCCGTCCGGATGCGCCTGGAGGAGCACCTCGTAGGCCCACGCGTCGAAGGTCCGCGCCCGCACCCGTTGGGCGCGCTCCCCGTGCCGCGAGATCCGCTCACGCAGCTCGCGGGCGGCGGCCCGGGAGAAGGTGAGGACCAGGATCTCGGCGGCCTCCAGGGCTTCCTCGGGGTCCTCGTGGCCGCACAGCGCGTCGAGCCGGCGCACCAGAGTGTGGGTCTTGCCTGCCCCGGCCCCCGCGGTGACCAGGACGCGTGCGCTCCACGGCTGCTCGACCACGGCCCGCTGCTCGTCGGTGAGCGGTGGACTGTCCAGGTAGACGTCGGTCACTTACGGCTCCAGAGGTGCTCGAACTCGGTGAAGGCGAGCTGGGTGTCGAAGTTGGCGATGTTGTCGTCGATGTTGAGGATCAGGCAGGTGGGCTTGCCGCCGTTCCTGGGACCGCGCAGGCCCCGCCCGATCATCTGCTGGTACACGTTGGTGCTGTACACCGGGCGGGCCACCACCACGACCCGGGTGGCGGGAGCGTCGAAACCCTGGGTCAGAACACCGTAGTTGGTGAGCACACGGATGCGGCCCGCACGGAAGTCCTCGATCCGCCGCCGGCGGTCCTGGTCGCTGGTGGTCGAGTCCACCGCCGCGGCGGTGACACCACGGTCGTTGAGCATGGCCGCCAGGTACTTGGCGTGATCCACGGAGGTGGCGAACAGCAGGGTCGGCCAGTCCTCCGGAAGACCCGCTACCGCGTCGACGATGCGGCGACTGCGCGCATGGTCGTCGACGAGCCGCTGCTCGGCGGAGCGGGAGAGCATGGCCATGCGCTCGGAGTATGTCCTCTCGTCCTGGGTCAGTTCGATCCGGCCACCCGTGAGAGTGCGGTGCTCGACCTGGGCGAGCATCCCCCACTCCTGAAGGTCCCGGTACGGATCACCGGACGGGAAGACACCCTCGTCGAGCCGCCGGTTGCCGAAACGGGTGATCAGGCGGCTGGTCTCGTCCTCGTTCCTGTTGCGGAACGGGGTGGCGGTGAGGCCGATCAGGTGCCGAGCGGTCTCGTACTGGGTGAGCCCCAACTGGTTCAGGATCCCGGTGTACCGCTTCGGAAGGGCGGTGTGGGCCTCGTCCACGATCACCAGCGTCGCCTGCCGCAACCAGGCGTACTGGTCGGTGCCGAGACACCGCTCCAGCTTGGCGTCCGTGGCGACCACCAGATGCGGGTTCTCGACGACGTTCCCCACTTCGCGGCTGTTCCACAGCCGACTGATGGTGAGCGGTCGCTCGGCGCCGACCTTGCTCCAGACGAACTTCCAGCTCTGGACCGCCTGTTCGCACAACTCCTCGGTCTGGGCGATCCACAGCAGCGGGCCGCCCAGATCGCCGACCCGCTTCACCCAGCGGATCACGGCCTCGGCCGTGACCCGGGTCTTGCCCGCTCCGGTCGGCAACGACAGCATGGCGCGCTGCGGTGCCAGCCGGTCGAGGAGGGTGGTGATGTTGCGGACCAGGTCCTCCTGGTAGTCGTGGAGCCGGGGGAAGTCCCGAGGACCGTCCACCGTCTCGAAGGCCGGGAGCGCCGGAGTCCTGGAACCGGCGAAGGCCACGGGCAGCCCCAGGTCCGAGACGAAGGCGACAGCGGCCGGCGAACCGCCGTAGGAAACAGGGGCGTTCGGGAACCTGGCCTGAATGTCGCGGGTGTGATGCTGAAGGACACCGTCGCCGTGCGCGTTGAAGGCCATCTGCGCGATCCGGTGCCCTGAGGGTTCCGCGCCACCGGTCTCCTGCAGTTCGGCCTCCATCAGCCCGTCGGGCAGCCCGGCCCGCAGGGCCTCCGCGCCGATCAGCAGCTCGATCTTGGTGACGACCTCCTCGGCGTCGCGAACGGCCTTCCGGGCGGCCTTCATCTCGCTGTCACGCGCGATGCGTTCCTGGTGCTCCAGAACTGCTCGACAACCGGCGGGGCCCAGCCCCAGGGCCAGTTCGCGGTCGATCAGCCGCAGCATGGGCTCGGGTTCCAGGGGGACGCGGACCTTGATCGTGCCGCCTTGGAGTACCGCGTCCAGGGGGCGGCTCTTCGTACCGTTCTCGGTCCGGGTCACCTCCTCCAACTCGGTGCAACGCTGAATCGTGGTGTTCCGGTGGTCGATGCGCAGCCGTTGACGTAGAGCGGGGAACAGATCCGTGAGAGCGACCGGATCGCCGTCCGGGACCTCGCGGGTCTCCTTGGTGATGGCGTCGGCGTAGCGCCTCATCTGCCACTTCTCGACCATCAACTCGGCGTCCTCGGGGGTCGCCACCAGCAAGGCGGGAAGCTGCTCCGCACGCAGCGCCCGGTACTCGGTCGTGCCGACCGCCACGGTGATCTCGTCGTCGGGGCGGGTGCCCCAGGCGTCTCCGATCCGGCAGCGGGTCAGCGAGTCCTCGGGAAAGGCCGCCTCGAAGCGGGTCAGCATCACGTAGGTGTTGCCGACGAAGGCGTCGTCCTCGCTTCGGAGCACCTCCGAGAGAAGCGCCTCCCAGTGGTCGGCCGGGACCTCGTCGATCGAGGTGGGCAGGCGCAGTTTGCGGGCCTTCTCCGGGGAGATGTCGGCGACCGGCAGTACGTTCCGGTAAGCGGCGAGCTGGGGTCCGACGGCTTCCGCCAGCGGTTTGATCCCCTTGGACGTGGAGACGGTTCCGTACTTCCTGAGCATCCAGCGGATGGGCGACGCGACGGCCCGACGGGTGCTCGTCTGGGCGCCGATCTGTCGCGTCCAGTTGTCCACCACGGCATCGTCCGGAAGTTCCTTGAGGAAGGCCGCGCGGGACTCCTCCGAGAGCGACCGGAAGAAGTGCAGTGGACCACCGATCGGCGATCCCTCCACTTTCATCCGGTTGATGCCGGGGCGGGGAGTGCCAGGGTTCAAGGTGCGCAGGTAGGACGCGTGGACGGCCTCCCGGTACTCCTCGAACCAGGCCTCGCCCTCCGGTTGGGTCGAGGACGACGGTCGTGCCCGCAGGCCGATGTCACGGAAGAAGGCGAGATCGTCGGAGTGGAACTTCGTGTCGACGGCGATGCTCGGTTCGCGTTCGGCATGCACCACGACACCCGGCAGCATGCAATCGCGTACTGGACGGAACTTCTGGTCCGCCGTGCGCACGCGCAGCTTCTCGCGGGCGTCCGGCACGTGTCGGAGCACCGCGTGGGCCAGGCGCCGACCACCCGCCTTGCGGAACAGGTCCCAGAAGCGTTCCCACTGGGTGTCGGTGTAGTCGTCGAAGCCCCGGTCCAGCACACTGATGAATCGGCCTTCGGCGTCCGCCTCGCGGATACCGAGGAGGTTCAGCGCGGAGGCGAGCTCCCGGTCCCGCGCCATCTCGCTCACCACATAGGTCAGGGACTCCCGAAGTCCGCCCTCGTCGGAGCGGCGGAACACCTGGCCGGGCACGGGAGCGACGAGGCCGTGCTCCTCGGTGAGGACGATCTTCGCCTTGCGCGCCTCCTCGGCGTGCGGCGACCTGGCCTCGATCATCGTGGCGAGGATGCGGATCGCCGACGCCGACGCCTCGACGGTGCCGCACTCGACCAGCGCCTCCAGCCATTCCCGCACGCCGGCCCGCTTGTGCCCGGCAGCACCGAGAATGTGTTCGACCTTGCCGGCGCGCAGGACGTCGGCCTCGGCGTAGGGGTGCAGCCAGTCCGACGGGCGGCCGGGGGACTCGTGCCACATCCGCAGCCAGCCGAGGGCCCGGTCCTTGTCGAGACGCGGAGGAATGCGCAGCGTCCTCGGGACACGTAGCACGCCCTCCTGGTCGGGCAGCGACGGACGCACCGCGGCCTTCCCCCAGATCTCCTGGGTCAGGAACGCGTCGGCCCAGCTGATCGCTTCCTTCACACGCCCCGGAAGCAGGGGAAGGTACGCGGCAGGGTCCTCGGCGGGTGCCAGACGGGGAAGCGAGTCGACGACCAGAGCGGCCGAGACCCTGATCATCTCCTCGTTGAACGCCGAGGAGTCGAGCAGGTTCTGCCGGTCCTCATTGGTCTTCCAGGCGCCGTTGAGGATGCCGCTCAGGGACATCTCGTACTTGGTCGGGAAGAAGGACCAGAACCGGCCCCGCCCACGCGGGCTCACGAGAAGTCCGCTCTTCGGGTCCTTCTCCAGTGCCGGCACCGCCCAGGCGATGTCGAGAGCGAGACGATTGTGCAGTTCACCGGCGTCTTCTCGGGCCTTGGGACCGGGTTCGTGCGTGGTGGAGAAGACCCGCCAGCGGGCACTCGCCGTCGGCTTCCCCGTCCGCTCCTCGATCACGGTGTGCAGGTCACCGGACTGCTTGGTCGTCAGTACGCGTCGAACGGTCGACCGGTGCCGCCGGTCTTCGAGGACGACCTTGGCGACGTGCGGGGAGAGGAGTTGGAATCCGATCGGAAACTCCTCACGGGTCGAGCCGGCGTCTGTCCGTCCGCCGTGCATGTCCAGCGCCAGCCTGCCCGCCGCGCCCTTCAGCAGCGGCAGGCGGACGACGGTCGTGGCCCATCTCAGCAACTCGTCGAGGACGGGGTCCGCGGCACGCTCGGTGGCATCGTCGAGGGGTCGGGCCATGCGCAGGACCGGTGCCTCGAACCGCTCACCGAGGCGCTCCCGCACCCCGGGCACCGAAAGGATCTTCTCGAAGGACCATTCGCGATTGAATCCGAAGGAGCCGGTCCTGCTGAAGAACTGAGGGGTGTCGGTGACGACCAGAACGGATTTCACACCCACGCCGAAGCGTCCGATCTGGCCGCCGCGCTTGCGGGACATGCTCATGCGCAGAATGGTCTCCGCGCCCTCCGGAGTCACCGGGGATCCCTCATTGGCGCAGTAGAGATGCGTATCGGTGAGAACGACCTGGACCGTACCGCCCGGCTGGTCGGCGATTTCGTCGGCCGCGTTCTGCACGAGTTCGAACAGTTGACGGTCGCCGTATCCCCCCTGGGTGATGCGGCGTTCTCCGTTGGCGTGTTCAGGAATGAGGCCCGGGTCGACCTCGTAGGTCTGCAAGACACGGGACGACTGTTCGAGGATGGTGGATATGACCGTGCGCGGAGAATCGGACATCACGTCTTCACGACTCCTGCGATGGATGGAATTGTGGATAGGGGGTGAGAGGGTGGCTCAGGACGCAGTCGGACGCTGTCTGACCTGCGAGGATCGAGTATCGGTGATGTCGGTCTCCGTAGGGTCGACCGTTACAGGGTGGGGAGTCCCGGATAGCCGTCAAAGCGCTCGGTGAATTCGTCGGGCGTCATCTCGTACGAGTCGAGAATCTGCTTTATTTCCGTGTCCGAGCTGGCCATCCGGACCTACAAGTAGACGGAGTTGAGTTCACGCCCCGAGCTCGGGGAGCAGTATTAAGGGTACGGGGAGTTCGTCTCTTCGGGAGCGTCTTCCATGTGGAGCCGTTGCCTCCGGTTCCGTCAAGGTCCCCGTACCACGAGCGCGTTCGGGGGCTATAAGTGAAAAAGGGTACAACTCACCTGTCTCCAGGGAGAGTTTCCCAGTGGGGTGGGCACTCCCGTCAACACATCTTACGGGTCGTCACTCGATCGTGCTACCCCCAATTTCTGCACGCTGAAACGAAGTTGGCGGCTGGCTCGCAACCCTATTTGCGATTGCCAATTGAGCAACCGCTCAGCAATCTCCGACCTTTAGGTGTGAATGGTGCGAAGCGGTCAAAGTGGACAATGGATCGGAGGGGGGTTGATCGTGGTCGCGTCAAGAGCTGATTGACGTTCCGCGTGGCGTCAAATTAGTCTGTCCATGACCAAGGGCACAACGACAACGGCGAAGAGCGGGAGGCCACATGGAGGCCGGTGAGGAGTTCGGGCCCTGGTTGGCCCGTCAGCTCAAGATCGCGGGTAAGACGCAGGCAGAGCTGGCGGAGGAGTTGGGGCTCACTCGAGCCGCTGTCTCGGCGTGGATCACCAAGCGTTCGGTTCCGCGTGCCACCGTCATGGGAGAGATCGCCAAGGCGCTCGGCACGGATCTGGGCACGGTGCACACGCGGACCACCGACACACAGGCAGGTCTTCCCGTCACCTGGTACCACCGACCCGGTTATCCGGACGGCGGACGCGACGGCGGCAACGCCGCGGCGTTCGCGTTCGACGCGGACGTCCAAGTGCTCGCGCGGGAGACCTGTCAAAACAGTCTTGACGAACGGCTCGTGGAGAACGGGCGTCCGGTGCGCGTGCGGTACACCATCCACGAGCTGACCGGCGAGGCGCTGGAGGCGTTCCGCGCCGCGATCCTCTGGGACGAACTCCAACCCCACTACTTGGCGGTCTCGGAGTCCGCCGCCGATCAGAAGGTCGGGCGGGTCGTGGACGCCGGCGTGCGTGACATGTTCGAGAAGGGTCGCCTGATTCTTCTGCGCGTCGACGACTACAACGCTTCCGGGCTCACCGGTGACGACTACAACGACGGCAAGTTCGCGGCCGTCGTGCGCCGGCAGCTGGAGAGTCTCAAGTCCGGTAGCAGCGCCGGTGGTTCGTACGGGCTCGGCAAGGCGACTCTCTGGGCGACCAGCGCGCTCGGCATGGTCCTGATCAACTCCACGCTCTCCGTTCCCCACGAGGGCCGCACCGAACGCCGTGTCATCGGACGACTGGAACTTCCGTGGCGCTCCGTCGACGGCCGCGAGTGCGCGGGTCCCGCCTGGTTGGGGCGCCCCGACCCCGAGACACCCGGCGCGGAGGTGGTCCGCTCGTGGTGGGCGGACACGGAGACGGTCGAACGACTTCATCTCACCCGCGACAGCGACGAGCCGGGAACGTCCTTCCTCATCGTCGGCGCCCACGATGTGGCGAGTCTCGCCTCCGACAAGGCCGACTCGCTCGCCGACGAGGACGAGAACGGCGCCGGCGAGGACGATGGGGCCCGTGACATCACCGTCATGCACCGTCGTCTGGTCGAGGCGCTGGGACGGGACTTCTGGGCGGCCATGACCGGAGGGGGCAGCAGACTCCCACTATTGGAGACGTCCGTACGGACACTGCGCAACGGCGAAGTCGTCATCCCGGAGGAAAAGGTCGATCCCAGCGAGACGCAGCCCTCACGCACGCGTGCGTTGCGGGCCTTCTACGAGGGAACGACCGTGGACCGGCTCACCCAGGCCGGCCAAGTGGCGCTCCGCAACGTTCCGCTTCGTCTGCCCCTCGCCGGTGGACGCCGGGGCACGCTCGGCATCCACCAGGGGGTGCTGCTGGTCACGGAGGCGGAGGACAGGGACGGCGTGCCGAATCAGGTCCACTCGTTGCGCGGCAACCGGATGACCGTCAGGAAGTCCGGCGTCAGCGGGTTGCCTCTGGGGGTCAACAACTTCCAAGCGGTTCTCCTGGTGGGACAGGCCGCCGGGGAGTCGGCGCCCTTCGCGGTGGAGGCGGAGGAGTTTCTGCGTGCCGCCGAACCGCCCGAGCACGACCGCTGGGGGCAGACCGAGGAGCTGACCCTGCGGTGGTCGCACAGCGCGCACTATCGGATCTCCAGATTGACCACCGAGGTCAACGCCGCGGTGAAGGAGCTGGTGGTTCGGCCGAAGAGCGCCGGATCGCAGGAGAGCGCCAAGCTGCGCAAGAAGCTCACCGTGCAGCGCAAGACAGCCGCTCCCAAGCGAGCCTCCGGACCGACACTGCCGGAGCTGGACGGGCTGGCAGCCGAGATCGGCGCCGGGGGTGAGTGGAAGATCACCGCGGAGGTGAAACTGCCGCGCGCCGACGAACTGCCCGTAATGAGTCCAGTGGTCCTTCTGGACGTCCGGTCCGGCAGCCGGCCGAAGCTCGACTGGGCCGAGCTGGCCGCCGTGGAGGGATGCGAGGTCGAGGGCGGAACGCTCCGCTTCACACCGCATGCCCGCCGAGCCGTCTTCAGGGGCTTCACCGACGTCACCAGCCATCCGGTACGCAGCGAATACACGCGGCTCGTTCTCGAACTCCGTGCCGGTGCGCAGGGGAGTGAGGCATGAAGTTCTACCCGTACAAGCGACTCAACCGTCCGATCACCCTTCGGGTGACCTCGGCGACTCTCAAGCTGTCCGACGGCACCTTCGACCCTCTGGACACCTCGGCCTACTCCGTTCCGCAGCGGACCGTGGCTCTGGGCGTGGCACAGCACGAGGACTGGATCTCGGCCAGGATCGGCCTGTCTGCCACCCTGCCCCCCGGCGCCACCGACCCCGACGCCCCGTGGAGCGGCCTGCGAGTTCTGGCGGTGCTCACCGACGGAGACACCAATCTCCGAACCACCGTGGAGCTGCGGCAGGACGCTCCGGACAGCAAGGAGTGGTCCGGCCGGATCGAGGTGCTCCGCGACGACCATATGGGACGTGCGAGTCTCGCTGCCTACGCCGTCGCAACCATCGACGGTGTGGAGGGGCGATCGATCACCGAGACCGACGCGGACTGGACCGTCGACGTGGTCGCCGACGAGCCGCTGGGCGGCCTGCGGCTCGACGTGAAGCAAGCCGGCTTCTCCAAGAGCGCGAGGGAGTGGCTGCGTCCCTACGCCGACGTCCCCTGGGTGATCGACGCCTCGGGTCGACTGCCCCTGGTGATGATCAATACGGACGTCGAGGGGTTCTCGGATCTCCTCGGCGGCAACGGTGGGGGGATCGAGAACAAGATTCACGAACTCCTGTTGTCCCAGATGGCCACCGATGTGTGGACCGCGGTGTTCCACAGTGCCGTGGGCGATCTGGAGGTCGAACCGGACGGTTCACCGGTCTTCCCCACCGACTGGAGGGGAGAGGTCCTACGGGAGATGCTCCCTGATGTGGCACCAGGGCTGCACGTCGAGGAGGCACTGCGCCGGGTCCATCGACGGCGGACCGATGACGCGGGCTGGGTGGAACTTCAGACCCGGATCCACTACGCCGCCGTACGTCGCGCGGGTGCGAGCAAGGCGGTCGCCAACGCTCTGCGCGCGTTGCAGCAGATGAACCGAGAGGACAGCGCGTGATCGAGAAGCCCTACCACGTTCCCGAGCGGCTCGGCCTGCTCTCCGGGGCCGCTGCCGACCCCTTCCTCACCGAGGATCTCCTCAGGGGAGTGCAGGGACACGGCGGTGTCGACCTGGCCAAGGTCGTCGAGTCCTTGCCGGAGGACGACCCCAGGTGGGCGGTGGAGCCCTTGAGGGACCTTGTGGACGACACGATGTTCCAGTTCAAGGACAACCGGACGGACGCCGACGGCTGGTTGGCGCCCCGGTTGCACGCGACACTCCGTCTCACCCGGAGGGAAGCCGCGGACAAGAGGATCTGGAACCATCTCGCGCTGGCCGTCGCGCCGGACTACGTGGCCTGGAGGCATCCCCCGACCGCTTCGGAGGGGAAGACCCCCCGCATCAACCCGGTCCGGTTCAAAGGCGCTCCGGACCGCCAGTGCTTCTCCCGGTTGTGGTGGGCGGCGGAGATGTTCCGCAACGGCGCGGACTACACGCCGGTGGTGAAGGCCTGCTCCAACCAGGACCTCATTCACAACGCTCTGCGTCTGAGCCTGGTGGACCATCGGCCAACGGCTCAGGCGTTGGTGCGGATCCTGGAACGAGGGATCGCCACCACCGGGCGGGAGATCAACGGGCTGATGACGGCGATCAACACCGCCGGCGCCACTTTGATCTACGACGCGTTCGCCGAGGACGAGCCACGCGATCCCGAGGCACTGCGCCGGTGGATCGCGGAGGCCGAGTCCGCGCCGCCCGTGCCCCGACACGATCTGCCCGCCGGACCCGATGAGGAGCCCGTCCCGGAGGCGTCGGTGGAGAAGCTCACCGAGTACTTCGCCAACCTCTTCGAGACGGCACCGGTCAGGGGACGGGCACCGCAGGCCTGAGGAGAGGGGTCACTTGCCGGTGAGCGGGTGGCCCTCCCACTCACCGTGCTTGCGTACCTTCATCCGTTCGCCGGGCTGCCAGGCTTCCAGATCCGCGACGGCCTGTTCCAGCCTGGCGCGCGCCTGTTCGTCCGACAGCTCGGGTTCGAGGACGTGCCGCAGCACGTGCAGGGCGAGCAGGGGCGGTACGGCGTTGCCGATCTGCTGGGGCTGGTCCTTGCCGCTCCACGGGTATGAGACGGGGAAAGTCTGGAGCACGCCGGCCTCCGCGAACTTGAATCGGGCGCACTCTTCTGGGAGGTCCTCTTTCGTGTCCTTGTGGACCAGCCGGTTCCGGGACACCTTTCCAGTGATCGTTGCGGATGGCGCATCATGGTCGCGTTCGCCGCGCGCACCGGGGTCGCCGCCTGTCCCATAGTTCGAGACGACGGTGAAAGCGGGGCGGTCCGGCAGATCGGGCGCGATGCTCCGTGCCTTCTTGAGAGCTGTCTCCATGGACACCCATGCCTTTTTCGGCGTCCTGTCGGCGACCGTCTCCTCAGGGGCCCAGAGGAGTGTGCCTTCCTCCGTCGACGTCCGGGTGGGAACGGACCGAGAGCGGTAGCGCTCGTGGGTTTCGGCCACCGCGGGAATGTCGGTCTCGCCGAGCCGTGCCATGAGCACCGCGCGCTTGCGGGTCTGCGGGACCCCGAACGCCTCGGTGTACATCAGTTGGGTCCTCGTTCGATAGCCGAGGGTGGCGAGCACTTCAGTGTATTTCTCCCACACCGGCATGACAGCGGGAACCTGCTCCAGGATGACGGCCTCGAAGGGCTCCAGCCCTGGGCGTCGACATCGCTCGATCACCCACCACAGAGGTTGGAGGACCAGCCCCGTCCGCTCGTCGCCCAGTTTTTCGAGTTCGGCCTTCAGACTCTTCAGCACGGCTCCCAGGGAGCTGTACTGCGCGATCAGATCGTTGAGGTCTGCGTCCTCGGGAGCAAGGTCCCTTGAGGCCCTGAGTGCCTTCAGGACGCGATCGATCCTGTCCTGGGAACTGTCACCCTCCTGGAGGCTCTTCCTGATGGCCTTGCGCTCCACGGCACGCAGAGCGTCGACCTTGTGCTTCTCGGCCTTGATCTGCTCGGCCTTGGCAGCCTTCTCCTCGAGCTCCTCGGTGATCTCCCGCCAGGTGCGGGAGATGTCTTCCCACTCCGCTTCGTCCTTGCGCACGACGGCGTGCAGGCGCTCGATATACCCCAGGACGTCGTCCAAGGCCCTGCGACCGGCGCCGTGGCCGGCCACGGTGAAGGTCTGGCAGGGAGGTCCCCCCGTCAACACTTGCGCATGGGGGAAGAGCGATGCGCTGTACTTCCTCACGTCGCCGTGGAAGGTGTCCATCCCCGCGGCCTCACGGGTGGCGCATGCGTCGTCGTCCCACTCGATGCCGGTGACGTGGTACCCCAGGACATCCGCTGCCACATCCAGTCCGCCCGGCCCCGCGAACAGATCCAAGATGCGGAAACCCGCAGGTGGGGGCGGTGCGCTCTCGATGTGACTCATGGGTTTGAAGTGTAGCCGGCGATCGGGGGTGCCGTTCCCCCCTTCGCCTGTGCGCCGGCGGGCGACCGCAACGCGGCCGAGATGGCTTCGCCGAGCGCCCTGCCCACGGGCGGAGGAGTCGCGTGTCCGATCTGTCGGTACCGAGCCGTCTTCCGTCCTGTGATCCGCCATTCCGGTGGGAACGACTGGAGTACTGCTGCCTGGTCCACCGTGATCTTCAACATCTCGGCCATGTCGTTCGAACGCGGCCACACATAGTCCGGCCCCGGCACCTCGTCGGCGAACGCACCGGCGTTCACCCCCATCCGTGCCCAGGCCCGCTTCGTCCCGCTCGGACCGAGGTCCGGGCCACCTCGATTGTCCGATCCTCCGACGACGGTCGGCGCCACGGATCGTGCCTGGTCTGCCCAGGCATCGGCCTCGGGCCAGCCTCGAGCGCCCATCGAGCGGCGCAGCGCCCGACCGGCCGAGACATGTTCACTCACCGTCCGTGACGGCGGAGCGAAGGCGTGGAACCACGGTTCCCTGAGCGCCACGAGAACGCCCTGCAATCGCTCCTGCGGGACACCGAAGTCGGCCGCGTTCAGCACGAACCAGTGGGAGCCGTAGCCGAGATGCGTCAACTCGTCCTCGATGAACGACCGGACGTCCGCGTACACGGGTGAGTCCACCAGGGCGGGCAGGTTCTCCAGGAGCAGGACACGCGGCTGGACGGCGTGGACGAGGTAGACCGCGGCCTTGAGCAGCCGCAGTTCCGGCTCGCTGTCCCCACGTCCCACCGCTGCCGAAGCCTTCACCCGGGGGAGACCCGCCGAGAGGAGGTCGACGTCCAAAACCTCCGGGTGCTCCTCGGGAAGGAAGTCGATCAGGTCTTCGCAGATGACATTCCACTGCGGCCGATTGGCCAGCAATGTCTCGCACGCCTGACTCTTGTTGTCGAGCAACAGCGCCGGGGAGAAGCCGGCGCTCTCCAGCCCTGATGCCAGACCGCCTGCGCCCGCGCAGACGTCCACGAAAACCAATCGGTCGGTCATGGGTCCCCCTCTTTCCACCTGCGTCACAGACGGTTCGACGATGCCGCACTCTCCTCGGGGCTCCCCCTGCTCCGCTTCTTGAGCGTCACCGTGGCCTGCACGGCCGCTGCCACCTCGTCGGGCGGTTCGTGCTCCCAGAAGCGCAGAACGGTCCATCCCGCAGATATGAGATGTCCCGTGGTCTCCTCGTCCCGGGCCATGTTCCGGTCCAGCTTGCGGCGCCACCACTCCGCGTTGGCCTTGGGACTCGTCGCGTGCTCGGGGCACCCGTGCCAGAAGCAACCGTCCATGAAGACCGCGATCTTGGCCTTGGGGAAGACGATGTCGATCGTGCGACGGGTCATTCCGGGGACGGGCACGTTCACCCGGTACCGCAGACCCGCGGCGTGCAGGATCTTCCGGACCGCCACTTCGGGAGCCGTGTCGCGGGAGTTCTGCCGGCTCATACGGGCAGAGACGCTGGGGGAGGACGGGACAGCACCGGGCACACAAGCATTCTGCCGGCGCAGTGGAGGCGGTGGCGGACGGCCTGGTCCTGCTCGGTGGATCCGTATGCCGGGCTTGGTCATTGATCCAGGTGACCCCGTGGCCAGCCGCTGAAGTATGCGGTAGACACACCTCCCGTGGACCAGGGATTAGCGGCACTGCTCGGAGCGACGGTCGGCGTCGCAGGAACCGTCCTCGCCTCGGCGATCACGGGGTGGTCGGCGCGGCAGCAGGTGCAGGCCCAGGCGAGGGCCGAGCATGCGCACTGGCGCAGGCAGGTGCGTCGGGATGCCTACAGTGCCTTCCTCGCTCCGGCGAGTGAGTGCCAGCACGCCCTCAAGATGGCCGGTCGTGCGTTCGTGGGGGAACGGGACACCGAGGAAGTCGATCGCAGGATGCAGCATGCGCAAGGGCAGCTGGCGCTCGCGCAGGCAGCTTGGGCCAACCTTGCCGTCGAGGGGCCGGAGACGGTGGAGCAGGCCGCCCGGAGCGTCTACACCACGCTCAAGTCGACGCAGACGACCCTGCTTGCCTTCCGTGACTCGCCGGCGAACGCCCCGGACGGCAACGTCCGCTTCGTGGAGCGTCACGCCGTCGAAGTGGCCCGGCTCTCGGAACGGATAGGCGAGTTCACTGCGGCAGCGCGGTCGGCCTTGGACGACATCGGAGATTGAGCTCCTGCACCGTCGGCTTACGGGGATGACAAGGCATCCCATTGCCCCGCTGCTACGGTCTTCTGCATGACGCTCTCGGTCTCCACGGGCCAGTCCGTTGACCTACGGGTGCAGCCGGTTGACGAGGTTCTTGACCGCGTCGCGCGGTCTTTCCGGGTGCGCTTGCTCCTGGACACGGTGGTGCGCAAGCGCCGGTCCGTGGGAGTCCGGACAGACCGCGGTACCTGGCTCCGCATCGAGCGGCGCCCGCTTGAGAAGATCATCGATCAGGGGTGGAACGGCACCGAGTGTGCCGCTCGTCTGGAAGGTGTCGCCCGGCCGGTCTGGCAGGGATGTGTGGTCTGGCGGGACGCCGACGAACCGGTGATGTGGCGGGCCGATGAAACCGGCCTCCTGCCGGCCGCACCCGTCGGAAGCGCCGTCCTGAGTGAGGCACCGGAACTGCCGGCGGCTTGGTGGGAGGATTTGAATGCCTCGCTGGACGCGTTGGCGGCTCATAGGACGAGGCGGGTCGCCACGCCGGACACCGAGACCATCACCCAGGAACTGGTCAACGAGGCCATCCGGGGTGTCTTCCCCGGCGACTTCGACACGACCGTCCGGCGATGGGTGCCGGCTCACGCGGACCTGAACTGGGCCAATGTGACCGCTCCGGTGTTCAGCCTCTTCGACTGGGAGGACTGGGGGAACGCGCCGCAAGGGCTGGACTCCGCCTCACTGTGGGCGAGCTCGCTCGCCGTCCCCGCTCTGGCCGATCGCGTACGGCGGGAGCGTCGGCGTGACTTCGAGAGCCGGGACGGCAAGCTGATGACGCTGTTCGTCTGCGCGAAGATCCTCGGTCCGTACGCGCACCCGGAGGACCCCCGGCTGGAGCCCGCGCGGCGCACGGCCGAGCAGACCGTCGAGGAACTTCAGGCGAGCTGATCATTCAAGCGAGCGCGCCGGGCCGTTACCTGTTCCGGTGGAAGTCAGCTCGGTCCGCATCCTGGGCGCCTTGACTTGATGCCGTTGTCGTTACAGGAACGCCCCCACTCCCATGGCCAGCCCGAAGAGCACGAAGAAGATGCCCCAGGTCAGGTTGGCGGTCGCCGAGTACGACACCTTCCCCGGGCGTCTGTCCTTGGTGTGGACGACCACCACCTGGCGCGGGTCCCCAGGGTCGTAGCGCAGGACGACCAGGATGCCGGCGTGCAGGGGGTGCGGCGGTGGAGCTGAGTGGGGCGACCGGCCGACGGGACCCCCGCACCCAAGCTCGGGAATTTCCGTCACCGACGAGGGTGTGTAGAACCGCCCCCACCGCTCACCCGCCCCCCACCGGACCCACGTACGACGGAGGGAGTCGGTCGTGCGGCAGCATCCGCCCGAGGGCACTGCGGAGATCCTCTTCATCGGCAACGCCACCCTGCTGATCCGCTACGGGGAGCTGACGCTGCTGACCGATCCGAACTTCCTGCACCGGGGGCAGTTCGCCCACCTCGGGTACGGGCTGGTCTCGCGCCGGCTGACCGAGCCCGCCCTGGACGTGGCGGAGCTGCCCCACGGGGACCTGGACGCCGTCGTGCTCTCCCACCTGCACGGCGACCACTTCGACCGGGTGGCCCGGCGCGGGCTGGACCGGGGGCTGCCGTTCGTCACCACCCCGCACGCCGCCCGCCTGCTGAAGGGCCTGCACGGCTTCCGGCGCGCCACCGGCCTGCGCACCTGGCAGAGCCGCACCCTGCGGCACGGGGACTCCTCCGTGCGTGTCACCTCGCTGCCCGGCCGCCACGCGCCCGGCCCGCTGCGGGCCCTGCTGCCGCCGGTGATGGGCAGCATGCTGGAGTTCGGCGACCGCTCGGGGGAGACCCGGCTGGTCCTCTACCTCTCCGGCGACACCCTGATGTACGACGGACTGCGCGGGATCGCCGTGCGCTACCCGGACATCCACCTGGCGGTCCTGCACCTCGGCGGTACAACCCTGCCCGGCGGCCTGGTGGTCACCATGGACGCCGGGCAGGGCGCCGACCTGCTCGACCTGCTGCGCCCGCGACGCGCGCTGCCCGTGCACCACAGCGACTACACGGTCTTCCGCTCCCCGCTGGAGGACTTCCTCGCGGAGGCGGGGCGCCGGGGCCACGGGGCGCGCCTGGTGCGGTGCGCCCCGGGCGAGCGGGTGACCGTCGGCGGCCCGGCCACGGGCTGACCCGCACGCCCCGCGGTCGCCACAGATAGCGACGCCCGGGGCCGACGCGCCGGCGGCCGTCAGCGGTGTGATCGTGAGCCACGGCTGGTCCACGTGGCCCCCCGGAGCCGACGTCAGCTGTGGGCCAGGACGTGCGCCGTCACCCGGCGGTTCCGTGACACTCCCCGTACGCCCGCCCGGAACCGCACCAGCACGCCGCCGCCCGCTCCGGGGGCCACGCCACCGCCCGGCCCCGGGCCGCCAGCGTCGTGGCGTACTGGGGCAGCAGCGCCGGGTCGGCGGGGGAGGCGAGCTCCGAGGCGGCGAAGGCCTCGTACGACGGGACCGTGCCCGTGACGATGCCCAGGTTCGCCGTGCCCGACGCCGCCAGCTCCCGCAGGGCCGCCTCTATGGCCGCGAGGTGCTCCTCGTAGGAGGAGTACTCCTCCGCCAGCGACGGGTACGCCTCCGTCAGCTCCGCCAGTTCACCGGCCGGCCAGTGCAGCACCGCCACCGGGAACGGGCGGGACAGCGCCTCCCGGTACGCGCCCAGTTCCGCGCGCAGGCGGATGATCTCCGCCTCCAGCTCCACCGGGTTCTCCGAGCCCAGGGACCACACCCGCTTCGGGTCGTGGAGTTCGTCCAGGGTGATCGGCAGGGTGTGGACGGTGTCCGCCAGGGCGTCCCACTCGTCGTGCGCCGCGCCGAGCATCCTGCGCACGCGGTGGCGGCCGAAGAGGAGCGGGTGGGTGGCGCGCGGGGGTTCCGCGACACCGGTCAGCAGGAGGCGCACCGCCTCGGTGAACGTCTCGTGCGCCTGCTCCAGCTCGTCGTGCGACTCCAGGGACTCCGCGACGATCACCCAGGGGGCGGGGTCGCGCGGGGCCGCCGTGCGGATGCCGGTGATGATCGCGCGGGCCTCCGCCTCGTGGCCGTACTCCCAGAGGTTGGACGCCTTGAGGGCCCGTACGAGGTACGGGTCGTCCAGTTCCCGGGAGGAGGTCAGCAGGCGGTCGTAGAGGGCGGTCGCGGCGGGGCGGTCGCCGGAGAGCTCGCGGTGGGCGGCGGCCCGCAGCAGCAGGGCCTCGGCGTCCTCGGGGTAGAGGTCGGCGGTCCGCTCCAGGCGGGCGGCTTCGGCGGTGTGGTCGACGTTTTCGGCAGGCGTGTCGGGGCGCATGGGGGACACCGTACTGCCGGTGGGTGACAAAGGTGAGACGGCCGCGGGCCCGCGACCGCCGCCGCGTGTCCGGCCGTCCGTCGGCAACCGGCCTGAAGTTGGCGCGTTCCGACGGGGTCCTTCATACCGTTCTCACAGGCGGCGTCGTTAGCGTCGCGCGCATGACAAATTCACTCCACGAGGAGCCCGACAACGCCGCCGTCTCCCGCCACCTGCCCCGCCGCCGCATGCTCGCCCTCGGCGGTGCCGGCGCCGTGGCCCTCACCGGGCTCGGAGCGGCGCACGCCCTCGCCCGGGACGCCTCCACCGGCGCCGACGCCGTCGAGAGGGCCAAGGCCGCGGCCCTGGCCTCCAGCACGTGCATGGAACTGACCACCGAGCAGATGGAGGGCCCCTACTACCTCGACTACGAGCTCTTCCGCGCGAACGTCGTCGAAGACCGCACCGGCATCCCCCTCCTCCTCGTCCTGCGCGCGGTGGACGCCGCGACCTGCGAGCCCATCCGCGACTCGGCCATCGAGATCTGGCACTGCGACGCCTCCGGCGTCTACTCCGGCTACACCGAGAACGGCAACGGAGGCGGCGGCACACCGCCGGGCGGGCCGACGGGCACTCCGCCCACCGACGCGCCGACGGGTCCGCCCCCGGGCGGCGGGGGCGGCGGCCACGCCACCCCGACCGACGACCTCACCTGGCTGCGCGGCATCCAGATGACCGACCGGCACGGCTTCGTCACCTTCCGGACCGTCTTCCCCGGCTGGTACGCCGGACGCGCCGTCCACGTCCACACCAAGGTGCACACCGGCGGCACCCGCACCTCCGACGGCTACACCGGCGGACGCACCTGCCACACCGGGCAGTTCTACTTCGCCGAGGAGTCGGTGGAGGCCACCGAGACCATCGCCCCCTACTCGGCGAACACCGCGACCCGGGTCACCCTCGACCAGGACGGCATCTACCCCGGCACCGGCACGCGCGGCGGCCTGCTCGAACTCGTCCACGACCGGCGGCACATCGAGCGCGGCGTCGTCGGCTACATCACGATGGCCGTGGACCCCGAAGCCGTCAACGACGGCGACCTGCCACCCGGGGGCCCCGCTCCCACCGCATCCCCCTCCCCCTCCCCGTCCTCCGGCGCCTGACGCCCAGGAACCCCGGCTCCCCGGGCACCCGGGGAGCCGGCCGGGCCCGGCCCGTACGGCGAGCGCCCGGCCCGGGGAACCATCGGGCCCGTGCCGGACGTTGAGGCGGTGCGAGGCCGGGGACGGTACCGAGGGGAGGGGCGAGTGATGCGCGGTCGTGTGGTGTGGTCCCCCGCCGTGCTCCTGCCCTTCGTGCTGGCCCTCCTGCTCCTGCTGCCGGCCGCCGGCGGCCTCTCCGTGGTCGACGTCGCGCTGGCCGCGACCGCCGCCGCCGGCACCGCGCTCGCCGTCTGCGCCCTCCTCACCGCCCGCTGCGCGCCCGCCGTGCCGCCCACCCGGGTGCGTACGGCCCTGCGCGACCGTGACCGGCGTACGGCCTTCCTGCCCCAGCGCGACCCCGACGCCAAGGGGCGCACCCGGCCCCGGGCGCCCGGGCACGCCCTCCCGGCGACCGCCGCGTAGGGCACTTCTTCCGTACGTCCACCACGCCCCGCTGCGGTTCGTCATGCCGTCATCCGCACTTCCCGGCACGACGAGACCCCCGGAGGGCTCACCCATGTCCGTCTTCGCCAGCCTGGTCGAGCACCTGGCCGACCTGCTCCAGCCGCTGTTCGGCGCCTTCGCGGCGGCCGCCGCGATCGTCTTGTTCACCGCCTTCGTACGACTCCTCGTCCACCCCCTGTCCCGGGCCGCCGCCCGCGGGCAGAAGGCCCGGGCCGCGCTCCAGCCGCGCATCGCCGAACTGCGCCGCAAGCACCGCCGCGACCCCGAGAAGCTCCAGCGGGCCGTGCTGGAACTGCACGCGCGGGAGAAGGTCTCGCCGCTCTCCGGATGCCTGCCCGGCCTGCTCCAACTGCCCGCGTTCTTCCTGCTCTACCACCTCTTCTCCAGCGAGACGATCGGCGGACGACCCAACGAGCTGCTCGGACACCGGCTGTTCGAGGCGCAGCTCGGCGGCAGGTGGGCGGACGCGCTCGGGGACGGCGGGGTGTTCGGCGGGCCCGGACTCGTCTACGTCGGGCTGTTCGCGGTCGTCACCGTGGTCGCCTGGTTCGGCTACCGGCTCTCCCGGCGGATGACGGCCGCCACCCCCATGACGGCCGGCGAGGGGGAGCAGGTGCCGGGGCTGGGCGCGGTGACCAGGGTGATGCCGTTCATGTCCTTCCTCACGCTCGTCACCGTCGCCGTCATGCCGCTGGCGGCCGCGCTGTACATGGTGACCAGCACGACCTGGAGCGTGGTGGAGCGGACCGTGCTGTACCGCTGAGCGCCCGGGCGGACGCGGTCCAGTACGTGAACGGGGTCTTGCGGAGCGGAACGCCGGATCGGAGGATCGACCAGTCCTCCGATGACTGTGCCCTGCCGCATCCGGGCCGGCGGTCATCGGGCGGACCCGCGATCGAGGGAGACGGGAATCATGAAGCTGCTGCGAGTCGGCACGGCGGGACGGGAGCGGCCCGCGCTGCTCGACGACGAGGGGACCCTGCGGGACCTGTCGGGCCTCGTCGCGGACATCGACGGGGACCTGCTCGCCGACGAGGCCGCGCTCGGCCGGATCAGGACCGCCGCCGGCACCGGCGAGCTGCCCGCGCTGGACGGGACGGGGCTGCGGATCGGCCCGCCGGTCGCACGGATCGGGAAGATCGTGTGCATCGGGCTGAACTACCACGACCACGCCCGCGAGACGGGGGCCGAGCCGCCCGCCGAGCCGGTGATCTTCTTCAAGGCGGCGGACACGGTCGTCGGGCCCAACGACACGGTGCTGGTGCCGCGCGGGTCGGTGAAGACCGACTGGGAGGTCGAACTGGCGGTCGTGATCGGGCGTACGGCGCGGTACCTGGAGTCGGCGCAGGACGGGCTCGCGCACGTCGCCGGGTACGCGGTCGCGCACGACGTCTCCGAGCGGGAGTTCCAGATCGAGCGGGGCGGGACCTGGGACAAGGGGAAGAACTGCGAGACGTTCAACCCGCTGGGGCCGTGGCTGGTGACGGCCGACGAGGTCGGCGACCCGCAGGACCTGTCGCTGCGGCTGTGGGTGAACGGGGAGCTGAAGCAGGACGGGACCACCGCCGAGCAGATCTTCCCGGTGGGGGAGGTCGTGCGGTACGTCAGCCGGTTCATGACGCTCTACCCCGGTGACGTCATCAACACCGGGACGCCGGCGGGGGTGGCGATGGGACGGCCCGAGCCCAAGCCGTACCTGCGCGCGGGAGACGTGGTCGAGCTGGAGATCGCGGGACTCGGCCGGCAGCGGCAGGAGTTCGCGCAGGCGTAGGGCTCCTTCCGGGGGCGCGGGCCGCGCGGTTCCCGCCGTGCCGGTGGGACGGGCGGGAGCGGTCCGGCCCCGCCAGTCCCACCGGCGCGGCTCAGCCGAGCGGGAGCAGACTGCTCGGCCGGATCCCGTGCAGGTACACCACCGCGTCCGCGGCCCTCAGCAGGTTGACCGGGTCGGGGTCCCGGGGCCAGTGCGTGCCGATCTCCCGTTTGGGGCGGGGCGCGTCCAGCCAGGCGCGGACGGCGGGCGGCGCGGTGCGCAGGTCGAGGTACCAGTCCCGGTGGCCCACCCGGTCCAGGGTCTGCTCGACCGAACCGGCCGCGACCGGCCCCGAGCGGAACACCTTCACGTCCTCGTCCCGGGGGTCGGCGACAGCCGGGTCGGTGGCGGTGAAGGTGCCGCGGCCGAAGGCCAGGCCCACCACCCGGTAGTCGTCCCCGAGCGCGCGGCGCAGCAGACCGCCCTGGATGACCGGGTAGTCCGGGTCGAAGCCCTCCAGGTACACGTGGCCGTTGTGGGCGGCCAGCACGGTCCGGTCGCCGGTCCGCCGGAGCCACCAGAGGGTGTTCTCCGTCATCACGCCGTCGCGGTAGGCCAGGGCCTCGCGCTCTTCGGCCGGATCGTCGTAGTCGAAGGCGTTCTGGCGTGCGACCTGGTGGACGACCTCCGCGTTCCGCACCGCCCGGGCGTGGTCCTCGTCCGTCCCGGCGGACTCGCGGGCGCGCAGCAGTTCCACGACGCGTCCGGTGCGTTCGGCCTTCTCCCGCCGCACGGCCAGGGGTTCGGCGATCGCGGCCACCATATGCTCGCCGGCGGGCAGGGTCGGGCGCAGCCCTCGGTACAGCTCGGTGACGGCGGTCAGCAGGTCGGGGTGGGCGCGCCGGACGTGGCCGACGACCCGGTCGTACAGGTCGGGGCCCGCGTAACTGCTGTCGTTCCCGGCGAAGCCGAGCGGATCGCCGGGGTGGGCGACGTTGTACGCGCGCATCCAGCGGATCAGGTCCAGCACCTCGCGGTTGCGCATGAACAGGTAGGCGCTCTGCCACTCCTCGGACATGATCCGGGCGGGGTCGCCGCGCCCGGTCAGCAGGTGGTCGTTCAGACGGAGCCCCGTGCTCCAGGGGGCTTCGAGGACGAAGGAGCGGAAGCCCTTCTCCTCCACCAGGTACCGGAACACCCGGTGCTGGAAGGCGAGGAAGTCGTGGCCGCCGTGGACGGCCTGCCCGACGCCGACCAGCCGGGCGTCGCCCACCGACTCCCCCAGGGGGCGCAGGTCGTCCAGGGGGCCGGCGGGCTCCGCGGTGCGCAGCGGACGGGCCGCCGCCGTCAGGGCGGACAGCAGGCCGGCGGACGCCTCCGGCGGGTGGGGCCGCTGTCCGGCCGCTTCCCGGGGGAGCACCCGGCTCGGCCGGATCTCGTGCAGGTGCACCACCAGGTCCGCCGACCGCAGCAGGCTGACGTGGTCCCCGGGCGGCGGGAAGTCCGTGCCGATCTCCCGTTTGGGCCGGGTGACGTCCAGCCAGGCCCGGGCGGCGGGCGGGGCGGTGCGCAGGTCGGCGTACCAGTCCCGGTGGCTCACCCGGTCCAGGGTGTGCTCGACCGAGCCGGGAGCGGCGGGCTCCACCTCGAACCGCTGCACGTCGTCGTCGGCCGGGTTCTGCAGGCCCTGTGCGGTGGCGTGCACGGCGCCCCGGTCGAAGGAGAGCCCCACCGCCAGGTAGCCCCCGCCCAGCCGCCGGCGGAGCACCGCCCCCTGGGCGACGGGCAGGGCGGGGGTGGAACTGCTGGTGTACAGATGGCTGTTGTGCCCGCCGAGCACCACCCGGTGGCCGGTGCGGCGGTGCCACCACAGGGTGTTCTCCGCCATGGCGGTGTCACGGTGGGCCATCGCCTCCGGCGCGGCCCGGGGGTCCGTGAGGTCGAAGGCGTACATCCGCGCCACCTGGTCGATCACGGTGGCGTGCTGGAGCGCCCAGGCGTGGTCCCCGTCCGCCCCGGCGGGCTCGCGGGCGCGCAGCAGTTCCAGGACGCGTCCGGTGCGTTCGGCCCTCTCCCGCCGCTCGTCCAGGGGCGCGGCCACGGCGGCGCGCATCCACGCGTCCACGGACCCGGTGGGGCGCAGCCCGCGGTACAGGTCGGTGACGGCGGTCAGCAGGTCGGGGTGGGCGCGCCGGACGTGGTCGACGACCCGGTCGTACAGCTCCGGGCCCGCGTGGCTGACGTCGTTCCCGGCGAACCTGAGCGGATCGCCGGGGTGGGCGACGTTGTACGCGCGCATCCAGCGGATCATGTCCAGGTACTCCTGGCTGTGCAGCAGCAGGAAGGCGTTCCGGAACTCCTCGGACATGATCCGGGCGGGATCGCCGCGCCCGGTGAGCAGGTAGTGGTCGAGGCGCACGCCGGCGCTCCAGTTGGCCTCCAGGACGAAGGAGCGGAAGCCCTTCTCCTCGACCAGGTACCGGAACACCCGGGCCCGGAAGGTGACGAAGTCGTGGGAGCCGTGGGCGGCCTCGCCGACGCCGACCACCACGGCGTCACCGACCGCCTCGCCGAAGGGGCGCAGGTCCTCGAAGGGGCCGGAGGGGCCGGTGGTGCGCAGTGGGCGGGCGATCCGCTCGAGGGCCGGCAGGACGTCGTCGACGGCTCCGGGGGGACGGTCCGGGACTCCGGGGTCCCCGCCGGCCGGTGCCGCCGCGACCGTCCCGGGCACGACGGCGAACCAGACCAGCAGGGCGGCGGTCAGCCGCCTCGTTATGCAGGGTGTCATGCCGCCAGCGTCGCCGCCCGGGCGCCGGACCGCCCTTTGAGTGTCACCCGGCCGGACCAACACCGCAGGGGCGGGAACCCGGGGGGAATCCCCTCACCGGCCGGGAGCCGAGCGGACTACGAGCGGGTCAGGAACTGCTCCAGGGCCTCCACCACCAGCTGGTGGTCCTGGAGTTGGGGCAGGCCCGAGACCGTCACCGCGCCGACGACGCCCACGCCCTCCACCGTGATGGGGAAGGAGCCGCCGTGGGCCGCGTAGGTGTCGGGGTCCAGGCGGGAGGACGCCTCGAACGTCGTGCCCTTGGCGCGGTGGCGGGCGCCCACCAGGTAGGAGGCGGAGCCGTAGCGCTCGACGACCCGGCGCTTGCGGGCGATCCAGGCGTCGTTGTCGGGGGCGGAGCCGGGCAGGGCGGCGTGGAAGAGCTGCTGGCCCGCGCGGTGGATGTCGATGGCGACGGGGGCCTGGCGCTCGCGCGCCAGCTCCACCAGCAGGGAGCCGAGCGCCCACGCGTCGTCGTACGTGAACCGCGGGAAGACCAGGCGGCGCTCCTGCGCCTCCAGCTCCTCCACGCCCGGGGTCAGTTCCGGGGTCTGCTTCGGGGTGGTCACAGCGTCACCGTCACCTTCTCCAGGGCCGACCGGCGGGCGGCCTCCAGTACGTCCAGGGCGGCGGCCGCCTCGTGCGCGGTCACCGGGTTGGGGGCGCCCTCCAGCAGGGACTTCGCCACGGCCGCGTAGTAGGCGGGGTAGTCGCCCGGGAGGGTCGGCACGGGGTCTCCGCCGCCGGTCACCGGGGACTCCCCGGAACCGACACGGCCCCACAGCTCCTCGGGTTCCGCACCCCAGCCCGCGCCGGGGCGCAGGCCCTCGCGCAGGGCGGCCTCCTGCGGGTCGAGGCCGTGCTTGACGTAGCCGGCCTTCGAGCCCAGGACGCGGAAGCGGGGGCCGAGCTGGGCCGTGGTCGCCGAGACGTAGAGGTGGGAACGGACGCCGTTCGCGTGCGTCAGCGCGAGGAACGTGTCGTCGTCGGCCTGCGCGCCGTCGCGCCGGACGTCCGCCTCGGCGTAGACGGCGGTCACCGGGCCGAAGAGGACCAGTGCCTGGTCGACGACATGGCTGCCGAGGTCGTAGAGCAGACCTCCGATCTCTGCGGGGTCCCCGGACTCCCGCCAGCCGCCCTTGAGCTGCGGACGCCAGCGCTCGAAACGGGACTCGAAGCGGTACACGTCACCGAGCCCGCCCTCGTCGATCAGCCTCCGCAGGGTGAGGAAGTCGTTGTCCCAGCGGCGGTTCTGGAAGACGGAGAGGAGCAGGCCGCGCTCCTCGGCCAGCGCCGCCAGCCCGCGCGCCTCGGCCGCCGTGCCGGAGAGCGGCTTGTCGACGACGACCGGAAGACCGGCCTCGAGGGCGGCCGTGGCGAGCGGGACGTGCGTCCTGTTCGGGGACGCGACGACGATCAGGTCCAGTTCGCCGGCGCGGGCGAACAGCTCGTCCGGGCTCGCGGCGACGCGTACGTCCGGGAACCCGTCGCGGGCCTGCCGCTGCCGCTCGGGGTTCGAGGTGACCACCGTGTCGAGCGCGAGGCCCTCGGTCGCGGCGATCAGCGGGGCGTGGAACACGGAGCCCGCGAGGCCGTAGCCGACGAGGCCGACGCGGAGGGGGGTGCCAGTCATGCCCCTACTTTCGCAACGCTGTTGCCAAAGTGCAAGCAGCGGGGAGAATGGGCGGGTGAAGAGGACGAACGACGGCGCCGGCGGGGCGCACGGGGCCCCGCTGGGAGTGAACCTGCTCGCCCTGCGCAGCCACAACACCGCGCTCGTGCTCGACCTGCTGCGGACCGCGGGAGCACAGGGGATCAGCCGGCTGGAACTCGCCGAGCGGACCGGGCTCACCCCGCAGGCGGTCAGCAAGATCACGGCCCGGCTGCGGGCGGACGGGCTCGCGGCCGAGGCGGGGCACCGGGCGTCCACGGGCGGCAAACCGCGCACGGTGCTGCGGCTGGTCCCGGAGGCGGGGCACGCGGTGGGCGTCCACCTGGACCGGGACGAGGTGCGGGCGGTCCTGGTCGACCTCGACGGGACGGTGGTGGACCGGCGGCGGGCCCCGCTGGACCTGGGCGCGGGGGCGGAGGCGGTCCTGGCCCGGGTGGCCGGGGCGGTCGAGGCGCTGCGGACGCCGGGGACGGCCGGGACGGACCGGCCCCCGCTCGGTGTCGGGGTCGCGCTGCCCGGACCCCTCGACCACGACAGGGGCGTGCTGCACCGGGTCACCGGCTTCCCCGAGTGGGACGGCTTCCCCCTCCGGGACGCGCTGGCGCGGCGGCTCGGCGTGCCGGTGGTCGTCGACAAGGACACCAACGCGGCGGCGCTGGGCCTGGCGGTCGGCGGCGAGGGCGGCTCCTTCGCCTATCTGCACCTCGGCACGGGGCTGGGGGCGGGGCTGGTGATCGGGGGGAGCGTGTACCGGGGGGCCAGGACCGGCGCCGGCGAGTTCGGGCACCAGGTCGTCCAGTTGGACGGACGGCCCTGCACCTGCGGCGCCCGCGGCTGCGTCGAGGCCCTGTGCCTGGACGCCGTCGCCCGCGGCGACCTCGCCGAGGCGGCCAGGGTGCTGGGCGCGGGCGCCGCGAACCTCGTCGGGCTGCTCGACATCGACCTGGTCCTCCTCGGCGGCCGCACCGTCGCCGCCGCGCCCGAGGCCTTCGTCCACGGCGTCGGCGCGGTCCTCGCCGCGCGGGCCCGGCGCGAGGGGGGCGGCGACGGGGCCGTACCGGTACGGGTCGCGCCCGGCGGGGCGCAGGGGGTCGCGGAGGGGGCGGCACAGTTGTTGCTGGCGCCGTTGTTCGGGCGGGGTGACGCTTGACGGGGTGACGGGGTGACGGGGTGACGGGGTGACGGGGTGACGGGGTGACGGGGTGACCTGCCGGCGTTCGCCGGGTGCCTCCCCCAGAGGGGGTACCCCCAGCGCCCACCCTCCCCCGCTCTCGGCTCCTCCCCCCCCACTCTCGCCTTCGCCCGAGCGGGGGACCCCTATGAGCGGGGGACCCCCATCGCCCGGGGGGGGGCACCTCCCAGGCCTTCGAGGCACTGGGGGAGGCACGACCCGCCCGCAGCCATGTCGGCGCGACCGCCCGCAGCCGCGTCGGCGCGTCAGCGGCCCACCGCGCAGGCGTCCCCGTTCAACACGAACCGCGGCGGCGCCGACGCGTCACCCGTGTGTTGCGCGAGGTACCCCAGCGTGATGCTCGCGCCCGGCGCGATCGTGGCGTTGTGCGTGGCGTCGGACGCCCTGACCACATTGCTCAACTGGGTCAGGTCCGTGTTCCAGTCGGAGACGACCGTCTGCCCGGGAGCCAGCGGGAACTCCAGCGTCCAGCCGTTCACCGGAGTGCCGCCGGTGTTGGTGACGGTGAGGTCGACCGTCATCCCGGTGCCCCAGGCCGTCACCGTGCGGTCCACCCGGCAGGTCGGTTCCTCCCGCGCGAACGACACCCGGTGCAGACCGCCGGGCAGGTCGTTGACCACGTAGAACTCCCCGTCGACGGTCGTACCGATCGACGTCACCTGGGTGGGCATCCCGCCGATCTCGGCCTGCTCGTAACCGCCCCGCCCGTCGGGCCGCAGCGCCCAGACCGTGGAGGAGCAGTAGTCGGTGGCGATGTACGTGCCGCCGACCAGGTCGGCGTACTCCCGGCCCCGGTAGACGTGGCCGCCGATGACCGAGCAGCCGCCGGTGTACGGGGAGTACGTGAAGACCGGCTCGGTGTACGTCTCACCGGGCGCGCAGTCCCCGCCCGCGAACTTCTCCAGGCCCTCGTAGCAGGACCAGCCGAGGTTCAGTCCGCCCCGCCCGGGGGCGAGGTGGTCGATCTCCTCCCAGTGGCCCTGGCCGACGTCGCCGATCCACATCGAGCCGTTGGCCGCGTCGAAGGAGAACCGCCACGGGTTGCGCAGCCCGTACAGCCAGATCTCCGCGCGGGCGCCGGGGGTGTCCACGAAGGGGTTGTCGGCGGGGACGCAGTACGCGAGGGGGCCGCACGCGCGGCTCACGTCGATCCGCATGATCTTGCCCAGCAGGGTGTCCAGCCGCTGCCCGGAACGGAAGGGGTCCCCGGAGCCGCCGCCGTCGCCGATGCTCCAGTACAGGTTGCCGTCGGGGCCGAAGGCGAGCTGGCCGCCGTTGTGGTTGTTGTACTCGGCGTGCTCCTGGGAGAGCAGGACCTCCAGGCGGGAGTCGTCGAGCCGGTAGCGGGCGAGGGTGACCGCACCGTCGGGCAGCGCCGTGTACGCCAGGTACAGGTCCTGGCTGTCGGCGAAGTCGGTCGGGAGCGCGATGCCGAGCAGACCGCGCTCGTTGCCGGACTCGTCGACGGCCGAGGTGATGTCGATCAGCGAGGTCCTCGCCAGGCCGGTGTCCGGGTGGTAGACGCGGACGGTGCCGGACTTCTCGGTGATGAACAGCCGGTCCGTGCCGTCGTCGGGGGCGGCGAGGGCGGTGGGCCGCCTCAGCCCGGAGGCGACCTGGGTGGTGGTCGCGCTGAGCGACGGCAGGGGGACGGTGGACGCGTCCTGCGCCGCGGCGGCGGGTGACGGGGCGAGGGCGGTCAGCAGCAGGGCCGGCAACACCGCGAGCAGGGCGCACAGGACGAAGGGCGGACGGAGCCGCACCTTATGAACATGTATATGACAAGCCACGATCTCCTTCTTTCCGTGTGCCGTCGGTGGCCGGTGAACGGGGCGGTGGGGCGCGAGCGGTCGTGGGAGCGCTCCCGCCACCTCAGGCTGCGACGCGCACGGCACGGCGGCAACGCGTGATTGCGCCACTTTCGCGCCGCCCGGCGCACCCACCGCTCCCGCCCCGCCGCCCGTCCGCCCGCCGGTCGAACCGTATCCGCCGTTCCCTCAAGATCCGGGTCTGTTTAGGCTGGGGCGCACGCAGGACCGCGTACGGCAGGAGATCCCGCACATGGCAGACCGCAAGCCGATCGAATCGTGGCTCACCGACATGGACGGGGTGCTGATCCACGAGGGCGTACCGATCCCCGGCGCCGACGCCTTCCTCAAGAAGCTCCGTGAGTCCGGCAGGCCCTTCCTGGTCCTCACCAACAACTCGATCTACACCCCGCGCGACCTGCACGCCCGGCTGCTCCGCATGGGCCTGGAGGTGCCGATCGAGAACATCTGGACCTCCGCGCTCGCCACCGCCAAGTTCCTGGACGACCAGCGACCGAACGGCTCGGCGTACGTCATCGGCGAGGCCGGCCTGACCACCGCGCTGCACGACATCGGCTACATCCTCACCGACCACGAGCCCGATTACGTGGTCCTGGGGGAGACGCGGACCTACTCCTTCGAGGCCATGACGAAGGCGGTCCGCCTGATCAACGACGGCGCCCGCTTCATCTGCACCAACCCCGACGAGACCGGCCCCTCCACCGAGGGCCCGCTCCCGGCGACCGGCGCGGTGGCCGCGCTCATCACCAAGGCGACCGGCAAGCAGCCGTACTTCGCGGGCAAGCCGAACCCGCTGATGATGCGCACCGGGCTCAACACCATCGGGGCCCACTCCGAGAGCAGCGCGATGATCGGCGACCGGATGGACACCGACGTGCTGGCCGGCATCGAGGCCGGGATGCAGACGTTCCTGGTGCTCACCGGCCTGACCCGGACCGAGCAGGTGGAGAACTTCCCGTACCGGCCGTCCAAGGTCGTGGACTCCATCGCGGACCTCGTCGACCTCATCTGACGCCGTTCACCCGTACGGAGCAGCCGCCGCGCCCACGAGGATGCGGTACCGGAGTCCGCGCGGGACCCTCCAGGTGTCTGGAGGTACACGATGGGTTCCCCGCGAATCACTCTCCGTACGGGTTCCCCGTCCGGCACCGGGCAGCTGCTCGCCGGTGTGGCCTGGGTGGTGCTGCTGCTCGGGCTGTGGCTGTGGGGCCGTGAGCAGGGCGACGTACCCGCCGGGACGTCCGGGACCGCCGCCGGCGACATGGCGGCGGCCGGACGGCCGCCCGGGGGCGGACTGTCGCCCGCGCACCGCCCCCTGGCCCCCGCGGCGCCGCGGCGCCTCGACGTCCCGGCCCTCGGCATCCACGTACCGGTGATGGCCGACCGGCCCGGCAGGCACGGCAGGCACGGCAGGCCCGACCGGCCCGCCCGGCCGGACGCGGTCGGCTGGTACGCGGACGGGGTGACGCCGGGGGAGCCCGGCACCGCGCTGATGGTGGGCTCCGCCGGCCTCCGGCGCGTGGCCGCCCTCGAGCCCGGCTGGACGATCTGGGTGGCCCGCGCGGACGCCGGGACCGCCGAGTTCACCGTGGAGGACGTCCAGGTCCTCGCCCGCGAACGGTTCGACGCCCGGCGGATCCACGAGCCGCGCCACGAGGGACGGGCCGAACTCCGGCTGGTCGCCTGCGACGAGGACCCCGGCCGGCGCGCCGGCGGCTGCAGGGCCGACGTGATCGTCTCGGCGTACCTGACCGGAACCGGCCCCCCGCCCGCCACCGGCTCCTGAATCCCGCCCGCCATCGGATCCTGAACCCCGCCCGCCCTCCGGCCCGGCCGGCGGCCCGCTCCCCGGAGGCCGCCGACCGGGCCGGTCCTCGACCGCGCGGGGTCCGGGCCGCGGGAGTGACCCGGCGACCGGCGCGGGAGGCCGCGGTGGCACGTGGTGCCCGGGAGCACCGGCCGGTTCCGGTGGGCACGACTCTAGAACGGGAACGGGCCTTGCCCAAGGGGTGATTGACGCCAAGTCCCGGGCCGGTCGCGGTCCGTGATCCCCGCAGCCGGCTCCCGGCCACCGGGCCGTACGGCCCGGCCGGGCGCGTCCGTGCCACCGGGCTGTAACAGCCTGCGGGCAAGGTCGGGTTCGGCCTCGTGGGCGTCGCGGGACGTATGTCAGGATTGGGGCTCGGAGCACATGGAACAAGTGCGCCCAAGGGGGGCTGGATGTACGGCAGCAGGGGGATCGGGGCGTTCGCCGGGAGGCGGGCGGCCGCGGTGGCGCTGGGGGCGGCGCTGCTGGTCACCGGATGTTCCTCCGCGGACGACGAGGGGGACGAGCCGGACGCCGGCGCGGGGATCACGCAGCAGCCGAAGGAGTCCGACCCGTTCTGGGTCAACCCGGACGGCACCGCCGCACGGCAGGTCGCCCGGCTGGTGAAGGACGGCAGGAAGGCGGAGGCCGACCGGATCCGCAGGATCGCCCAGCAGCCCGTCGGCGAGTGGATCAGCCCGGAGAACCCCGAGGAGCAGGCCCGCGGTTTCACCGAGGGCGCGGACAAGGCCGGCCGCACCGCGCTGCTGGTCCTCTACAACATCCCGCACCGCGACTGCGGCCAGTACTCGCAGGGCGGCGCCGCCGACGGCGACGCCTACCGCGCCTTCGTCGACGGTGTCGCCCGGGGCATCGGGGACCGTCCGGCGACCGTGATCCTGGAACCCGACGCGGTGCTGCACCTGGTGGACGGCTGCACCCCGGACGAGTTCCACGAGGAGCGCTACGACCTCCTCAAGGGCGCCATAGCCAAGCTGACGGGCCTGAAGAACACCAAGGTCTACCTGGACGCGGGCAACGCCGGCTGGGGCGACCCCGACCAGATCCACGAGCCGCTGAAGTGGGCGGGCGTCGACCAGGCGGACGGCTTCTCGGTGAACGTCTCCAACTTCTACTCCACCGAGGACTCCATCGCCTACGGCAAGCGGCTCTCCGCCAGGATCGGCGGCAAGCCCTTCGTCATCGACACCAGCCGCAACGGCAACGGCCCCTACACCGAGGGCGCCGCGGACGAACGCTGGTGCAACCCGCCCGGCCGCGCCCTCGGCGAGACCCCGACGACGAAGACGGCCGACCCCCTGGTCGACGCCTACCTGTGGGTCAAGCGCCCGGGGGAGTCGGACGGCGAGTGCAAGGGCGGCCCGAAGGCGGGCGAGTGGTGGCCCGAGTACGCCCTGGAACTGGCCGAGGGATCCGGGTAACGGAGAAGTTCCCCGCGCCCGGGGGCGCGGGGCTGTGACGCGTGCGGCTGCCGCCGCGCGGGCGCGCCCGGCCACAGCGCCCCCGCGCCCGGCGACGCACCCGCGGGAGCGCTACGGCACCCGCGGGAGCGCTACGGCACCCGCACCCACTGCGCCTTGCTGGGCGTCCCGGCGCCGTCATTGACGAACAGCATGTACCACCCCGACTGGACCAGGTTCCTGTTCTCCGGCACCGTCACGGTGATCTTGTCCCCGTCGGCCTTGAAGTCCACCGCGATCGACCGCTGGTCCACGTCCGTGACGTGCGTGGACGCACTCGGCCGGATCAGCCGCGCGCTCTTGACCGAGGCCGCGTCCGCGGAGGTGAACGTGCCGGACCCGCCGCGTGCGATGGTCTTCGGTCCGCCCGACAGGTCGGGCTGCTCGTCGTCGCCGTACAGGTACGGCGGGGTGTAGATCTCGATGCGCTGCTCGAACTCGCCCGGCTTGGTGTTGGCCTTGTCGGCGTAGAGCGAGTCGGAGCCGAAGACCATCACGCGGCCGTCGGGCAGCAGGATCGAGCCCGAGTGGTAGTTGCGGCCCACCAGCGGGTCGGCGACCCGCCGGAACGTGTTCTGCTCCGTGTCGTAGATCCGCGCCTCGAGGATGTTGGAGTCGCCGCGGCCCCGGTAGTCCTCCGAGCCGCCGGTGACCAGCACCTCGTCGTTCGGCAGGATCGACGCCTGCGGGTAGCGGGTGCCCTTGTCCAGCGAGGGGCCGTCCACGAACTTCGGGTCGTCGGCCTTGAGGTCGACGATCCGGGTCTTCTCGCTGGAGAGCTGGGACTCGCCGACCCCGCCGCCGCCGATCACCATGTACTTCTCGTCCTGCGCGGGCGGCAGCAGCACCGTGCCGGACGTCTCCATCATGTCGGGGTCGCTCAGCCCGGGGACCTTGGTGAACCTGTTGGTCTCCACGTCCCAGACGCCCGGCTCGCGGCCCACGTCGTCCGGTCCGTAGCCGGCGTTCGAACCCGAGTAGAAGACCTTGCCGTTCTGCATCAGGAACAGCGCCGGGTACGTCGGGAACTGGCGGACCTTGTCGGTGTAGGCCCACTCCTTGGTCTCCGGGTCGTAGATCTCGTTCTTGCCCGGGACCAGCTGGCCGATGTCGTCGAGGCCGGAGACGCTGAGGATCCTACCGTCGCTCAGGGTGGTGAGCGTCGGGTACCAGCGGGCCTCCTTCATCGGGTCGACCTTGATGTACTTCTCGGCGACCGGGTCGAACTCGTAGGCGTCCCGGATGCCCTGGAAGTCCTTCTTGTCCAGGGCGAGCTTCTCGGCGATGCCGTACGTGTTGCGCGCGTCGGCGCCGGTGAGACCCCGCACCTTGTAGTTGTCCTGGGTGCCGGTCTCGTACGTGGCGCCTTCCTTCTGCGCCTCGACGTAGATGCGGCCGACGCCCGGGGTGGTGCCCAGGAACTCGCCGGTCACCGGGTCGAAGTTCTTCTCGGCGCGCGGGACGAGCACCGGGTCCTTGGAGACGAAGGTCTTGCCGTTCTCCTTGCCGGTGAACCTCGTGCCGGCGGGCAGGGTGATCGGCTTGTCCGGGTTCTCGTTGTGGACGAGCATCAGGCCGCCGGCCTTCTTCACGTCACCCTTGAGCTTCTCGTACCGCTTGGTGCCGCCCGCGATCAGCAGGTTGCCGTTGGCGAGCTGGGTGTGGCCGGTGCAGAACAGGTCGGTGGGCGTCGGCACCTTCTTGACGGTCCCCTTGACGGGGTCCCAGATCCGGGTGTCGTACTTCTTCGCGTCGAAGTTGTCCTGGTCGTTGCCCGAACCGGCGACGAGGAGCACCTTGCCGGTGCGCAGCAGCGCCGCGTGAATGGTGTTCTGCCGGTACTCCTCCGGGAACTCGACGATCTCCCACTTGCCGTTCTCGGCCTTGTACCCGGGCTGGTCGATCTTGTACTGGTGGTACTTCTCGGTGCCGAAGCGGTACAGCCACGGCCCGTTCATCCCGGCCAGCGCCAGCACCACCGCCGTGCCTATCGCGATCCGACGGGCGCGACGGCGGCCTGCACGGTCCTTCATTCCTTACGTCCCCCAAGTCCACCCAGGGCGATTTGCATGGTCTGGTCGTTTCCGGGGGTGTCCCCGGTGCCTCCGGGTCCGCCGTGCGAGGCGGCCCAGGAGGGCCGGTCCTGCGGGGCGTGCTGCTGCGGCATCTGCGGCGGTTCCTGCGTCCGGGGCGCCTCGGCGGCCTCCGGCCGTCCGTCCCCGGCGTGGGCGCCGGGCTTCTTCCGGTCCCGCCGCATGCCGTGCCGCCAGGCGAACATCGGTGCGGCGGTGATCAGCAGGGCGAAGGTCGCCCAGATCACCATCGCCGGGTGCGCGTGCCCGTAGACCAGGCCCGCGGCGATGGAGCCGGCGAAGATCAGGATGAAGTACCAGTGGTACCGGAAGGTTCCGAACCAGGTGTCCGGGCTGGCCGAGTCGCCCTTCGGGGTGACCACGAACTTGCTCTTCCTGCGCAGCACGGAGTCGATCAGCGCCTTCGCGTACAGCGGCGCCGACAGCGCGGACATCACCATGCCGGCCACACCGCCGGAGCCCTCCGGCTCGTGCGGCGAGACGTTGTGCCGGCGGTTCCAGACGTACAGGCCGATCTGCAGGGCGGAGGCGTTGCCGTAGAGCATCAGCCAGACCGTGGGGTCGATGTTCACACCCGAGGCGCCCAGGCCCAGGAACAGCGCACAGCTCAGCGCCGCCAGGATCCAGTTCAGGGCCGACATCGGGTAGAAGATGATCATCATCGTGTAGTTGAAGAGCTTGCTCGGCGGGAGCGAGTACCAGCCCTTCCAGTACTGCTTGAGGATCGTCTCGTACGTACCGCGCGACCAGCGCATCTGCTGGGTGAAGAAGTCGGTCCAGGCGTTGGGGCCCTCACCGACCGCGAGCACGTCCGGGGTGTAGACCGAGCGCCACTTCCTCCCCGTCGCCGGGTTCCTGTGGCGGTGCATCTCGAAGCCGGTCGCCATGTCCTCGGTGATCGAGTCGTACAGACCGCCGATCTGCTTGAGCGCCTTGATGCGCACGGCGTTGGAGGTGCCCACGAACATCGGCGAGCCGTAGCGGTTGCCGGCGCGCTGGATCAGCGCGTGGAAGAGGAACTGCTGGGACTCGGCGGCCTTGGTGACGAAGTTGTCGTAGTTGCCGTAGACCTGCGGGCCGATGACGAAGCCGACGTCGGGGTCGCGGAAGAAGCCGAGCATCCGCTCCAGGTAGTTCGGCAGCGGGACGTGGTCGGTGTCGACCGAGGCGAAGAAGTCGTAGTCGTCGCCGTGCGCGTCCAGCCAGGCGTTGTAGTTGCCGTGCTTGGTCTTGGCGCGGTGCGCGCCCTTCTGCTGGTTCCACTTCGCGACGCCCTTGCGGGAGAAGTGGTGCACGCCGAGCCGGGCGCAGACATCCTTCACCTCGGGGTCGTCGCCCTCGTCGAGCAGCCAGACGTGCATCAGCCCCCGGTGGCGGATCCTCACGGCCGCCTCCAGGGTCTTCGTCACCATCTCCAGCGGCTCCTTGCCGGGCACGAAGGAGGTGAGGAAGGCCACCCGGGTGCCGGTCTCGGGCACCACCGGGACCGGGTCGCGGGCGACCAGGGTGGCGTGCGCGTTCGACAGCACGTTCATGCAGCGGAAGAACTCGATCAGGCCGATCGAGACGAGCATGACCATGTCGAGGGCGGGCAGCCACGCGAACTCCACGTAGTCCCGCTCGGTCCAGTGCGAGGGCTGCAGCAGCCACACCAGCAGCACCAGCGACAGCACCGGGGCCGCGGCCAGCATCAGCGCGATCCGGATGCGGTGCGGCTCCTGCCCGATCAGCGAGCGGTACTGCACCTTGTACGGTCTGTTCGGATCGGGCTGGGTGAGGGGACCCGCGAGCCGGCTGTAGTGCTCGTAGTCGTATCTCGGCAGCGTCTTCTTGATCCGGCGGAACGCACCGGTGTTCCCGTTCCGATGCGCGGGCACCCTGAGCTGGGTGGTCTGGGACGGGTCGTCGTCCCTCCCGGCGCCCGTCGGCGTCGACGTCATGAGTCATCCCCCCAACACACGGCGGTCGCCGCGTGTCTCGTCGCTTCCTTCGCGTCCGCTCCGGTCCCCCTCGACCGCCACGGACACCTCAGTGATGGACCGCTGTCACCACGTCACCCACACCTTATAGACACGGCACAGCGCTGTTCCGGTTGCATGATGCCCCCCTCGGCACCGCTCCATGAAGCGGGTCCCTGGCCCGCCTCACCGGCAACCGGCTCCTCGTCCCCAATCGCCGCGAAACCGCAGCAACGTGAAGGACCCAGGTTCTACGGTGCCCATCATGATCGCAAGATGCGAAACACGGTGTTCACCGGTCATACGGGCCCATTGTGAACGCTGGGGAAGGCCCACGGGGCCGTTGTTGCATACGTGCGCCGAGGGGGTTGCGTTCAACGGCCGCGAGGGGGTATCCGGCCAAAAACCGACGGGCCCCTCGTGTGCACGAGGAGCCCGTCGGGTCGGTGCGCCGCCAGGGACTCGAACCCCGGACCCGCTGATTAAGAGTCAGCTGCTCTAACCAACTGAGCTAGCGGCGCGCGCTGACGGCGTAACTCTACAGGACCCCGGCGGGTGCTTTTGACCACCGGCCGTGCGGCCGTCATCCGCGGTCCGCGTCCGCCACGGGCCCGGTCCACCGCCCGTACATCATTCGGACCGTCAACATGCGCGTGCGGAGGACGGTTGCGAAACTGACCGTCGTGCACGGACGTGGCGAAATCGACCGGGAATGTGAGGGGAATCGCATGGAGTCTCCGGTGTTCGAGGAAATCGATCCGGCGGACGACTGCGACTGCCCCGGCTGCGCGCATGGGCGACGCGTGCTCCCGCATTCCGGGACCGGCCGTTTCCCCGGCCGTCCGGCGGCTCACCGGAGCGCTCTCGTCGTGGCCGCCGTGACCTCCGCCGCGATCACCGCGCCCGCCGCCCCCGCGGTCGCCTCCCCCCAGGCCCAGCGGCCCGCCGATCCGGACGTTCCCGCAGGTGACGAGCCCGGAACCCCGCAGGGAGTGCGGGCTCCGCTGCACGGCCCCGGCGGTCGGGCGGACCCGCCCGCGGGCCCCGCGCGGGTGCCCGCGATCACCCGCGCGGAGATCGTCGAGCGGGCCCGCGCATGGGTCACCCGGAAGGTTCCGTACGGCGTTTCCTCGTACTGGTCGGACGGTTACCGGCAGGACTGTTCGGGTTATGTCTCGATGGCCTGGCGGCTGCCCGGCAACGAATGGACCGGCAGCCTCGGGACATACGCCGAGAGAATCACCAAGGACGAACTCCAGCCGGGCGACATGCTGCTCTTCCACAATGCGGCCGACCCGTACAGCGGATCCCACGTCGTCCTTTTCGGCGGCTGGGCGAACACCGCCCGCTCCCAGTACGTCGCCTACGAGCAGACCGCGCCGCACACCCGTGAGAAGACCACCCCGTACGCCTACTGGAACAACTCCGCGCGCTATGTCCCGTACCGCTACAAGGGGGTGAGCGACGGAGCGGCGGGGGCGGAGGCGTCCCTCCCGGCGGGCCGGACCCCGTTCCCCGGAGCGGCGTATTTCGGCCCCGGCGCGGAGAACGAGTACGTCGCCGAGCTCGGCCGGCTGCTCGCCGCCCGCGGTGCCGGGCGCTTCCGTCCCGCTCCTCCCGGACCGCGCTGGACGGACGCGGACCGCAGGGCGACCCGGGCGTTCCAGGAGGCCCAGGGGTGGCGGGGCGCCGCGGCGGACGGGCTGCCGGGGCCGCTGACCTGGGAGCTGCTGGTGACCGGCGGGGGCCGGGACGTTCCAAGCGGAGATTCCGCTTCCGCTTCCTTGGCCCCGGCGCCCGCCCCCGCCCCGCACGGGGCGCCGGGCTATCCGGGCCGGGCGTCGTTCCGGCCGGGCGCCGTCAACGACCATGTCACGCGGCTCGGCGAGCAACTGGTGAGGAAGGGGTTCGGCCGGCACTACACGAAGGGGCCGGGACCGCGCTGGAGCGAGGCGGACCGCCGCAACGTGGAGGCCTTCCAGCGGGCCCAGGGCTGGCGCGGCGGCGCGGCGGACGGCTTTCCGGGCCCGGAGACCTGGCGGCGGCTCTTCGCCTGACCCACCCCGGGCGCGAGGCGTTCCCCGACGCCCGCGCCCCTCGAAGTGACCGGTGTGACGCATCTGGCGCGGAGGCTGGAGGCACGCATGACCACGACGACATCCCCCCTTCCCGAGAACGTCCCCGAGCCCGGTGGTCCGGTGGACGGCGGCGCGGCGGCCGCCCGGCCGGCCCGGCTCATCCACACCGAGTCCACCACCGAGATCCCCGTCCACCTGCTGTTCCGCGACGCCTCCGGGCCGGCGCCGGTGCGGCTGCCCCCGGCGGTCGTCGCCCGCCGGGCGGACGCGGACGGGAAGGCCCCCGGGGGGCAGGGCGCGGGCGAGCGGCCCCGGCCACGCGGTCCGGCCGCCGAGCGGTCCCGGCCCGCCGTCCCGCGGACCGACCCCGAGCTGGTGGAGCGGCCCGCCCGGGTGCTGCCCGGTGTCGCGGGGGTGTTCGCCGGGGTGTGCGGGGCGGCCGGCTGCGTGGCCACCTCGTGGTGGGCGGGCGTGCTGCCGCCGCTGGTGGCGGAGGCGCTCGGGCCGGCGGCACGCGCCGGTGCGGCGGGGCTCGGCCCCGCGCAGTGGGCGGCGTACGCGGGGGCCGGCGCGCTCGGCCTGTTCGGGTTCGGCGGGCTGGCCCGCGGGCGGACCGGGCGGGCCTGGGTGCTCGGTCTGTTCGGCCGCTACCGGGGGACCGTCCGGCGGACCGGGCTGATGTGGGTCAACCCGCTGCTGCTGCGCCGCCGGGTCGACGTGCGGCTGCGGCACTGGCGCGGTGAGCCGCTGCGGGCGGCCGACCGCAGCGGGGTCGCGCTGCGGGTGTCCGTCCTGGTGGTGTGGCGGGTGCGGGACACCGCGCGGGCGACGCTGGGCGTCGAGGACCACGAGGCGTATCTGCGCGCGTGCGTCGAGGCGGCGCTGGTGCGGGTGCCGGTGGCGGCGCCGGGCGCCGGCGAGGGCGCGGTGGAGGCGGCGCAGGACGCGCTGACCCGGCTGGTGGCGGCGGACACCGCGCCGGTGGGGGTGGAGGTGTTCGCGGTACGGCCGGTCCGGGTGGAGTACGCGCCCGAGGTGGCCGCCGCGATGCACCGGCGCCGGATCGCCGCGCTGGACGCCCAGCACCGGGCGAGCGTGCTCGGCTCGGTCGTGGACTCGGTGGAGGACACGGTGACCCGGCTGACCATGCGCGGCCTGGTGGAGCTGGACGACTACGAACGCAAGGTGCTGGTGAGGGACCTGACGGTGGCGTTCTGCGCGGGACGGGGGGAGACGGGGCCGTGAACGGCGCGGGAACGGACCCTGCGATTGGTATGGACATGTTCAGTTCACGGCCATAATCTCGGACTTGGTCTAGACCTACCTGCACGGCTCACGGAAACTCCCCCCACGTTCACCAGGAGCGGCAGCATGCGCACAAGGACCAAGATGTACGCGGCCGCGGTGGGACTGGCCACGACCGGAGCACTCGTGCTCTCCTCCGGTGGTGCCAGCGGCCACGGCTACACCGATCTGCCGGTCAGCCGGCAGAAGCTCTGCCAGAACGGCTCGGTGACCAACTGCGGATCCATCCAGTGGGAGCCGCAGAGCGTCGAGGGCCCGAAGGGCTTCCCCGCCTCGGGGCCCGCCGACGGGCAGCTCTGTTCCGCGGGCAACACGCGGTTCGCCCAGCTCGACGGCGCGCGGACCCCCTCGGGCGGCGCCTGGCCCACGACCCCGGTGTCCGGCGGCCAGAACTACACCTTCCGGTGGCAGTTCACGGCCATGCACGCCACCACCGACTTCACGTACTACGTCACCAGGCCGGGCTGGAACCAGAACCGCAACCTGGCCCGGTCCGACCTCAACCTCACGCCGTTCCTGACCGTGCCCTACAACGGCCAGCGGCCGCCGCAGACGCTGTCGCACAGCGGCCGGCTGCCGTCCGGGCTCAGCGGGCACCACGTCATCCTCGCGGTGTGGACGGTCCACGACACGGGCAACGCGTTCTACGCCTGCTCCGACGTCACGTTCTGAACGTCCCGCACGCGCTGAACACCGTCCGGGCATGTCAAAGGGCCCCTCGCTCCCACGAGAGGCCCTTCTCGGTGCGCCGCCAGGGACTCGAACCCCGGACCCGCTGATTAAGAGTCAGCTGCTCTAACCAACTGAGCTAGCGGCGCATGACTCCCGCCGTCCGCTTTCGCGGTCGGCGACAGGAAAAATAATACCCGGTCCCCGGGGATGGTCCGCACCACCGCCGGCTCGTCGGTGACGGCGGCACCGGGGCCGCGTCGCGGCCGAGCGCGTCGGCGCCCCGGCGGGGCGGCGGGCGCGCCGGCCAGGCGGGGACGGCACCGGACGGCCCACCGGGGAGCCAGCCGTGACCGTGCCGGCCGCGTACTCCTGGAGGGTCGGCACCGGCACGGCGGGCGGCCCACCGGGGAGCCGACCGTGACCGTGCGGACCACGCCGACCGTGCGGACCGCGCGGATCACGCCGGTCGCGTACTCCTGGAGGGCCGGCACCGGCACGGCGGGCGGCCGCGCCGCCGGCCCTCCTGGCGGGTGCCAGGGGAATGCTCCACGGGGTGGACCCCGGACACCGCCCCGCTCACGGGCCGCGACTACAGCACCGCGCTGAGGAATTCCCGTGTCCGGTCGTGCTCCGGCTCGCTGAAGATCTTCTCCGGCGCGCCCGCCTCGATGATCCGGCCCGAGTCGAACATCAGCACCTGGTCGGAGATGTCCCGGGCGAAGTTCATCTCGTGGGTGACGCAGAGCATGGTGATGTTGGTGGAGCGGGCGATGTCCCGCAGCACGTCCAGGACGCCCGCGACCAGCTCCGGGTCCAGCGCCGAGGTCACCTCGTCGAGGAGCAGCACCCGCGGCCGCATCGCCAGCGCCCGCGCGATCGCCACCCGCTGCTGCTGGCCGCCGGACAGCTGCCCGGGGCGCTTGCCGAGGTGGTCGGTCAGCCCGACCATCTCCAGCAGCTCCCGCGCCCGCTCCTCGGCCGCGTCCTTGGACATGCCGAGCACGGTGACCGGGGCCTCGGTGATGTTCCGCAGCACCGTCATGTTCGGGAACAGGTTGAACTGCTGGAACACCATCCCGATCTTCTTGCGGACCTCGCGGACCTGCTTCTCGGGCGCCGGGAACAGCCGGTCCCCGTCGACGGTGATCGTGCCCTCGTCCGGCTTCAGCAGCGTCATCAGCAGCCGCAGGATCGTGGTCTTGCCCGACCCGGACGGCCCGATCAGCGTGACGTGCTTGCCGGCGTCCACGGAGAAGTCCAGGTGGTCCAGGACCGTGTGGTCCCCGAACCGCTTGGTGACCTGCTCCAGGCGGATCAGCTCGCCGTTGCCCCCCGGGCCCCCGGGCCGCTCGGGCTTCTTGTCGAACGGGGCGTGGGTGTCAGTGGACAAGGCGTCGCTCCAGGGCTCGCAGGGCAAGGGAGGCCAGGTAGGAGATGACGACGAAGGCCACGCCGATCACCGTCAGGGGCTCGGTGAACCGGAAGTTCTGCTGGGAGAACAGCCGTGCCTCGCCGAGCATCTCCAGCACGGTGACGGCCATCAGCAGCGGCGTGTCCTTCAGCATCGAGATGACGTAGTTGCCGAGCGCGGGCACCACCCTGCGCACGGCCTGCGGCAGGATCACCGCGGTCCACGTCCGGCGCAGCGGCAGGTTCAGCGCCGTCGCCGCCTCCCACTGGCCCGCCGGCACGGCCTCGATGCCCGCGCGGTAGACCTGCATCGTGTACGTCGAGTAGTGCAGCCCGATGGCGAGGACACCGGTGGTCAGCGCCGAGAGGGTGAACCCCCACTCGGGCAGCACGTAGAAGAGGAAGAACAGCTGCACCAGCAGCGGGGTGTCGCGGACGAACTCCGTCACCGCCCCGACCGGCCAGGTCACCCAGCGCGTCGGCACCCGCATCAGCAGCGCCCACACCAGACCCAGCACGAAAGAGATCAGCGAGCCGAGGACCAGGATCTGCAGGGTGACCAGCAGACCGTCCCGGAAGTGCGGCATGAAGTCGGCGACCGCGTTCCAGTCCCAGTTCATCGGACCGCACCTCCCGCGGTGGTGGTCCCGGGCAGCTCCGGCTCCACGTCCGGCTCGCGGACCGGCGCCTTGCCGACGCCCGCCTTCAGCCTCTTCTCCAGGCCGCGCATGCTCCGGGTGAGCAGGAAGGCGATCACGAAGTAGACGACCAGGACGTACGTGTAGATCTCCGCGCTCTCCTGGAGCGCCAGACGCACCAGGTTGCCGCTGAACGCCAGGTCGCCCATGCCCATGATCGACACCAGGGCGGTGCCCTTGAGCAGCTCGACGAGCAGGTTGGAGAAGGGCGGGATCATCTCCGGCACCGCCTGCGGCAGCAGGATCAGCCGCATCCGCTGCCAGGGCGTGAAGCTGAGCGCGATACCGCCCTCGCGCTGGGCCGGGTCGACCGCGGCGAGCGCGCCGCGCACGATCTCCGCGCCGTACGCCCCGTAGGTCAGGCCGAGTGCCAGCGTGCCCGCCCACAGCGGCACCAGCTGCCAGCCGAAGGCCGGGGGCAGCACGAAGAACACCCAGAAGATCATCACCAGTGCCGAGGTCCCGCGGAACACCTCGGTGTAGAAGCCCGCCAGGAAGCGGACGATCCACAGCCGGTGGGTGCGTGCCACGCCGACCGCGAAGGAGACCGCGGTCGCCAGCAGCGCGCTGAGCACGAGCAACTGGACCGTCACCCAGACGCCGTCGAGTACGAGTTCCCAGAGTCCCGGGGTCATCCGCCGCAGAGCTCCTTCGCGGTCAGCTCGGTCATCTCGGCCTTGCTGAAGCCGAAGGGACTCAGGATCCGGAACACGTCGCCGCTCTTCTTCAGCTTGCGCAGCTCCGTGTTGAAGGCGTCGCGCAGCTTCGTCTCGGTCGGCCGGAACGCGAAGGCGCCCCCGGCGAGCTGCGGTTCGCCGTTCACGATCGGAGTGAAGGGTTCGGTGACCTCCGCCGTCGAGGACGTCCGCACGACCAGGCGGGAGGTGACCGCCGTGGCGGTGAAGAAGTCCACCCGCCCGGCCTCCACGGCGTTCAGCCCGGCGACCTGGTCGGGGACGATGAGGATGTCGTTGCGCCGGTAGCCCGCCTCCATGGCGTGCTCGATCTGGGCGTACCCGGTGCCGGTGGCGATCCTCGCGCCCTTCTCGAACGCGTCCTTGTAGTCGTGCAGGCCCTTCGGGTTGCCCTTGCGCACGACGAACGCGTCGGGCATCTGGTAGTCGGGATCCGCGAAGACGACCTGCTCGCAGCGTTCGGGAGTGACGTACATCCCGGCCGCCACGACGTCGAACTGCTGGGAGTTCAGCCCGGGTATCAGCGAGCCGAACTCGGTGGGCACGGGCTGCACCCGGTCCACGCCGAGCCGCCTGAAGACGACCTTGGCCAGCTCCGGTGCCTCGCCGGTCAGGTCGCCGTTCCTGTCGATGTAGCCGAACGGGATCTCGCCGGCTATGCCCAGGCGGACGACGCCCGCAGCCCTGAGCCGGTCCAGCAGGTCGCCGCCGCCGGTGGCCGCCGCCGTGGGCACGCGCGAACAGCCCGCCGCGCCCAGCGCGCCGAGCGCCGCGGCCCCCACGAGCAGCGATCGGCGTGAGGGCCCGGAGGCCGCTCGGGATCGTCCCAGTGGTTGCAGTGGTGGAGCCATGGCGGCGCGGCTACCCGAAGCGATGCGAGTTATTCCGGCCGGTTCCGGTCCCGTTCGGCGACCGGGCGGCCCCGACCGGCGCGGGACGGCGGGGGAGAAGGCCCGGCGGGCGACCGGAAGCAGAAAAGTGCATACCGGTCATCTCGGTCAATCAGGTGACCGGGTGGGCGGCGTTGCGCCGACGGGGTACCCGAGCGGTGGGACCGTATCGGGCGCTGATCGGCGCGCCGGCACGCTCCGGGACCGTACAGCCGGGCCAGGCGTCCGGTCCCGTGCTGCCGGACGCGCCGGAAGAGAAGCAGCAGGAAGGCTGGACATGACCGCACTGGGATTCCTCTACCCGGGCCACTTCGCAGAGGACGACTATCCGCGTATCGAGCAGTTGCTGGGCAGCGACGTCCGGGTGGACCTGGTGCACACCGACCTCGGTGAGGACGCGCACCGGGTGGAGGCGCTGCTCCAGATGGGCGCACCCGAGCGGCTGGCGGCCGGCCTCCAGCAACTGCGCCTCTCGGGCGCCGAGGCGGTGGTGTGGGCCTGCACCAGCGGCAGCTTCGCGCACGGCTGGGACGGTGCCCACGAGCAGGTGCGCAGCCTCGCCCGGGCGGCGGGCATGCCGGCGTCGTCGACGTCGTTCGCCTTCGTGCACGCGGTGCGGGAGGTCGAGGCGCGGCGGGTCGCCGTCGGCGCGCCCTACCCGGACGACGTGGCCGTGCTCTTCGCCGAGTTCCTGCGGGCCGGCGGGGTGGAGGTCACCGGGGTGCGCGGCTTTGGGGCCGTCACCGCCGCGGAGGTCGGCGCCTGGGACGAGGGGGAGCTGTTCGCCCTGGCCCGCGCGGCCGACACCCCGGACGCGGACGCCCTGCTCCTGCCGCACACGGGCCTGCACACGATCGCCCACCTCCCCGCCCTGGAGAAGGAGCTCGGCAAGCCGGTCCTCACCGCCAACCAGGTCACCGCCTGGGAGTGCCTGCGGCTGGCCGACCGCCGGGTGAACGCCCCGGAACTGGGCGCGCTGTTCACCCGGGAGCCGATCGTCCAGGTCTGACCGTCCCGCACACGGAAGAACCCCGGTCCCGCTGACGCGGGCCGGGGTTCCGTATGGAGCGCCGGGCAGGCCTTGCACCTGCATCTCCCCGCAGGAAGCGGGGCGTCTTTCCTTGGACCACCAACGCGTGGTCACTTTCGGGGGGTGATCCCCTCAGCGACAAGATGATCGTATCGCATGATCGCCGGGCGCGCACACCGCCGGGTGGCGCGGGCCGGCCGGCCCGCGGGGGGAATAACCGGGGACCGTCTCCTGTTACGTCGCGCAGCGACCGTCACACCCCACAGGAGGCACCCCACCATGGCCGCAGACGCCGCAGAGGAGATCCGGGGCACCGCCCACGGCACCGCACCCGTCCCGCTCTCCGTGCTGGACCTGGTGACCGTCGGCGCGGGCCGGACCGCGAGCGACGCCCTGCGGACCGGCGTGGACCTCGCCCGCCTCGCCGAGTCCCGCGGCTTCCACCGCTACTGGGTCGCCGAGCACCACTCCATGCCCGGGGTGGCCTCCTCCTCGCCCGCCGTGATCCTGGCCCACCTCGCCGCCCACACCGGGCGCATCCGCCTCGGCTCCGGCGGGGTGATGCTGCCCAACCACGCGCCGCTGGTCATCGCCGAGCAGTTCGGCACGCTGGAGGCCATGGCGCCGGGCCGGATCGACCTCGGTCTCGGCCGCGCCCCCGGCACCGACGGGGCCACGGCGGCGGCCCTGCGCCGCTCCGACCGGCTGAACGAGGGCGCCGACGACTTCCCCCAGCAGCTCGCCGAGCTGACCCGCTTCCTTGACGACGACTTCCCCGACGGCCACCCCTACCGGCGGATCCACGCCGTCCCCGGCCCGGTGCAGGCGACGTCGCCCGGCGGTGTGCAGTCCCCGCACCGCCCGCCGATCTGGCTGCTCGGCTCCTCCGGCTTCAGCGCCCGGCTGGCCGGCGTGCTCGGCCTGCCGTTCGCCTTCGCCCACCACTTCTCGGCCCAGAACACCGTCCCCGCGCTGGACCTCTACCGCGAGACCTTCCGCCCGAGCGAGGTCCTCGACGCGCCCTACGCCCTCATCGGCGTCTCCGCGCTCGCGACGGACGACGAGAAGGAGGCCCGCCGCCAGGTGCTGGCCGCCGCGCTCAACATGGTCCGGCTGCGCACCGGCCGCCCGGGACTCGTGCCGACCCCGGAGGAGGCGGAGGCGTACGACTTCAGCCCGATGGAGCGGGAGTTCGTCGACTCCTGGAACGCCAACGTCATCCACGGCACCCCCGACGAGGTCCGCACCGGCCTGGACGAGCTGCAGAAGCGCACCGGCGCCGACGAGCTGATGCTCACCGCCAACGCCCACGGCGGCGACGTGCGCCTGCGCTCCTACGAACTGATCGCCGACGCCTACGGATTGCCCACGCCCGCCTGAACCCCGGGCGTGCCCAGCAGCTCGGAGATGCGGTCCGGCGACACCGGGCGGGAGTAGAGCCACCCCTGGCCGGTGTCGCACCCGATCCGGCGCAGCCGGGTGGCCTGCGCAGAGGTCTCCACGCACTCCGCGGTGACCGTCAGGCCGAGCCGGTGGGCGAGCTGCACCATCGCCTCGACGATGACCTCGTCCGCCGGATTCGGCGGGGCGGCGGCGCGCTCCTCGTACTGGAAGCCCCGGACGAAGGAGCCGTCCAGCTTCAGCACCGACACCGGCAGCCGGCTGAGGTAGGCCAGGTTCGAGTAGCCGGTGCCGAAGTCGTCGATGGCGATGCGCACGCCCATGTCGCTGAGCGCCTTCAGGACCTGGATCGGCCGGCCGGACGAGCCCATCACCGCCGACTCGGTCAGTTCCAGCTGGAGCAGCTCCGGGGCGAGGCCCGTCTCCTCCAGGATCTCGGCGACGTCCGCCACCAGGTCGGAGTCCCAGACCTGGCGGACCGCCACGTTCACGCTGACGAAGATCGGCGGCTCGTCCGGATGCTCCACCTGCCAGTCGCGGGCCTGCCGGCAGGCGGTGCGCAGCACCCAGCGGCCGAGCGGCACGATCGAGCCGTCCTCCTCCGCCAGTGAGATGAACCGATTCGGCGTCAGCGTGCCGAACCGCGGGTGGTGCCAGCGGATCAGCGCCTCCACGCCGTGCACCCGGTCGTCCTCCATGCCCACCAGCGGCTGGTACTCCAGCGCGAACTCGCCCCGGTCGATGGCCGGGCGGAGCGTGGAGGCGAGGGCCTGGCGGGTCACGCGGGAGGCGTTGCGCTCCGGGTCGAACAGCGTCCAGCGGGCCTTGCCGTCGGCCTTCGCCCAGTACAGCGTGGTGTCGGCGGCCTGCATCAGCGCGGTGGGCGTGGTCCCGGCGGCGTGCCGCTCGACCACCCCGATCGACGCGGACACCGACAGCTCGCGTCCGGAGAGGTCGAAGGGGGCCTGGATCGCGTCGAGCAGCGACTCGGCGAGGTCGGCGAGCTGTTCGGTGCCGGTGGAGTCCTCGACCAGCAGCGCGAACTCGTCCCCGCCCAGCCGCGCGACCAGCGGCGTGCCGGTCCTGGCCCGGCCGGCTTCTTCCGCGCAGCGCGTCAGCCGCTCGGCGACGGCGGCCAGCAGCTGGTCGCCGACGTGGTGGCCCAGGGTGTCGTTGACGGCCTTGAAGCCGTCCAGGTCGAGGTAGCACAGCCCGATCCGGCCGGTGCCGCCCTCCTCGTACGACTCCGCGTCCAGCGCGGCCGTCAGCCGTTCGAAGAACAGGGAGCGGTTGGGCAGCCGGGTCACCGGGTCGTGCATCCGCAGGTGCCGCAGCTGGGCCTGGAGCTCGCGGTGGTCGCCGATGTCGGTGACCGACAGCAGCACGCCCCCGTCGCCGGCGGGCAGCGCGGCGACCGTCACCCGCGCCCACAGCACGTGCCCCTCCGGGTGCTTCAGCCGGCGCGTGCAGCGCAGCCCGGCCCGTCGCCCGCCCAGCAGCTCCCGGTAGGCGTGCCAGGTGCGGGCGTCGGAGGCCAGGTCCACCAGATCGGCGGCGACGGCACCGGTCAGGGTCTCCGGGTCGCGGCCGAGCAGGGCGGCGAGGGCCGCGTTGGCGCCGGTCACCATGCCCTCGCGGTCGACCACGGCCATGGCGAGCGGCGCCACCGTGAAGACGGAGCGGTACGACGGGGCGGAGAGGGCCGGCGGGGGCGGGGACTCCGTACGCGGAGAGGCAGTGATCTCACTCTCCGTGACGGTCGGCCGGTTGGGTCCTGTCGCGGGCGCCGGCCCTTCGGACGTTCCGCTCACCGCTCGCTCCCGCAGTGCACTCGATCGCTGTCCGTGCAGAAAGTCTCAGAATCTCAGGAAAGTGTGCCGATCATAGAGGCCCGCGTCGGGGCCTTCCAGCCACTTTCCGGTCTCCGGGACGGATCCGCATCTCTGCCCGATCGTTTCTGCTCACGGGTGGACGGGTTCTGCGAGCCTCCGACCAGTTGTGACGTTCCGTGAGTGCGCGGGGTGTCGGTCCCGCCCGCTCCCGCCCGGATGTCCGCGTTTCTCACTCGTCCGGTGCAGCCGAACAAGGCGTAGTACGACAAACACACACAATCTGGGTGCGGTGTCCCGTGAACCGTCTCCCGGAGGTCCCCGTGCCGCGTCAGCTCACCCCGAGAGGACTCGGCCGTGGGACCCTCCGGGAACGACTGGGCCGATCGGGTGTGCCGGGTGTGCCGGGTGCACGGCCCCGGCTGCGCAGCACCGCCGCGATGTGCACCACGATGTCGGCGCTCGCGGCGACCTCGATGGTGAACGTCCCCTCCGTCGCCGAGCCGTTCTCGGCGGCGTCCTGCGCCCTCACCCGCACCGCCGCCCACCACTCCGAGGGCCTGGACACCTGGAACGCCGCCTACCCCCGCCCCGCCCGGGGTCTGGACGCGGTGATGGTGTTCCTGTCCTTCCCCGACTCCCACCCCCTGACCACGCCCGCCGAACTCGCCGCCGACCACTTCCCCGCCACCAGCCGCTTCTTCGAACAGGCCTCCTACGGCAGGTTCACCCTCCGCCCGCACGCCCTGCGGCAGTGGTTCCGGATGCCGCGCCCGTCCACGGCGTACGCCATACAGCGCGACTGGACCGTCGCCCACCGGGCCGCCTACCTGCGGGACGCGCTCTCCGTGGCCGACCGGCACGTCGACTTCTCGCGCTACGACATCGTGTACCTCGTCGCCGACCCGGACGCGCCGGGCGTGGACTCCGACGCCACGAAGGTCGTCAACCTGGACACCCCGCTGCGCGCCGACGGCACCGACATCCGCCGGGTCGTCACCGTGTTCGAGAACCATCCCCCGGACCGGCTCGTCCTCGCGCACGAGACCGGGCACGTCTTCGACCTGCCCGACCTCTACCACCGGCCCGCGGACGGCAAGGGCGACTGGGACACCCACGTCGGCGACTGGGACCTGATGGGCAGCCAGTTCGCCCTCGCGCCGGACCTCTTCGGCTGGCACAAGTGGAAGCTGGGCTGGCTGGAGCCCCGGCAGGTGCGGTGCGTGCAGGGCGCGGGGCCGGTGCGGCTGACGCTGGAGCCGCTGGGGGCGGGGCCCGGCACACCGGTGACGGGTGCCGCGGGGGCGCCCTCCTTCGGGCTGGGGCGGGGCACCAAGCTCGCGGTGGTGCGCACCGGGCCCGACAGCGTGCTCGCCTTCGAGGCCCGCGGGCCGGTCGGCAACGACCGCGCGGTCTGCCGGCAGGGGGTGCTGGTGTACCGGGTGAACAGCGGCACCCGGTCGGGGCGCGGTCCCGTCGAGGTCGTCGACGCCCACCCGCACACCGAGGCGTGCCGGCAGGACTCGGTCTACCCACCGCTCGCCGACGCCCCGGTCGCCCTCGGCGAGAGCTTCACGGTGCCGGGGGAGTCCGTACGGGTGGAGGTGGAGGGGCGCACGGCGTCGGGGGCGTGGACGGTGCGGATCAGCACCCGGTGAACGCGAAGAGGCCCCTCGCTCTCGCGAGGGGCCTCTTCCGTGTCGTGCGCCGCCAGGGACTCGAACCCCGGACCCGCTGATTAAGAGTCAGCTGCTCTAACCAACTGAGCTAGCGGCGCCTGCTGACGTCGTAGACATTAGCATCACGTCCGGCGGGAGGAAAAATCGATATCCGCACGGCCGCGCGGGCCGCCCGTACGGCCGCCCACAGCAGGACCTCCGGGCCCGGCAGCCAGGGGTGACGGGTGTCGGGGGCGACGAGCCAGCGGGAGCCGGCGCGGGGGGTGGGCGCGGGGACGGTCACGGCGTCGCCGGGGCCGTGGCACAGCAGCGGGGGAACGCCGTCCGTGCGGGTGCCGCGCGCGCCCCACTCCTCCCACTCCATGAGGGCCGGGAGCCGCTGCGCCGTGCCGGGCGCGGCGAACAGCAGCATCCGGCCCCGGAACTCCGCCACCGGACCCGAGCCCGGCCCCTCGTCCCACATCCGGTCCAGCATCCGGCGCCCGAAGATCGCGGGCGAGCTCACCACGTCGAAGACCACACCGCAGGGCAGCACGACCGGGGCGTCCGGCCGCTCCCCCCAGTGCGCGAGCGTGCTGCGCGGATACGTCCCCGCCGAGGCGAGCCAGACGGCGCCGTCCGGGGTGACGCCGCTGACGTCGGAGGTGTTCCGTGTGCTGCTCATGACGGACAGGTCTACCCGCCGTGACGGAGCGCTTCCGCAGGGTTGCCGAAACCGGGGACGCGGGGGCGGGGGAAGGGGTATCTTGCCCGCCCGGCATATGCCCGCCTGCATGGGCCCGTACGGGCTGTGCGGGCTGTGCGGGCTGTACGGGCTACGCGGGGTCGGCGTGCCCGGGGCCGCCGCCCTCGCCGCCCCGTATCAGGTCCCGGCCGAACTCGACCATCTTCTTCGCGTAGTCCTCGGTCCACTCGGCGCGCTCGGCGATGTCCGCCGGCGTCAGCCGGTCGAACCGGCGGGGGTCGGCGAGCTGGGCCGCCGCCATCGCCTGGAACTCCGTCGCCCGGTCCGCCGCGGCGCGGAACGCGAGCGTCAGCTCGGTCGCCCGCTCCAGCAGCGCGCGCGGATCCTCGATCGACTCCAGGTCGAAGAAGTGCTCGGGATCCGAGGCCGCCTCCGCGGGCTCGAACAGCAGGGGCGCGGGGCGTAGCCGCGGCTGGTCCCGGCGCGGCGTGTGCTCCGCCATGACTTCTCCTTCGTACGTCGCGGTCGACCCCCCTGGAGGGCGGGCCACCGTCCATTGTCCCGCGCCCCCGCAAGAGTGCCGGGGGGCTGCGCCCTCGGGCGCCGCGTGAATGGCTGCCCAGCCGTCCGGGGCGTATGCACGGGCCGCTGTTCCTTGCCGGGGACCTCGAGGGTGCCGAGGTGGGCGGTGAACGCGGAGGCCGGGAAGGCGAGCGTGGCCCGCTCCGGGTCCTTGGAGTGACGGACGGCTACGTGCGGGTGATGGTGGGTGATCTCTATGCAAGCGTTGCCTTCACCGCCGCCCGACTGGGACGACTTCTTCCAGGTGTCCGGGGTCGTCATGGCGGACCTCACAGCTCCTTCGCCGGCCTGTGGATGAAGTCACGCGCACGCTCGGGATCGAGTGACACCGCCTTCCGCCCTGCGGAAAGCGTTCAACAGCGGTTCAGGCCACCGAGGAGGCTGTGCCCGGCGGTGCCTCGTCCGGCCGGTGATCGTTGTGCGCGGTGAAGACGAAGGTCGAGTGGTCACCGTCCAGATCGATGGTCAGCGACGCGTCCAGAGCCTTGGCCAGGCGGGTGAGCAGCGGCAGAGTCGGTACTGAGTCGCCGCCCTCGATGTTGGAGATCTGGGGCTGGGTCATGCCCGCGCGCCGCGCCAGCTCGCTCTGCGACAGGCCGAGCCCCGTGCGCCGGTCGTAGACGGCCTGGCCGAGGGCGAAGGCATACCCGGCCTCCGCATAGGCGGGGGATTCTTCGACTCGTTCACCCAGGAGCTTCCGGGTCCGACGAGTCTTCCACTGGGAGTGGTTCACGAGCTCTCCTCCTCCGTCCGGTCGTAGCTGTGCTCGGCGGGTCCGTGGTCTGCTTCGCACACCTTCTGTGCCTGCTGTGCGCGCTCGACCTCGGCGTCCTCGCGTTGTCTGGTCTTGCGGAACACCGTCAGGAGCACGATTCGTCGCTCGGAAGCAAGCCAGTACGTGATGCGGACCGCGTTCCCGTCCATGGTGAAGCGCAGCTCGCGGAGCTTGCCGCCGAGATGAGGCGAGTACGGCTCTCCGAGAGTCGTCGGCTGAGCGGCAAGCATGTCGGCGGCAGGCTCAGCCTTGTCGTAATGCGGGTCCGAAAGGAGCGCCAGCCACTGCCGGACCTCCGGTTCGATCTCGATCTGTCACGGATTTCCCACGTCTCAGACTATACAGATATGTATATGGAGCGAGTCTTGCTTCCGCACCCCGGGGCCAGGCCTGCATCGGTGTGGCGGGGGGTTGGATTTCGTTCCATGTCAGCTGCACGCGCCGTCTGGTGGAGCCATACGGTGACTCGGGGCCGCGGAAACTGGAGCCTCTGGCCCGGCAGGTCATCGGGGAAGAGCTCGCCAACTCCCTTGAGGGCTTCCGTGCGCTGCTCGCCCTGAGGGGTGCCGGCCCCGAAAGTGGTCCCCTCATGCACCGCCTCCACGCCGTCGTTCGCGCGTTGCACTCGACGCATCAGCCGAACGAGGGAGAACTTGAATTGACGATCAGGGAGTTGGTGAGCGACCCCGAAGCGGAGGCCTTGCGCCACGAGGTCGTCGTATTCACCTACTTCGCGCTGACCCTGCTCCAGGTGTTCGGCAGGCCGGATTTGAGGAACGCCGCAGGCAGGGCCGGAGCAAGGGGGCCGAGGGCGAAGTGGAGCGGCTCGCTGAGGCCCGTCGGGAACTCGCTGTCTCCACCTACAGCGCGCAGTTGCTCCTCGACCGGTTCCGCGTCGCGTGGGACCTGCCGCTGCTCGCACCCTCATCGCCCTGACTCGTTACAAGAACCTGGGCTTACGCGGCCGGCCAGCCGATTTCAGGGAGACTGCGCTGTGGGGGACCATGCAGGGCATCAAGGCCGCCACCCCACCCGGTGCTCCGCCAGGTGCGCCAGTACCGCGTGGTTCGCCTCCCAGCCGTCCGGGAACTTCACCAGCGTGCCCAGCTGGACCGGTTCCGTGGACGGGTAGTCGTCCAGCAGGTCGGTCACGCCCTCGCGGCAGACCACGATGCAGGCGTGGCGGTGGCGGGAGGCGAGGACGCACAGGCGGCCCGTCTCCAGGTGGAAGGCGGTGGCGTCGGGGCGGCCCGAGAGGGGGTGGAGGACGACCGTGACGTCGTACTCGCGGCCCTGGAGTCGGTTCGCCGTGTCGACGGTGACGTCCGCCGCGCCCAGTTCCGCGAGCGCCGCCCGTACGGCGGCCGCCTGGTCGCGGTGGGCGGTGCCGACGGCGATGCGGCCGGCGGTGAGGGGGGTGGGGTCCGGGGAGCGTTCGGAGGTCGCCGCGCCGCCCCGGTCGAGGAGGCGGCGGACGACCGTCGCCACCGCGTGGATCGCCTCCGGGTCCGTGCGCGGGGTGTGCCGGGCGGGGAGTTCCAGGAGGCCCCAGCCGGACTCGGCCGCCTCGTCGATCACCCGGTCCGGCGCCGAACCGTCCGACGGGACGCCGAAGGCGAGCCCGCGGTCGCCGTGGTCCGTGCCGCTGCGGAACGGCGTGTACGGGTAGAAGGCGTCCGACACCAGGGGCGCGGCGGAAGCGGGGAGCCGCCAGGACACCGGCAGGCGGTGCTGCGGCAGTCCGGGGTTGTGGGCGAGCAGGGTGGTCACGGCGGACGCGGACGGGTCGTACGACAGGCCCGCCCACTGCTCGCCGCCCACGACGGAGAAGGGGTCCAGCTGGCCCGGGTCGCCCACGAACAGCGCCCGCTCGAACAGGTTGGCCACGGCGAGCAGCGCGTCCGAGCGCATCTGGTACGCCTCGTCGACGATCGCGTGTTCCCACGGCTCGACGCCCTTGACGTGCGCCCACTTCGCCGCCGTGGAGATCACCACGGGCAGACCGGCGAGGTCGGCCGCCTTCGCCGACGTGCGGACGTGGTCCAGCGCGTCCAGCGCCTTGTCGTACGGGTCGGTGTCGCTGCTGTGCAGCCGGCCCACCGGCAGCTCGGGGTTCTTCTCGGCGAGGCGGAGGACCAGGTCGTCGACCTGTGCGTTGGTCTGCGCCACCACCATCAGGGGGCGGCCCGCCTCCGCCAGTTCCAGCGCCGCCCGCACCACCAGCGTGGACTTGCCGGCGCCGGGCGGGGAGTCGACGACGACACCGCGCGCGGCACCGCGCAGCGTGTCGCGGAGGATCGCGTCGGTGGCGCGGGCCGCGGCCGCGCCCGGGTCGAACACGGCCTGCCGGGCAGGGGCGGTCACAGCACGTCCTCCTCGGTCACCGGGTCGGCGGGCTCCGGTACGGCCTCCTCACCGGGTGGACCGCCATGGGTCCACGGGGTCTCCTCCGGGTCGGGCAGCTTCGGACCGCCGCGCGGTTCGTGCTCGAACAGCGTGAAGCACACGCGGTCGCCCTTCTCCGGGACCGAGCCCTCCTCCGGCTCCTTGCCCCGGCCCATCCTGTCCAGGACGCGCAGGACGAGCAGACCGCCCTCCGGTCCGTCCTCGTGGCCGACGAACTCCACCGTCTGCGGTTTCCCGCCCAGCGAGCGGTACGCCCGCACCCTCTCCCCGAGGTGCGGGCGGTCGTCCGTGCGGACGGTGACCAGCGGGCGCGGGCTCGGCCGCCTGCTCTCGCTGTACGCCATCACCACGTCGACCACCTCACCCGCGAACGCCTCCCCGGACAGCCGCCGGGCCGCCATCACCAGCGGGTCGTCGAGCGCCTCCTGCGCCTCCAGCCGGGCCTGTTCCCGCTCGCGCACGGCGAGCTTGTTGGCCGCGGTCACCGCGTCGTCGCGGCGCGGCTGCGGCGGCTCACCGGCCAGGACCCGGTCCCGGTGACCGGTGAACGACCAGCGGTCGCGCGTCCACCGCTCCTCGACGCGCGCGCCCTCCGGCAGCCCCGCCAGCAGGTCGAGCCCCCGCCACACCGCGTCCCAGGTGGGCCGGGTGCGGCTCTCCACCAGCGCGCGGATCTCCCGCTCGGCGGCGGTCAGCGCGCCGAGGCGGTCGTCGGCCTCCAGCCCGTCCTCCGCCGCCGCGAGCGCGGTGCGGGCGCGGTCGTAGCGCTCGATCGCCGGGGCGAGCAGCTTGTTGTCGAACGCCGGGTCGGTCGCCGGGCCCGCGGGCGGGCACACCAACTGGCCGTCGGCGTCCCGCGCCAGCTCTGCCTCCCGCGCGGCCTCCGCCCCGGAGCGCCCCCCGGGCGGGTCGATCCAGGCGAGCAGCGCCCCCAGGTGCTGGTCCTCCAGCGTGGACTGCCCGGTCGCCCAGTGCCGGGCCAGTACGTCCGTCATGGCCAGCAGCAGCGAGGAACCGGGCACCCGGGCCCGCTCCCCGAAGTGCGTCAGCCACCGCCCCAGCAACGGCACCCGGGGCGGCGCCGGGAAGGGGGCCTCCGGGTCCTGCTCCGCCGTGCGCCGGAACCGCGTGGACCGCCCCAGCAGCCGTACGAGGTCGATGCCGGCCCGGGACGGCACGATCAACTGGGGCGCGTCCGCGCACAGTTCGACCTCGACCTTGACCCGCTTGCCGGTCTCCGGGTCGGTCTCGGCGCGCTCGGCGGCCTCCACGGCGTCCGCGAAACCGTCGACGTACGGCAGCACCACGTCGGCCAGTTCGGCCAGGAACGCGAACCGCAGATCGCGGTCGCGCGGCTGCGGCACCACCAGCAGCCGCGGCGCGTCCCGGTCGGTGCCCACCAGCGCGCCGAGCGGGGCGCCCGCCTCACCGGCGGTGATGAGCGGCACGAACACCAGGGGGCGTCCGGAGAGGTGCCGGTGCCGGACGGTGGCGGCGGGCTGGGCGCGGCCGGTATGAACGGCCTCGAGCCGGGCGAGGGTGGCGATCAGCGACAAGGAGCCACCTCCGGGGCGGCCGCTCCCAGCGCCTCCGCGCGCAGGGCCGCCGCCCTGCGCAGTGCCGCCACCGCCGGGTCGTCGGGGTCACCGGCCTCCCCGCGGGCCGCCGCCAGCACCTCCCCGACCGTCGTCAGACCGCCCAGCTCCGCCCGCACCGGACGGCCCAGACGGGTCACCGCGTCCTGCGCGCGAGCCCGCTCCCGGCAGTGGAAGGCCAGCTCGCACGCGGACAGGCACTCCGGCGCGTAGGTCGCCGGGACCGACTCCACGGCCTCGGCCAGCCGCTCGGCGGGCAGCTCCGGCGAGAAGCACGTGTCCTCGGGGAGCGTGTCGGCGATCTCCTCGATCCGGGTGAGCCGGTCCAGCTGACGGGCGGTCACCGCGCGCTGCTTGCGCACGTCCACGGCGGACGCGGTGGGCAGGTTGGAGAAGTCCTTCGGGCACACCAGCAGGATCCGGTGCCGCACGCGCGGGGCCGGGTCCAGCCGCGCGGCGACCCGCTCCAGGGCCAGCACGTACACCGCCGCCTGGCGTGCCGCAGCGCCGACCTTCGCCGGGTCCGCGGCGCCGTCCAGCATCGGGAAGGACTTGATCTCCACGACCGTCCAGCTGCCGTCCGGGTGCACCACCACCGCGTCCGGCTCCAGGAAGGCGGGGGAGCCCGCGACGTCGAGCGCGAGCATGGGGTGGTCGAGCAGCGTCCACGCGCCGGGCGCCCCGGTGGCCTCGCGCAGCGCCAGCTCCGTACGGGCCGTGCGGCCCCGCGGGCCCTGGGCGGTCAGATCGGGCACGCGCGCGCCGGCGGGCGGTTCGGCCGCGCGGTCCAGCTTCTCGTGGGCGAGGCGCAGCAGTTCCGTGCCGCCGTCCGCCTTGACCTTCGCCTCGAACGCGTTGCCCCGCACGAACGCGAACTGGGACTGGCCGAAGACCGACGGCGAGCCCAGCGCGCTCGCCAGCACCGCCTTGTCCACCCCGGCGCCGTCGAGGATCGCACGCCGTCTGCAACCCGGGTTGGCGGCGAGGGCGGCCAGGGCGCGCGCGTCCAGCGCCTTGGCCGGGACCTCCGGGCCGCGCAGCTCAGCGAGCCGGTGCCGGAGCGCCTTCTCCCGCGTCCGAGGGGGAGGCACCCGATTCGGTTCCTGGTCCGTACCGCGACTCGGGGTGCCGCTGCCGTGGAATTCGCTCACCCGCGGAAGTCTGGCATTCGGCACTGACATTCGGGGAATGGGGGACGGGGGAGTCCGCCGGGGCGATCGCGGGGCGGGGCAGGAAGCGGGCCTTCGCCCGGTCCGCCCACCGCATCACGGCGGGGGTCAGCAGCAGACCGGCGCCCATGACGGCGGCGCCCGCGGCCGCGTCGAGGAAGTAGTGGTTCGCGGTGCCCATCACCACGATCGTGGTCACCAGCGGGTAGACGACGGCGGCCGTCCTCGTCAGGCGCGTGCGCCCGTACCGCCAGAGGATCACTCCGCACCACAGCGACCAGCCCACGTGCAGGCTCGGCATCGCCGCGTACTGGTTCGTCATCCCGCCGAGCCCGCGCGGGGCGCTCGCCTCGCCGCCCCACCAGCCGTACGCGCTGTAGTGGGCCATCGTGTCCACGAAGCCGTGGCTCGCGTCGAGCAGCCGGGGCGGGCAGGTGGGCAGCAGGGTGAAGCCGATCAGGCCGATGAAGGTGGACGTCATCAGCCAGGTGCGGGCGGCGCGGTAGCGCACCGCGCGGGAGCGGAACAGCCAGACGAGGAGCGCCGGGGTCACCAGGTAGTGCAGGGACGCGTACCAGAAGTCGGCGGGTATCCCGAGCCAGGGCTCACGGGTGAAGAGACGGTTCAGCGGGTGCTCGGCGTTGAGGTACAGCGCCTTCTCGATGCGCAGGATCGCCAGGCCGTGGTCGACGGCGTCGGAGACGTCGCCCCGGACCAGCAGCCGTCCCGCCGAATAGCAGGCGTACACCAGGAGGATGAGCGGCAGCTCCGTCCACCAGCGCAGCCGGGTCGCCGGGGCGGTCTCGGTGCCCGGTGTCTCGGTGTGCGGCATCCGATCGCTCCCCCTTGTTGTCCTCGCGCGGCGCTCCGTCGGCGGCCAGCCACTCTACGGTGTGCGCGCGTCCCCCGTGACACGTGTTCGGCCCCTCGGCCTCTCGGCCCCCTCGGCCTTGAGAGACGTCGGGACCGCCCTCCGGGTTGCCCGCGACCGGGGTGCGCGATGATGGAGGAGTTCCGCCTGCGAATTTTCACCCGGAAGGTCTCCCATGGCACCGCGCATTCTGCTGGCCCGGCACGGACAGACCGAATGGTCGCTGTCCGGCAAGCACACCGGCAGGACCGATGTGCCGCTCCTGGAGGAGGGCCGCCGGGGCGCCAAGCTGCTCGGTGAGCGCCTGCACCGGGCGCCGTACGAGGGGCTGCCCGACGTCGAGGTGCGCACCAGCCCGCTGTCCCGCGCGCGGGAGACCTGCGAGCTCGCCGGTTTCGGCGACCGCGCGGAGAACTGGGACACGCTCATGGAGTGGGACTACGGGGCGTACGAGGGCATGACTCCGGCCGAGATACAGGCGGTGCGGCCCGGCTGGCTGATCTGGCGGGACGGTGTTCCCGAGGGGGAGTCCCTGGCCGAGGTGGCGGCCCGTGCGGACGAGGTGGTGGCCTGGGCCCGTTCCGCCGACCGTGACGTGCTGGTCTTCGCCCACGGGCACGTGCTCCGCACGATCGGTGCGCGTTGGCTGGGCCTGCCCATCGACTTCGCGGCCCGTATCCGTCTCAACCCGACCTCCCTGTCGGTGCTGGGGTGGGCGTACGGCGAGCCGGCGGTGGAGTCCTGGAACGAGACGGGGCACCTGGCTGCTGCCTGACGCCTGACGCCTGACGCCTGACGCCTGCTGCCTGACGCCTGACGCCTGACGCCTGACGCCTGGTGCGCGGTCCGGTGCCCCGCGTCGGGGTGGGCCGGGGGTGGGGTGCGCGGCCCGGCGTTTGCGGGGTGCCTCCCCCAGAGGGGGGACCCCCAGCGCCCACCCGTGCCGCCCCAGCGGCACGACTGCCCGCGGCTGACGCGGCACGGTTGCCTGCGGCTGACGCGGCACGACTGCCCGCGGTGGCGGTTCACGTCGCGCGGGGGAGGGATTCGTGGCGGTCCAGGAAGGCCGACACGCCTGAGGCGCGTCGGTGCGGGAGGAGTACGCGGGACGTGCCCGCCAGCATCGTCCGGACCCGGGACGACTGCACCTCGTTCAGCAGGTCCAGCACCCGCATCCCGGCCTCGGCCGCCTCGTCCGGCCGCCCCCCGCGGGCCAGGTCGTCCGCCAGTTCCGCCGTGTACAGCGCGATGTTCCGCGTGAAGTGCGGGTCCTGCAGCTCGGCCGCGCGCCGCGCGTGCCGCGCCGCCCGCGGCCAGTCCCCCAGCGTCGACCAGCACTGTGCCTCCAGCCCTTCCAGCTCGGCCTCCCCGTAGAAACTCATCCACTCCGGATCCGCCTCCGAGGTCCCGCGCTCGAAGTAGGCCCCCGCCCGGGCCAGCGCCTGCTCGCAGCCCGCGCGGTCGGCGAGCCCCGCCCAGCCGCCCGCCTCCCGCAGCGCCAGCAGCGACATCAGCCGCGGGGAGCCGAGCGGACGCGCGGCCCGCTGCGCGGCCTGCGCCGCCCGCACCGCCTCCCGGGGCCGGCCCGCGTCCCGCGCGAGGAACGCCGTATTGCAGAAGGCGTGCGCCTCCACACCCTGGTCCCCGGCCATCCGCGCGGTCGCGAGCGCCTCCGCGTAGTGCGAGCGCGCGTGGTCGAAGCGGCCCGAGTCGTGCGCCAGCCAGCCCACCGAGATGGCCAGCTCACCGGCGCCCGAGTACAGCCGGTCCGCCGTCCGCTGCCGGGTCGTCCCCGCGTCCAGCAGCGCGTAGGCGGCGCGCAGGGGGGCCGCCGCGCGGCGGTAGAGCCCGTCCGCCCCGTGCCGGTCGTCCAGCAGCCGGATGCGGCGGACGGCGTCCTCCAGGGCGCCCGCGTCGCTCGCCCCCGCGCGGCGCACGGCGCGCTGCGCCGCCGAGGCGTCGGAGGCGAACCCGTACGGGCTCAGTGAGGCGGCGGCCACCGTGGCGCCCCCGCCGGTCATGAATGCGCGACGCAGCACGTCGCTCTCCTCGTGGTCGTGCGTGTCGTACGTGTCGTACCGGTCCTGCGTCTCATACGGCTCGTACGCCCCGCTGTCCTCAGTCGTGGCGTTCGCCGGGTTCCCGGTGGGGGCCGGGGGCGTGTCCCCGGCGGCCCGCGCCCCGCGCCCGCGCACCGACGAGCGGGGCGCGAAGCCCAGGTCGGTCAACGTGCGGCCGGGGAACATGTGCAGGAACACCCGTTCGTAGGCGTAGTTGGGGCAGCGGATCTCGCCCGCCTCCACCCGGTGCACGTACCGCGCGTCACAGCTGACCCGCTCGCCGATCTCGCGGGCGGCCCGCCGGACCGCCGCGGCGAACTCGGCCGGCGAGCGCGGTCCGCGCAGGTGCCGGAAGACGAGGTTCGGCCGCGGGGGCCGGGGGGGCTGGGACGAGGGCACCGTTGACGACGCCATGGCCGGGTCCTCTCTGCGAACCGTCGAACCATGCCGGGATCAGGGACATTTGTCCGTGTGACGCCCTGTTTCCGGCGGGCTAGAACGTACCTGTTGTGACGGAGTCACCACGCGGAGTTTGGCAACAATCCGGATATGTCATCCGCGATCTGCCATGAACTGCCATCCTTTGCGGCGGACTTTCGCCGTAGCCGTTGACGTTCCGGCTCGTTGAGCCCTGTGGACCGGGGGCCCGATGTGCGCGTTGGAGGCCGGGATGATGACCAGTCGGAGCAGGGATCCGTTGGAGCTGCCGAGTACGGACTGTGACGTGGTCACGGTTCCGGCACGACAGGGCCTGGAGGCGGTCGACATCCTACGGCGCGGAGCCGGGGACGCGGTGGGACCGGTGCTGCACGACGGCGGGTGCGACACCCTCGGTTTCCTGGTGCCGCCGGGGACGGCCGCGGCCTGGGACGTACCGGGCAGCGTCTGTACGGAGACCGACGGCCGTGGGCTGAGACCGGTGCCGGAGCTGCCCGTGGAGGGGGCGGACTGGCTGCTGCCGCCGGGGGAGGCGGAACCGGCGACGGATCCCGCGGTGCTGCGGGAGGCGCTGGACGAGGCCCAGCGGATCATCGCGGCCGCGGACGGGTGTGCGTGAGCGGTGGGTCCCCGCTCCCCGAACGCCGGTGGGTCCCCGCTCCTCGAACGCCGGAGGGGCTGAGGACAGCACCGGCGGATCTGAAAACATGGGGGAATGGGAAGGTCCAGGAACAGCGGGCGTGAACGGGCGACCGTCGAGGCCGTCGTCGAGCGGGTCGACGGGGGGATCGCCCGGCTCGTCCCGGACCGGGAGCGGGCGCGGGGCTGGACGCTGCTGATCGACGACGCGCCGCAGTCCCACGTCGACCTCGACGACCCGGCCCATCTGTCCTTCGAGTACCAGCGCCGGTTCGGCCACGTCGTCGACCTCGTCGCCCCGCCCGGCAAGCCCCTGCAGGCCGTGCACCTCGGCGGCGGCGCCCTCACCCTCGCCCGGTACGTCGCCGCCACCCGCCCCCGCTCCACCCAGCAGGTCGTCGAACGGGACGCGGCACTGGTACGACTGGTCCGGCGGGAACTGCCGTGGGACGCCAGGGCCCGCGTCCGGGTGCGTTCGGTGGACGCCCGTGAAGGGCTCGCCAAGGTGCCGGACGGCTGGGCCGGACTCGTCGTCGCCGACGTCTTCAGCGGGGCCCGCACCCCCGCCCACCTCACCTCGACCGAGTTCCTCGACGACGTCCGCCGGGCCCTCGCCCCCGGCGGGGTCTACGCCGCCAACCTCGCCGACGGGCCGCCGCTCGCGCACCTGCGGGGCCAGATCGCCACCGCCGCCGCCCGGTTCGCCGAACTCGCGCTGATCGCCGACCCCGCGGTGCTGCGCGGCAAACGCTTCGGCAACGCCGTCCTGGTCGCCTCCGACGCACCCCTGCCGATCGCCGAGCTGACCCGCCGGGCCGCCTCCGACCCGCACCCGGGCCGCGTCCAGCACGGCAGGGACCTCATCGACTTCACCGGCGGGGCCGCCCCCGTGACGGACCGGGCGGCGGTCGCCTCACCGGCGCCACCCCCGTCCGTCTTCCAGTGACCGGGCGGTCGGCCGACGCGTACGGATCCCGGGGCGGCCGCCCCGCCGGTGCCGCTCGCGCCCGTGGTTCCGGTGACGGAGCAGGCGCGTGCCGACCGGGCACCACCCGTCCGCGTCACCCGTGCCGGAGCCCCTCAGTACGTTCCGATCTCCACCCGCGGCGGCCCGTCGTGCCAGGTGCAGAAGACCGACACCCGGTCCGCGCCCGAGGAGAACTCCACCCGGATCCACGTCTCCGTCTTCCACACCTGCATCGACCAGCCGGCCCCCGGTGTCGCCGACACCAGTGACGCGGAGGTCTCACCGAGGTCGAACACCGCCCGGCCGCCCTTGGTGTCGTAGCCCTTCACCTCGCCGGAGGCGGTCGGAGCGGCGGGGGAGGGGGACGGCGGGGGCGTGGTCGTCCGGGACGGCCGCGGGTCCGGGTCCGGCTGGGGAGACTGCGCCCGGTCGGGCTCCGCCGGCGGTTCCCGCGTCTCCCCGGCGTCCTTCGGACCCGCCGTCGCGGAGGGCCGCCGGGTCGACGACGACACCGGCTCCGACCGCTCGGTGGCCGTGTCGGCCACCGAAATGGGCAGGGCGCGGGGCGGGTCGTAGGCGGTGCCCTTCATGACCGTGCCGACACCCCACCACGACAGCGTGACCGCCGCGCCCGTGGCGAGCAGCCAGGCCAGTACGTGTACGAGTCCTCTGCGCATCGTCGGCCCATAGTGCCCCATCCGCCTCGGCGGTGTCGTGCCCGCGGAGGTGCCCGGAGTCGTCCACCGGCCCGCCCGGCATGGCGTACGGTGCGGCGCATGGCACGTGTTCTCGTGGTCGAGGACGACCAGTTCGTACGCTCGGCGCTCATCCGGCAGCTCACCGACGCCTCGCACACCGTGCGCAGCGTGGGCACGGCGCTGGAGGCGCTGCGCGAGGTCGCCCACCACCGTTTCGACGTGGTCGTCCTGGACCTCGGACTGCCCGATCTCGACGGCTCCGAGGCCCTGAAGATGCTGCGCGGCATCACGGACGTACCGGTGATCATCGCCACCGCCCGGGACGACGAGGCCGAGGTCGTACGGCTGTTGAACGCCGGCGCGGACGACTACCTGACCAAACCGTTCTCGGTGGAGCACCTCTCGGCCCGGATGGCGGCCGTGCTGCGCCGGGCCCGGGCCGGCGGAGGGGAGGCGGCGCCCTCCCCGGTCATCAGGGTCGGCGGCCTGACCGTCGACCCGCTGCGCCGCCGGGCCGAACTGGACGGCGTGCGCCTCGACCTGACCCGGCGCGAGTTCGACCTGCTCGCCTTCCTCGCCGGGCGCCCCGGCGTGGTCGTCCCCCGCAGGGAGCTGCTCGCCGAGGTGTGGCAGCAGTCCTACGGCGACGACCAGACCATCGACGTCCATCTGTCCTGGCTGCGCCGGAAGCTGGGGGAGACCGCCGCCCGGCCCCGCTATCTGCACACCCTGCGGGGCGTCGGCGTGAAGCTGGAGCCGCCCGCCGCGCGGACGCCGCACACGCCCGGAGCGGAGCCACCGCGATGAGATGGGCCCTGGTGAAGGTGTCGCTGGCGGTGACCGCGATGGTCGTGGTCGCCTTCGCGGTGCCGCTCGGCCTGGTCGTCCGGGAGATGGCCCGCGACCGTGCCTTCGCGGGCGCCGAGCGGGAGGCGGCGGCCGTCGCCCCCGCGCTGTCCATCACCACCGACCGCGACCAGCTCGAACGCGTCGTCGCCTCCGCCGGATCCGGCACCGCGATGGCCGTGCACATCCCGGCCGGCGACGCCGGTGAGGCCCTCGACCTGGGGCAGCGGCGGGCCGCCGGGGAGGACATCGCGGCCGTGCGGAGACTGGGCCGCGCCTCCACCTCCACCGTGCCCGGCGGCTCGGCCCTGCTCCAGCCGGTCGCGCTGAGCAGCGGCGAGATCGCCGTCGTCGAGGTGTTCGTCCCCGAGTCCGAGGTCACCAACGGCGTCGGCACGGCCTGGGCGGTGCTCGCCGGGGTCGGGGTCGCCCTGATCCTCGGCTCGGTCGCGGTCGCCGACCGGCTGGGCGTACGGATGGTGCGGCCCGCGCAGCGGCTGGCCGAGGGGGCGCACGAACTGGGGGAGGGGAAGCTGGGGGCGCGGGTGCCCGAGGAGGGGCCGGACGAACTGCGGCTGGCGGCGGCGGCGTTCAACTCCATGGCCGACCAGGTCGTCCAACTCCTCGCCAACGAACGGGAACTGGCCGCCGACCTGTCCCACCGGCTGCGTACGCCGCTGACCGTGCTGCGGCTCAACGCCGCCTCCCTCGGCGACGGTCCGGCCGCCGAGCAGACCCGGGCGGCGGTCGAGCAGCTGGAGCGGGAGGTGGACACCATCATCCGCACCGCCCGCGACGCCAAGCCGCAGACGGCCGCCGCCGGACCCGGCGCCGGCTGCGACGCGGCCGAAGTGGTGCGCGAGCGGATGGCGTTCTGGTCGGCGCTCGCCGAGGACGAGGGCCGCACGTGGCGGGTGGCCGGCGCCGACCGGCCGGTGCGCATCCCCGTGGCCCGCGCCGACCTGGCCGCCGCCCTCGACGCGCTGCTCGGCAACGTCTTCCGGCACACCGCCGAGGGCACCGCGTTCGCGGTCGACGTGCACAACGCCGAGGACGCGGTGATCGTCCTGGTCTCCGACGCGGGCCCCGGCATACCCGACCCCGAGGCGGCGATGGCCCGCGGCCGGGGCTCCGGCAGCGACGGCTCCACCGGGCTCGGCCTGGACATCGTGCGCCGGCTCGCCGAGTCCACCGGCGGGGACGTGCGGATCGGCTCGTCCGTACTGGGCGGGACCGAGGTACGGATCTGGATCCAGCTCGACGGGCGCGCACGGGCACCCCGGCGGCGCGGGCACCGGGGGAGCGTGCGCCGGCGTCGCGTGCCGGTCCGCCTCGCCGGGTCCTTTAACCGGTCCCGATCCCTTCCTTAAGCGCACCCTAAGATCACCGACGGCCTCCCGGATCAGGAAGTTTGTCCGAATCCGGCTCGCTAGCGTGCTGCCGCACCCCCCGAACGGCAACGAAGGCAGGCACGCGATGAGCACGCACCGGCGCAGGGTCAGCGGCAGGAACAAGGCGATCGGCGGCGTGGTCGCCGCGGCCGTCGCGGGCGGCGGCGCGTTCCTGTTCACCGGCACCGCCCAGGCGGCCGGTGTGGGCGCGGCGTACAGCAGGACCAGCGAGTGGTCGACCGGCTACACCGCCCAGTACGTGGTGACCAACAACGGCGCTGAGCGCAGCCGGGACTGGAAGCTGGAGTTCGACCTGCCCGCCGGCACCGGGCTCGGCTCGCTGTGGAACGCCGAGTCCCGGGTGAGCGGCCGGCACGTCACCGTGCGGTCGGCCACGTGGGACACCGACGGCCTGGCCCCCGGCGAGTCCGTCACCGTCGGCTTCGTCGCCAAGGGCGGCGGCGATCCGACCGGCTGCCTGGTCGACGGCGCCGAGTGCGGCACGGACGGCGCCCCCGCGCCCGAACCCAGCGGCCGTCCCACCGACGCCCCCACCCCCACCACCGGGCCGACCCCCACCGAGGAGCCGACGGCGACCGAGGAGCCGACCGCCGGGCCCACCGGGAGCACCGGCACGGGCACCGACGCCGGTTTCGCGCCCTACGTCGACACCTCCCTCTTCCCCGCCTTCGACCTGGTCGCGAGCGCCGAGGCGACCGGCGTGAAGGACTACAACCTCGCCTTCGTCACCGACGGCGGCGGCTGCACCCCGAAGTGGGGCGGCGTCAGCGGCCTCGGCGACAACGCCGTGGCCGGCCAGATCGGCGCGCTGCGCGCCCTGGGCGGCGACGTCCGGGTCTCCTTCGGCGGCGCGGCCGGCTCCGAACTGGGCACCACCTGCGCCTCGGCGGACGCGCTGGCCGCGGCGTACGAGAAGGTCGTGGACGCCTACGGCCTCACCAAGGTCGACTTCGACGTCGAGGGCGGCGCCCTGCCGAACGCGGCGGCCAACACCCGCCGGGCCCGGGCGATCGCGAAGCTCCAGAAGGACCACCCCGGCCTGGACGTCTCCTTCACCCTCCCGGTGATGCCGGAGGGCCTCACCCAGGACGGCGTGAACCTCCTCGCCGACGCGAAGGAGAACGGCGTGCGGATCGACGCCGTCAACATCATGGCGATGGACTACGGGCCGGCGTACGGCGGCGACATGGGCACCTACGCCGAGCAGGCCGCCACCGCCACCCAGGCCCAGATCAAGGGCGTCCTCGCACTGAGCGACGCCGACGCCTGGAAGACGGTCGCCGTCACCCCCATGATCGGCGTCAACGACGTCGTCACCGAGGTCTTCGGGGTCGACGACGCCACCCAGCTGGTGGAGTTCGCCGAGTCCAGGGGCCTGGGTTGGCTGTCCATGTGGTCCGGCACCCGTGACCGGCAGTGCGCCGGCGGCCCGAAGCCGGCCGCCGACCCCACCTGCAGCTCGATCCTCCAGGACGAGTTCGCCTTCACGAAGGCGTTCGCGGCCCGCGGGTGAACCGCTCGGTGAAACGGGGCGCGGCACTCCCCCAGGGTGCCGCGCCCGCCCCCCGTCCCCCGGAGCGGGAACCGGTCAGATGTGCTCCGGCTCCGGAAGCGTTCCCGACTTCGCGGCCCGCGCGTACCACAGGGCGCTGGACTTCGGGGTCCGCTGCTGGGTCACGTAGTCGACGTACACCGCGCCGAAGCGCTTGTCGTAGCCGTACGCCCACTCGAAGTTGTCCATCAGGGACCACAGGAAGTAGCCGCGCACGTCCGCGCCGTCGGCGATGGCCCGGCGCACCTCCGAGAGGTGGCCGTGGAGATAGGCGACGCGCTCCGGGTCGTGCACCTTGCCGTCGGAGTCCGGCTTGTCGTCGTAGGCCGCGCCGTTCTCCGTGATGTAGATCGGCAGTCCGGGCGCCTCACGGTGGTAGCGCATGATCAGCTCGTGCAGGCCCGTCGGGTCGACGGACCAGCCCATCTCGGTCTGCTCGCCCGGCGACTGGTGGAAGGCGACGTCGTCCGCGGCGGGCCACGGCGAGTGCTCGCTCGCCCCGTGACCGTCGGCCCGCGGCCCCTTCGCGTCCGGGTCCGCCGCCGACACCAGGGTGGGCGTGTAGTAGTTGAGGCCGAGCGCGTCCAGCGGCTGGTGGATCAGCTCCAGGTCGCCGTCGAGGACGTACGACCAGTCGGTGAGCGACGAGGTCGCCTCCAGCAGCGTCTGGGGGTAGGCGCCGTGCAGGATCGGGCCGTGGAAGATGCCGCTGGAGAGGTCGTCGATCTTGCGCGCCGCCGCCACGTCCGCCGGGTCGCTCGGCGAAAGGGGCCGCACCACGGAGGAGTTGAGGCTGAGCGCGACCGAGTTGCGGGCCGGCATCACCGAGCGCAGGGCCTTGGCGCCCAGGCCGTGGGCCAGGTTCAGGTGGTGGGCGGCCTTCAGCGCGGCCGCCGGGTCGGTGCGGCCGGGGGCGTGCACCCCGGAGGCGTACCCCAGGAAGGCGCTGCACCAGGGCTCGTTGAGCGTGATCCACTGCTCCACCCGGTCGCCGAGCGCCTCGCCGACGATCCCCGCGTACTCCGCGAAGCGGTACGCGGTGTCGCGCTCCGGCCAGCCGCCCGCGTCCTCCAGCTCCTGCGGCAGGTCCCAGTGGTAGAGGGTGACGGCCGGCTTGATGCCCTTCGCCAGCAGCTCGTCGACCAGCCGGCGGTAGAAGTCCAGACCGCGCTGCACGGCGGGGCCGCGGCCGGTCGGCTGCACCCGCGACCAGGAGACGGAGAAGCGGTAGGCGCTCAGGTTCAGGTCCGCCATCATCGCCACGTCGTCGCGGTAGCGGTGGTAGTGGTCGACAGCGATGTCACCTGTCTCGCCGCCGGCCGTCTTGCCCGGCGTATGGCTGAAGGTGTCCCAGATGGAAGGCGTGCGCCCGTCCTCCCGCACCGCCCCCTCGATCTGGTACGCGGAGGTCGCGGCGCCCCAGAGGAAGGCGGGAGGAAAGGTCACCGGGGTCGCCGGCGTTGCGGAGTCAGACATGGAAGCGCTCCCATAGAGGTCGTGGAAGACCGACGAGTACGAAAAGGAGGGGGAGGAGGGGCCGAGGCGGCGGTGACCCGGCCCCCAGGGGTACGAAGGTGCGGCGGGCGTCAGCCCTTGACGGCGCCCTGCATGATGCCGCCCACGATCTGCTTGCCGAAGATCGCGAAGACCAGCAGCAGGGGCAGCGTACCCAGCAGCGCACCCGCCATGATCAGGGACTGGTCCGGGGTGTACCCCCGGCCGAGGCCCGCGACCGCCACCTGCACGGTCGGGCTGCCGGTCTGGGTCAGCACCAGGAACGGCCACAGGAAGTCGTTCCAGGTCTGCACGAACATCAGCATGCCGAGCACGGCCATCGCCGGCCGCGCGGCCGGGAACACCACGTGCCACACCACGCGCCAGCTGCTCGCGCCGTCCACCCGGGCGGCCTCGATGACCTCGTCCGGCAGCGCCTGCAGCAGGTACTGCCGCATGAAGAACACGCCGAACGCGCTCACCAGCGACGGGAAGATGACCGCTTGGAGCTGGTCGGACCAGTCGAGCTTGGCGACCATCATGTACAGCGGGATGATGCTGAGCTGCGGCGGCACCATCATCGTGCCGATCACGATCAGCATCAGCGCGTTGCGGCCCTTGAAGCGCAGCTTGGCGAAGGCGAACCCGGCGATCGTCGACAGCACGACGATGGTCACCGCCGAAATGCCCGCCACGATCGTGGTGTTGAGGAAGGCCTCACCGAGGTTGGCGTCCTTCCAGGCGATCTCCAGGTTCTTGAACAGGTTGGAACCGAACCAGAACGGCGGCGGGTTCTGCGCCAGCCGCTGGGTGTCCCGGGAAGCGGCGATCGCGGTCCACACCAGCGGGAACAGCGACACGATCGTGAACACGATCAGGATCGCGTACGCGATCGGACCGCCGTGCAGCGTTCCGCCGGCCCGCGCCGACTTCGGCAGGCGCGGGCGCTTGGACTCCTTGGCGGGCGTGGTCTCGGGGGGCGTCACAGTCGTCGTCACGGCCACAACTCCTTAACTGCTGGCGCGCAGCCGGCGCGAGATGAGCTGGTTGATGATGCCGATGACGATCAGGATCGCGAACATCGTCCAGGCGATCGCCGAGGCACGGCCCAGGTGCTGGTTGACCCAGCCCTGTTCGTACAGGTACAGGCCGAGCGTCTGGAACTGGTGCTCCGCGCCGCCGGACGCGCCCTTGTTGGCGTCGAACAGCAGCGGCTCCCCGAAGACCTGGCTGGCGCCGATGGTGGAGACCACCACCGTGAACAGGATCGTCGGACGCAGCGAGGGCAGCGTCACGTGGATGAACTGCTTCCAGCGGCTGGCGCCGTCCAGCGCCGCCGACTCGTACAGGTCCTGCGGGATCGCCTGCATCGCGGCCAGGTAGATCAGCGCGTTGTAGCCGGTCCAGCGCCAGATGATGATCGCCGAGACGGCGAACTGCGAGGGCCACTTGTCGCCCTGCCAGTCGACCGGGTCGATCCCGACGAGGTCGAGCGCCCAGTTGATCATGCCGTAGTCGTAACCGAAGAGCAGCACGAACACCAGGGAGGCGGAGGCGATCGAGGTGGCGTACGGCGCGAGCATCGCGACCCGGTAGAAGGTCGAGGCCCGCAGCTTGTAGTTGAGGATGTGGGCGATGCCCATCGCCATCAGCAGCTGCGGAACGGTTGCGATGATGCCGATGGTCAGGGTGTTCTTCGCCGCGTTCCAGAAGAACTCGTCGTCGAAGATCCGGGTGTAGTTCTTCATCCCGACCCAGCTCATGTCGGTCGGGGCGGTCAGCTCCACCTGGTGCAGCGAGGCCCAGCCCGTGTAGAGCAGCGGGAACAGGCCGAAGGCGAGGAAGAGCAGGAAGAACGGCGAGACGAACGCGTACGGGCTCCAGCGCATGTCGCGCTGCCAGCGCCGGGAGAGCTTGGCCCGGCGTCGCTGTTCCTTGTCCGCGGGCGTGGAGCTCCCGGGCGGACGGCCCGGGGCCGCGCCCCCCTTGACGGGGAGCGCGGCGGTGTCGTGGCGGGTGGCCATGCGGGTCACTTGTCCAGGCTGTTGTCGATGGTCTTGGTGGCCGTCTCCCAGGCCTCATCGGGGGACTTGCCCTTGGTCACCAGGATGACGCCGTTGTCCGTCAGACCCTGCTGGATGATCTGGTCCTTCGGGCCGATGACCTGGTCCGGGATCTGCTTGGCGGCCTCGGAGAAGATCTCGCCGATCGGGGAGTCACCGGTCATCTCGTTCTTCGCGCCGGTCACCTCGGGGCTGTCGTACGCGCCCGGGGTGCTCGGGAAGCTGCCCTGCACCTTGAACAGCTTCGTCTGCTGCTCGGGCGCGGTCAGCCAGGCCACCAGCTTCTGCGCCTCCTCGACGTTCTTGCCGCTCTTCGGCACGCCCAGGAAGGAGCCGCCCCAGTTGCCGGACTTGGGCGCCACGGCCACGTCCCACTTGCCGGCGGCCTCCGGCTGCGACTTGCCCTTGATGTAGCCGAGCATCCACGGCGGGCAGGCGACGGTGGCGAACTTGCTGTTGGCGATGGTCGTGTCCCAGGCCGGCTGGAACTGCGTCTGCGACTGGACCAGGCCCTTCTCGGCGGCCTCGGCGGTCAGGTCGAAGGCGTCCTTGACGGCCGGGTTGGTCTTGTAGACGACCTCGCCGGAGGAGTCGTAGAACTTCTCCTTCTCACTGCTGAGGACGGCGTTGAGCAGGCCACCGGGGGAGTCCATGAAGAAGGTGTCCTTGCCGGCCTTCTTCTTGTACTTCTCGCCGGTCTCGATGAACTTGTTCCAGTCACCGGCCCACAGCTTGCCGACCTCCTCGCGGTCGGTCGGCAGGCCGGCCTTCTCGAAGAGGTCCTTGCGGTAACAGATCGCCATCGGGCCGATGTCGGTGCCGAGAGCGACGGTCTGGCCGTCCTTGGTGGTGGCCTGCTGCCACTTCCAGCTGAGCCAGTTGCTCTTGTCCACGCCCTCGGCCTTGGACATGTCCGCGAACTTGTCCGCCTGGGTGCCGACGATCTCGGCGATGTTGGCGATCTCGATGGCCTGGATGTCCATCAGACCGCTGTTGGTGGTGAGGTGGTTGAGCAGCGGCGGGTAGTAGTTCTCGTTCCGCTCGATGACGTTCTGCTCGATCTTGATGTCCGGGTTCAGCTTCTCGTACTCGGCGTAGAGACCGGCTTCCTTGAAGCCCATGGTGCCGAAGAGACCCAGGGTGATCGTGGTCTTGCCCTCGCCGCCCGACGAGGAGTCGGAGTCGTCGTCTCCGCCGTCGTCGGCACAGCCGGCCAGCAGCCCGGTGCCCAGCGACACCACGGCCGCTATGGCCAGCGCCTTACGGGCGATGGGCTTCCCCCCGCCCGACCGCTGACGAGAGAGGGGGAGGGTACGTGCTCGCATTGCGTCCTCCTGTTGCCCTGACGTGCCGACCCCCCGGCCAACGGCATTGTTGGGCCCGTATCTTGCTCGCTGCGGCTCGGGCGGGGAACGTGCGGGTTGTGTATGTGTCAGGTACCGTGGGAGCGCTCCCACAAGTGATGTGTTGAAGAGTCGCGGGTCCGGGCGGGGGTGTCAAGGGAACAGACGCGGCAAAGTGCCTTCAGTTATCTGCCTGTTAACTTGACGCCGGACCCCCGCCCCCGGAAACCCGCGGTCCGCCGGAGGCACTCCTGGCGGTGGCCGCCGTCACCGACGGGGCTGTTACATTCCAGGCCAGCGTGACATACGACGGAAGGCGGAGCCGATGGCAAGCCACGGAGCGCGGGGCCGGAGCGGCGGCCGGCCCACCCTCGAAGAGGTGGCCGCGCGCGCCGGCGTCGGCCGCGGCACGGTCTCCCGGGTGATCAACGGTTCGCCCCGGGTGAGCGACGCCACACGCGCCGCCGTCGAAGCCGCGGTCGCCGAGCTCGGTTACGTCCCGAACACGGCCGCCCGCGCCCTGGCCGCCAACCGCACGGACGCCATCGCCCTCGTCGTGCCCGAGCCGGAGACCCGGTTCTTCGCCGAGCCGTACTTCTCCGACATGCTCCGGGGCGTCGGCGCGGCGATCTCCGACACCGAGATGCAGCTGCTGCTGATCTTCGCGGGCAGCGACCGGGAACGGCAGCGGCTCGCGGAGTACCTCGCCGCCCACCGGGTGGACGGCGTCCTGCTGGTCTCGGTGCACGCCGACGACCCGCTGCCCGACATGCTGTCCCAGCTGGAGATCCCGGCCGTGATCAGCGGCCCCCGCTCGGCCGCCGAGACGCTCACCTCCGTGGACTCGGACAACTACGGCGGCGCCCGCCAGGCCGTCGAACACCTCATCGGCCGGGGCCGGCGCACCATCGCCCACATCACCGGCCGCCTCGACGTGTACGGCGCCCAGCGGCGCATCGACGGCTACCGCGACGCCCTGCGCGACGCGGGCCACGAGGTGGACGAGCTGCTGATCGAACCGGGCGACTTCTCCGAGGACGGCGGCCGGCGCGCGATGGCGGCCCTGCTGGAGCGCCGCCCCGACCTGGACGCCGTCTTCGCCGCCTCGGACGTCACCGCGGCCGGCGCCCGGCACGCCCTGCGCGACGCGGGCCGCCGCATCCCCGACGACGTGGCCCTGGTCGGCTACGACGACTCGGCCATCGCCCGCCACATGGACCCGCCGCTGACCAGCGTGCGCCAGCCGATCCAGGAGATGGGCCGCACGATGATCGACCTCCTCCTCGCGGAGGTCGCCGACCGCCGCCCACCGGCCTCCCGGGAGCTGGAGCGGCGCCAGATGGTGCTGGCCACGGAACTGGTGGCCCGCGCCTCGTCGTGACGCCTCAGCGCTCCGTGCCGGGGGCCGGGTCCTTCAGGACCGCCTCGGCGTGCAAGGTGGGGGCGACGACGCGGAGGTGTGCCCCGCGCTCCCACCACCGGGGGTCGGTGGCCCGCTCGTACTCCTTGCGCAGGCCGGCCGGGACCAGGCCCAGGCGCCGGTCCGGCAGTGGTCTGCCGTTGGCCCCGGCCCAGGCGCTGATCTCCTCGAAGTCCTCCGCCGGTGAACCCATGACCGCGTACACGGGGAGGCGGTCCTCGGTGAGCACGGTGCGGGGGAGGGAGAGGCCGAGGCGCTTCTCGAAGACGGCCAGGCCGCGGCGCCCGCGTTCGGCGTAGTCGTAGTCGCCGGTCTCGCGGTACGTGTCCCCGTCGGGGTTCAGGATTCCGGCGGCCACCAGGTCCGGCAGGAACAGATCGCACTCCCGGCCCCAGCGGATGCGCTCCTCGCACAGCCCGTACCCGCAGACGGTGCGGCCGTCGCGCGCGTACAGGACGGTGGTGGGCGGGTGCTCCGAGTTGTAGTGGTAGTGGACGGCCTCCACGCCGTCGCGCGAGACCTCCTCCAGCCGGTTCAGGTAGCAGCCGTAGAGGACGGCGAACGCCCAGCCGGCGTGCTCGCCGACGCGGACCACGGCGCTGTCCGGCCCGGAGTAGCCGTCGACCTCGAGGTCGGCGATCTCGGCGTCGGTCATCGGCCCGGTGGCCGCTCCGCGCCGCGCCCCCATGCGGACCGCCAGCTCCTCGGCGTCGATGCCGCGCGCGAAGTGCACGTCGAACATCCACCCGGAACTCGTCACCGCGCCGACCATCCACTGCACACCGTCGCTCATGTGCCCTCCCCTATGGCGGTGAGCAGGCCCCTTGCCCGCTCACCGACGACCCTAGGGCGGCCCACTGACATGACGGTGGCGGAGACGAGTTCAGCCGGTGACCTCGGTACGAGGTCACCGGCTGACCGGTGAGGGTGAGTGACGGGACTCGAACCCGCGGCATCCTGGACCACAACCAGGTGCTCTACCAGCTGAGCTACACCCACCATGGCCTTGTCGGTTGGAGTCGGTGACTTCCCCGACCGGCCGAGAAAAAGTGTACAGGGTCCGAAGGGGTGCTCGCGCACGGCTTTCCGCGGAGGCCCCCGACGACCCCCGATCCGCCTAATGAGCAGGCAGGACGTGCTTCGCGGCGATCTTCCTCGCGGTGTCCGAGTCGGGCCCCGGCTGCGGTACGAAGACGGCCTCGCGGTAGTAGCGCAGCTCCGCGATGGACTCGCGGATGTCGGCGAGGGCGCGGTGGTTGCCGTTCTTCTGGGGGCTGTTGAAGTACGCCCTCGGGTACCAGCGGCGGGCCAGCTCCTTGATGCTGGACACGTCCACGATGCGGTAGTGGAGGTAGTCCTCCAGGGTCGGCATGTCCCGCAGCAGGAAACCGCGGTCGGTGCCGACGGAGTTGCCGCACAGGGGGGCCTTGCCGGGCTCCTTGACGTGTTCCCGCACATAGTCGAGGACCCGCCGCTCGGCGTCCTCGAGCGTCGTGCCGCCCTCCAGCTCGGCGAGCAGTCCGGACGCGGTGTGCATCTCCCGCACCACCTCCGGCATCGTCTCCAGGGCCCGGTCCGGCGGGCGGACGACGATGTCCACGCCTTCGCCGAGCACGTTCAGTTCGGAGTCGGTGACGAGGGCGGCCACTTCGATGAGCGCGTCGTCCGACAGCGAGAGGCCGGTCATCTCGCAGTCGATCCACACCATGCGATCGTTCATGTGTCTCACCCTACGGGTCGCCGCGTCCCCGGCGACGTACCGGTGTTCGTGCGACCGTCACGGGGGCGGCCGCGCCGGTACCGCCGAAGGGGCCGGGGGCATCGGCCCCCGGCCCCTTCGGCGGCCGGCTCACGGCGCGCTGCGCTGGCCCGGGAAGGCCGAGGCCGTCAGGGACGGGCCCAGGGCGCCGGCCGCCGCCGTGCGGCGGGACTGGTGCGGGAGTGGGCTGTCCGGGTGCAGGGCGGGCGGCACCTGGGGTCCCGCGTGGCCCGGCTGGCCCGGTGGGAGGGCTCCCACGGTGCTCGGAGTGCCCTCGGTGTCCTGGTTCCGGTCGGCCTGCGGACGCCGTGCGCGGTACGCGGCCCGGTAGGCGGCCGGGGACGAACCCAGCTGGCGCCGGAAGTGGCCGCGCAGCGCCACCGGTGAACGGAAGCCGCAGCGGCCGGCGACCTCGTCCACCGAGTAGTCCGACGTCTCCAGCAGGCGCTGCGCCTGGAGCACCCGCTGCGTGATCAGCCACTGCAACGGCGCGCTGCCGGTCAGCGAGCGGAAGCGGCGGTCGAACGTACGACGGCTCATGTACGCGCGTGCCGCCAGCGTCTCCACGTCGAACTGCTCGTGGAGGTGCTCCAGCGCCCAGGCGACGACCTCGGCGAGCGGGTCGGCGCCGATCTCCTCGGGTAAAGACCTGTCCAGGTAGCGCTCCTGGCCTCCGCTGCGGCGCGGCGGCACCACCAGGCGGCGGGCCAGCGCGCCGGCCGCCTCGTTGCCGTGATCCGTGCGCACGATGTGCAGGCACAGATCGATTCCGGCCGCGGTGCCCGCGGACGTCAGCACGTCGCCGTCGTCCACGAAGAGCTCCCGTGGATCGACGTGCACCGACGGATAGCGTTTCGCCAGCGTCGGCGCGTACATCCAGTGGGTGGTCGCGGGCCGGCCGTCCAGCAGGCCCGCCGCCGCGAGGACGAACGCGCCCGTGCACAGCCCGACGATGCGGGCGCCCTCCTCATGGGCCCGGCGCAGTGCGTCCAGGGCCTCCTCCGGCGGTGGCGAGGTGATCGAACGCCAGGCCGGCACCACGACGGTGCCCGCCCGGGATATCGCCTCCAGGCCATGCGGCGCGGTGAGTTCCAGGCCTCCCGTCGTCCGCAGCGGGCCCTCTTCGCCCCCGCACACGAGCAAGCGGTAGCGCGGTACGCCGGCGTCCTGGCGGTCAACCCCGAACACCGACAGCGGTATGGAACTCTCGAAGATGGGGCCGCCGCTGAACAGCAGCACCGCGACGATCTCCTTGCGGCGGCGCCCGGAGAGTTTCCGGGCCGCGGTTTCCGGCGCGGCAGTGGAGTCGTGGCTCATACTGCTAAGCCCCCCTTGGTGGTCGCGGCTCCTCGGTTGTGTCGCTCCTGCACGTTTCCCCTCGGTCCTGCACGAGTCCCCCGCCGTAAGACATCAAGATCGAATCTACTGTGTCCCGTCGCGCGCCGGTGGCCGGTTCGCCACCCGGCGCATTGTCGACTTGGCAACTTGGCGTGAAGCATTCGATCACGAAGCGTTGCACTCGTGGGCCGTGCGGGGAAGTGCGCCTTGTCGCGGTGGCCAATCCACGTAGGGTGCGCAGGGCCCGGTGGACCCTTTTCGTGCAGGTCGAACGGGGGGCGGGGGGTGGGTGCGGCAGGGGATGAACACAAGCCAGAAGTTGGCTGAAAAGATGCGGGCGAGGGCGCGGAAACCGGTCAGTTGACCGGTGTACCCCCGCCACCGTGCCGCCGGTCCCGCCGCACCCCGGTTCCGGCCCGTCCGGGCCGGCCCCGCAAGGGCTCCGGCCCTCCCGGGCGGCAGCCGGCACGAAGTGCCCGGTGGCACGGCTCACGAGCTCGACGCACGGCCGGACCGTCGGTCACCGCGGGGCCGCGACGGACCGTGCACGGCGGCTCGTCCCACCGGCAAGTGAACCCCGGGCAAACCACCTGTACAGGGCAGCAACCATTGCGTGACGGGCGCACCCTCGTGCATGCTCCGGGGAACCCGCGTGCCGGTGTGCGCGGGATCTGGGCTTAGGAGGCGTGCCGCCGTACCCTTGGGGGTATGGGGTCGGGAAGACGATTCCCGGACACAGCTCCGCCGCACACTGTCGTCCCCCACAAAGGATCACCACTCCGAGACAGCCATGGCCGGTCACGAATTCTTCGAACCCGCGGACCGCAAGCGGCCGGTCGCCGATCCCACGGCGGCCGAACCCCTGGCGGCGGAGGAGCCACGCCACCCCTGCGACCCCGCGTTCCGGCACGGTGTCGTCGTCGGCTTCGACGGCTCCACCTCCAGTGAACGGGCCCTCGCGTACGCCATCGGCATGGCGCGGCGCTTCGGTTCGGGCCTGATCATCGTCCACGTCGCCAACCGGCTGCCCACCACGGTGTGGGCGGGGTGCGAGCCCCCGGTCTTCGTGGACGTCCCGGACCACCGCACGGAGGTGCTCGGGCTCGAGCTCGCCTGTGCGGACTATCTGGCCGAGGTGCCGTGGATCCTCGTCGAGCGTGGTGGGGACATCTGCCACGAACTCGAGGAGGTGGGGCGGGAGTACGCCGCCGACGCGATCGTCGTGGGTTCCACCCACGGTCTCGTGGGGCGGATCTTCGGGTCCGTCGCCGGGCGGCTGGCGAAGCGGGCGCAGCGGCCGGTCGTCGTTATCCCGTAAGTCGTTCACGGGCCCCACGTGTTGATCGGCGACACGTGGGGCCCGTATCCGTATGTCGGCCCGTGCGGGCGCGTGGGGGCCGAGCGCGCCCACGCGGCGGAGCCGCATGTCGATACGGCCCCGCGCCCCGGTGGGGCGCTCGCCGCCCCACCGTTTCCGGCTCGGTGGGGTTCCCGGGCCTGCGGTGCCCGTGCGGCGGGGCCGTGGATCGATACGGCCCCGCGCTCCCGGGCGTCCTACTCCACCGTCACCGACTTGGCCAGGTTCCTCGGCTTGTCGATGTCCCTGCCGAGGGCCAGGGCCGTGTGGTAGGCGAGGAGTTGGAGGGGGATGCCCATGAGGATGGGGTCGAGTTCGTCCTCGTTCTTGGGGACGAGGATCGTGTGGTCGGCCTTCTCCTGCTCCTGGTGGGCGACCGCCACGATCTGTCCGCTGCGGGCCTTGATCTCCTCCAGGGCCGCGCGGTTCTTCTCCAGCAGGTCGTCGTCCGGGACGATCGCGACCGTGGGGAGGGCCGGCTCGATCAGGGCCAGCGGGCCGTGCTTCAGCTCGGAGGCCGGGTACGCCTCGGCGTGGATGTAGGAGACCTCCTTGAGCTTCAGGGAGGCCTCACGGGCCACCGGGTAGCCCCGGACGCGGCCGATGAAGAGCATCGAGCGGGCCTCGGCGTACCGCAGGGCCAGCTTCCTGATCTCCTCCTCCTGCTTCATGATCTCGGCGATCTGGCCCGGGAGCCTGCGCAGGCCCTCGATGATCCGCTTGCCGTCGCGCACCGACAGGTCACGGGTGCGGCCCAGGTGCAGGGCGAGCAGGGCGAAGGCGACCGTGGTGTTGGTGAAGCACTTGGTGGACACCACGCAGACCTCGGGCCCGGCGTGGACGTAGACGCCGCCGTCCGCCTCGCGGGCGATCGCGGAGCCGACGACGTTGACCACGCCCAGCACCCGCGCGCCCTTGCGCTTCAGCTCCTGCACGGCCGCCAGCACGTCGTACGTCTCACCGGACTGGGAGACCGCGACGTACAGGGTGTCGGGGTCCACGACCGCGTTGCGGTAGCGGAACTCGGAGGCCGGCTCGGCGTCGGCGGGGATCCGGGCCAGCTCCTCGATCATCTGCGCGCCGATCATGCCGGCGTGGTACGAGGTGCCGCAGCCGAGGATCTTCACCCGGCGGATCCGGCGCGCCTCGCGGGCGTCCAGGTTGAGGCCGCCGAGGTGCACGGTGGAGAAGCGGTCGTCGATCCGGCCGCGCAGCACGCGGTCCACGGCCTCCGCCTGCTCGTGGATCTCCTTGTGCATGTAGGTGTCGTGGCCGCCCATGTCGTACGACGCCGCCTCCCACTCCACGGTGGTCGGCTCGGCGGTCGTACGGGTGCCCTCGGTGGTGTAGGTGCGGAAGTCGTCGGCCTTCAGCGTCGCCATCTCGCCGTCGTCCAGCGTGACGATCTGGCGGGTGTGGGCGACCAGCGCGGCGATGTCGGAGGCGACGAACATCTCCTTCTCGCCGATGCCGAGCACGACCGGGGAGCCGTTGCGGGCCACCACGATGCGGTCCGGGAAGTCGGCGTGCAGCACGGCGATGCCGTAGGTGCCCTCGATGAGGCGCACGGTCTCGCGGACCTTGTCCTCCAGCTTCTCGGCCGTCGAGCGGGCGATGAGGTGGACGAGGACCTCGGTGTCCGTCTCGGAGAGGAACTCGACCCCGTCCGCCTCCAGCTTGCGGCGCAGGTCGGAGGCGTTGTCGATGATGCCGTTGTGGACGACGGCGACCCTGCCCCCGGCGTCCAGGTGCGGGTGGGCGTTCACGTCGGAGGGGGCGCCGTGGGTGGCCCAGCGGGTGTGGGCGATGCCGGTGGTGCCCTTGAAGCGCGCCGGAACCTTCGCCTCGAGGTCGCGCACCCGGCCCTTGGCCTTGACCGTCTTCAGGCCGGACGCCTTCGGCGACGTGACGGCGATGCCCGCCGAGTCGTAGCCGCGGTACTCCAGGCGCTGCAGGCCCTCGAGCAGCAGGGGGGCGACCTCACGCCTGCCGATGTATCCGACGATTCCGCACATATGTGTAGTTCCTAGCCGTAGACGATGCGGCGCAGTTGCCGGAGCGAGAGCTCGGGCGGGGCCACCGCGCGGTATCTGAGGTCCGCCTCGATCCGTTCGAAGATCGTCGCGTTCACCAGGCCCTGGGCCTGGAGCTCACGGTGGCGGCGACGGACGTACTCCTCGGTCGTCTCGTCGAAGTAGGCGAGCACGTCCTGGACCACGCGCAGCGCCTCGCCCCGGCTGAGGGGCGTGGACCGCGTCAGATGATCAACGAGTTCGTCGTGCACCCGATGATCCTGAGGTACCGGCCGCGGTTTCGCAAGAAACGTGCCCGATTTCGGGCAGGACTCACAGTCGGGGCCCAGGTTCGGCTCACAGGCGCTTGAGGATCGCCTGTTTGGCGAGGGTGAACTCCTCGTCCGTCAGCACCCCGGACCGGTGCAGCCCGCCCAGCTCCCGCAGCCGGCGCAGCAGGGCGTCGTGGCCGTCCTCGGCCGGGGCGGGGGCCGCCTGCGCCGGTGCGGCCCCGAGCTCCCGCGGGCGCTCGTCGGCGGGTGCGGCCGGGTGCGGCAGACGGGCCTGGACGGCGGCGGCGACGAGCGCCATCAGCGGGTCCTTCCTGAAGCCCCACAGCTCCACCGCGTGGGGGTCGTACTTGGCGGGCGCCTTGGCGGGGGAGTGCCGCACGAAGAAGCGGAGGTGGCCGTTCTCCAGGCCGACCGCCGGCTGCCACTCCACACCGGTCAGGTCCGCCACCGCGAGGGTGCGGGCGCCGGCGGCGGCCTTGGCGTCCTCCGTCTTCCAGTTCCACTCCAGCCGGAGGCGCTCGCCGTCGAAGCTCACCGTGCCGTCCCCGGCGGAGACGGACAGCGGCACGGACGGGCCGGGCAGCAGGTACCCGGTGACCGGGTCGGCGGGGACCTGGTCCAGCAGCAGGGCGGTGCGGACCTCCTCCGCGAAGTACTCGGCGACGCCGTAGCGGTCGGCGTCGACGATCAGCTGGTAGGGGTCGTGCGGCTCGGTGAGCCGGCCGCCGGCCGCGTGCAGCAGGGGGTCGGCGCCGTCGCGCAGCCGCAGCCTGAGCCGTCCCGACTTCTTGCCCTGCTCCAGGGAGATGCCCGCCAACGCCTTCAGCGGCACCACCAGCTCACCCAGGGTCCTGCGGAGCAGTCCGACGCTCTTGTCCCGGCCGGGGGTCAGCCGCAGGGCTTCCCCGTCGAAGGTCCAGGTGCCGTCCTTCTGGATGATTTCCGCCATGGGGGGATTGTTCCACCACGGCTGCGGGGGAGTGGCCCGTACCGCGTCCGGATTCCCTTGCGGGGCAGCGGAGTTCGCGGGTGTTCATGCGGACGGGCGCCCCGGAGGACCGTACTCCGGGACGCCCGTCGGCAGGTGGGGGGCGGTCACCGCCCCGCGATCGGGTTCCTCAGGGTGCCCACCAGCTGGAGCGCGCCCGACGGGTCCGCGAGGTCCACCATCTGCCTGTTGTTGCGGAGCTGGAGGCGGTTGAGGCAGGACAGGGCGAACTCGGGGGCGAACATGTCGTACCGGGCGAACTTGTCGGCGAGTTCGGGCACCGACGCCTGGTACTCGCGGGTGACCCCGGCGACCGTGCCCCAGAAGGCGTCCTCGTCCAGGACGCCCTCCTCGGCGAGGTTCGCCGCGAGGAAGCGGAAGAAGCAGTCGAAGACGTCCGTGAAGATCGACAGCAGCTTGGTGTCGTCCGGGACCTCCACCCGGATGCGGGAGACCTCAGGCGGCAGCACCGCGTCCGGGTCCATCACCGCGATCTCCTCGGCGATGTCCTTGTAGACCGCCCGCTTCACCACCCCGTCCTCCAGCACGAGGATCACGTTCTCGCCGTGCGGCATGTACACCAGGTCGTAGGCGTAGAAGCTGTGCAGCAGCGGGACGTAGTACGCCCGCAGGTAGCGCCGCAGCCACTCGGCCGGAGCGAGCCCCGACCGCTCGATCAGCGCGCCCGCGAAGGACCTCCCCTCGTGGTCGACGTGGACCAGGGAGGCCATGGTGGCGAGCGACTCCCCGCCCTCCAGGGACGGCACCGGGCTCTCCCGCCACAGCGCGGCCAGCATCTTGCGGTACGGCGAGTAGCGGTCCGTGGCCTGCTCGTACTCCAGGTGCCGGTAGCCCACGGCGGCCCGCTCCCGGATGATCGTCAGCCCCGTGGCCCGCAGCACCGGGTCGCTGTCGACGAGCCGGGCCAGCCAGTCGTTGATCGCCGGGGTCGCCTCCATGTAGGCGGCGGACAGTCCGCGCATGAACCCCATGTTGAGGACGGACAGGGCCGTCTTCACGTAGTGCTTCCCGGGGTGCGAGGTGTTGAAGAAGGTACGGATGGACTGCTGGGCCAGGTACTCGTCGTCGCCCTCGCCCAGGCAGACCAGGTGCCCGCGCGCCACCTCGGCGGCGAAGGTGACGGACAGCTTGTTCCACCACTGCCAGGGGTGGACCGGGACCAGGAGGTAGTCGTCGGGGTCGAGTCCCCGGTCGCGCAGGACGCCGTGGAAGCCCTCGACGGTCTCCTCGCCCAGCTCCTGCCGGATGAACGACTCGTACTCGATCCCCACCCCCGCCGTGAACGCGGCCCGCGAGCGGTGGGCGGCCAGCCACACCAGCTTCACCGGGTTCGCGGTCTCCGGCGCGTACGCCAGGTACTCGTGGACGCCGAAGCCGAGCCGCCCGTTGTTGGCGACGAAGCAGGGGTGGCCCTCGGTCATGCCGGTCTCGATCGCCTGGAAGCCGGCGTCGACCAGCTCGGCGACCGGGACCTGCGGCTTGGTGAGCTTGTAGCAGGTGCCGGAGAGGGTGGAGGAGACCTCCTCCAGGTACACCGGCAGGATCTCCTCGCTCAGGCCCAGCGACTTCTGCAGCTCGATGAAGAAGTCCAGGGCCGCGAGCTCGAGTTCGGTGTCACCGCGGTGGCGGGTGATCGAGTCGGCGTCGACCTGCCAGTGGTCCAGCGCGCGGAGCGTGGCCGTGAAGGCGTACCGGGTCAGGCCGTCGTCGCTGCGGACGACGTACCCGCCGTCGCCGGTGGCCTCCGGCGTGAGGAGCCGCTCGTGCGCGAACTCGGCTAGTGCCTTGCGGACCAAGAGGCGGTTGGCCCGCGCCCAGCGGTGGGGGGACAGGTGCGCCACGGCGTCGGACGGGGTCATACGGATGCTCCTCGGGCGGCCTCGAACTGTTCGCGGGTGCAGAAGCTCAGCAGCGCGCGCTTCTCCGGCTTGTCGATCTCACGCTCGGGGACGAAGCCGACGGCCTCGTTCAGGGCGTGCACGGCCTTGTTGGACACGTCCGGCTCGACCACGACCCGCCGGGTGTCCGGGTCGGCGAACAGCTCCTCCATCACGGCGGTGATGACGGCCCGGGTGAAGCCGTGGACCGGCCGGTCGGTGGGGGCGACCAGGAAGTGCATGCCGACGTCGCCGGGCTCGGGTTCGTACAGGCCGACGAGTTCGACGTACCGGGGGTCGTACTTCTCCATCAGGAAGGCCGGTTCCCCGTCGTGCAGACCCAGGTAGGCGTGGTGGTGCTCGTGGGCGGCGATCCGCATGTACTCCCGCTCGACGTCCTGGAGCGCGGCGTCCTGCATCATCCAGAAGGCCGCCTTGGGGTCGGTGACCCAGCGGTGCAGCAGCTCGGCGTCCTTCAGCGGGTCCAGCGGGCGGACGGTGAACGTACCGATGCTCGTCCTGCTCGTCCTGCTCATACGGCGAACTCCTGGAACGCGATGGTCTTCTCGACCGGGTAGTACTCGGTGCCCAGCAGCTCGCGGATGATGGTCGCGTTCCGGTACGGGCCCATGCCCAGGTCGGGGCTGGTGACGCTGTGCGTGTGGACGCCGGCGTTCTGCAGGAAGATGCCGCGGCCGGTGACGTCGATGGCGTAGTCACGGCTCACGTCGAAGCGGCCGTGCCCGTCGAAGCGGATCCGGTCGCGGACCGGGTCGAGGAAGGCCGGCGGCTCGTAGTGGTAGCCGGTGGCCAGCACCAGGCCCTCGGTGCGGATCTCGAAGTCCTTGTCCTGCTCGTCCTGGTGGAAGCCGAGCGTGTAACCGCCGTTCTCGTACCGGGCGGTGGTGAGCGAGGAGTTGGTGAGCAGCCGGGTGGGGACCGGCCGGTCGCCGCTCTCGACGCCCTTCTGGTACAGCAGGTCGAAGATCGCGTCGATCAGCTCCGAGTTGATGCCCTTGAACAGGCCCTTCTGCTGCTTCTCCAGCCGGTAGCGGGTCTCCTCGGGCAGCGCGCGGAAGTAGTCGATGTAGTCGGGGGAGGTCATCTCCAGGGTCAGCTTGGTGTACTCCAGCGGGAAGAACCGCGGGGAGCGGGTGACCCAGTTGAGCCGGTAGCCGTGGACGTCGATCTCGGAGAGCAGCTCGTAGTAGATCTCGGCGGCGCTCTGCCCGCTGCCGACGACCGTGACCGACTCCTTCTCCAGCAGCTCCGCCTTGCGGTGCACGTACTGCGAGGTGTGGAAGAGGCCGCCGTCCAGCCCGCGGCACGGCTCGGGGACGAACGGCACGGTCCCGGTGCCGAGCACCAGGTGCCGGGCGCGGTACGTCCCACCGGCCGCCGTCGCCACGGCGTACAGCCCGTCGCCCTCGTCGTACGTCACCTCGGTGACCGTCGTGCCGAAGCGGATGCTGCTCAGCTTGGCGGCGGCCCAGCGGCAGTAGTCGTCGTACTCGACCCGCAGCGGGTAGAAGTTCTCGCGTATGTAGAACGAGTACAGCCGCCCCTTCTCCTTCAGGTAGTTGAGGAAGGAGTACGGGGACGTCGGATCGGCCAGGGTGACCAGGTCCGACATGAACGGGGTCTGCAGGTGGGCGCCGTCGAGGAACATCCCGGCGTGCCACTCGAAGTCCGGCTTGGACTCCAGGAAGACGCCGTTCAGTTCGGCGATGGGCTCGGTGAGGCAGGCGAGGCCGAGGTTGAAGGGGCCCAGCCCGATCCCCACGAAGTCGTAGGTCGTGTCCGTGGTGCTCGTCGGGTCAGGAAGCGCGGTCAAGGGACTCTCCCAGGTACTGCTCGGCGTGGCCGGCGATCAGATCGAGGACGGCGGCGATGTCGGACGTGGTGGTCTCGGGGTTCAGCAGGGTGAACTTCAGGTAGTGGCGCCCCGCCACCTTGGTGCCCGCGACCACCGCGTCACCGGAGGCGAACAGGGCCTTGCGGGCGTAGAGGTTGGCCCGGTCGATCTCGGCGGGGTCGGTGACGGCGGCCGGGACGTAGCGGAAGACCAGGGTGGACAGGCTCGGCTCGACCACGACGTCGAAGCGGGGGTCGGCGGCGAGCAGTTTCCAGCCCTCGGCGGCCAGGTCGCACACCTCGTCGAAGAGCTGCCCAATGCCGTCGGCACCCATCACGCGCAGCGTCATCCAGAGCTTGAGCGCGTCGAAGCGGCGGGTGGTCTGCAGGGACTTGTCCACCTGGTTGGGGATGCGCTCGGTCACCATGCGGCGCGGGTTGAGGTACTCGGCGTGGTAGGTGGCGTGCCGCAGCGTGGCCGCGTCGCGGACCAGCACGGCCGACGAACTGACCGGCTGGAAGAAGGACTTGTGGTAGTCGACGGTGACGGAGTCGGCGTGCTCGATGCCGGCGACGCGGCCGCGGTACTTCAGCGAGGCGAGCAGGCCGCAGCCGTAGGCGGCGTCGACGTGCATCCAGGTGCCGTACTGCGCGCACAGTTCGGCGATCTCCGGCAGCGGGTCGATGGAGCCGAAGTCGGTGGTGCCGGCGGTGGCGACGACGGCCATGGGGATCAGGCCGGCCGCGGCGCAGCGCTCCAGCTCGTGGGCGAGGGCGACGGTCTGCATGCGCTTGTCGTGGTCGACGGGTATCGCCACCACGGCGTCCTGGCCGAGACCGAGGAGTTTCGCGGACTTCTTCACGCTGAAGTGGCTGGCCTCGGAGGCGAAGATCCGCAGTTTCGCCAGGTCGGCTCCCCCCTCCCACCCGTCCCGTCCCGGCTTGGCCTCCTCGCGGGCCAGCAGCAGCGCCTGGAGGTTGGACTGGGTGCCGCCGGAGGTGAACACGCCGTCGGCGGCCGGGCCGAGGCCGATGCGGCCCGCCGTCCAGTCGATGAGCTTCCGCTCGATGAGGGTGCCGCCGGCCGACTGGTCCCAGGTGTCCAGGGAGGAGTTGACGGCGGAGAGCACGGCCTCGCCGAGCACGGCCGGGATGACGACCGGGCAGTTGAGGTGGGCGAGGTAGCGGGGGTGGTGGAAGTAGACGGCGTCCCGGAGGTAGACGTCCTCCAGTTCGTCCAGCACGGCGGTGGTGTCGTGCAGCGGCTGGTCGAGGTCGATGCCGTCGATGCGGGGGGAGAGCGCGTCGACGGTGACGCCGGTGAACGGCCGGTCGGTGGTGGCGAGTTTGGCCGCCACCCGCTCGACTCCTTCGGTCACGGAGCGGCGGTAGTGCTCCGCGGTGGTGTCGTTGAGCAGGTGCGAGCGCATGTGGGGGTCCTCCGGTGGGGACGATCCGGTGCGGGAAGGGGCCGGTGGTGAAAACTTAGGTGAGCCTAACCTAAGTTTTTCGGGCTTAAACCTGCCTCGGCCGTGACTGTTGTCACTTTCATGTCAGGAGTAATCGGGGTCATGTCCCTTTTGGCGCGGCCCTGTTCGCGCTGCTGCTCCTGTGCCGGTCCGCGGCGCCGGCGGCCCATGGCGCCGGTGGCCCGTGGCACCGGCGGCCCACGGGCGTCACCCGCCCGCGGTCGGTGCCCCGACCGCCCGCGAAGTGCCGCCGCGGCTCCGCCTCGCCCGGCCCGCCTCCTCGGCGAACCGGACGTACGGCCGCCCGGCGGACGGGAGCCCGGCGGCGCGGAGGGTGTCCGGGGCCGTGGGGGAGCCCCGGTCGTGCGCGCCCCGGACGGACCGCGTGATCTCGGCGCCGGTCGCCGGGTCCTGGTCCTCCCCGGAGTGCGGCACCTCCAGTCGGGCCCGGGTGCGGGGGCCGGCCGGTGGGGTCTCCGGGACGGCCTCGGTGGCCGGCGGGGCGGTTCCGTCGGCCCGGAGGGGGCGGGCCGGTGTCCTCCGGCGGGCGGAACCGGATCGCGCGGTCGCCTGCGATCGCGGGGCCGGGCGGCGGCACCCGGTCGCCGACGGCGGCGCGGGCGGCCCGGCGGGCGACCGGGCCCGTCCCGGCGGACGCACGGCCTTCCCGGTGGACGCACGGCCTTCCCGGTGGCGCCGTGCGGCCTCCCTGGTGGCGCCACGCGGCACGACGGCGACGCGGCGGGAACGGCGACCGGGGCCGGTCACGCCCGTCGGAGCGGAGGTCCCGTGGACCGGGGCCCGTGAAGGCGACCCGGACCGGGGACGGGCCGAGCCGCCCCCGCCGGCACGCCCCGGAGGGCGGGGAGACGGGACGGGGCGGCTGCGGCGCGGGGCGCGTACGGGTCGGGGAGGGCTTCCGGCGGGTGCGGTCAGCCGACCTTCTCGGCCTTCTCGATGGCCTCGGCGAGGTTGTCGAGCAGCGGCGTGCACTTGTCGTAGGACAGGATCGGCTCGGGCGAGCGGGCGATGACCTGGCCGGCCTTGACCGCGGGGAGCTTCTTCCAGGTCGCCTCGGTGATGTCGGCGGGCTGGATGGTCGAGGCGCGGTCGTCCATGATGATGACATCGGCCGGGTACTTGTCGACGTTCTCCCAGCTCAGCGTCTCGAACCAGCCGCCGGTCGCCTTCTTGGCCTCCTCCGGGGGCTCCACGATGTTCACGCCGAGGGCCTTGAAGTACTCCAGGTCGATGGAGAAGTTCGAGCCGGAGACGTAGAAGACGTCCTGCGCGGCGGAACCCGCCAGCACCCTGATCTCCGGGCGGGCCTTGGCGGCCTTGCGCAGCCGCTCGGCGGCGGCCTCGAACTTCTTCTTCGCCTCGACGACCTTGGCGGCCTTCATGTCGGCGCCCAGCGACTCGGCCAGCTCGGCCATGCGCTGCAGCGGCTCCGGCATCTGGCGGTCGTAGACGGAGACGGCCACGCTCGGGGCGAGCTTGGCGATCTTGTCCTTGGAGGCCTCGGGCACGTACCAGAGCGTCCCGGCGTCGTCGAACGTCGTGCTGAGGAGCACCTCGGGCCGGAAGGCCGCGTACTGCTCGACGTTGAAGCTGTCGAACTTGTTGCCGAAGACCGTCAGCTTGCTGACGTCCATGTCGCCGGCCTGGACGTCGGCCTTGCCGTCCGTCGTCGTGGTCGGCCCGAAGACGCCCTCGACCTCGATGCCGTAGTCGTACAGCGCGGCGGCGACGCCGGTGAACGCCACGATCCTCGTCGGGACCTTGTCGAGCTTCACGGTGGTGCCGCGGTCGTCCTTGAAGGACCACGGGCCGGACGCGGAGTCGCCGGCCCCCGTCGCGTCCGAGCCGCCGCTCTTCGCGTCGTCGTCCCCGCAGGCGGTGAGCACGGCGCCGAGTCCGAGGGCGCCACCGGCGGCGAGCAGTCCCCGACGGGAGAAGCGGGCGGTACTGGCGTTCGACATGGGTGGGTCTGCTTTCGTGCGTGAGGAGCCGGCCGTGACTGGAAACAGGCTTAGGTTAGCCTAACCTCATGATCTGTCCAGAGGGTGCCCGGTGTCCATCACCTCACGTCCGGCCGGCATGCCGTTCCCGCACCGCGATCCGGTCCGCCTGAGCGATCCGGTCCGCCCGAGCGATCCGGCCCGCCCGAGCGATCCGGGCCGCCCGAGCGATCCGGGCCGCCCGAGCGATCCGGGCCGCCTGAGTGGACCGGTCCGCCCGAGCCGGACCGACGGCCCGCGTCACGGCCGACGCGGGCCGGTTGACGGCGTTTCGGGGCTCAGCCCGCCAGCCCCAGCTCCCGGGCGATCAGCATCCGCTGGACCTCGCTCGTGCCCTCGCCGATCTCCAGGATCTTGGAGTCGCGCCACATGCGGGCCACCGGGTACTCGTTCATGAAGCCGTAGCCGCCGTGGATCTGGGTGGCGTCGCGGGCGTTGTCCACGGCGACCGTGGACGAGTACAGCTTGGCCAGGGCCGCCTCCTTCTTGAACGGCTCGCCGGCCACCAGACGGCTGGCCGCGTCGCGCCAGGCGAGGCGGGCCGTGTGGGCCTTCATCTCCATGTCGGCGATCTTGAACTGGATCGCCTGGTTGGCGCCGATCGGCCGGCCGAAGGCGTGCCGCTCCCGGGCGTACTTCACCGACTCGTCCACACAGCCCTGCGCCAGTCCCGTGCCCAGCGCCGCGATGGCGATGCGGCCCTCGTCCAGGATGCGCAGGAACTGCGCGTAGCCGCGGCCCTCTTCGCCCAGGAGGTTCGCCGCCGGGACGCGCACGTCCTGGAAGGACAGCTCACGCGTGTCCGAGGCGTTCCAGCCGACCTTCGAGTACGGGGCCGCCACCGTGAAGCCCGGCGTGCCCGACGGGACGACGATCGCCGAGATCAGCGGCCTGCCGTCGGGCCCCCGGCCCGTCACCGCCGTGACCGTGACCAGGCCCGTGATGTCCGTGCCCGAGTTGGTGATGAAGCACTTGGTGCCGTTGACGACCCACTCGCCCGTCGACTCGTCCAGCCGGGCCGTCGTACGGGTCGCGCCGGCGTCGCTGCCGCCGTCCGGCTCCGTCAGGCCGAACGCGCCCAGTATCTCGCCCGAGCACAGCCGGGGCAGCCACGTGCGCTTCTGCTCCTCCGTGCCGAAGAGGTGGATCGGCATCGCGCCCAGGGAGACGCCCGCCTCCAGGGTGATGGCCACCGACGAGTCGACCCGCGCCAGCTCCTCCAGGGCCACGCCCAGCGCGAAGTAGTCGCCGCCCATGCCGCCGTACTCCTCCGGGAACGGCAGCCCGAACAGGCCCATCCGCCCCATCTCCCGCACGATCTCGTACGGGAACTCGTGCCGCTCGTAGAAGTCGCCGATCTTCGGCGCCACCACGTCGTGTGCGAACTCCTCGACCGTACGGCGGAGTTCTTCCAGTTCGGGGGAGAGCTTGTGGTCCATGTCGTTCACTGCTCCTGGTGGGAGAGGGCTCGTACGGTGCGGGACGGGCTGGGTCGGCCCAGGTGGGCGGCCATCCAGACGCTTGTGGCGACCAGACGGTCGAGATCGACTCCGGTGTCGATGCCGAGGCCCCGCAGCATCCACACGAGGTCTTCGGTGGCGAGATTGCCGGTGGCGGACTTCGCGTACGGGCAGCCGCCCAGTCCGCCGGCGGAGGCGTCGACCGTGCCGACGCCCCGCTGGAGCGCGGCCAGCGTGTTGGACAGGGCCTGGCCGTAGGTGTCGTGGAAGTGCACGCCGAGCGCGGACACGGGGACGTCCGCCTCGGCGAGGGCGGTGAGCAGGGCCGTCACATGCCCCGGGGTCGCCACCCCGATGGTGTCGCCCAGGCTCAGCTCGTCGCAGCCCATGCCGAGCAGGGCCTTGCAGACCCGCACCACCCGGGGGACCGGGACCGCGCCCTCCCAGGGGTCGCCGAAGCACATCGAGAGGTAGCCGCGGACGTGGACGCCCTCCGCCTTCGCCCGCCGCACCACCGGCTCGAACATCGCCAGCGCCTCGTCCACCGTGCGGTTGAGATTGGCCTTGGCGAAGGACTCCGTGGCGCTGGCGAACACCGCGACCCGCCGGGCGCCCAGCGCCAGCGCGCGGTCCAGTCCGCGCTCGTTCGGCACCAGGACCGGCAGGGAGACGGGCAGGTCGGACACCGCCTGGTACAGGTCCTCGGCGTCCGCCAGCTGGGGGACCCACCGGGGGTGGACGAAGCTCGTCGCCTCGATCGTGGTCAGACCGGCCCCGGCCAGGCGGCGGACGAACTCCGCCTTGACGGCCGTCGGGACGGTCGCCTTCTCGTTCTGCAGTCCGTCGCGCGCGCCGACCTCGTGGATGCGTACCCGCGCGGGCAGGCCCTCGGCCGGCACGGCCATGGGCAGGCCCAGGTCCAGGTCGTTCATGCCGTCTCCTCCTCCACGGGCTCCACGGGGGCGATGACCGCCAGCACCTGGTCCATCGCGACCGTGGTGCCCGGGGCCACGTCCAGTTCGGTGACCGTGCCGGCGTGCGGGGCGGAGACGACGTGCTCCATCTTCATCGCCTCCACCACCAGCAGGCTCTGGCCCGCGCTCACCTCGTCGCCGACGGCGACCTTCACCACTGTCACCGTGCCCGGCATCGGCGCGGTCAGCGAGTCGGCGCCCGCCCGGCCGGCGCGGGTGAGGGACGCGGCGACCGGGTCGTGGTCCCGCACGTGCCAGGCGTCACCGTCCCGGCCCAGCCAGGTGCCGTCCGGCAGGGCGGCGAAGGTGTGGGTGACACCGTCGAGCGCGAGGGTGAACCGGTGCCCGCCCACCGGGCCCGCGGACGCCCGCAGCGGGGTGTCGGATCCGGGGAGCAGCAGTTCCGTACCGCCGTCCGGTGTGCTGCGCACGCGCACGGTCACCGGGTCGTGGCCCGCCACCCGGAGGTGGTGCGCCGTCCACGCCCGCGTGCCGCCCAGACGCCATCCGTCGGCCGCGTCGAAGGGGTCCGCCCAGCCGGACGCGCCGACGGGCGTGAGGGAGGCCTGCCGCAGCAGCGCCGCCGCCGCGTACGTCTCCGCCGGCACCCCGTCCGGTACGAGCCCGGCCGCCTCGCGCTCCACCAGCCCGGTGTCCAGGTCGCCGTCGACCACCGCCGGATGCGCCAGCAGCCGGCGCAGGAACCCGGCGTTGGTCTGCACGCCCAGCGTCACCGTCTCCGCGAGCGCCGCCCGGAGCCTGCGCAGCGCGGTCGCCCGGTCGGGGCCGTACGCGATCACCTTGGACAGCATCGGGTCGTAGAGGCTGCCGACCTCCGTGCCCTCGCTCAGCCCGGAGTCCGTGCGGACGCCGTCGCCCTGCGGCTCGCGCAGCGTCAGCACCGTGCCGCCGGAGGGGAGGAAGCCGCGTGCGGGGTCCTCGGCGCAGAGGCGGGCCTCCACCGCGTGACCGGTCAGCGTGAGGTCGTCCTGCCCGAAGCCGAGCGGCTCGCCCGCCGCCACCCGCAGCTGCCACTCCACCAGGTCCAGTCCGGTGACCAGCTCGGTGACCGGGTGCTCCACCTGGAGGCGGGTGTTCATCTCCATGAAGTAGTACGACGAGGGGTCGTCGCCCGGGACGATGAACTCCACCGTGCCCGCGCCCCGGTAGCCGCACGAGCGGGCCGCCTGGACCGCCGCCTCGCCCATCGCCGCCCGGGTCGCCTCGTCGAGGAGCACACTGGGCGCCTCCTCGATGATCTTCTGGTGGCGCCGCTGGAGCGAGCACTCGCGCTCGCCCAGGTGGACGACGCCCCCGTGGCCGTCGGCCAGCACCTGGATCTCGATGTGCCGGGGACGGTCGATCCACCGCTCGACCAGCAGCGTGTCGTCACCGAAGGAGGCGCGGGCCTCGCGCCGCGCGGCGGCGATCCCGTCGGCCAGCTCCGCCGCGTCCCGCACCAGGCGCATGCCCTTGCCGCCGCCGCCCGCCGACGGCTTCAGCAGCACCGGCATGCCGATCTCCCGGGCCGCGTCGGCGAGCTGCTCGTCGGTGAGGCCGCTGCCGCTGGAGCCGGGGACCACCGGGACCCCGGCCGCCCGCACCGTCTCCTTCGCCCGGATCTTGTCGCCCATCAGGGCGATCGCGTCCGCCGGGGGCCCGATGAACACCAGCCCCGCCTCGGCGCACGCCCGCGCGAAGCCGGCGTTCTCGGCGAGGAAGCCGTACCCCGGGTGGACCGCCCGGGCGCCGGTGCGGGCGGCGGCCTCCAGCAGCCGCTCCACCGACAGATAGCTCTCCGAGGCCGCCGCCGGGCCGATCCGCACCGCCGTGTCGGCCTCCCGGACGTGCCGGGCGCCGGCGTCCGCGTCGGAGTGCACGGCCACCGAGCGCACCCCCATCGACCGCAGGGTGCGGATCACCCGGACGGCGATCTCGCCCCGGTTGGCCACCAGTACCGTCTCGAACATCTTCGTCCGTCCCCTCACATCCGGAAGACGCCGAACTGAGGGTCACTCAGTGGCGCGTTGGCGCACGCGGTCAGGGCCAGGCCCAGGACCTGCCGGGTCTCCATCGGGTCGATCACGCCGTCGTCCCAGAGGCGGGCCGTCGCGTAGTAGGCGTTCCCCTGACGCTCGTACTGGGCGCGGATCGGGGCCTTGAAGGCGTCCTCGTCCTCCGCCGGCCACTCCTCGCCGCGCGCCTGGAGCTGGTCCCGCTTCACGGTCGCGAGGACCGAGGCGGCCTGCTCGCCGCCCATCACCGAGATCTTGGCGCCCGGCCACATCCACAGGAAGCGGGGGGAGTACGCCCGCCCGCACATCGAGTAGTTGCCCGCGCCGTACGACCCGCCGACCACCACGGTCAGCTTCGGCACGCGCGTGCAGGCGACCGCGGTGACCATCTTGGCGCCGTGCTTGGCGATGCCGCCCGCCTCGTAGTCCCGGCCCACCATGAAGCCCGAGATGTTCTGCAGGAACACCAGCGGGACGCCGCGCTGGTCGCACAGCTCGATGAAGTGGGCGCCCTTCTGCGCCGACTCGGAGAACAGGATGCCGTTGTTGGCGACGACGCCCACCGGGTGGCCGTGGATCCGGGCGAAGCCGGTGACCAGGGTCTGCCCGAACTCCGACTTGAACTCCGCGAAACGGGAGCCGTCCACGACCCGCGCGATGATCTCCCGCACGTCGTAGGGGGTGCGGGGGTCCACCGGCACCGCGCCGTACAGCCCCGCCGGGTCCACCTTGGGCTCGACGGCCGGCTCGACCCGCCAGGGGAGGGGGCCCCGCGCGGGGAGCGTGGAGACGATGGTGCGCACGATCCGCAGCGCGTGCGCGTCGTCCTCCGCGAGGTGGTCGGTCACGCCCGACACCCGGGAGTGGAGCTCACCGCCGCCCAGCTCCTCCGCCGTGACCACCTCACCGGTGGCCGCCTTCACCAGCGGCGGGCCGCCCAGGAAGATCGTGCCCTGATTCCGGACGATCACCGCCTCGTCGCTCATCGCCGGGACGTACGCCCCGCCCGCCGTGCACGAGCCGAGCACCGCCGCGATCTGCGGGATGCCGGCGCCGGACATCCGGGCCTGGTTGTAGAAGATCCGCCCGAAGTGGTCCCGGTCCGGGAACACCTCGTCCTGCATCGGCAGGAAGGCGCCGCCGGAGTCCACCAGGTAGACGCAGGGGAGCCGGTTGTCGAGGGCCACCTCCTGCGCGCGCAGGTGCTTCTTCACCGTCATCGGGTAGTACGTGCCGCCCTTGACGGTGGCGTCGTTGGCCACGACCACGCACTCCCGGCCGGTGATCCGCCCGATCCCGGCGATCACACCGGCCGCCGGGGCCTGCCCCTCGTACATCCCGTCGGCCGCCAGCGGGGCCAGCTCCAGGAAGGGGGAGCCGGGGTCGAGGAGGGTGTCCACCCGGTCGCGCGGGAGCAGCTTCCCGCGCGCGGTGTGGCGGGCCCGCGCCCTTTCGCCGCCGCCGAGCGCCGCCGCGGACAGCTTGCCGCGCAGCTCCTCGACGAGCGCGCGGTGCGCCTCCTCGTTGGCCCGAAAGGCCTCCGACGCGGGATCGGCCGCGCTGTGAAGCTCCGGTGCCTCATGCATCCTGCGGGTCCCCTCACCTTGTTAATGAGCGTTAACGCATTTCCTCCAGGTTAACGACCGCTAACCTCCCTGTCTAGAATCGTCTTCATGGCCACCAGAACCGACGCCCCCACCCGCCGCGAGCAGATCCTCAAGGAGGCCGCGCGGCTCTTCGCCGAACGCGGCTTCCACGGCGTCGGGGTCGACGAGATAGGCGCCGCGGTCGGCATCAGCGGGCCCGGGCTCTACCGGCACTTCGCGGGCAAGGACGCGATGCTCGCGGAGTTGCTGGTGGGGATCAGCGGCTCGCTGCTGACCGGCGCGAAGCGGCGCCTGGAGGAGGCCGACGGGGTGACCCCCGAGGCGGTCCTCGACTCGCTGATCGAGGGGCACATCGACTTCGCGCTCGACGACCGCCCCCTCATCACCCTGCACGACCGTGAGCTGGACCGCCTCCGGGACACCGACCGCAAGCTGGTCCGCCAGCTCCAGCGGCAGTACGTCGAGCTGTGGGTGGGAGTGGTGCGCGAGCTGTACCCGGAGCTGGCCGAACCGGCCGCCCGCTCGGCGGTCCACTCGGTGTTCGGCCTGCTCAACTCCACCCCGCACCTGACCCGCCCCGGCTCCCTGCCCGGCCGCGCGGGCACCGCCGAACTGCTGCACCGGATGGCCCGGGGCGCGTTCGCGGCGGCGGGCTCGCCGTGACCCCGGCGGAGTGACGAGCGTTACGGGACCTCCGCTCTGGACGGCTGTGGATACTCGCCGGTACCTTTGCTCTGAGCAAGCGCTTAGACATGCCCAGGTACTGGAGGTGGCGGACAGTGCGCCGTACGGTTTTCAACGAGGATCACGAGGCGTTCCGGGAGACCATCCGCGCCTTCATCGAGGCCGAGGTCGTCCCCGTCTACGACGAGTGGTTCGCGGCGGGCCAGGCGCCCCGCGACTTCTACTACAAGCTCGGTGAGCTGGGCATCTTCGGCATCAGCGTGCCCGAGGAGTTCGGCGGCGCGGGCATGGACACCCACAAGTTCGAGGCCGTCCTCTACGAGGAGACCGCCCGCGCGGGCGTCCAGTTCGGCGGCTCCGGCGTGCACGTGCTGCTCGCCCTGCCCTACCTCAAGATGCTGGCCACCGACGAGCAGAAGAAGCGCTACCTGCCGAAGTTCGTCACCGGCGAGGAGATGTGGGCCATCGCGATGACGGAGCCGGGCACCGGCTCCGACCTCGCGGGCATGAAGACCACCGCCAAGCTCAGCGAGGACGGCACGCACTACGTCCTCAACGGCGCCAAGACCTTCATCACCGGCGGCGTCCACGCCGACAAGGTGATCGTCTGCGCCCGCACCGCCGCCCCCACGGCCGAGGACCGCCGCCACGGCATCTCCCTCTTCGCCGTCGACACCAAGTCCGAGGGCTACTCGGTGGGCCGCAAGCTCGACAAGCTCGGCCTGAAGACCTCCGACACCGCCGAGCTGGCGTTCGTCGACGTCAAGGTCCCCGTCGAGGACCTGCTCGGCGAGGAGAACAAGGGCTTCTACTACCTCGGCCACAACCTGGCCTCCGAGCGCTGGGGCATCGCCTTCGGCGCCTACGCGCAGGCCAAGGCCGCCGTCCGGTTCGCCAAGCAGTACGTGCAGGAGCGCACCGTCTTCGGCAAGCCGGTCGCCCACTTCCAGAACACCAAGTTCGAGCTGGCCGCCTGCCAGGCCGAGGTGGACGCCGCCGAGGCCGTCGCCGACCGCGCCACCGAGGCCCTGGACGCCGGGGAGCTCACCCCCGCCGAGGCCGCCAGCGCCAAGCTGTTCTGCACCGAGGTCGCGCACCGCGTCATCGACCGCTGCCTCCAGCTGCACGGCGGCTACGGCTACATGAACGAGTACCCGATCGCCCGCCTGTACGCGGACAACCGCGTCAACCGCATCTACGGCGGCACCAGCGAGATCATGAAGACGATCATCGCCAAGGACATGGGCCTGTAAGCCCCGCGAAATCCCTGCCGTATACAACTGACCCCATGAGTCAGGCACTACAGGACCTCCTCGATCTGCTCGACCTCGAGCAGATCGAGGAGGACATCTTCCGCGGTCACTCCCGCAGCGCCGTCGTCCCCCGTGTCTTCGGCGGGCAGGTCGCGGCGCAGGCGCTGGTCGCCGCCGGGCGGACCGTCCCCGAGGACCGGCCCGCCCATTCCCTGCACGCGTACTTCCTGCGCCCCGGCGACCCCGGCGCCCCGATCGTCTACACCGTCGACCGGATCCGCGACGGCCGCTCCTTCACCACCCGGCGGGTGGTCGCGGTCCAGCACGGAAAGCCGATCTTCCACCTCTCGGCGTCCTTCCAGACGTACGAGGAAGGCCTGGACCACCAGGCCCCGATGCCGCCGTCCCCCGACCCGGCCACGCTGCCCACGTCGCAGGAGCGCCTGCGCGGGTACGCCCACCTCGCGCCCGAGGTGGTGGAGCGCTTCCTGGAGGCCCGCGCCGCCGTCGACCTGCGCTACGTCGACGAGCCGCCCTACGGCCGCTTCGGCGAGCCGCGCGAACCCCACTCCCAGGTGTGGTTCCGCACCAACGGCAAGCTGGCGGACGACCCCCTGCTGCACGTCGTCCTCGCCACGTACGTCTCCGACATGACGCTGCTGGACTCCGTCCTCCTCGCCCACGGCCGCGGCGGCTGGGCCGTCGGCGACGTCGTCGGAGCGTCCCTGGACCACGCGATGTGGTTCCACCGCCCGTTCCGCGCCGACGAGTGGCTGCTGTACGACCAGCAGTCCCCCTCGGCCCACGGCGGCCGCGGCCTCGGCCAGGCCCGCATCCACACCCAGGACGGCCGCCTCGCGGTCTCGGTCGTCCAGGAGGGCGTCGTCCGGGTCCCGCGCTCCTGAGCCGGCTCCGGACGTCCTCGCTCCTCCCCTCCGCGACGCACGGAAGCGGCGCCCGCACGTGTCCCGCGTGCGGGCCGGCCGGCTGTCCGCGTCCCCTCACGTGTCCCGCGTGCGGGCCGGACACGACTGTCCGCGTCCCAGTGGACCGTTCCATGCGGTTGGTATCCGTGCTGGTCAGCGGCCATTCCAGCGTTCCGGCGTCCCATGATGGGCGTCCGATGTGGCGGGTGGGACGGATCACGGCACACGCTGCGGTCATGCCGGCAGCCCGCCGGCCGAACCACCACGCCACACCAGGGAGACCCCTCATGCGTTCACGCTTCACCACCCGCTCCGCCCGCCTGGCCCTGGCCGCCGTCGCCGCGCTCGCCCTCGGCGGCGCCGCCACCGCCACGGCCACCGCCGACAGCGGCCGCTCCACCACCCGGCCCTGTGCGACCGGCGACCTGAACTTCAAGGTCACGTCCAAGACGCAGGCGGGCGGCTACTACCTGATCACCGCCAAGGCCAAGTCCGGCGTCGTCTGCCACCTGGAGGGCGTGTTCCCCTCCGCCTCCTTCGGCTCCTCCCCCGACACCGAGGTCTCGCCCGCCGAGCAGAGCGTCAGCGACGACGTCGTCCTCTCCGGCTCCACCGCCGCCTACGCCGGCATCAGCCCCAAGAGCACCGACAACGACCACGGCATCCAGTTCGACCGGCTCCACCTCTCGGTCGCCGGCGACGAGGAGAACTCCGTCACGCTCCGCCTCCCCGACACCGCCACGGTCGACCGGCCCATCGCCACCAACTGGCACGCCGACCCCGCCGACGCCGTCCCGTTCACCAGCTGACCCCCGCCTCCACCGGCCGCCCCGTCGGCCGGGCGCGTTCCCCGCGCCCGGCCGACGGGGCGCCTCACCGCGCCAGACCGGCCTCCGCCAGCAGGTACGCCGTCATCGGGTCGTAGTGGCGGGGGCTGGTGACGTGGTCGTCGAGAGGGACCGTGACCTGGACGGTGCCCTCGGACTCGGCGACGAACAGGGCCGGGTCGTTGCAGTCGGCGTAGCCGACGCTGTCCACGCCGTACTGCCCCGCGGCACCCGCCCAGCCGTGGTCGGCGACGACCAGGTCGGGCAGCGGGCGGCCCGCGCGCTCCAGGGCGGTCAGAATGGCCTTCATCGGCTCACCGGAATGGGTGTGCCACAGCGTGGCGCCGTGCTCCAGCACCGCCACGTCCGCGAACTGCATCACGTACCCCTCGTCCGTGGTCAGCCCGTCCGGGATGACCACGATCTCGCAGCCGGCGGCCCGCAGCGCGGCGGCCGTCGCACGGTGCACGTCCAGCAGCCCGCCCGGGTGACCGGTCGCGAACAGCACCCGCTGCCGCCCGTCCGCCGCCTTGCGCAGCCGCCCGGCCATGCGCTCGAGCCCGGCCACGGTCAGCTCCGGGTCGATGGTGTCCTGCCCGTACCGGTACTCGGGGTCGTCGTTGACGCCGACCCGCTCCGCCATCACCGCCAGCACGTCCTGCTCGTCGGTCCAGCGGTCGCCGAGCTCCAGGCCGAGCCAGAAGTGGCGGTCGCCGTTCGCCAGTTTGCGGTAGTGGGAGAGGTTGTTCTCGCGCGGCGTGGCGACATCGCCCGCGATGCGCGTGGCGACCAGGTGTTCGACGAGTTCGGCGCGGCTGGGTGTCCCGGATATCGGCATGCCCCCCATTGTGGAGCAGCGCCCTGTGGGCGTCCCTGGCGTATCGCGCGCTGGGACGTGCGTCACGTACTCGGCCGACTCCGTACGGCTACTCCCGTACGGCTGCTCAGGCCTTCATGTGCGCCGCAGCGCGAACCACAGTTCCATCCGTACGTCCGGGTCGTCCAGGTCCGCCTCCAGCAGCGCCGCGCACCGCGCGATCCGCTGCCGCACGGTGTTGCGGTGCACGGACAGCGCCACCGCCGTACGGTCCCAACTGCCGTGCAGGGAGAGCCAGGTGCGCAGGGTGTCGGTGAGGGCGGGGGTGGCCGCCAGCGGTGCGAGCAGCGTCCGGGCGTGGGCGTCCGCGTCGCGCGGCGGGACGAGGTCGGCGAGGGCCGGGCGGTCGCCGTGCCGGAGCAGCGGGGCGCGGGTGGCGCGGGCCCGGGCCAGGGCGCGGGCGGCCTGGGTGTCGGCGTCCGGCCAGTCGGGCGGGGCGGCGGCGGTGCTGACGCCGAGGGTCCAGCCCGGCAGCGGCTCCACGGGCCGGTCGGCCGGCACCAGGACCCGTACGACCTCGCCCGCCGGGTCGACCAGGGACGACCCGAGCGCGGTGCCGAGCGCGGAGGCGGCCAGGGGGTCCGGTGCGGTGTGGCCGTCCGGCCGGGCGTGCACCACTCGCCACCGCTCTCCGCCGAGCAGCGGGGCCACGTCCTCGGGCGGGCCGCCCAGGAGGAGCCGTACGAGCGCGGAGGTATGGGCCGCGGTGGTGCCGCTCTGTCGGCGGCCGGTGAGGAGGGTGAGCAGCGCGGCTGCGACGGAGGCGATGGTGTGGTCGCCCGGGGTGCGGTGGGGGGAGGCGACGCCGAGTACGAAGCCGTGTCCTGGGCCCAGCGCGTAGGCGGCGAGGTGGGTGCCGCCGACGGTGTCGCTGGCGGAGGTGGGGGAGGCACGACTGCCCGCAGCCGGGTCGGCTGGGGTGGCACGACTGCCTGCGGCCGGGTCGGCTGTGGGGGGTCGTACCACCTCGGCCAGGGCGGTCAGGGCCTGCCTTGCCTCGGGGGGCGGGGTGGGGCCCGCGGTGGCGAGTTCGGTGGTGTCCGGGGCGAACAGGACGGCCCAGCCCCCGATCCGCTGGGCCAGTTGGTGGAGCACCGGCCGGAGCGGATCCGGGCGGGCGGCGGCGGTGGCGAGGCTCTGCTGGGCCTCCGTGACCCGGCGCAGCTCCGCCAGGCGGGCCTGCGCCATCAGCTGCCAGACCGCCCGCGCCACCGCCGAGAACGTGGTCCGCGGCGGCACCTCCAGCAGCGGCAGCCCGTGCATCTCACACGCCTCCACCAGCTCCTTGGGCACCGCCTCGTGCACCGGCGCCACGCCGAACCCGAGCGCCGCCCCGCCCGCCGCCACGATCCGCGAGACGTACGCGTCGAAGTACCCCGCGCCCGCCCCCTCCGGGACGTGCACCCCCGCCGACAGCAGCAGCTCCCCGCCCAGCAGGTACGGGTACGGGTCCGCCATCTCCGAGGCGTGCGCCCAGTGGACGACGGTGCCGGGATCGTCGGGCCCGGCGATCCGGCGCAGGCCCAGGTCCTCGCGCGCCAGGAGCGCGTCCAGGCGTACGGGCGGCGTGGGTGGCGTGGGCGGAACCATGGGATCCGGCATGCTGGACACTTCCTCCATTCCGTGTCGCGGGAATGGATGAAACGTACACTTCGCAGATGCTTTCCGCCCCTCTATGGTCGGGGACGGACCGGCAGCCCGCGGGTGCGGGCGGACGTACGGGCCGACGCATGAGCCAAGGCGAAGAGCAGGAAAGAAGGCAGTCCCCATGAGCAGCAACGAGACGCCCCGCGGCCCCGTCGACTCGTCCCGCGTCCCGCGGTACGCCGGTCCCGCGACCTTCGCCCGGCTGCCCCGTCTCGACGAGGTCGGCCGCGCCGACGTCGCCGTGGTGGGCGTGCCGTTCGACTCGGGCGTCTCCTACCGGCCGGGCGCACGCTTCGGCGGCAACGCCATCCGGGAGGCGTCCCGGCTGCTGCGCCCCTACAACCCCGCGCAGGACGCCTCCCCCTTCGCCCTCGCCCAGGTCGCGGACGGCGGTGACATCGCCGTGAACCCCTTCGACATCAACGAGGCCGTGGAGACGGTCGAGGCCGCCGCCGACGACCTCCTCGGCACCGGCGCCCGCCTGATGACCCTGGGCGGCGACCACACCATCGCCCTGCCGCTGCTCCGTTCGGTCGCCAGGAAGCACGGCCCGGTCGCGCTGCTCCACTTCGACGCCCACCTGGACACCTGGGACACCTACTTCGGCGCCGAGTACACCCACGGCACCCCGTTCCGCCGCGCGGTGGAGGAGGGCATCCTCGACACCTCGGCCCTCTCCCACGTCGGCACCCGCGGCCCGCTCTACGGCAAGCAGGACCTCACCGACGACGAGAAGATGGGCTTCGGCATCGTCACCTCCGCGGACGTCTACCGCCGGGGCGCCGACGAGGTCGCCGACCAGCTCCGCCAGCGCATCGGCGACCGGCCGCTGTACATCTCCATCGACATCGACTGCCTCGACCCGGCCCACGCCCCCGGCACCGGCACCCCCGAGGCCGGCGGCATGACCTCCCGCGAGCTCCTGGAGATCCTGCGCGGACTGGCGTCCTGCAACCTGGTCTCGGCGGACGTCGTCGAGGTGGCCCCCGCGTACGATCACGCCGAGATCACCTCGGTGGCCGCGTCCCACACGGCGTACGAGCTGACCACGATCATGTCCCGCCAGATTGCAGAGGCCCGCGCGAAGTGACCCACGACCACGACCTGGTGCTCCGCCCGACCGCCGCCCAGACGGAGGCCGCGCTGAATCCTCCCCCCGGCCGCAACGGCGGGGACCTGGTCGTGGAGACCCTGGCCGGGCTCGGCGCGACCACCGTCTTCGGCCTGCCCGGCCGGGACGCCCCCGGCGTGTTCGACGCCCTGCACCGCTCCGACCTGCGGTACGTCGGCCTGCGGATGGAGAACAACGCCGCCTTCGCGGCGGACGCGTACGGCCGGATCACCGGCGAGGCGGCCCCGCTGCTGCTGTCCGCGGGCCCGGGCGCCCTCACCTCCCTGGCCGCGCTCCAGGAGGCGGCGGCGGCCTCCGCCCCCGTACTGGCGATCTGCGCCCAGGTCCCGACGGCGGGCCTGGACGGCGGCCGCCACGGCTACCTGCACGAACTCCCCGACCAGTCGGCCTCGTTCCGCGGCGTCGTCAAGTCCGTCCACACGGCCCGTACGCAGTCCCAGATCCCGTCGGCGATCGCGGAGGCCTGGAAGTCGGCGCTGACCGTCCCGCACGGACCGGTGTGGGTGGAGATCCCGCAGGACGTGCTCCTCGCGGAGACGGCCCTGCCCGTGGTGACGGCGATGGACGCCACCCCCGACGAGCTGCCCCCGCGCCCGGAACTCACCGCCCTCGCCGCCCACCTGCTGGCCAACGCCTCCCGGCCGGCGATCATCGCGGGCGGGGGAGTGGTCCGCGCGGACGCCTCCGGCAAGCTGCGGCAGCTCGCCGAGCGGATCCAGGCCCCGGTCGTCACCACCCCCGGCGGCAAGGGCGCCTTCCCCTGGACGCACTCGCTGTCGCTCCAGTCCTGGCCTGCGGACCGCCACACCACCGACTTCCTGGAGGACGCGGACGTCCTGCTGGTCGTCGGCTCCGGTCTGGGCGAACTCTCCTCGAACCAGCACACGTTCGAGCCGCGCGGCCGGGTCGTCCAGATCGAGGCCGACCTCGGCAAACTGGAGTCCAACCACCCGGGCCTCGGCATCCACGCCGACGCCCGCCTCGCGCTCCAGGCGCTCCTCGAGACGGTGGAACGGCGCGAGGACGCGACCGCGCCCGAGCGCGTACGGGGTGTGCTGGACCGCGTCCGCGAGCGCCTCGCGTCCCGGGAACCCGCCCTGGAACAGCAGGTGCTGACGGCCGTTCGCCGCGCACTCCCCACGCGGGCGCCGTCCTTCTGGGACATGACGGTCCTGACCCACTGGGCCTGGTGCGCTTTCGACGCCATGGGCCCCAACCACCTGCACTCCGCGCAGGGCGCCGGCGGCCCCGGCTACGGCTTCCCGGCCGCCCTGGGCGCGGCGGTCGCCGACCCCACCCGCCCGGTGCTGGCGGTCTCGGGAGACGGCGGCGCCCTGTACTCCGTCGCCGAGCTGGCCACGGCCCGCCAGTACGACCTCGACGTCACCTGGCTGATCGTCGACGACGGCGGCCACGGCGTCCTGCGCGCGTCCAGGACCGACGCCTCCGGTGAACCCGCGGCGACGGCACTGATCCGCCCCGACTACGTGGCCCTGGCGGAGTCCTTCGGCGTCCCCGGCCTGCGGACCACTCCGGAAAACCTGGAACGGGACCTCGCGAGGGCCCTGACGACACCGGGCCCGGCGGTGGTCGTGCTCCCCGCCGTGCTGCGGATGTTTGCCCCGGCCCCCGTGAAGTGATCCTCGCGCCGAGCGACCGGCGAGGGCCCGCCCCGGGTTCGGACGTGCGCCGGGTCCCCGTGCCTACCAGGGGTACATGATCACGTGGTTGCCTTCCCGCACGCAGCTGAAGCCCGTCAGCAGCCCCTGCTGCGCGGCCTGGTTGCCGAGGGTCTGGCACTCCAGGAAGGAGTCGGTTATGTGCGGGAGCAGGTTCGTCTCGGCGGCGGCCGAACCGGCCAGCGGAAGCGCGAGTGCCGCGGAGGCCATGGCCCCGATGAGTGCGACCTTGCCGGTGTGCGGTTTCCTCACGGTTCTACCCCTTCATGTGTCCGGTGACGGGGGAAACCCCCGATGACCAGTACAGCGGCGTCTCCGCGAGGAAGGATCACGAACCACTGATCGTTAAGGGTTCCGCCGCCGGGACGTCGCCGGCGCGTCGCCCGGTGACGCCCGGGTGTCCGCGGCCCCTCGTCGCCGCCGTCACCGCCGCCCTCCGGACCGGCGATGGGCCACGGCCGTCGTCGGCGGGACCGGCCGTCGGGACCGGCCGGCGGGGACGCGCGGTGACCCCGGCGTGCGGCCGCTCGCCCGCTCCCGGTCCGGTTCCGCCGGTCAGCAGCCGCCCGGGCCCACCCCGTCGATGCGCCCGCCGAAGTCGCCGAGGTAGCGGGAGCGCCAGTCGCCGTTGAAGACGTCCCGCTTCTCGGTCGACTGCCAGTTCACGAAGCAGGCCCGGGTGCCGGAGACGAACGAGCCGACGTGGTCGTGGAGGCGGGGCGGCATGTCGCGGTAGCCGCTGCGCGCGGTCCACTCCCAGGAGTCGCCGCCGAAGCCCTCCTTGCTCCAGAAGCACACCGAACCGTCGGGACAGGACGGGGGTGCGGCCGGGGCGGCGGACGCCGCGTGGGCCGGAAGCAGGAGCGCGGTCAGGGCGAGGACGGCGGCGAGGGACCAGGAACGAGTCTTCACGGCACTCTCCATCAAGGCGTCGTCGAAGCACGGAATCGCCCCGGCGTCCGTGCCGGGGCGATTCCATGCTTGCCGGTGGCGCGGGGCCGGTCGGCCCGGGCCACCGTCCACACCACCTGATGGAGCGAACCGGAGGCTCGGCGAGGGTGCTTCCCGCCGGGCGGCGGGCTCCGCACGCGCGGGGCGTGCGGGGCGCGGTGCCCCTGGGGGTGACGCGCCGTCCCGCGGGCGCCGCACGCGGGACCACGGGTCCGGGACACCGGCGCCCCGCGCCATCCGGATCGGCTCTCCTGGGTCCTCGGGCGGGGACGGCTCGTCCACGGCTGTCCTGCGCGACCTCGCCGGCACCGGCCGGCCGGCCACTGGCGGTCCGGGACGGACGCCCGAGCCTCCGCTGAGCGATGTGGACACGGTGAGGGCCCACATGCCCACGCTTTTCACATGGGTGGGTCAGTTCCTGAGCGCGGCGACGAACGGCATCCACCCGGCCACGGAGGAAACCACCGCCGGCCCGTCCGCCGCCTTCAAGTCCCGAACCGCCGCACCGGCCCGGTGGTCATCGACCACTTCGAGGCGACGGCCCGCCTCGTTGCCGCTGTACGACGACGGCCGGGGCGTCATGGATCCTGACCACCCGCACACCCTCCGAATAAACCACGGGGGTCGGTCCTCGAACTGCACCAGGCTCACCATGCCCCGCATGACGGGGCAGGCGACCGTTGCGCGAGGCATCACATGAACGCGGATCCGACCCCGCCCGACCATGCGCACAAGGCGCACGAGCTGCTCCGCCACGACATCGGGACCGCCCACCGGACGATGCGGCAGGCCTTCGTCCCACAAGGGCCGGAGGCGGGCGCCGTGGGATCGGCGGCACCTTCTTCGAGAGGAACTCCCCGGGGTCGGGAGGTGACCCCTCCGACGTGGCGAGGAGCCGTAACGTCCAGACCGCGGCGAGCAGCCGTCCCGAAAGTGTGTGATCGCCCGGTGTCGCGTCAGCCATGAGGAAGTCTGCCCCGGTTCCGGCACCGGCCACCGCGGCAGCCGGTGCCGGTGTTCGGTCTACCAGATCGACTCGACCCACTCCGGGTGGTCGATGAACGGGTTGCGGTTGTGCTGGTAGGAGGTGTAGATGACGTCGTTGCGGCGCTCCTCGAACGCGCTCGGCGGGTCCTCCTGGTGCCACTGCTTCAGGACCGAGAGGCGGCCGTGGTACGGGTTGCCGCCGTTGGTGACGGAGTCGTTGGGCTCCAGGTCGGGCCAGCCGTCGGTGCCCTCGTAGCGGACGGCCATGTAGAGGATCATGCGGGCCACGTCGCCCTTGACCGCGTCGCGCGGCTCGAAGGAGTTGGAGTCGGTCAGGCTGCCGCCGCTGTTGGTGAACGAGCTGCCGCCGTTGTCGAAGTCCTTGTTGCCGCGGATCGAGTTGACCTGGACGTCCTCGGGGCGCAGGTGGTGCAGGTCGGTGCCGGGGCCGGTGGAGGTGCCGAAGTCGCCGTGCGACTGGGCCCACACGTGCTCGCGGTTCCAGTCGCCCGTGTCGCCGCCGTTGAGGGACTTGCCGCGGGAGATGCCCGAGTACAGCAGGATCACGTTGCCGCTGTTGTTCGGGTCCTGGTCGGTGACCTTTAGCGCCTCCCAGACCGCCGAGTACGAGATCTTCGTCTGGTCGCTGATGATCGTGTTCAGGGAGTCCTTCAGCGCGGTGCCGGACTTGCCGATCGCGGCGGCGTAGTACGTGTCGTCGTACGCGGTGGTCGTGGCGCCGGCGGGCGGTGCGGTCAGGGCGGGGACGGTGAGCCCGACCAGGACGGCCGAGGTGGCCAGGGCGAGGCTCTTCCAGTGGCGGCGTATGGGTGTCACGGGCATGGGGGACGTCCGATCTACGCGGGTTGATTGAGCGGCCGAGGGGAAGCGTGACATGGACATGCGTACATGGGGGTGAAGGAGAGGTGTCGGTCATGTGTCGGTAAGCGGTGACCGGCCGTCACCCGGCCGCCCTACGGTGGCGGCATGCGCCTGAGAACCCTCCTCGCCACCGCCACCGCGGCCCTCGCCGCCGCGACCTGCCTGACCGCCGCCGGGCCGGCCGGCGCCCGGCCGAACGGGACGCCCCACGCCTGCTCCCCGTCCGTCTCCGTCGACCGCTTCTCCGACGCGCTCGACAAGACGACGTACGAGGGCACCTACGTCGGCAACCTCTCCGCCCTCGCCCCGGACCGCCACCGCACGCTCGCCGCGCTCTCCGACCGGTCCGCCCTGTTCCGGCTGGACGCGCGGACCCTGCGGCCCGAGGGCGTGACGCCGCTCGCCGACGAGAACGGGGCCGCGCTCGACGCGGAGGGACTGGTCGTCGACCGGGACGGGACCTACCTCGTCTCCTCCGAGACCGAGCCCTCCGTGCGCCGGTACTCCCGCGACGGCGAGATCCTCGGCCGGCTCCCCGTGCCGGACGCGCTGCGCCCCGCCCCCGCCGGCCCCGCGCGGGCCAACGGCACCTTCGAAGGGCTGACCCTCCTCCCCGGCGGCCGCACCCTGCTCGCGTCCATGGAGTACCCCGTCGCCGGCGACCCCGCCGACCAGGTGCGCCTCCAGACCTGGCGGCGCACCGCCCGCGGTGACTTCCGGCTCGGCGCCCAGTACACCTACCGGACCGACCCGGGCCTCGGCGTCTCCGAGGTCACCGCCACCCCCGGCGGACGGCTGCTCGTCCTGGAACGCGGCTTCACCTCCGGCGTCGGCAACACCGTCCGGCTCTACCTGGCCGACCGGCACCGCACCGCGTACGACAAGACCCTGCTCGCCGACCTCGCCGACTGCCCCTCCCTCGGCGCCACCGCCAAGCAGCCCCAGCCCAACCCGCTCCTCGACAACATCGAGGGCATGGTGGTCACGGGCCGTGACCGCGGCCGGCTGAAGGTGCTCCTGGTCAGCGACGACAACCAGAGCCAGAACCAGACGACCCGCCTCTACGCTCTGCGCGTACGCCCCTGAATGTTGCGGAGGGATGAAATCCGCCGCTGACCGCGTTGGTGCCTTCCGGTAGATCAGGACGATCGGAGGGCACCGCGTGACACCGCAACGGGGATGGGCACGGCGACTGGCCGGATACGCGTGGCGTCATCCCAAGGACGTCGTCCTCGCACTGGGCTCCTCCCTCGGCGGCATGGCCGTGATGGCGCTGGCCCCGCTGATCACCAAGGTGATCATCGACGACGTCATCGGCGCCGGGACCAGGTCCATGACCACCTGGGTCGGTCTGCTCGTCGCGGCCGCGCTCGTCGTCTACGTCCTCACCTACATACGCCGCTACTACGGCGGCCGGCTCGCCCTCGACGTCCAGCACGACCTGCGGACCGAGATGTACGGGACGATCACCCGGCTCGACGGCAGACGCCAGGACGAGCTGTCCACCGGTCAGGTCGTCGGACGCGCCACCAGCGACCTCCAGCTCATCCAGGGCCTGCTCTTCATGCTGCCGATGACCATCGGCAACCTCCTGCTGTTCCTGATCTCCCTGGTGATCATGGCGTGGCTGTCGCTGCCGCTCACCGCCGTCGCCCTCGCCGTCGCCCCCGCCGTGTGGTGGATCGCCCGGCGCAGCCGCGCCCGGCTGCACCCCGCCACCTGGTACGCCCAGGCGCAGGCGGGAGCCGTGGCCGGGGTGGTCGACGGCGCGGTCAGCGGCGTCCGCGTGGTGAAGGGCTTCGGACAGGAGGAGCAGGAGACCGGCAAGCTGCGCGAGGTGGGACGGCGGCTCTACGCCGGGCGGCTGCGCACCATCCGGCTGAACTCCCGGTACACCCCGGCCCTCCAGGCCGTACCCGCCCTCGGCCAGGTGGCGATGCTGGCGCTCGGCGGCTGGCTCGCGGTGCGCGGGCACATCACGCTGGGCACGTTCGTCGCCTTCTCCACCTACCTGGCCCAGCTCGTCGGGCCGGTCCGGATGCTCGCGATGGTCCTCACCGTCGGCCAGCAGGCCCGCGCCGGCACCGAACGCGTCCTGGAGCTGATCGACACCGAGCCGTCCCTGACCGACGGCACCAGGGAACTGCCCGCCGACGCCCCGGCGACCGTCGAGTTCGACGACGTCTCCTTCGGCTACGACCCCGGCCGGCCGGTCCTGGACGGCCTCTCCTTCGAGATCCGCCCCGGAGAGACCCTCGCCGTCGTCGGCGCCTCCGGCTCCGGCAAGTCCACCGTCTCCCTGCTCCTGCCGCGCTTCTACGACGTGACGGGCGGCGCCGTCCTCGTCGGTGGCCACGACGTGCGCGAGCTGACCACCGAGTCCCTGCGGGCCGCGATCGGGCTGGTCCCCGAGGACTCCTTCCTCTTCTCCGACACCGTGCGCAACAACATCGCGTACGGCCGCCCGGACGCCACCGACGAGCAGATCACCGCCGCCGCCCGCGCGGCCCAGGCGGACCGCTTCATCAGCGAGCTGCCCGACGGCTACGACACCACGGTCGGCGAGCACGGCCTGACCCTCTCCGGCGGCCAGCGCCAGCGCGTCGCCCTGGCCCGCGCCATCCTCACCGACCCGCGCCTGCTGGTCCTGGACGACGCGACCTCCGCCGTGGACGCCCGCGTCGAGCACGAGATCCACGAGGCGCTCAAGGGCGTCATGCGCGGCCGTACGACGCTGCTGATCGCCCACCGCCGCTCCACCCTCAACCTCGCCGACCGCATCGCCGTCCTCGACGCCGGCCGGCTCGCCGACATCGGCACCCACGAGGAGCTCCAGCGGCGCTCCGCGCTCTACCGCAGGCTGCTCACCGACCCCGACGAGCTCGGCGCCGTCTCCCCGGGCCACACCCCGCCCGCCGGACCGCGGGAGGAGGACACCTCGGTCCGCGCGGAGCTGGACGCCGAATTCGACGCCGAGCGCGGGGTCACCCCCCGGCTGTGGACCGGCGACCGCGAGCCCAAGGACACCGCCCTGGCCGGCACCCCGGCCACCCCCGAACTCCTCGCCCTGGTCGAGGCGCTGCCCCCGGCGGACGACGTCCCCGACGTCGACGAGGCCCAGGCCGTCCGCCCCGAGGAGTCCTACGGCCTGCGCCGCCTCCTGCGCGGCTTCCGCACCCCCCTCCTCATCAGCCTCGGCCTGGTCGCCGTGGACGCCGGCATGGGCCTGCTGCTGCCGGTGCTGATCCGGCACGGCATCGACCGGGGCGTGACGCAGACCGCCCTCGGCGCGGTCTGGGCGGCCGCCCTGCTGGGCCTGCTCGCGGTGTTCGCCCAGTGGGCGGCGCAGACCGGCGAGATCCGGATGACCGGACGCACCGGCGAACGCGTCCTGTACGCGCTGCGGCTGAAGATCTTCGCCCAGCTGCAGCGGCTCGGCCTCGACTACTACGAGCGCGAGCTGACCGGCCGGATCATGACCCGGATGACGACGGACGTCGACGCGCTGTCGACGTTCCTGCAGACGGGACTGGTGACGGCGTTCGTCTCGGTGGTCACCTTCTTCGGCATCATGACCGCCCTGCTGGTCCTCGACGTCGGGCTCGCCCTGGTCGTCTTCGCCACCCTGCCCCCGCTGGTCGTCGCCACCTACTTCTTCCGCCGGGCCAGCGTGAAGGCGTACGAGCTGGCGCGGGAACGGGTGTCGGTGGTCAACGCCGATCTGCAGGAGTCGGTGGCGGGACTGCGGATCGTCCAGGCGTTCCGCCGCGAGCGGGACGGCGGACGCCGCTTCGCCGGGCGCAGCGCCGACTACCGCGAGGCGCGGATACGGGGCCAGTGGCTGATCTCGGTGTACTTCCCGTTCGTGCAGTTCCTGTCCTCGGTCGCGGCCGCGGCCGTGCTGGTGGTGGGCGGGGGCCGGGTCGACGACGGGACGCTGGCGATCGGCTCGCTGGTGGCGTACCTGCTCTACATCGACCTGTTCTTCGCGCCGGTGCAGCAGCTCTCCCAGGTCTTCGACGGCTACCAGCAGGCGTCCGTCTCGCTGGGCCGCATCCAGGAGCTGCTGCGCGAGCCGGCCTCCACGGGGGCCGCCGACAAGCCGCTCGACGTGCCGTCCCTGCGCGGCGAGATCGCCTTCGAGGGCGTGCACTTCGCCTACGGCGACGGCGAGGAGGCGCTCGACGGCATCGACCTCACCGTCCCCGCCGGGCAGACCGTCGCCTTCGTCGGCGAGACCGGCGCCGGGAAGTCCACCCTGGTGAAGCTGGTCGCCCGGTTCTACGACCCGACGGGCGGACGGGTCACCGTCGACGGCACGGACCTGAGGGACCTGGACCTCACCGCGTACCGGCACCGGCTCGGGGTCGTACCGCAGGAGGCGTACCTCTTCCCGGGCACCGTCCGCGACGCCATCGCCTACGGCCGCCCGGACGCCACCGACGCCGAGGTGGAGGCGGCGGCCCGCGCGGTCGGCGCACACGAGACGATCGCCACGCTGGACGGCGGCTACCTCCACGAGGTCGCCGAACGCGGCCGCAACCTCTCCGCCGGACAGCGCCAGCTGATCGCGCTGGCGCGTGCCGAACTGGTCGACCCGGACGTGCTGCTGCTCGACGAGGCGACGGCCGCGCTCGACCTGGCGACCGAGGCCCAGGTCAACCAGGCGACGGACCGGCTGGCCGGCCGCCGTACGACGCTGGTCGTCGCCCACCGGCTGACCACCGCCGCCCGCGCCGACCGGGTGATCGTGATGGACCACGGCAAGATCGCGGAGGACGGCACGCACGAGGAACTGCTCCGGCGCGGCGGCACGTACGCCCGGCTGTGGCGGACCTTCGTCGGGGAGGACGTGCCGGCGCCGGCGTGAGGCGCGCCCCGGGCGCAACCAACCGGCCCACGTCGTGCGTCCGTACACGCGTACGCCGCCCGGCGCGGCAGGCGCGGTACGGGAGGACGACTGTGGGCAGTGGAGCGGTACGCCGGCGACTCGCGCCGGTCCTTGCGGTGTTGACCGCCTCGGGACTGCTCGCCGTCGCCGCGCCGGCCGACGCGCACGCCGCCGCGTACTGCGCCGGGCGCAAGGTGCGCACGCTGCCGTTCTCCACCGGCTCGGTGGTCGTCTACAAGCGGGGCGGCTACGTCTGCGCCGTCACCCTCGCCGAGAAGCCCGGCACCAGGCGGAAGATGTCGGTGAGCGTGCGGGCGCGCGGGGGCCGACCGGTCGTCGACGAGGGCAAGTTCAAGCACCACGCCGGACCGGTGACCGTGCACGCCGGCCGCCGCTGCGTGTGGGTGAAGGGCAGGGTCGGCGGCGGGTCCGTCAGCTCCGGCTGGATCCTGTGCTGACCCCCGGCCGACCGAGGGTTATCCCCATGTCCCCTGGTGCTGGGTGGAGTTGGTCCAGTAGCTTCCGGCGCACATCTGTCTCACAGGGGAGTGCGCATGCGCAAGGCGCTCAGATGGCTGCTGGCGCTCACGGTGCTCATAGGCACACTGAGTACGGCCGGGGCGGCCACCGCCGCCGAGCCGGAGGCCACCGGCACCACTGACATCAAGGAGAGACTGCTCTCCGTACCGGGCATGAGCCTGATCGAGGAGAAGCCGTACACCGGGTACCGCTTCTTCGTCCTCAACTACACCCAGCCGGTCGACCACCGCAGGCCCTCCGAGGGCACGTTCCAGCAGCGGATCACCGTGCTGCACAAGGACACCGCGCGGCCGACCGTCTTCTACACCAGCGGCTACAGCGTCTCCACGACGCCCCGCCGCGCCGAGCCGACCCAGATCGTGGACGGCAACCAGGTCTCCCTGGAGTACCGCTTCTTCACCCCGTCCCGGCCCGCGCCGGCCGACTGGTCCAAGCTGGACATCTGGCAGGCCGCCAGCGACCAGCACCGCGTCTTCGAGGCGCTGAAGGGGATCTACTCCGAGAACTGGATCTCCACCGGCGGCTCCAAGGGCGGCATGACCGCCACCTACTACGAGCGCTTCTACCCGCGTGACATGGACGGCGTGGTCGCCTACGTCGCCCCCAACGACGTGGTGAACAAGGAGGACTCGGCCTACGACCGCTTCTTCGCGGGCGTCGGCACCGAGGAGTGCCGCGACCGGCTCGACGCGGTGCAGCGCGAGGCGCTGGTGCGCCGGGCGCCGCTGGAGGAGCGGTACGAGGCGGTCGCCGCCGAGAACGGCTACACCTTCGACACCATCGGCAGCCTGGACCGGGCGTACGAGGCCGTGGTCCTCGACTACGTGTGGGGCTTCTGGCAGTACAGCACGCTCGCCGACTGCGAGCAGATCCCGGCGGACGCCAAGAACGCCACCGACGAGGAGATCTGGACCTCGATCGACACCGTCTCCGGCTTCTCGTTCTACACGGACCAGGGCCTGAGCCCGTACACGCCGTACTACTACCAGGCCGGCACGCAGCTGGGCGCGCCGACCATCCGGTTCCCGCACATCGAGAAGAAGTACATCCGCTACGGCTACCAGCCGCCGCGCAACTTCGTGCCCCGCTCGATCGACATGGAGTTCGAGCCGTGGGTCATGCGGGACGTCGACACCTGGGTCCGCCACCACGCCCGGCACATGCTGTTCGTGTACGGCGAGAACGACCCGTGGGGCGCCGAGCCGTTCCGGGTCGGGCGCGGCGCGCGTGACGCGTACGTGTTCACCGCGCCCGGCATGAACCACGGGGCGAACGTGGCCGGGCTGGTCGCCGAGGAGAAGGCGCTGGCCACGGCCCGCATCCTGGACTGGGCCGGCGTCGCGCCGAGCACGGTCCAGGAGAACCCGGCGGCGGCGAAGCCGCTGGCGAAGTTCGACGCCGGGCTGGACAAGCGGGACGTCGAGCGGCAGCGGACGCTGCGGCCGTGAGGGCCGCGCGGGACTACACCGGGCGGGCGCAGCCCACCGGTGACGTCCCGCCGAGCCTGACGTAGAGGGCCGTGGACGCCGGGCACTTCGACCGGGCGTCCACGGCCTTCGTCACCTCGAACTCCGGTGCCCGCTCGCCGCTGCCGTCGCACGCCGTCTCGCGGACCTCGCCGCCGCCCAGGTCGTAGACGCAGTCGCCGACGATGGTGCGCGGCCCGCCCCCGCCGCCCGGGTCCCCGGGGTGCGGCGGCTGGAGGTGGCGCATGCAGGCGTAGCCGCGCGGCACCCTCCCGTCGCCGTCCTCGTCGAGGGAGGGGCGCTGCTCGCTGATGTGCAGCACGAAGTCCGTGGTCGCCGGGCAGCGCGGTCCGTCGCGCACGGTCCCTTCGTGGCGGGCGACGACCCGGGCCGCCGCCCGTTCGCTCCCGCACGACACCTCGGTGAAGTCGGCCCGGCCGAAGGAGCTGCACTCGTCGACCGCGAGGAACACCGCCCCGTACCCGGAGGGCGGGGCCGCCGTCGGCGTGCGGGACCCGGCCGGCCGGCCGTCCTCCCCGGCGCCGCCCGGCGCGCCCCGGCAGCCGGTGAGCAGCACCGCGACCGCCGCCGCGCACCCGGCGAGCGCCCCCCACCCACTTCTCACGTGCATCGTCATCCCCCGGACATCCCCGTCCAGCGTGGCCCGGTCCGCCGGGCCACGCCAGGAATGTGCGGTGCTTTCACCGTATCGGGGAGGGTGCGCCGGGTGTGTGACGTACGGGCGCTACGTCCGGCACGGTAGGAGTGGCGCGCCTGTGCGACCTGCTAGTACGTCAGTCCGTGTCCGACCGGGTACAGCACCGTCGCCGGGTCGTCCGCCCGCTGCACCGGCACCGGCAGCGTGCCGCGCGGGGCCGCCTTCCCCGCGATCACCCGTGCCGCCGCGCGCAGTTCGACGTCGGTCCAGGAGTACGTCGCCAGGCACGCCGGCACGCCGGGGAGGTGGGCCACGTCGTAGGGGTTGCGGAGCGCCACCGCGACCACCGGCCTCCCGGTCGCCAGCAGCTGCTCGACCAGCGTCTTCTGACTGCTGGTCGCCCCGACGTTGTACGTCCCGACGACCACCGCGTCGGCGTCCCGGGCCGCCGTGACCGCCTTGGCGACGGTGGCGGCGGACGGCGCCGTGCCGGTGGACAGGGCGGTGGCGGTGAAGCCCAGCCCGGTCAGGGCGTCCGCGAGCACCCCGGTCGGCGGTCCCGTCGTACCGGACGGGGAGGCCGGGTCGGCACCGACGACCAGCAGCTTCGGCCGGCTGCGCCGGGACAGCGGCAGCAGGCCGCCCTCGTTGACCAGCAGGGTGGTGGTGCGCTCGGCGATCCGGTCGGCGGCGGCCAGGTGGGCACGGGTGCCGACGGTGCGGTCGACTCCGGCGTGCGAGACGTAGGGGTCCTCGAACAGGCCCAGCTTCGCCTTCAGCCGCAGCACCCGCAGGACCGACTCGTCGAGCCGGGACTCGGTCAGCTCGCCGTCGCGCACGGCGTTCAGGACCGCGTTCCAGGCGACGTCCAGGGACGGGGGGTTGAGCAGCTGGTCCACGCCCGCCTTCAGCGCCAGCACCGGCACCCGGTCGTCGCCGTACTTCGTGCGGACGCCCTCCATGCCGAGCGAGTCGGTGACCACCACCCCGTCGTAGCCCAGCTCCTCGCGCAGGATGCCGGTGAGGACGGGCCGGGAGAGGGTGGCCGGGTCCTCGGCGGGGTCGAGCGCCGGGACGACGATGTGCGCGGTCATGAGGGAGTCGATGCCCGCGTCGATCGCGGCCCGGAACGGCGGCGCGTCCAGCTCCTCCCACTGCTCGCGGGTGTGGTGGATGTACGGCAGCTCGGCGTGGCTGTCGGTGATGGTGTCGCCGTGTCCCGGGAAGTGCTTGGCGGTCGCGGCGACGCGGGACGCCCGGTAGCCCTCCACCTCCGCCGCGACGAGACCCGCGACCGCCTCCGGGTCGGAACCGAAGGAGCGGACGCCGATGACGGGGTTGGCCGGGTCGACGTTGACGTCGGCCACCGGGGAGTAGTTCTGACGGATGCCCAGCGCGCGCAGTTCGCGGCCCGCGATCCGGCCGAGGGTCCGCGCGTCGGACCGGGAGCCACCCGCTCCGAGGGCCATCGCGCCGGGGAACAGGGTGGCCGGCTCGCCCACGCGGGCCACGACGCCGTGCTCCTGGTCGGTGGAGATGAGCACGGGCAGTCCGCGCTCCAGCCCGAGGGACGCCTTCTGGATGCCGTTGGACAGGTCCGCGATCTGGTGCGGGTCGCGGGTGTTGTGCGCCCAGGCGAAGTAGATGATGCCGCCGACCCGGTACCGGGCGAGCAGTTCGGCGGCCGTGCGGACGCCGATCTCCTCGAGGTTGGCGTCGATGTCGGCCTGGTCCGGGTCGGTGGCGGAGTGGCCGTGGACCCGCATCACGAACAGCTGGCCGACCTTCTCCTCCAGCGTCATACGGGAGATGAGGGCGCGCAGTGCTCTGTCGTCGTGCGTGGACGGGCCGGTGGCCGCGTGGACGGCGCCGCCGGCCGCGAGGGCGGTGGTGACCCCCGCCGTGGCGGCGAGGACGGCGCGTCTGGACGGACGTGCGGTGCTTCCCGTGCTTCCGGTGCTGCTGTCGGGCACGTGCGCTCCTTTGGGAGGTGATCCGCGGGGACCGGGGATCCGCTGAAGGAAACTGCCGGGAAGTCACCAATATCCGGGAAGTTTCTGCCAGTCAAGGGAGTGCGCGGCAACCGGTCGGGGGCCGTCACCGGCGCGACGGGAGGGGGACGCGCCGATGACGGCGCGCTGCCGGCCACGACGCGGCGGAGGGGAGCGGAGGGGACCGGTCGGCGCTCGCGGCCGGCCGCGAGCGCCGGCGCCGCACCACGGGGACCCGTCCGGCGGCCTGTCCACGGGACGGGCGGAGGCGGAGACGGGGTTCCCGCCCGGACCGGGTTTCCCGCCCGGACCGGGTTTCCCGAAGCCGGGACCGGCGGTTCGGGCAGGATCAGCGGGGCGAGTGCGCCGACACCTCGGGCCAGTGCCCGCACAGCGTACGGACGGTCTCCGCGATCGCCGGGCGGCGGGCCGCCCCGGTGCGCCACAGCGCGTACAGCCGTCGTACGGGCACGGGGTCGAGCGGCACCTCCACCACGCCGGCGGGCAGCGGCCCGCGCCCCAGCCGGGGGATCAGCGCGATACCGAGCCCGGCGGCGACCAGGGCGACCAGGGTCGGGTTCTCGTCGGCCTGGTGGACGATCTCCGGCTCGTGCCCGGCCGTGCGCAGGGTGCGCACCAGCCACTCGTGGCAGACCCGCCCCGGCGGCTGGCAGATCCACCGCTCACCGCCCAGCTCCTCCCGCCGCACCGCGCCGCGCCCCGCGAAGGGATGGTCCCGCGGCACCAGCAGATCGCACAGGTCGTCGCCGATGACCGCCTGCTCCACCCCCACCGGGGCCGGCAGCGGCGCGATGTCCCAGTCGTGCGCGACGACGAGATCGACCGCGCCCTTGGCGACCAGGTCCACGGAGAGGTGCGGGTCGACCTCGGTGAGCCGGGTGTCGAGCGCGGGGTGCCGGCGCGCCAGGTCGGCCAGCACCGGCGGCAGCAGCCCGCGGGCCGCGGAGGCGAACGCGGCGATCGTCAGCCGCCCGGCCGGCACCCCGCGCCGCTCCTCCAGCTCGGTCTCCGCCCGCTCCACGATGGCGATCAGCTCCCGGGCGGCACGCACCAGCTGGTGCGCCTCGTCGGTCAGCCGCACGCCCCGGCCCTCCCGCTCCAGCAGCACGGTCCGCGTCTCCCGCTCCAGCTTGGCGATCTGCTGGGAGACGGCGGACGAGGTGTATCCGAGCGCCGCGGCGGCGGCGCCGACGGTGCCGTGGACGGAGACGGCGTGCAGGGCGCGCAGCCGCTGGAGGTCGAGCATGACGGCTCCCCGATCGATTAGCGGTGCTTCATCCAACCATGCAGGAATCATCGCTGGTGCTGAAGTGTGGCGGGCGGTGATCCTCGACGCATGCGACCTTCCCACCTGTTCCTCGCCGTCCTCGTCACCGCCGTGTGGGGGGTGAACTTCACCGTCATCGAGATCGGGCTCGGCCACTTCCCGCCGCTGCTCTTCTCCGCCCTGCGCTTCCTGGTGGCGGCGCTGCCCGCGGTGTTCCTCGTGGGGCGGCCCAAGGTGGCGTGGAAGTGGATCGTGGGGGTGGGACTCGCGCTGGGGGTGGCCAAGTTCGGGCTGCTGTTCGTCGGCATGGACGCGGGGATGCCGGGCGGACTCTCCTCGCTGGTGCTCCAGGTCCAGGCGGTGTTCACGGCCCTGTTCGCCTTCGTGCTCCTCGGCGAACGCCCCTCCCGGGTGCGGCTGGTGGGCATGGCGGTGGCGCTGGCCGGGATCGGCGTGGCCGCCGTCGACGAGGGCGCCTCGGGCCCGATGGGCGGCTTCGCCCTGGTCGTCGCGGCGGCGGCCTGCTGGGGCGTCTCCAACATCCTCACCCGCAAGGCGGCGCCCCCGGACGCCCTGAACTTCATGATCTGGGTGAGCACGGTGCCGGTGCTGCCGCTGCTGGGCCTGTCGCTGCTGCTGGAGGGCCCGGCGCGGGACCTGGACGCGCTGCGCGGCCTGGACTGGCAGGGCGCGGGCACGGTGCTCTTCGTCGCCTGGGTCGCCACGGTGTTCGGCTTCGGCGCCTGGGGGTGGCTGCTGCGCCGCCACCCCGCCTCCACGGTCGCGCCCTTCTCCCTGCTGGTCCCGGTCTTCGGGATGTCCTCGGCCGCGCTGTTCCTGGGCGAGTCGGTGACCCCGCTGCGGTGGTGCGCGGCGGCCCTGCTGGTGGGCGGGGTGGCACTGGCCTCGGTGACGCCGCGGCGGCCGGCTGCGGGGGCGGTGGAACCCGCCCCACGGGCGGGGGCGCTCGCGGAGGACTCCCCGGCCGTCCGGTGAGGGAGACCGCCTCCGGGAGCGCGGAGCCGTGACGTGTGCGGCTCCGCCGCGCGGGCACACACGACCACGACGCCCCCGCCACCCGGTGTCACGCCCCCGGATCCCGCGGCGCGCCCGTACGAGCCGCTCGGTGTCACGGTCCTGGATCCTGCGACGCCCCCGCCACCCGGCGTCACGCCCCCGGATCCCGCGGCGCCCCGCCCCCGCCACCCGGTGTCACGCCCCCGGATCCCGCGGCGCGCCCCCCGGAGGGTCACGGTGCAGCTCCGGCGTGCTCGCGCCGACGTACACCACCGCCAGCAGGCACAGCAGCCCGCCGGTCACCAGGGCCGCCGCACCGGAGGTCGCGCCCGCCACCAGCCCCGCGCGCATGTTGCCGAGGTGCGGGCCGGCCTGCCCGACGATCTGCTCGGCGGCCGTGACCCGGCCCAGCAGGGCGTCGGGCGTACGGGTCTGCACGATCGTGGTGCGGGAGAGCACCGACAGGGCGTCGGCCCCGCCGGCCACCACCAGCAGCCCCAGCCCGGTCCAGGGGCTGCTCATGAGCCCGAACGAGGCCAGCGCGGCACCCCACACGCCGGCCCCGCACAGCATCACGAGGCCGGGACGGCCCAGGTGGGTCACCGCCCCGGACAGCGCGGACGCCAGCACCCCGCCGATCGCGACCGCCGACAGGAACAGCCCCAGCGTGCGCGGATCACCCCCGAACCGCTCGTCGTTGATCAGCGGGAACAGGCTGACCGGCATCGCCAGGACGGTGGCGGCGAGGTCGGTGACGAGCGCGCCGCGCACCACCCGGTGGCCGGCCAGGAAGCGCAGCCCGTCCAGCACCCCGTGCAGCCCGGCGCGGGACGGCTCGCCCTCGGGCGGCAGCGCGGGCAGCCCGAACGCGCCGTAGAAGGACAGCAGGAAGCTCAGCGCGTCGAGCAGGTAGCAGACGCCGATGCCGAACCAGCCGAGCAGCAGGCCCCCGAGCGCGGGTCCGAGGAGCATCATCGCCTGACCGGTGACCTGGTAGAGCGCGAGCCCGGAGGCCACCTGCTCCTTGGGCAGCAGCCGGGGGACGAACACCCCGGCCGCCGGACCGCCGACCGCCCCGCAGGCGGACTGGGCGGCCACCAGGGCGAGCACCCCGGCCACCGGTACGTTCCCGGCGAACCCCTGGACCGCCAGCAGCAGCGAGCACAGCGCCTGGCCCACCGTCGCCGCCAGGAAGATCCGGCGCCGGTCGCCCCGGTCGGCCCACGCACCGGCGAACAGGCCGAAGCACACCAGCGGCAGCGCCTGCACGAGACCCACCGCGCCGCTCCAGGCCGCGCTGTGCGTCATCTCCCAGACCTGGTACATGACGGTGACCATGGTCATGAAGCCGCCGAGCGTGGACACCGTCCGCCCGATCAGCAGACGCCGGAAGACCGGCGAGGTACGCAGTGGACGCACGTCGATGAACGTGCGCGACAGGCTCATGAGGGCATGGCGGGGGAGCGGCGGGCGTACGGGGGCACGGCGGGGACGCTATCCGGCCGCCGGCCGCCCCGGCCAGTGAATTTCCCGTGCGGTCAGGCCGACTCGGCGAGCAGCCGGGCCAGGTGCTCGCGGCCCGGGGTGAGGAGGCCGGGCAGCGGGGCGGCGTCGGCGTACCAGCGCTTCTCGTACTCCCAGCAGAGCCAGCCGTCCCAGCCGTGCCGGGAGAGGACCTCCACGACGTCGGCCAGCGGCAGGACGCCGTCACCGAGCGGGAGCGGGGTCGTGTCGTCGGCGGAGGCGATGTCCTTGACCTGGACGTAACCGAGGTGGGGGGAGAGCGCCGCGAAACTCTCCACGGGCTGTTCGCCGCCGAGCCAGGTGTGCATCACGTCCCACAGCGCGCCCACCTGGCGGTGGCCGACCAGACCGAGGACCCGCATCGCGTCCGCGCCGGTGCGGTGCGAGTCGTGGGTCTCCAGCAGGATGCGCACGCCCAGGTCGGCGGCGTACTCGGCGGCCGTGCCCAGCCGGCGGGCGGCCGTCGCGTCCGCCTCCTCGGGGCTCTGCCCGGTGCCGCCGCCGGGGAAGACCCGGACGAAGGGGGCGCCGAGGTCCCGGGCGAGGCCGAGGAGGGCACGGATCTCGTCGACCACGGGTCCGTCCTCACCCGGCGCGGCGACCCGGGCGTACCCGGCGAGGCCCAGGATCTCGACGCCGGCGGCCTCGAACCCGGCGGCCACGTCGGCGCGTTGCGCGGGAGTGAGACCGGGGTGGACGGGTTCCTCGGGGTGGGCGCGCAGCTCGACGCCGTGGTAGCCGTGCGCGGTCGCGAGGGCCCGCACGTCGGCGAGGGGCAGGCCGGGGACGCCGAGGGTGGAGAACGCCAGCTTCATGTCATCGGACCCTACCCGCGACCCCCGGTGTCACTCCCCCTCGTCACTCGGGTGTCGCGGCCCGGCGGTAGACGCAGACCTGCGCGCCCGTCTTGGCGGCGGTCGTCGACACCAGCTCGAACGCACGCCTCGCACCGTCCGCGGGGAAGACGGACTTGCCGCCGCCCAGCAGCACCGGCATGACGATCAGCCGCAGCTCGTCCACCAGGTCCTCGCCCAGCAGGGTGCGGACGAGGCCGGTGCTGCCCATCATCGCGAGGTCGCCGCCCTCGGCCGCCTTCAGCTCCCGGATGCGGGCGGCGGCCTCCCCGGCGGGGATCAGCCGGCTGTTGTTCCAGGTCAGGTCGGACTCGCCCAGCGTCCCGGAGACGACGTACTTCGGCAGGCCGTTCATCCGGTCGGCGAAGGGGTCCCCCGCCCGCTGGGTCCAGGCCCCGGCCATGGTCTGCCAGGTCCGCCGCCCGAACAGCAGCGCCTCGGCCTCGGCCAACCCCGCGTCGAAGGCACCGCCGAGCACCTCCGGGTCGAAGTACGGCTGCGACCACCCGCCGTGCGCGAACCCTCCGTCGGTGTCCTCCTCGGGCCCGCCGGGCGCCTGCGACACGCCGTCAAGACTGATGAACTCGGTGACCACGATCCGCATGACCGCTGCTCCTGTTGCCTCACTGGATACCTGACGCGACTACAGACGGTCCCCGCACCCCGAACTCATCGATGACCCCCTCCGAAACTTGGGCACGGACACCCCAGGGGCGCGGGGCCGTAGGGAGGTGCGGCTCCGCCGCGCGGGCGCGGACAGCCCCCACGACCCCGCACCCGGCAACGCACCTCTCAGGGGCACGGGCCCGCGTCGACGTGCGGCCTGCATCGATATGCGGCCCGCGTCGACGTGCGGCTCCGCCGCGTGGGCGCGAAAACCCACCGACCACCCGCACCGGCGGTGCAGGCCCCGGACCCCCGGTCCGGTCAATCCCGCGGCGCCGCGGTGGAGCCCCGCACCATCAGCTCCCCCCGCACCGAGGCGATCCCGCCGGGCGGGGCCTCCTCCCGCCCCCTCGCGATCCGTCCCGCCCGGGCCCCCGCCTCCGCCAGCGGCAACCGCACCGTCGTCAGCGCCGGCACCGCGTCGATGCTGAACGGCAGGTCGTCGAACCCGGCCACCGAGACGTCCTCCGGAATCCGCAGCCCCGCCTCCCGCAGCGCCGCGCACGCCCCCAGCGCGACGGAGTCGTTCGCGGCGACGATGGCCGTCAACGACGGGTCCCTGCGCAGGAGTTCGAGCGTCGCCTCGTACCCCGACCGCCGGTCGTACCGGCCGTGGACGGTCCAGCGCGGGTCCTCCTCGATGCCGTGCGCGGCCAGCGCGTCCCGGTGCCCCTCGAGCCGGTGACGGGTGGTGGTGCGTTCCTGGGGACCCGCGATGTACCCCAGCCGCCGGTGCCCCAGTCCGATGAGGTGCTCGGTGAGTTCCCGCCCGCCGCCGCGGTTGTCGAAGGTCAGCGCGATCGCCCCGGTCTCCGGCGCCGGCGGCCGGCCGCACAGCACCACCCGGGTCCCGGCGTCCGCCAGTTTCCGCAGCTTCGCGTCCATGGCCGCCTTGTGCGGAGCGTCCTCGATCGCGCCACCGGTCAGCACCACGGCCGCCGCCCGCTGCCGCTGGAGCAGCGTGAGATAGGTCAGTTCACGTTCGGGCGAGCCGCCCGTGTTGCACACGACCGCGAGTCTCTCCCCGCCCGCGCGCCCGCCCGGCCCCCCGATCTCCGCCTGGATCGCGCTCGCCATGATCCCGAAGAACGGGTCGGCGATGTCGTTCACCAGGATGCCCACCAGGTCGGAGGTGGCGGCGGCCAGGGCGCTCGCGGGGCCGTTGAGGACGTAGTCCAGCTCGTCCACGGCCTTCAGCACCCGTTCACGGGTGGACGCGGCCACGGGGTAGTTCCCGTTGAGCACCCGCGACACCGTCGCGGGGGAGACCTGCGCGCGAGCCGCCACGTCCGCCAGGGTCACCGTCATGTCTCGTCCTCCGCCTCGCGCGTCCCGCCGTACGCCGTCGTCCACACCCACACACGTGCCCGTGGTTCCGAGCAGACCCTATGGCCATCCGCGCGGCCGTTCGCCCGCTCGAACAACTCGGGGTCCGCCGCGGTCTTGTCCGCACCCCCGTTCAGAGGCTAGCTTCTACATACATAGAAAGCGCTTGCTGTCACGCTCACCAGTGGGGCGTACGCGGCGCGAACCGCGTACGAAGGGAATGACGTGACACGCAAGACGGTGCGTATCGCCATGAACGGTGTGACCGGGCGCATGGGCTACCGCCAGCACCTCGTCCGCTCCATCCTGGCCCTGCGCGAGCAGGGCGGCCTCGACCTCGGTGACGGCACCGTGCTGTGGCCGGAGCCGATCCTGGTCGGCCGCCGCGAGCACGCGCTGAAGGCGCTTGCCGAGCGGCACGGACTCGAGCACGTCTCGACGGACGTGGACGCGGTCCTCGCCGACGAGAGCGTCGACATCTACTTCGACGCACAGGTGACCTCGGCCCGCGAGGAGGCGATCAGGAAGGCGATCGCCGCGGGCAAGCACATCTACACCGAGAAGCCCACCGCCACCGGCCTCGACGGCGCCCTGGAACTCGCCCGCCTGGCGAACGCGGCCGGCGTCAAGCACGGCGTCGTCCAGGACAAGCTGTTCCTCCCCGGCCTGCTCAAGCTGAAGCGCCTCATCGACGGCGGCTTCTTCGGCCGCATCCTCTCGGTGCGCGGCGAGTTCGGCTACTGGGTCTTCGAGGGCGACTGGCAGGAGGCCCAGCGCCCGTCCTGGAACTACCGTTCCGAGGACGGCGGCGGCATCGTCGTCGACATGTTCCCGCACTGGGAGTACGTGCTGCACGAGCTGTTCGGCCGCGTAAGGTCCGTCCAGGCCCTCACCGCCACCCACATCCCGCAGCGCTGGGACGAGAACGGCAAGCCCTACGACGCCACCGCCGACGACGCCGCCTACGGCGTCTTCGAACTCGACGGCGGCGCCATCGCCCAGATCAACTCCTCCTGGACGGTCCGCGTCAACCGCGACGAACTGGTCGAGTTCCAGGTCGACGGCACCGAGGGCTCCGCCGTCGCCGGACTGCGCAACTGCCGCGTCCAGCACCGCTCCGCCACCCCCAAGCCGGTCTGGAACCCGGACATCCCCGCCACCGAGGTCTTCCGCGACCAGTGGCAGGAGGTCCCCGACAACGGCGAGTTCGACAACGGCTTCAAGGCCCAGTGGGAGCTCTTCCTCAAGCACGTCTACGCCGGCGCCCCCTACCACTGGGACCTGCTGGCCGGCGCCCGCGGCGTCCAGCTCGCCGAGCTGGGCCTGAGGTCCTCGGCCGAGGGCCGCCGCCTCGACGTGCCGGAGATCGCGCTGTGACCCTCCACCTGCCCGACGCGAACGGCGCCCTGCGGGCCTACGAGCCCCGCACCGAACCCCGCGCCGTCACCCCCGGAAGCGCTTTCACCTCCCGTACCGTCTTCTCGGCCGCGCACGTGGTCGCCGACCCGTACGCGGACGTGTCGCCCGACTCGCCGGCGGCCGTCGACTGGGACGCCACCCTCGCCTTCCGCCGCCACCTGTGGTCGCACGGCCTGGGCGTCGCCGAGGCCATGGACACCGCGCAGCGCGGCATGGGCCTGGACTGGGCGGGCGCGGCCGAGCTGATCCGCCGCTCCGCCGCCGAGGCGAAGGCCGTCGGCGGCCGCATCGCCTGCGGCGTCGGCACGGACCAGCTCACCGGCGGCACCCTCGCCGAGGTCCGGGCGGCGTACGAGGAACAGCTCGCGGTCGTCGAGGAGTCCGGCGCGCAGGCCATCCTGATGGCCTCCCGCGCCCTCGCCGCGACGGCGCAGGGCCCGGACGACTACCTGGAGGTCTACGGCCACCTGCTCCGCCAGGCCGCCGAGCCCGTGGTCCTGCACTGGCTGGGCCCGATGTTCGACCCGGCGCTGGAGGGCTACTGGGGCTCGTCCGACCTCGACGCGGCCACCGACACCTTCCTGGAGGTCATCGCCGCCCACCCCGACAAGGTCGACGGCATCAAGGTCTCCCTCCTGGACGCCCAGCGCGAGATCGACCTGCGCCGCCGCCTGCCGCAGGGCGTGCGCTGCTACACCGGCGACGACTTCAACTACCCCGAGCTGATCGCCGGCGACGAGCAGGGCTTCAGCCACGCCCTGCTCGGCATCTTCGACCCGCTCGGCCCGCTGGCGGCGGAGGCGGTCCGGGTGCTCGACACCGGGGACACGGAGGGCTTCCGCGCCCTCCTCGACCCCACCGTCGAACTCTCCCGCCACCTCTTCCAGGCCCCGACCCGCTTCTACAAGACGGGCGTGGTCTTCCTGGCCTGGCTGGCCGGCCACCAGTCCCACTTCACGATGGTCGGCGGCCTGCAGTCGGCGCGTTCCCTGCCGCACTTCGCCCGCGCCTACGAACTCGCCGACGGCCTCGGCCTGTTCCCCGACCCCAAGCTCGCCGAGGAACGCATGAGGACCCTGCTGCACCTGTACGGAGTGACCCCATGACCGCCGACCTCGCGCGTTTCAGCATCAACCAGATGACGGTCAGGCAGCTGTCGCTGCCGGAACTCGTCGACGCCTGCCGGGAGCTGGGCGTGCCGGGCGTGGGCCTGTGGCGCGAACCCGTCCAGGCGTACGGCGTCGAGGCGGCGGCCAAGCTGGTGCGCGACGCGGGCCTGGCGGTGACGACGCTGTGCCGGGGCGGCTTCCTCACCGCGACCGACCCCGGCGAGCGGGCCGCCGCCCTGGCGGACAACCGCCGCGCCGTCGACGAGGCGGCCACGCTCGGCACCGACACCCTGGTCCTGGTCTCGGGCGGCCTGCCGGCCGGCTCCAAGGACCTGCGCGGCGCCCGGGAACGCATCGCGGACGCGCTCGCCGAACTCGGCCCCTACGCCGAGGAGCACGGGGTGAGACTGGCCATCGAGCCGCTGCACCCCATGTTCGCCTCCGACCGGTGCGTGGTATCGACGCTCGCCCAGGCCCTGGACATCGCGGAACGCTTCCCCGCCCACCAGGTCGGCGTCACGGTCGACACGTACCACATCTGGTGGGACGACCAGGCCCCCGCGCAGATCGCCCGCGCGGGCGCCCAGGGCCGCATCCACACCTTCCAGCTCGCCGACTGGACCACCCCGCTGCCCGAGGGCGTCCTCAACGGCCGCGGCCAGATCGGCGACGGCGCGATCGACATGCGGGAGTGGAAGGGCTACGTGGAGGCGGCCGGCTACACCGGCCCCATCGAGGTCGAGCTGTTCAACGACGGACTCTGGGCCCGCGACGGCCGCGAGGTCCTCGCCGAGACGGCGGCACGGTTCGTGGAGCACGCGGGGTGACGAACCGGACGGGCTGCTCGTACCGGAGCAGCCCGTCCGTGCCCCGTCCGCCGAGGCACCCGTGCCGGACGGCGGTCCCGGCGGGGACGCCCTCCCCGGCCGTGCCGGCGAGCCCTTCGCGGAGCGCCGCGTGACCGGCGCGCGACCGCGCCGGCCGCCCCGGCGGCGCGGCGGGTCCCGCGGGACGAGAGGGCGGGGCGCGAGGAGCGGGGCACGGCCGCCCCGGCCCGGGCGTGGCGTGTGGTGCGGCCGGCCCGTCACCTGCCGGCGGGGCAGCTGGTCCTGAACGGCACCCCCGACGCGTACCTCGCCCACTCGTCCCGGCTGAGTCCTCCGTTCGCCAGTCCGCACGCGGTGCCGACAGGGTCGGCGCTGAGGGCGGGGAGGGACGCCAGGTCCCAGATCTGGAACGTTCCGTCGCTGCGGGCGGTGACCGCGAGGCGGCCGTCGGGGCTGAAAGTCAGCATCGTCAGTGTCTCGGTGGGGAAGGTGAGCCTGGCGGGGAGGTGGATCCGGCGGAGGTCGCCGATGTCCGCGAACACGACGTCGCCGGAGTCGGTGACGGCCGTGAGCAGGTTCCCGCCGGGATGGAAGACGGGGGCGGTGGTGGAATCCCACTCCTCGCCGGTCACCTTGCCGACCTCGCGCCGCCTGCCCGGGGAGCCGATGTCCGTGAGGCTTATCCCGTCGGCTGTCAGGGACACGTCGGCCACCAGGCGGCCGTCTCCGGAGAGGCCGGCGCCGAGGGGGACGCCCACCAGTTCTCCGTCGGGGGTGAACGCCGCTCTTCCCGCCGACGAGAAGCCTTTGGTCATGCGCAGTCGCTTCGGGTGCCTGCGGTCCGCCAGGTCCCATGTCGCGAGCCACCCTTCGGACCAGAGGGTCTCGCCGCCGTTGGCGACCAGAGTGGTGCCGTCGGGACTGAAACCGATGTGCATCACGTAGCCCGCTTCCCCGCGGTCGATGACGGACAGCTCGCGGGGCCGGGCCGGTACGGTGATGTCCCAGAGTGTGATCCTGCCCCTCCTGTCCGCGCAGGCCAGGGTGGTTCCGTCGGCACTGAGGGCCAGGTCCTGGACGAACGTCCCCATGTCCATGGACGCGAGACGCCTCGGACGGCCCGGTTCCCCGGTGCTCCACAGGTTGACGGTCTGGCCGGAACCGGCGGTGGCCAGCGCCGTGCCGTCGGGTGTGAAGACGGCGGACTGGACGGCGCCGCCTTCGACGAGGGTCGCCAGCAGCCGGGGGCGGCCGCGGGGCGTCAGGCGCCAGCGCATGGTCGCCTGTCCGTCGGCGGACGTGAGGGTGTCGTCGCCGCGGCCGAAGACCAGGTCCTCGGGGGCGCGTTTGTGCCCGCCCAGCGTCGACTGCTTCTTCGGTCTCGCGGGGTCGCGGACGTCCCACACCGTGATCAGTTCGTCGAACGACGCCATGGCGAGCCTGGTCCCCGCCCGGTCGAAGGCGAAGGCGGTGATGAAATCCTTGTGGCCGACCCAGGCTGCCCGCCGCCTGGGCCGGGAGGGGTCGGCGACGTCCCACAGGACGACCTCGTCGGCGCTGCTCTCGGTGGCGAGCAGCCGACCGTCGGGGCTGAACGCGACCTCCTCCTTGACCTCGTCCAGGCGCGCCAGCCGTCGTGGACGCGTGGGCGCGGAGACGTCCCACAAGGTGGCCCCCGAACTGTGGGTGCGGGAGTCGCGGTCGACGGGTTCTTCCTTGTACTGGACCATGCCGGTCGAGCTGACCAGGGTCCGGCCGTCCGGACTGAACGTCACCGCGTGGCCGTCGTACACGCCCCGTTCCACCGCGATCTGCCGGGGAGCCTTTCCGGCGGAGAGCCGCCAGAGCACCATGGACCGCTGGGAGACGGGATCGCCGGCGAACCCCCATCCGACGGCCGCCAGAAGGTCACCACGGGGGCTGAACGCCACCGCGGCGGGATCGTTCTCGAGCCCTTCCGCACGCAGGACGGCCGTGCGACGCGGACGCTCACGGTCGGCGAGTGACCACAGCATCACGGCTCCGGTGTCGCAGGCGGCGGCCAGGGAGCGGCCGTCGGCGCTGAACGCCAGGCCGTTCGGGTACTTCCCGCATCCCGACAGCGAGGCGATCGGCCTGCGGCGGTTGGCGTCCGACACGTCCCACAGCAGGACCCGGCCGTCATGCTCGGCGGCCTGCGTCCGGCCGTCCTGGCTCAGCACGACGTGGTCGGCATCGGTGTCGCCGAGGGAGCCGCCGTTGTACCGGGTGTGTGCCAGCGTCCCGAACACCGCTGCCCGCGACACGGCGGACGGGCGCAACCGGTGCGCGGCGAGCCCCAGCCGCAGGGACAGCCGGGGATCCTCCTCGCGCAGGTTCGCGGCCTCGGCCTCCAGCGCCCGGACCGTGCTGTGCAGCCGTTGCTGCTCGGCGCTCTTCCGCTGCCGGTCGGCGACGGTGCGCTGCCGGTCGGCGACGGTCCGCTGCTCGTCGGCTTCCGTGGACTGCTGGAAGGCGTAGCCCGTCGCCATCAGCGCCAGGCACAGTGCCAGCAGCGCGGTCCGCAGGCGCCAGGTGAGACGCCGGTTCAGCCGTACCTGCCGCTCCCGCCGCGCCAGGTCCGCCGCGAGGCCGGCGTCCACGAACTCCTGCTCGACCGTGGGGAGCCGGCGTTTGCGGCGCAGCTCCTGGGCGGCGTCCAGCTTGATGCCGGTCAGCAGCAGATCCGGGTGGCGTCCCCGGGCGTCCCACTCGCCGGCGTCGTCCGCCAGCCGCTGCCGCTGGACGAGCAGGTCCCCGTCCTCCCTGATCCACTGGCGCAGTTGGGGCCATGCCCGCAGCAGCGCCTCGTGGGAGATGTGCACGTGGTCCCGGTCGGCGCTGATCAGACGGGCCGCGGCAAGCCGCTCGCGTACGGATTCGGTGGCTTCCCGCTGTGTGTCCGACAGGCCGTCCAGCAGACTGTGGACGGGAACCCGCCGCCGTACCACCACTCCGTCCTCGGTCAGGTGAACCAGGCGGAAGAGCAGTTCGCGCAGCGCCTCCCGCTCGGCCGGGGCGAGTCCGTCGTGCAGCCGGTCGGTCGTCGTCGTGACCGCTTGCCAGATGCCGCCCGTCGACTCGTATCCGGCGAGGGTGAGCGTCGTCCCGCTGCGCCGCAGCCAGGTCTCGCGCAGGGCGTGGGCCAGGAAGGGAAGCGCGGCGTCGCGGTCGTGGCCGGTGTCACCGTGGTGCAGATCGTGCAGCAGACGGTCGGTCAGCCCCTCCTCCAGGGTGAGGCCGGCGGCCCGTGCGGGATGTTCGACGCAGACGCGCAGCGCTTCGTCGTCCATCGGACGCACGTTGAACTGTCCGTGCTCCAGGGCGCGGGCGAGTCCGGGGTGGGTCAGGCAGTTGCCGTAGTGGTCGGCCCGCAGGCCGAGCACCACCCGCGGTGGGTCCGCGGTGCCCCGGGGGGACGTCAGGACGTCGATGAAACGGGAGCGTTCCGTCACGTCCGTACAACGGGTGAAGACCTCCTCGAACTGGTCCACGATGAGCAGTCGGTGGCGTTCCCGGCCGGGCAGCGGCTCCGGCAGGCGCCCCTCGGACACGGCCGCGTGCACCTCGTCGGCCGGACGCCCGGTGGCCCTGCCCCAGGCTTCGGCCAGGGCGTGCAGGGGACGGGGTCCGGGCGCGGGCAGCAGCACGGCAGGCCACGGCGGACGGCCGGGCCCGGACCGTTCCGCGCGCCGCCGCTCCAACCCGGCCAGCAGCCCCGCGGTGAGCAGCGACGTCTTGCCCACGCCTGATCCGCCGACGAGGACGACCGGGCCGGTGGCGTCACCGGCGCACACGGTGTCCAGCAAGCGCCGGGTGAGGTCCTCCCGGCCGAAGAAGTGACGGGCGTCCGTGGTGGCGAAGGGCTCCATGCCGGGGTAGGGGCAGGGCACGTCGGTGGGTGGGTCGGCGGCACGGGGCGGCTCGGTGTAGGCCCGGTTGCGGACCAGCCGCAGTGAACCGAGCGTGCCCTCGCTCTGCCTCCAGGGGCGGATCGGACCTCCCTGGAAGGCACGGTCCACCGCGGCGTACAGCCCGTCCAGGGTGAGCCACGGGGAGCCCGCCGGGTCGCCCTCGGTCAACACGTCGAGCAGCCGCCCGCCGAACAGGGTGTGTCTGCGCCCCTCGGGCGCGTACGACAGGTCGTACCAGGAGGCCGAACTGAGGAGATGGCTCCCGCCGGGGCGGGTGACGACGAACGGCGGGGGTCCCGCCGCCCGTCCGCCGGGCGCCTTCGCCCGGCCCGAGTAGCAGCAGTCGAGGATGACGACGCTGCCCCCGGGCGCTTCGGTGAGCAGGTTCCTGACGGTGCTGTAGGGGACCGCGTCGGCGACCGACTCCGGCGACCGGCTGGCCCGGGTGGCGAGGTACAGCTCGTCCGAGGGGCCCAGGATGCCGTGGCCCACGTAGCACAGCAGGATCGGCCCGGCCGCCTCGCGGACGGCGCCTTCCACCGCCGCGACGACGGCTCCCTGAGTGGCGTCGGCGGGCAGGCGGTGCACGCGCCCGCGCAGGCCGCAGGCGTCTTCCAGGACCGTCGCCCAGTCGTCGAGGGTGGTGGCGACCGCCGGGAGGGCGGGCAGTGTGGAGCCGGGAGCGTGATCCGGCGTGCCGACGAGGATCGCGTGCGCGCCCAGTGCCGCGAGGTCACCGGTGTCGTCGTCGGCACCGCTCCTGCCCGGTGCGGGATCCGGCGTCGGCACGGTCTACTCCCGCTCCGGGCCGTTCTCGTCGAGGGACGCCGTGATCTCGCGGACGAGGTCCGCCCGTTGCCGGGGCGTGAGGTTCCTGGCCCGCGTCGAGGTGACGGTGACCTGGGTGCCGTCGGGGCGGGTCACGGTGACCGTGCACTCGGTCCGGCGGGCCGCCAGCCAGGTGACCAGGCCCGCGGCGAACGTGGTGAGGACTCCGCCCGGTTCGAGGAGGGCGAGCAGGGCCTCGCCGGGCAGTCCCATGGCACCCGGCGGCAGCGGTGCCGAGCCGTCGGTACGGACCCGGCCGCGCAGCTCCGGCTCCGTCGCGAGGTGTCTTCGCAACTCGTGCACGCCGCCCTCCGCCGCCGTGCCGCCGACGCTGATTCCCACCCGCACTTCCGTCACCCCCGTACCCTGCCCACCGGGGCAGTCCCTCGTCCTCCGCGGACGGCGCGAGCCGTGCGGTGCCGGGCCGGACGCCGACATCCGCCGGCACCGCACGCCGCTTCCCCCCGTTCCCCCGTGCGTGCGCAGCCCCCACTGCGCACAGGCACCAGCATGCGTCCGCCGGACGCCCGGATCCTTGACCGTCCGTGCAGGGATCTTGTCGATTCCGGCAGGGACGGGACGGCGCCCTACCGGCTCGCGTGGTGTCGGTGGTCCGTCGGCGTCATGCCGTACGCGCGGCGGAAGGCGCGGCTGAAGGTGGCCGCGTCGGTGAAGCCCCACCGCGCGGCGATCGCGTGGACGGAGCGGCCCCGCAGCCGGGGGTCGGCCAGGTCACGGCGGCACCGCTCCAGCCGGCGGTGGCGGATCCAGGCCGCCGGGGCCTCGCCCTCCGCCGCGAACAGCTGGTGCAGGTGCCGTACCGAGATGCCGTGGGCCGCCGCGACGGTCGCCGGGGACAGCGACGGATCGCCCAGGTTCCGGTCGATGAAGTCCCGGATCCGGGTGCGCAGGGCGCGCCGGCGGGACTCCGGCGGCAGCGCGTCCTCGGAGTCCACGCAGTGGCCGAGCACGGAGGCGAGCAGATCCGTGGTCACCGAGGCCAGCGCCGGCACGTCCGCCTCGGTGAACTCGTCGGCCCGCCGGGCGACATCGGCCAGCCAGCGCCGCAGCGCGCCGCCCATGCCCCGGTCCACCGGCACCGGCACCGCCAGCAGGCGGCGCATCGCGCGCGGCGGCAGCGGGAGCCGGGACCGGGGCATGCTGACGACCACCGTCGTGGACCGCTGCGACGTCCTGTTGATGCGGACGTCGTACGGCAGGCTGGTGTCGGCCATGATGAGCTGCCCCACCCCGAACACCGCCTCGGTGCCGTCCTGCGCCATACCGCCGTCGCCGGCGAGCTGGCAGTTGATCTGCAGGGACTCGGGGTCGAAGCGCCGGATGGTGCGGGGCGTGCGCACGGTGTCCAGGTGCGGCAGGCTCAGCTCGGCGATCTGCAGGTCCCCGAGCGGCAGGACCCGCATCGTGGCCCGGAAGTCGTCGCTGCGCTCACTGCGCAGCAGGTTCGGCACGTGCGTCCGGGTGGCGACGTCCTGCCACAGATCCCACCGCTCGGCGGGAGGCACCACCTCGGTCCGGAACTCCTGTACCAGCATCCCCACACGCCCCCACCGCGTACCGGACGACCGCGTCCTGCCCAGGGGGACATCGTAGGGAACCGGGCCGGAAAAATTCCGGGGAGACCGTGCAACCCTCCCCGCACCTCGCGGGTCGTACTCGGCGTCAGGACTTCTGGGAGGGGACCCGGGGGGGATCGAGGGGTTCTGACGGGGGAGGGACGAGGGGGCCCGGTCGACGGACCGGGCCCCCTCGAAGTGTCCGCGCCCCCGTGCGTACGGCCGGCCTCAGAAGAACACGCCGCAGCGCAGCAGCACGTTCGCGTACGGCCGCGCCTCGCCGGTGCGGACGACGAGCCGCGTGCCGGCGCTCAGCTCCTTGAGCCGCTCGTGCGGGACCAGCGCGAGACCGGGGAAGCGGTCCGCCAGCAGCCCGGCGGCCGCCGGATTGGCGTCCCGCACCTCGGCGGCGGCCGTGGCGCCCTCGACGACCAGCTCCTCCAGCAGCCCCTCCAGCACCTCGGCGAACGACGGCACCCCCGCGCGGAACGCCAGGTCCACCACGCGCGGCCCGTCGGGTATCGGCATCCCGGCGTCGCACACCAGCACCCCGTCCCCGTGCCCGAGCTCGGCCAGGGCGCCGGCCAGGTGCCGGTTCAGGATTCCGTGCCTCTTCACCGGACGCCTCCTTCCGGGCCCACGCAGGACGCGCCGTCCGGTCCCGGGCCGGGGGTCCGGGGGCCGTCCCCCGGGCCAGCACCGCACAGCGCCGCGACCTCCGCCGCCGTCGGGAAGGACACCTGCGCGCCCTCCCTGGTGACCGTCGCCGCCCCCACCCGGGCCGCGTACGCCGCCGCCCGCGCGAGCGGCTCGCCCGCGCCCAGCCGCCAGGCCAGCGCGGCGGTGAACGCGTCACCCGCCCCGGTGGTGTCCACGGCGTGCACCGTGACGGACGGGACGCGGTGGACGCCCTCCGCGGAGGCCACCAGCGCGCCCTCGCCGCCCAGCGTCACCACCACCGAACGCGGGCCCTCCGCCAGCAGCAGCCGCGCCCAGTCCTCGGGCCCGTCGCCCACCCCGGCGGTGTCGCCCAGGATCACCTTCGCCTCGTGCTCGTTGACGATCAGCGGGTCGCAGGCCGCCAGCACCTCCGCCGGGAGCGGGCGCGGCGGGGACGGGTTCAGCACGAACCGGCTGCCCGGCGCCAGGCTCCGCACCGCCTCCACCACCGTCTCCAGCGGGATCTCCAGCTGCGCGGAGACCACCCGGGAGGCGTGGAACAGGCTCCCGGCCGCCCGCACGTCCGCCGGCGTCAGCCGGCCGTTGGCGCCCGGGGAGACGACGATGCTGTTGTCCCCCGACGGGTCCACCGTGATCAGCGCGACCCCGGTGGGCGCCCCGCCCACCAGCACGCCCGCCGTGTCCACCCCGGCCGTCCGCTGCGAGTCCAGCAGCAGCCGCCCGTGCCCGTCGTCGCCGACCCGCGCCAGCAGGGCCGTACGGGCGCCGAGCCGGGCGGCCGCGACCGCCTGGTTCGCGCCCTTGCCGCCCGGGTGGACGGCCAGGTCGGAGCCGAGCACCGTCTCCCCGGCGCCCGGCCGGCGCTCGACCCCGACCACCAGGTCGGCGTTGGCCGATCCCACGACCAGGAGGTCGTAGTCGTACATGAATCGCTCCCCGATCCGAGTGAATCCGAGTAGTCCGAGTAGTCCGAGTAGTCCGTGTAACGCGAGTGGTCCGGGTGGACCCGAGTGGGGGCGGGCGGTCGACGTGACCGCCCGCCCGTGTGCCCCGGGGCCCGGGGACCGGCGTCAGCCCTCGAAGCCGGCCACGTTCTCCCTGGTGACCACCTTCACCGGAACCTTCACCGTGTCCTCCACCTTCTTGTCCTCGGCGGCCCGCAGCGCGTTCCGTACCGCGATCCTGCCGAGTTCCGACGGCTGCTGCGCGACGGAGGCGTACAGCGTGCCCGCCCCGACCGCCTTCAGCCCGTCCGGCGTGCCGTCGAAGCCGACGACCTGGACCGACTTCCCGGCCTTGGAGCCGAGCGCCTTGATCGCGCCGAGCGCCATCTCGTCGTTCTCCGCGAAGACGCCGTCGACGTCGGGGTGCGCCTGGAGCAGGTTCGTCATCACGTCCAGGCCCTTGGTGCGGTCGAAGTCCGCGGGCTGCTTGGCGACGACCTTGATGCCCGGGTAGTCCTTCAGGCCCTCGGCGAAGCCCGCGCCGCGCTCGCGGCTGGCGGAGGTACCGGCCTGCCCCTGCAGGATCACGATCGTGCCCTTGCCGCCGAGCTTCTCGGCGAGCGCCCTGGCGCCCAGCGCGCCGCCCTCGACGTTGTCGGAGGCGACCAGCGCGGCCGTGTCCGCCCCGTTGACCCCGCGGTCCACGGCGACGACCGGGATGCCGGCCTTGTTGGCGCCGCGCACCGAGGGACCGGCCGCGTCGGAGTCCACCGGGTTGACGACGACCGCGGAGAGCGAGCCGCTGGTGAAGTTCTGCAGCTGGTTGGCCTGCTGGGAGGCGTCGTTCTGCGCGTCGGTGACGGTCAGGTCGACGCCCAGCTTCTCCGCCTCCTCCTCGGCCCCGGCGCGGATCTGCACGAAGAACGGGTTGTTGAGCGTCGACAGCGACAGGCCGATCCTCTGCGTCTTCGCGGCCGAGGAGTCGTTGTGCAGCAGCGAGGTCGCGCCGACGACGGCCACCGCGACGACCGCGGCGATGACGTACGTCAGTGCCTGCCTGCCCCTGTTCCCGCCCCCGGACGCCCCGGCCGCCGGGGTGGCCGCGCCCGCCTTGCGGCGCAGCGTGTCGAACAGCACCGCCAGCGCGATCACGACGCCGATGACGACCTGCTGCCAGAACGCGGAGACGGAGAGCAGGTTGAGGCCGTTGCGCAGCACCGCGAGGATCAGCGCGCCGATCAGCGTGCCCGACGCCTTGCCGGTGCCGCCCGCGAGGGAGGCGCCGCCGATGACGACGGCGGCGATCGCGTCCAGCTCGTAGCCCTGCGCGGCCTGCGGCTGCGCGGAGGAGAGCCGGGAGGCGAGCACGATGCCCGCGGCGGCGGCGAACAGGCCGGAGAACGCGTAGATGGCGAGCTTCTGCCGCTTCACCCGCAGGCCCGACAGCCGCGCGGCCTCCTCGTTGCCGCCGATGGCGTACATGGAACGGCCGATGTACGTCCGTCCGAGCACGAAGGCGGTCAGCAGCCCCATGACGACCATCACGAGCACCGGCACCGGCAGCCAGCCGCCCAGCGTGTCGCCCAGGTGGGAGACGGAGTCCGGGAAGGGGATCGGGGAGCCCTGCGAGATCACGAGCGACAGACCGCGCCCCACCGACAGCATGGCCAGCGTCGCGATGAACGGCGGCAGCTTCCCGTACGAGATGAGGAAACCGTTCACCAGACCGCAGGCGATGCCCGTCGCGACGGCCAGGAGGACCGCCAGGGCGACCGGGATCCCGGCCTCGGTCGCGCTCCACGCCAGCACGGTGGCGGAGAGCGCGGCGACCGAGCCGACCGACAGGTCGATGCCCGCCGAGACGATCACGAAGGTGACGCCGAAGGCGAGGATCGCGGTCACGGCGGCCTGGACGCCGACGTTGAGGAGGTTGTCGGCGGTCAGGAAGTCCCCGGACAGCGCCGACATGGCGATCACGAGGACGATCAGCGCGGTCAGCGCGCCGTTGTCGAGGAGCAGGCGGCGCAGGCCGGCCGTGGCGCCGCCCTGCGCGCCCGGCGTGCCCTTGAGCGTGTCAGTGGCCACGGGAGGCCTCCGTTCCGTTGGTGTGAGTGCTGACGGCGAGGGCCATCACGGCGTCCTGGGTGGCCTGTTCGGCGGTGAGTTCGCCCGCGACGCGCCCCTGCGCCATGACCACCACCCGGTCGCTCATGCCGAGCACCTCCGGCAGATCGCTGGAGATCATGAGCACGGCGGCTCCGGCGGCCGTCAGTTCGTTGATGAGCTGGTAGATCTCGACCTTGGCGCCGACGTCGATGCCGCGCGTCGGCTCGTCGAGGATCAGCACCTTGGTGTCCGCCAGCAGCCACTTGCCGATGACGACCTTCTGCTGATTGCCGCCGGAGAGCGTCCGCACGTGCTGCCCGAGCCCGGCCATCCGCACGCCGAGCTGCCCGGCGATCCGCTCGGCGGCCTCGTGCTGCCCCTTGAGGTCGACGAGCCCCGCGCGGGAGGCGGACCGCAGGGTGACCAGGCCGAGGTTCTCCTCGACGGAGGCGTCGAGCACCAGCCCCTGCCCCTTGCGGTCCTCGGGCACCAGCCCGATCCCGGCCGCCATGGCGGCGTTCACGTCGTGGCGCCGCAGCGGCGCCCCCGCGACGTGCACGGCCCCGGCGTCGTACGGGTCGGCCCCGAACACCGCCCGGACCACCTCCGTCCGCCCGGCCCCGACGAGCCCCGCGATGCCGACGACCTCACCGGCCCGCACCTCGAAGCCCACGTCGTGGAAGACGCCGTCGCGCGTCAGCCCTTCGACCCTGAGCAGCGCGTCACCGGCCTCGGCGCGCTCGCGCGGGTACTGCTGCTCGATCGACCGCCCGACCATGAGCCGTACCAGCTCGTCCTCGGGCGTGGACGCGGGCACCTGGCCGACGCTGCGGCCGTCCCGGATGACGGTGACCCGGTCGCCGAGGGCGGCGATCTCCTCCAGGTGGTGGGTGATGAAGACGATCCCGACGCCGTCCTCGCGCAGCCGCCGCACGATCGCGAACAGCTTCTCGACCTCCTCGGAGGTCAGCACGGCGGTCGGCTCGTCCATGACGAGCACGCGCGCGTCCAGGCTGAGCGCCTTGGCGATCTCGACCATCTGCAGGCGCGCGATGCCGAGTTCACGCACCCGCGCGCGGGGCGGGACGTCCACCCCGACCCGCTTCAGCAGCACCTCGGCGTCCGCGTCCATCCGCTTCCGGTCGATCATCCCGAACCGGCGCGGCTGCCGCCCGAGGAAGATGTTCTCGGCGACCGTCAGATCGGGGACCAGGTTGAACTCCTGGTAGATGGTGGCGATCCCGAGCCGCTCGGAGTCCTGCGCACCGTGGATGCGCACCTCCTCGCCGCCGACCACGATGCGGCCGGCGTCGGGCGTGTAGGCGCCGGAGAGCATCTTGATCAGCGTGCTCTTGCCGGCGCCGTTCTCGCCGAGGAGCACGTGCACCTCGCCCCGGCGCAGGTCGAAGTCGACGCCGTCGAGCGCGACCACGCCGGGGAAGGTCTTGCGGATGCCCTCGATGCGCAGCAACTCGTCCGGGTTGCTCACGACGTACTCCTTCGTACGGGGGACGGGGACGGGGTGGGGGCCGGCTCGCCGCACGAGCGGCGTACGACGAGCCGGGCGGGCAGGGTCACGGACTCGCCGGGCCGGCCCTCGACACGGTCGACCAGCGCGCGCACGGCGGCCCGCCCCAGTGCGCCCGTGGGCTGGGCGATCGCGGTGACCGGCGGGTCGGTGTGCACGAACCAGGGGATGTCGTCGAACGCGGCCAGCGCGAGGTCGTCGGGCACCCGCAGCCCGCGCGCGCGTACGGCGTCCAGCGCGCCGAGCGCCATCAGGTTGTCGGCGGCGAACACGACCTCGGGCGGCTCGGCCAGGTCGAGGAAGCCCTCGGTGACCCGGCGCCCGCTGGCGGCCTGGAAGTCGCCCTGGCCGATGTAGGCGTCGGGGAGGGCGAGCCCGTACGCGCCGAGCGCCTCCCGGAAGGCGTCCACGCGCTCGCGGCCGGTCGTGGTGGCGGCCGGCCCGGCGATGATCGCGAGCCGCCGGTGCCCGAGCCCGTACAGGTGCGCGACCAGGTCCCGCACCGCGCCGCGCCCGTCCGACCTGACGACGGGCACGTCCACACCGGGGATCCACCGGTCGACGAAGACCATGGGCGTGCCCGCGCGGGCGGCGTCCAGCATGCGCGGCGAGCCGCCGTCGGTGGGGGAGACGAGCAGACCGTCGATGCGGCGGTCCAGCAGGGTGGTGACGTGGTGGTCCTGGAGGTCGGGCCGCTCGTCGGCGTTGCCGATGATCACGCTGTACCCGAGCGCGCGGGCCTCCTCCTCCACGGAGCGGGCCAGCTCGGTGAAGTACGGGTTCATCACGTCGCTGATGACCAGCCCGAGGGTGCGGGTCTGATCGGTGCGCAGGGACCGGGCGACGGCGTTCGGACGGTAGCCCAGCGCCTCGACGGCGGCCAGCACGCGCCTGCGGGCGTCCGCGCTGACCGACGGATGGTCGTTCAGGACGCGCGACACCGTGGCGACGGACACCCCGGCCTGCGCGGCGACGTCCTTGATACTCGCCATCGCCGCTCCACCTCCTCGTGGAATCGATTACACGGAGGATTGGAATCGATTACACGAGGGGCTGACAAGGGGGTGGGGGGTGGCCGAAATCGAATCGTGATCGGGGTGGGGGAGTGCCGCGGGGGTCGGCCGTGGGGGGCGCCCGCTGGAACTGTGGCCGTTGGGCCACTCGCTTCTTTGCCAGTGTCGTGCTTCCGCGAGCCGCGTCAAGGGCGCTGCGTTCCGCTGCGCTCCACTCCGCGTCGGCTGCGCCGATGGCCCTGCGGGCCACCCTTGACCCGGCTCGCTCCAGCACGGGGGAGAAGCGAGCGAGCGGCCCGGAAGAACGGGTGGCCGACGCGTGCCTGCGATCCGAGGCCCGCCGGTCGGTCACCCGGGGCCGGCGGTACGCGGTCGCGCCTCGCCCGCACGCCGGGCCGTCTCGGCGGTGAGCGGCGGGTGGGAGGCGGGCCGTTTCGGCGGTGAGCGGCGGGTGGGAGGCGGGCCGTTTCGGCGGTGAGCGGCGGGTGGGAGGCGGGCCGTTTGGGCAGTGAGCGGCGGGTGGGCGGAGCGGATGTCGCACCGGGTGTGGTGGCGGGTGTCGCACCGGGTGTGGTGGCGGCACGCCGGCCGGCTTGGCGGCCATCGCCCAGTCGCACGGCCATGCCGGACGACTGACGACCTGCCGATCGGCTCGGCAGCCACCGCTGAGTGGAGAAACGCTCCAATCACCTGACCGCACACCGGACTGGGCCCAGTAACTGCCGGTCAGCGAGCGCCTGTCGAGTGCTGATGAGGTACTGATTGGAGCGAATCTCCACCGCCGAGCCGCCAGAAGCCAGAAGGCAGGGGTCTGGAGTGGTGGCGAAAAGCGTGAACACTTGGGCCCGAAGTGTTCACGCCTTCAGAGGCGGGGTCCGGACCCCGCATTATCGCGCTGCCGGTCGCCGGTCGCCCGTCATCCGTACAGCTCACGCGCCATTGCACCGCCAGTCCGCCACGCCCCACCGACCGTAAGTCGCTGAGCCTGCCCGGCGTGCAGGCGAGGCGCGAGCGCGCATCCCGCACGCCGGGTGACCGACCGGCCGACCGAAGGGCCGACGCGGGCAGGCCACCCGTTCTTCCGGGCCGCTCGCTCGCTTCTCCCCCGTGCTGGAGCGGGCCGGGTCAAGGGTGGCCCGAAGGGCCATCGGCGGAGCCGACGCGGAGTGGAGCGCAGCGGAACGCAGCGCCCTTGACGCGGGTCGCGGAAGCACGACACTGGCAAAGAAGCGAGTGGCCCAACGGCCACTTGCACAGGCTCCGGCCCCGTCAGGCCGCGGACAGCTCGCACCACACGTACCTGCCCCGGCTGCCCCGGCTGCCCCGGCTGCCCCGGCTGCCCCGGCTGCCCCGGCTGCCCTGTCTGGCCAGCGGTTGCCACCCCCACACGTCGGCGCAGGCCCGCACCAGCGCCAGCCCTCGCCCGTCCTCCGCCTCACCTTCGAACGGCCTCGGCGGCTCCGGAGGTTGGGGATCCGCGTCCCACGCCCCGATCCGCAACGTCCCCGGCGGCGACCAGTGCACGCGCAGGCCGGCGGGGCCCTTGGTGTGCCGTACGGCGTTGGAGACCAGCTCGGTGGCGAGCAGTTCGGCGACGTCGACGAGGCGGATCAGCCCGTGCATGGTCAGGATCAGGCGCAGGGTACGGCGGCTGACGGTGACGGCGCGCAGGTCGTTGGGGATGTACAGGGAGTACTCCCACGGTTCGTTTTCGGACATGCGGGACTCCGTTTCGAGTGCGGGGGGTTGGGGGCGGCTCCGGTGTCATTGCCGCAGCCGCCATGGCAGGACGGAGCGGTGCGCTTCCGGCGGACCGGTGTCGCACGGTGTGCGTCGCGTCACTGACGGTAGGGGTTAATCTTTCGGTTCAGCAAGCCCGTCCCGTAATCTGACGTCGAACGAGTCATGTTTCCCTGCCCGTTCAACGAGGAGTGGTCGATGACGACCAGGCGTGAACCAACGGCCCGTCAGTTGCGCCTGGCGGTGGAACTCAGACGACTGCGCGACGCGGCAGGTCTGAGCGCACGACAGGCGGCAACACTGCTCGGGGTGAGTCCGGTACAGGTCAGTCACATCGAGTCCGGCCTCTCGGGAGTGAGCGAAGAGCGGTTGCGCCGCCTCGCCTCCCACTACGCCTGCACGGACGCCGAGTTCGTGGACGCCTTGGTGGCGATGGCGACCGACCGGACACGTGGGTGGTGGGAGCAGTACCGATCTCTGCTGCCGACCCCTTTTCTCGACCTCGCCGAGTTGGAACATCACGCCACGTTTCTGCAGGAGGTCCAGTTCCTGTACATCCCCGGCCCGATCCAGACAGAGGACTACGCCCGCTCCGTCTTCGCCTACCGTGTACCCGAGTTGCCCGCCCAAGAGCTTGAGCTACGTGTTCGGCACCGCATGCAGCGCAAGGTGATCCTGGAGGGGCCCGAGCCCACTCCGTACGAGGCGGTCATTCACGAATCAGCGCTCCGGATCATGGTCGGAGACCGCACTGCCTCGCGAGCGCAACTGTCTCGCCTTCTGGAGGTGTCCGAGGAGGACCACATCACCGTGCGCGTGATCCCTTTCGACCTCGAAGGGTTCGCGGGTGCTGCAAGCGCCATGGTGTACGTCGGAGGCATGGTGCCGAAACTCGACACCGTGGTACGTGACACACCTGTCGGTACCGCATTCATTGACGCGGAGGCCCAACTCGGTTCTTTTCGAACTCTCTTCCGTAAAGTGGAGGCTGTGTCGCTCGACCCCGTGCGGTCACGTGACTTCATCCGCAGGCTGACGAAAGAGTTGTGAGGCATCCCATGGGCACCCCCCGCGTTTGGCGAAAGTCCTCCTACTCGGGCCCCGGTGACGGCAACTCGTGTCTTGAGATCGCACACACCCGCACCCTGGTGGCCATACGTGACTCCAAGGCTCCCGCGCACGGAACACTCGCCTTCCCCACGGAAGCCTTCGGTGCTTTCGTGCGAGCGATCAAGGGGACGGCAGGAAGGCTGTGAGGGACCCCCATGGAGAACTGGCGTAAGTCGTCCTACTCCGGTGGCGGCGACGGCAACAACTGCGTGGAGATAGCGACCTCACCCACCCACACAGCCGTCCGCGACTCCAAGGCCCCCGCCCGGGCCACCCTCACCTTCCCAACCGCCGCCTTCACGCGCTTCCTTGAGGGGCTGAAGGAACCCGGACCGGCGGGAACCGGCATGATGTCCCCCGGCTGACATCCCTGCCGGACACGATCCCGTGGATCGGACCGGACCGGACCGCTCCGGAACGGCACGGACAGCCGTCCCGCCCGGCCCTCATCCTGGAGCCCGCTTTGCCTTTACGGACAAGTACCACCCGCCCCGTGCTCCTGCTCCTGTCGACCGTGCTCGCGGCCGGAACGCTCACCGGTTGCGCGCTGCAGGAGCTCACCATGGACTGTGAGGGGACCGACGGCCGGGTGAAGGAGATGGCCGGGCTCGGCATCCTCGACTCCCGGCCCGCCGGGGCCACCGTCGCCCGGGGCTTCGAGGAGGTCGACGCCGGCTGCTGGGCGGACAGCGGCGACGTCTCGGTGTACGCCGGCCGGACCTACGCCTTCCCCGGCACGGAGGCCGAGGTAGCCGCCCACTACCGGACGGCGGCGGTACGGGACGGGTGGGACCCGGACCCCGAAGCCCCGTCCGGTGACCTGTGCTTCGTCAAGGAGGACATGACCCTGCGGGTCGTCTTCCTCACCGCCGAGGGCCTAGCGGAGGACGGCCACGAGAACCGCCCCGACCTCACCACCGGGGCCGGCTACTCGATCGACGTCGACTCGTTCATGAACAGCGGCGTCGAGCCGGGCTGCTAGAGGCGGCCGGCCCGCGCGCACCACCAGCCGGTGTCCACGCACGGGCGGCGCGGCGCACCGGGGGCGGCCATGACCGTCACGGTCGCCGGAGCCGGGCCGGCCGGACGGGGCACCCCCTGTCACACCCCACGGGTACCGTCGGACCATGCCCAACCAGTCCGCCCCGTCCGCAGCCGCCGCCCCCGGTGAACGCCGGCTCGCCACCCTCGAAGGCGTCCTGGAGCGGATCACGTACGCCAACGAGGAGAACGGCTACACGGTCGCCCGCGTCGACACCGGCAGAGGCGCCGGCGATCTGCTCACCGTCGTCGGCGCGCTGCTCGGCGCCCAGGTCGGGGAGTCCCTGCGGATGGAGGGGCGCTGGGGGTCGCACCCGCAGTACGGGAAGCAGTTCCACGTCGAGAACTACACGACCGTCCTCCCCGCCACGGTGCAGGGCATCCGCCGTTACCTCGGCTCCGGCCTGGTCAAGGGCATCGGCCCGGTCTTCGCCGACCGCATCACGCAGCACTTCGGCGTCGACACCCTCACCATCATCGAGGAGGAGCCCAAGCGCCTCATCGAGGTCCCCGGGCTCGGCCCCAAGCGGACCAAGAAGATCGCCGACGCCTGGGAGGAGCAGAAGGCGATCAAGGAGGTGATGCTCTTCCTCCAGACCGTCGAGGTCTCCACCTCCATCGCCGTCCGCATCTACAAGAAGTACGGCGACGCCTCGATCTCCGTCGTGAAGAACCAGCCCTACCGCCTCGCCTCCGACGTCTGGGGCATCGGCTTCCTCACCGCCGACAGGATCGCCCAGTCCGTCGGCATCCCGCACGACAGCCCGGACCGGGTGAAGGCCGGCCTGCAGTACGCCCTCTCGCAGGCCACCGACCAGGGCCACTGCTACCTCCCCGAGGAGAAGCTGATCGCCGACGCGGTGAAGCTGCTCCAGGTGGACACCGGACTCGTCATCGAGTGCCTCGCCGAGCTCGCCGCCGAGCCGGAGAACCCCGACGAGGACCCCGGTGTCGTACGGGAGAAGGTGCCCGCCCCCGACGGCGGCGACCCCGTCACCGCCGTCTACCTCGTCCCCTTCCACCGTGCCGAACTCGCCCTCTCCGCCCAGGTGCAGCGCCTGCTCCGCACCGACGAGGACCGGATGCCGGCCTTCCGGGACGTGGCCTGGGACAAGGCGCTCGGCTGGCTGAAGGACCGTACCGGCACCGACCTCGCCCCCGAACAGGAAGCCGCCGTCAAGCTGGCGCTGAGCGAGAAGGTCGCCGTCCTCACCGGCGGCCCCGGCTGCGGCAAGTCCTTCACCGTCCGCTCGATCGTGGAGCTGGCCCGCGCCAAGAAGGCCAAGGTCGTCCTCGCCGCCCCGACCGGCCGCGCCGCCAAGCGGCTCGCCGAGCTGACCGGCGCCGAGGCCTCCACCGTCCACCGCCTGCTGGAGCTCAAGCCCGGCGGCGACGCGGCCTACGACCGGGACCGCCCGCTCGACGCCGACCTGGTGGTGGTCGACGAGGCGTCCATGCTGGACCTGCTGCTCGCCAACAAGCTGGTCAAGGCGGTGCCCCCGGGCGCCCACCTCCTCTTCGTCGGCGACGTCGACCAGCTCCCCAGCGTCGGCGCGGGGGAGGTGCTCCGGGACCTCCTGGCGGAGGACGGCCCCGTCCCCGCCGTCCGGCTCACCCGCGTCTTCCGCCAGGCCCAGCAGTCGGGCGTGGTGACCAACGCGCACCGGATCAACGCGGGGCAGCACCCCGTCACCGACGGCATGAAGGACTTCTTCCTCTTCGTCGAGGACGACACCGAGGAGGCCGGCCGGCTCACCGTCGACGTCGCGGCCCGGCGCATCCCGGCGAAGTTCGGCCTCGACCCCCGCCGGGACGTGCAGGTCCTCGCCCCCATGCACCGGGGCCCGGCCGGCGCGGGCACGCTCAACGGGCTGCTCCAGCAGGCCATCACCCCCGGCCGCCCCGACCTCGCCGAGAAGCGGTTCGGCGGCCGGGTCTTCCGCGTCGGCGACAAGGTCACCCAGATCCGCAACAACTACGAGAAGGGGGAGAACGGGGTCTTCAACGGCACCGTGGGCGTGGTCACCGCACTCGACCCGGTCGACCAGCGCCTGACGGTGCTGACCGACGAGGACGAGGAGGTGCCGTACGACTTCGACGAACTGGACGAGCTGGCGCACGCCTACGCCGTGACCATCCACCGTTCCCAGGGCAGCGAGTACCCGGCGGTCGTCATCCCGGTGACCACGGGCGCCTGGATGATGCTCCAGCGCAACCTGCTCTACACGGCGGTCACCCGGGCCAAGCGGCTGGTCGTCCTCGTCGGCTCCCGCAAGGCGATCGACCAGGCGGTGCGCACGGTCTCGGCGGGCCGCCGGTGCACGGCGCTGGACTTCCGCCTCGCCGGCTCCCGCCTCCCGGGGGTCTGAACCACCGGGCGCGCGTCACCGCCATCACCGGGCGCGCGGCACCACTGTGAGCGGCCCGTCACCAAAAAATGATCGATCAAATGAGTCACGAAGGTCACAGAACCCTTCCGGATGGGGAACGCAAGGGGCAGGATGGGCAAGTTGGCGGCACTCAGTGCCGCCGATAGGCCCGATGGTCGACCCCGAGTGCACTCTCCTGCGCCGAGTGGGGGATGGTGGAGACAGTCAGGGCACCTCGAAGATGAGGCACTAGGTCGGTGAGGGAAGACGTGAGCGACAACTCTGTAGTACTGCGGTACGGCGGCAGCGAGTACACCTACCCGGTGATCGACAGCACCGTCGGCGACAAGGGCTTCGACATCGGGAAGCTCAGGGCCCAGACCGGTCTGGTGACACTGGACAGCGGCTACGGCAACACCGCCGCCTACAAATCCGGGATCACCTACCTGGACGGCGAGGCCGGCATCCTCCGGTACCGCGGCTACCCGATCGAGCAGCTGGCCGAGCGCTCCACCTTCCTGGAGGTCGCCTACCTGCTGATCAACGGCGAGCTGCCGACCGTCGACCAGCTCTCCGCGTTCAAGGGCGAGATCACCCAGCACACCCTGCTGCACGAGGACGTCAAGAACTTCTACCGGGGCTTCCCGCGTGACGCCCACCCGATGGCCATGCTGTCGTCGGTCGTCTCCGCGCTGTCGACGTTCTACCAGGACAGCCACAACCCGTTCGACGAGGAGCAGCGCAACCTCTCCACCATCCGCCTGCTCGCCAAGCTCCCGACGATCGCGGCGTACGCGTACAAGAAGTCGGTCGGCCACCCGTTCGTCTACCCGCGCAACGACCTCGGCTACGTCGAGAACTTCCTGCGCATGACGTTCTCGGTCCCCGCGCAGGACTACGAGCTCGACCCGGTCGTCGTGGCCGCCCTGGACAAGCTGCTCATCCTGCACGCGGACCACGAGCAGAACTGTTCGACCTCCACCGTCCGCCTGGTCGGCTCCTCGCAGGCGAACATGTTCGCCTCGATCTCCGCGGGCATCTCCGCCCTGTGGGGCCCGCTGCACGGTGGCGCCAACCAGTCGGTGCTGGAGATGCTCGAGGGCATCCAGGCCGCCGGCGGCGACGTCGACTCCTTCATCCGCAAGGTGAAGAACAAGGAGGACGGCGTCCGCCTGATGGGCTTCGGCCACCGGGTCTACAAGAACTTCGACCCGCGCGCCAAGATCATCAAGGCCGCCGCGCACGACGTGCTGTCCGCCCTCGGCAAGTCCGACGAGCTGCTGGACATCGCGCTGAAGCTGGAGGAGCACGCGCTCTCCGACGACTACTTCGTCTCGCGCAGCCTCTACCCGAACGTCGACTTCTACACCGGTCTGATCTACCGGGCCATGGGCTTCCCGACCGAGATGTTCACGGTCCTGTTCGCCCTCGGCCGCCTTCCGGGCTGGATCGCCCAGTGGCACGAGATGATCAAGGAGCCGGGTTCCCGCATCGGCCGCCCGCGCCAGATCTACACGGGCGTCGTCGAGCGCGACTTCGTCCCGGTCGAGGAGCGCTGACCGCCGCTCCGAGCCGCGCACGCGCCGGGCCCCGCACACGCTGGTCGTGTGCGGGGCCCGGCTGTCGTGCGCGGGAGAACGGCGCGGGAGAACGGCGCGGGAGAACGGGGTGAGGGAAAAGGCGCCCCGGCCGCCGGTCCCCCCACGGGCCGACGAACCAGGGCGCCTTCCCATGTCCCGGTGCGGATTCCCCCCACGGGATCCGGCCGGGCGTCTGTGAGGACAGCGCCTGAATCGCTGTGCGAGCGCGGACGGGCCTGAATCCGCCGCACTCGTCGGTGTGCGGTCTGCCGGGACAGCGCACGTGCGGGAGGGCCGCTCAAAGCTCCCCGCTGGGTACGTGCCCCGGCAACGCAATCTCCGGAGAAGGTCCCCCAAGACGTTCTCCAGATGTCAGGAAGCGCCCCCCAAGACGCTGCCCGACATCGCCAACTTAGACCTTCGAACCCCTTCGATGGTTACGTTCAGATCACTGTGATCCGCGTCTCTTGCATATCTCCCCAAGGTACGCAAGCGTCCGCAAACCACTCACGGGACCCAAGCGTAAGGATGATGCGCGAGCCTTGTGAAGAGCTTATGTGAGGGTCGTACCGGACGACAGGGGTACACCCCAACTCGAGACCTCAGCGGAACGCCCTCAGGCGCAGGCTGTTCGTCACCACGAAGACCGAGGAGAACGCCATCGCCGCACCGGCGATCATCGGGTTCAGCAGCCCGGCCGCGGCCAGCGGCAGCGCGGCCACGTTGTAGCCGAAGGCCCACACCAGATTGCCCTTGATGGTGCCGAGCGTCCTGCGGGAGAGCCGTATCGCGTCCGCCGCCACCCGCAGGTCGCCGCGGACCAGGGTCAGGTCGCCCGCTTCGATCGCCGCGTCCGTGCCGGTGCCCATGGCGAGACCCAGATCGGCGACGGCCAGCGCGGCCGCGTCGTTGACGCCGTCGCCGACCATGGCGACGCTGCGCCCCTCGTCCTGCAGCCGGCGCACGACGTCGGCCTTGTCCTCGGGCAGCACCTCGGCGATCACCCGGTCGATGCCCACGGTCCGCGCCACCGCCTCGGCCACGGTCCGGTTGTCACCGGTCAGCAGCACCGGCGTGAGCCCCAGGGCGCGCAGCTCGCGCACCGCCTCGGCACTGGTCTCCTTCACGGCGTCGGCGACCGCGAGGACACCGCGCGCCACCCCGTCCCAGCCGGCCACGACCGCCGTGCGCCCGTCCCGCTCGGCCTCGTCCTTCGCCCGGGCCAGCTCCGGCGGCAGTTCCTCGAAGAGGCGTCCCACGGCCACCTCGTGGCCCTCCACGCGCCCGCGTACGCCCCGGCCGGGCACGTTCTCGAAGTGCTCGGCGCCGGGCAGCGCGCCCACGCGCTCCTCGGCGCCCGCGGCGATCGCCCGCGCGACGGGGTGCTCGGAGGCGTGCTCCAGGGCGCCCGCCAGCCGCAGCAGCCGCTGCTCGTCGGTGCCCTCGGCGGCGTACACCTCCTGGAGGGTCATCCGTCCGGTGGTGACGGTGCCGGTCTTGTCCAGGACGACGGTGTCGACGCGGCGGGTGGACTCCAGGACCTCGGGGCCCTTGATGAGGATGCCGAGCTGGGCGCCCCGCCCGGTGCCGACCATCAGCGCGGTCGGCGTGGCCAGTCCGAGGGCGCAGGGGCAGGCGATGATCAGTACGGCGACGGCGGCGGTGAACGCGGCGACGGTGTCCCCCGTGGAACCGAGCCACATCCCGAAGGTGCCGATCGCGATCAGCAGCACCACGGGGACGAAGATCCCGGAGATCCGGTCGGCGAGGCGCTGCACCTGCGCCTTGCCGTTCTGCGCCTCCTCGACCATCCGCGCCATCCGCGCGAGCCGGGTGTCGGCGCCGATCCGGGTCGCCTCGACGACGAGCCGTCCGCCCGCGTTGACCGTGGCGCCGGTGACGGGGTCGCCGACGGTGACGTCCACCGGGACGGACTCGCCGGTCAGCATGGACGCGTCCACGGCGGAGAAGCCCTCCAGGACCGTGCCGTCGGTGGCGATCTTCTCCCCGGGCCGTACGACGAACCGGTCGCCGACGGCCAGCCGCTCCGCCGGTATCCGTACCTCGCGCCCGTCGCGCAGCACGGCGACGTCCTTGGCGCCCAGCTCCATCAGCGCCCGCAGGGCCGCTCCCGCGCGACGCTTGGAGCGGGCCTCCAGATAGCGGCCGAGCAGGATGAAGGCGGTGACGCCGGCGGCGACCTCCAGGTAGATGGTGGAGGCGCCGTCGGTGCGGGCGACGGTGAGTTCGAAGGGGTGCCGCATGCCGGGCATGCCCGCGTGGCCGAGGAACAGCGCCCACAGGGACCAGCCGAACGCGGCGAGCGTACCGACGGAGACCAGCGTGTCCATGGTGGCCGCGCCGTGCCGGATGTTGGTCCAGGCGGCCCGGTGGAAGGGGGCGGCGCCCCAGACCACGACCGGCGCGGCCAGGGTGAGCGAGAGCCACTGCCAGTTGTCGAACTGCAGGGGCGGGACCATCGCCAGCAGGACGACGGGGAGGGCGAGGAGCGCGGAGACGGTGAGGCGCCCGCGCAGGGCGGCCAGCTCCGGGTCGGCCTCCGCGGCGGGCGTCCCCTCGCTCTCGCCCCGCGGGGGAGCGGGTTCCTCGGCGGTGTAGCCGGTCCGCACCACCGTGCCGATCAGGTCGGCGACCTCGATGCCCGGCGGGTAGGTGATCCGGGCCTTCTCCGTCGCGTAGTTCACCGTGGCGGTGACGCCGTCCATGCGGTTGAGCTTCTTCTCGACACGGGCCGCGCAGGAGGCGCAGGTCATCCCGCCGATGAGCAGCTCGACCTCCGAGCGGGCCGCCTCTTCGGCGGCCGGTGCCTCGGTGGTGGTGGTGCTGGTCATGTCCGTACTCCAGGGACGTCCGGGGCTGCGGGAACGGTGGCGTGTCGGGCCGACGGTGCCGGACCCACGGTGGCGGACCCACGGTGGCGGACCGCGGGGAACGGGTGGCCGGTGCGGCCCGGTTCACGCCGTGCGGAAGCGGGAACTCCCGGCTCAGGCCTTGCCGACCAGCTCGAAGCCGGCCTCGTCGACGGCGGCGCGGACGGCCTCCTCGTCCAGCGGGGCCGCGGAGACGACGGTCACCTCGCCGGAGGAGGCGACCGCCCGCACCGAGCCGACACCGGAGAGCCGGGAGATCTCGCCGGAGACGGCGCCCTCGCAGTGCCCGCAGCTCATCCCGCTCACCTTGTAGACGGCGGTGACGGAACCCTGGGTGTCGGTCTGGGAGGTCATGTCGTTGCTCCTCGTCGAGGCGTGTGGGGTGCGTGTGGCCATGGCCACGACTCCAGGTTATACCCCTAGGGGGTATGAATCCAAGTAGGGCGGCCGGGGTGGCGCGGGACGGGACCGGGGACGCCGCGACAGGACGGGACCCGGGGGATAACGTTCCGCCGGAAGCGACGATCGCCGGAGGGCGGGACCAGACATGCGGGCAGTGGTGTTCGAGCGGTACGGGGAGCCGGCCGAGGTGCGGGAGGTCGCGGACCCGGAGCCCGCGGACCACGGGGTCGTGGTCCGCGTCGAGGCCACCGGCCTGTGCCGCAGCGACTGGCACGGCTGGCAGGGCCACGACCCGGACATCACCCTGCCGCACGTCCCCGGGCACGAACTCGCCGGGACCGTCGAGGCGGTCGGGGACCGGGTGACCGGCTGGCGCGCCGGGGACCGGGTCACCGTCCCCTTCGTCTGCGCCTGCGGTTCCTGCCCCGCCTGCGCGGCCGGCGACCAGCAGGTGTGCGAACGCCAGACCCAGCCCGGCTTCACCCACTGGGGCTCCTTCGCCCAGTACGTGGCGCTGGACCACGCGGACGTCAACCTCGTCGCGGTCCCCGACGGGATGTCCTTCGCGACGGCCGCCTCGCTCGGCTGCCGTTTCGCCACGGCCTACCGGGCGGTGGTGCAGCGGGGCCGGGTGGCGGCGGGGGAGTGGGTGGCCGTGCACGGCTGCGGCGGGGTGGGGCTGTCGGCGGTGATGATCGCCGCGGCGGCCGGCGCGCGCGTCGTCGCCGTCGACGTGTCGCCGGGGGCCCTCGACCTGGCGCGGAGGTTCGGCGCGGCGGAGTGCGTGGACGCGGCGGCCGTACAGGACCCCGCCGAGGCGGTCCGCGACCTCACCGGCGGCGGCGCCCACCTCTCCCTGGACGCCCTCGGCGCACCCGCCACCTGCGCCGCCTCGGTCGACGGCCTGCGCCGCCAGGGCCGTCACGTCCAGGTCGGCCTGCTGCCCTCCCCGACGGGCACCACGCCCGTCCCCATGGCCCGCGCCATCGCCCTCGAACTCGAACTCCTCGGCAGCCACGGCATGGCCGCGCACACCTATCCCCCGATGCTGGAACTGGTCCGCGCCGGCGTGCTCCGCCCCGATCTGCTGGTGACCTCCACCATCGCCCTGGACGCCGCCCCGCCCGCCCTCGCGGCCATGGGCGGGGCGGCGGCGGGGGCGGGCGTGACCGTCATCGAGCCCTGGAGCTGACCGGGCTCCCGCCCGGAGGGGCGACGGAGGGTCAGCCGTCCCTGCGGCCCCGGTTGCCCGGGCGGGAGGCGACCCACCTCCGGACGGTGTCGGCGTACCAGTAGGGCTTGCCCGCCTCCACGAGGTCGGGCGGGGGCAGCAGTCCGTGTTTGCGATAGGAGCGGACGGTGTCCGGCTGCACCTTGATGTGGGCCGCGATGTCCTTGTAGGACCACAGCGATCGGTCGGTCATGGTGGCACCTCCCCGTGCGCACCGCGGCGACGGCCGGGGGCGGCCGTCAGGGGGAGCCGGGTGCGCGCTGGTGATCGGGCATGCGTTGTGCCCGGTCAACGAGCCCTGCCGGCGGCAGGGCAGGGGCTGTGCGCCGGGTGTGACGGAAGGCCCGCGCAGGTGTGACGCCCGTGACGCCACGGGAGTGTTTGTGACAGGGATGCCACACAGGCGCACGCCGGTCCGTCGGCGGGGCGCGTTGACTTCTCCCGCGACTTCCCCCGCGACTTCTCCCGCGGCGGCGGGCCCGGGTAAGACCCCGGCAAGATCTGGTCCGAATGTCCGGACAAAACATTGACAGGGCTTCACGCGCAGGGCTAGAACCGGGGGGAGCCGTGGAGGCGAAGACGCCCCGCAGCCGTACGAAGGGGACGCGATGGCGTACGACGTGATCACCGTGAGGCGGACCGGGGTGGACCTCCACCCGCTCCGGGCGGGCGTACCGCTGCCGCGGGTCACGTCCTCCGGCGAGTTCCCCGGCGGCTCGCTCCGCCACGGCCGGCCGGGACCCGGAGCGGACCGTGCGGCACGCCGACGCCGCCGGGGCCGTCGTCGCCTCCCGCCCGGAGTGCTCCTCCGCGATGCCCACCCCCGGCGAGACCGCCGCGGCCCTCACCGCGGGGGCCGCCACATGACCGAGCCGCACGTCCCCCGGGGTGCCGCCACCGGCGCCCCACCGATCGCCTCCGGCGCGGGAGGCCGCTTCGCTTTGGCAGGAGCGAAGCGCGAGCGACGACTCCCCGCCCGCCGCGGCCCCGCGCCGGAGGTCCCACCGAAGTCCCATGTGTCCACTCGCGGACCCGAACGGCCGACACTGTGTCGGGCCCGTCCGGCGGCCCGGTCCTGGTGGGATGGAGCCGTGGCCGGGGCCGCGGCGCGTCCGCCCGCGGCCGGGGCACACGAGCTGTACGAACGGCACGTCTCCACCCGTCGCCGCCATCTGTGAAGGAGTTCTCGGTCATGACGAAGATCGTCAACCACTGGATCGGCGGCAGGACCGCCGAAGGCGCCTCGGGTACGTACGGCCCGGTGACGGACCCGGCGACCGGCGAGGTCACCACGAAGGTCGCGTTCGCGTCCGTCGAGGAGGTCGACGCCGCGGTCGCCGCCGCCAAGGAGGCGTACCTGAGCTGGGGCCAGTCCTCCCTGGCCACCCGCACCTCGATCCTCTTCAGGTTCCGCGCGCTGCTCGACGCCCACCGCGACGAGATCGCCGAGCTGATCACCGCCGAGCACGGCAAGGTGCACTCCGACGCGCTCGGCGAGGTGGCGCGCGGCCTGGAGATCGTCGACCTGGCCTGCGGGATCACCGTGCAGCTGAAGGGCGAGCTGTCCACCCAGGTCGCCAGCCGCGTCGACGTGTCCTCCATCCGCCAGCCGCTGGGCGTGGTCGCCGGCATCACGCCGTTCAACTTCCCGGCGATGGTGCCGATGTGGATGTTCCCCATCGCCATCGCCTGCGGCAACACGTTCGTGCTGAAGCCGTCCGAGAAGGACCCGTCGGCCTCGGTCCGCCTCGCCGAACTGCTCTCCGAGGCCGGCCTGCCCGACGGCGTGTTCAACGTCGTGCACGGCGACAAGGTGGCCGTCGACCGTCTCCTCGCCCACCCCGACGTCAAGGCGGTCTCCTTCGTCGGCTCCACCCCGATCGCCCGCTACATCCACACCACCGCCTCGGCGCACGGCAAGCGCGTCCAGGCCCTCGGCGGCGCCAAGAACCACATGCTGGTCCTGCCCGACGCCGACCTCGACGCGGCGGCCGACGCGGCCGTCTCCGCGGCCTACGGCTCGGCGGGCGAGCGCTGCATGGCGATCTCCGCGGTCGTCGCCGTCGGCGCGATCGGCGACACGCTGGTGGAGAAGATCCGCGAGCGCGCCGAGAAGATCAGGATCGGCCCCGGCAGCGACCCCGCCTCCGAGATGGGCCCCCTGATCACCAAGGTCCACCGCGACAAGGTGGCCTCCTACGTGGCCGGCGCGGCGGACGAGGGCGCCGAGGTCGTCCTGGACGGCACCGGCCACACCGTCGACGGTTACGAGAACGGCCACTGGATCGGCATCTCCCTCCTCGACAAGGTGCCGGTCACGGCGAAGGCCTACCAGGACGAGATCTTCGGCCCCGTCCTGTGCGTCCTGCGTACGGAGACCTACGAGGAGGCCATCGACCTCATCAACGCCTCCCCGTTCGGCAACGGCACCGCGATCTTCACCCGGGACGGCGGCGCCGCCCGCCGCTTCCAGCTGGAGGTCGAGGCCGGCATGGTCGGCGTGAACGTCCCGATCCCGGTCCCCGTCGGCTACCACTCCTTCGGCGGCTGGAAGGACTCCCTCTTCGGCGACCACCACATCTACGGCAACGACGGCACGCACTTCTACACCCGCGGCAAGGTCGTCACCACCCGCTGGCCCGACCCGGCCGACGCCCCCACCGGCGTCGACCTGGGCTTCCCGCGCAACCACTGACGGCGCGGGCCGTCATCCCGGCCGGCCGGGACCGTGCCCACCACCACGGTCCCGGCCCGCAGGGCCATCGGCCGGACGCAACCGCTCCGGGGGAACGGCCCACTCCCGGCCCCCGCCGACGGGACGCACGAACGCGGTCGAGCGCGGGCGCTGATCGCCCTGCCAGGGAGGGACGTACGCGGTGACGTCCTGGAGGATCCCCACACGTCCGGATTCCGGGTCCTCGACCAGGCTGCCGCGCGGGAGGTCTTCCGTACCCTGCGGCGGTCCGAGCCAGTCCACGTCCGACGGCCGCCCGGTCACCGCAGCCCGCCCTGGTGACTGCTCCAGCGGTTGAGCTCCCGAACCCGCGTGCTCAACGCCCGCGCGGACGACGGTGACGCCTCGTCATCCGGCCGCCGCTGCTCGCCGTCGCGCACCAGACCGTCCCTCAGACAGGCCAGCACCCGCAGCATCAACAACCACTCCTCAGCCGCGAGCGGCCGCGCCCGCTCGCTCACCGCGCCGTTCCGGCGGCCCGCAGCACGGCCGCGAGCTCCCGGGATCTCAGGAGCCTTCCACGAAGCGCGCGCCCGGTCCGGGGGTGCGGCACACGTCTTCCGGGGCGAGGTGGCTGTGCCCCGCAGCGCACTCGAGGACGACCTTGACCGGCTCGTCGCAGGAGCTCGCATCGTCGACGGGCCGGTGCCGGACGATGACCGACGGGCCCTGCGGGTCGGCGAGGTACGTGTCGCCCCATTCCAGGAGCGCCACGAGCGTGGGCCGCAATGCCCGGCCCTGCTCGGTGAGTTCGTAGGCGAAGCGCTGCCGATCGCCGGGCTCCTGATAGGGCACGCGGCGCATCACTCCCGCGGTCACCAAGGTCTCCAGCCGAGTCGCCAGGAGATTTCTGGCGATCCCGAGGCGGGAGTGGAACTCTCCGAACCGGCGTGCGCCGTCCAGCGCTTCACGGACGATCAGCAGCGACCAGCGCTCCCCCACCACCGAGAGGGCGCGCGCCACCGAGCAGTTCACCGGGTCGATTCGCCGCGTCTCCATGGGACGAGTGTACCCGCCTGGGTTTACAAGCTGAACTCAGTCCTCGTAGGCTCCGGCCTGAGTTGAAGAACTAAACTCACAAAGGAGATCGGCCATGCCCATGCTCGACGTGTACATTCCCGACGGCGCGCTCCAGCCGGACGCCGAGGCGGCGCTGCTGAACCGCATCACCGAGATCCTCGTCCGCAACGAGGGATTCGACCCCGCCGACCCGGTGAGCCGTTCCGTCTCCTGGCTCTGGCTGCACCGGCCGGCCGGCGTCTACGTCGGCGGAGAACCCGCGGACGCGCCTCGCTACAAGGTCGTCCCGTCCGTCCCCGAGGGCCAGCTCGACGAGCAGAAGCGTGCGAGCGTCATCGCCGAGGTCACCGAGGCGATCCTCGACGCGGAGAACGGCGCCTGGCCGCGTGACGCCAGCCGGATCTGGGTGTTCCCCACCGAGATCCCCGAGGGCCACTGGGGCGGCCGGGGCCAGATCAGGCCGCTCGCGGCGATCCTCGCCCGGCTCACCGGCGGCGACACCAGGCAGGCCCGTACGCTCGCGCGTGAGCGGATCGCTGCCAGCCGAGCCGAACACGCCCGCCTGCCCTGATGAGCGGCGAACGAAGTGGGGATCGACGCGGCCGGTGACACGGTCGTCAGGATCACTCCGATTCGGGCGACGTCGGCCTCGGCCACGGGTGGAGACCGCGCAGACAGCGGCAGCATTCCAGGAACCTGGTCCGGTGCCTCCTCGGCTTGATGTGGCCGTAGAGCTTGTCCTTGCCCAGGTCGCAGGCGGCGAACAGGTGCCTGACCCCGTGCGGGCGGGTGCAGGTCGCCCCGTAGGCGTCGCCGTGGTCGGCGCACATGATGACCAGCCACCGGCCCCGGGGGCGGAGCCCATCGAGCAGTCGGCCCACGTACTTATCGGCGTAGGCGAGTGCTGCGGCCTGCGAGGCGGTGCTGTCCTTGCTGCTGCCGAGGTGGTGTGCGGGAGCTGTTCGGCCGGGTGCGTGAGGTCGCGGTGGCCAAGGCCTGAGAGCGGTGGCGCCTCCGGGGAGCTGTCGGCAACCCCGGAGGCACCACCCGAGATACGGACGTCCCGACCCGGCCGACGCCCCCACCGGCGTCGACCTGGGCTTCCCGCGCAACCACTGAGCGTCACCGAACGCCCCCGGGGGCCGTCCGCTTATGCGGGCGGCCCCATTTTTTTGCGGTGCCTCCCTGCGGTTACCGCAGGGAGGCAAAGCCGCCCCCTCAGCGCCCTGTTGTGTCCGGATGGCCATGAACAGGACCCGAAGGCAACGGATTCCGTAGGCAAACACCCATTGACGTCACGGTTTCCGTCGGATTCCATTCTGCGCAACCGGGAGCGGACACACGACGTACGACCTGATCCGCCGGAGGCGATAGCGCTCCCGGCCCTCACTCCTCGTCGCACGAGTCGATCGGAACCGCCGCATGACCGACACGCTCCGCCCCGCCGAGACCGCCGTCCCCCCGGCGGTCCCGGACAGCCCCCAGAAGCTCAAGCGCTCCATCGGGGTCGTCGGCGGCACACTGCTGACCCTCTCGTGCGTGACACCGGCCTCGACGCTGTTCGTGGTCGTCCCCGACCTGTTCGGCTCCCTGGGCACCGCCACCGCCCTCACCATCGCCATCGGCTCGCTGCTCTGCGTCGCCGTGGCGTTCTGCTACTCGGAACTGGGCACCCTCGTCCCCAGCGCGGGCGGCGAGTACGCGATGGTCTCCACGCTCGCCGGACGGCTGGCGGGCTGGCTGGTCTTCGTGCTGTCCCTGCTGGTGGTGATGATCGTGCCACCGGTGATCGCGATGGGCACCGCCGACTACCTCGAACCGGTCGTGCGCCTCGACCCGTCCCTGGCGGGCGCCGCCGTCATGCTGCTCGCCACCCTCGCCGGCCTGCTGGACCTGCGCGCCAACGCCTGGATCACCGGCGTCTTCCTGGTCCTGGAGGTCGTCGCGGCGGCCGTGGTCGCGGTGCTGGGCTTCGCGCACGGCCGGCGCGGCCTCGACAGCCTGGCCTCCCTGGAGGTCGCCGGCGCCGACGGCGGCCCGGACGCCGTGACCGCCCTGCTGGTCGTCTCCGGCCTCGCCATCGCCCTGTTCATCACCCAGGGCTTCTCCACGGCCGTCTACCTCTCCGAGGAACTGGAGAACCCGCGCCGCAACGTGGCCCGCACGGTGCTGGCCACCCTCGGCATCTCCACCGTCGTCATCCTGGTCCCGGTCGTCGCGATCACCCTCGGCGCCTCCGACCTCGCCGAGCTGACCGGCGGCGACATCTCCGCCATGGTCACCGCCTGGTCCGACTCCGCCGTCGGCACCTTCGTCAGCCTCTGCGTGGCGCTCGCGATCGTCAACGCCGGCATCGTCATGGTCATCCAGAACTCGCGCGTCCTGTTCGCCTCCGCCCGCGACCGGGCCTGGCCCGCGCCGGTGAACGCCGTCTTCTCCCGGCTCGGCCGCTTCGGCTCCCCCTGGGTCGCCACCCTCGCGGTCGGCGTCCCCGGCGCGGCCCTGTGCTTCGTGGACCTGGACACCCTGTACGGGGTCACGGGCGTCTCCGTCACCGGCATGTACCTGCTCGTCGCCGTCGCCGCCCTGCTCTCCCGCCGCGGCGCCCACCGCCACGCCCGCGCCTGGCGCATGCCGCTGTGGCCCGCCGTACCGGTCCTCCTGATCGTGGTCCTGGGCTACATCCTCACCCAGCAGGAGCCCGGCCACCTCCTGTGGACCGGCGGCATCACGGCGGCCGCCACCCTCTACTGGGCCCTCTACCTGCGTCCCCGCCCCACCACCCGCTGGCTGGTGACCCTCCCGGAGGACGCCCGGTCCTGAGCCGCCCGCGTACCACGGACGCGGTACGCGGCGGCGGCCCCGTACGCCCGCGGGAGGTCCCCGGTCTCGGTCCGCGGTCGACATCGCGGCGACAGGTTGACGCCGTACGGTTGACGCATGGATCTTCGACTGCCCGGATCGCGGTGGCTGCGGTCACGGCGGCCGCGACGGATCACCGCCGCCGCGGCCGCCGTCGTCGTGCTCGCCGGTGCCGGTACGTGGACCGCCGTCGCCGCCGACGACGCGCCCGCGGTCCGCCGCGCCGACCGGGTCATGAACGTGGACGACGGGGTGCGGATCGACACCTCGTACTTCACCGCCGGACCCGGCGGCCGCCGCCCCGCCGTCCTGCTCGGGCACGGCTTCGGCGGCAGCAAGGACGACGTGCGGGAGCAGGCCGAGGACCTCGCGCGCGACGGATACGCGGTCCTCACCTGGTCCGCGCGCGGCTTCGGCGGGTCGACCGGGAGGATCGGGCTGAACGACCCGCAGGGCGAGGTCGCCGACGTCTCCCGGCTGATCGACTGGCTGGCGGACCGGCCCGAGGTGCGGCTCGACAAGGACGGCGACCCGCGGGTGGGCATGGCCGGCGGCTCGTACGGCGGCGCCATCGCCCTGCTCGGCGCCGGGTACGACGACCGGGTCGACGCCATCGCCCCGGCGATCACCTACTTCGACCTCGCCGACGCGTTCTTCCCGAACGGCGTCCTCAAGAAGCTGTGGGCCGGCGTCTTCGTCAACTCCGGCGGCGGCTGCGAGAAGTTCCAGCCCGCCCTGTGCGAGATGTACCAGCGGGTCGCCGAGTCCGGCGTCCCGGACGCCGCGGCGCGCGAACTGCTCCAGGCGCGCTCGCCGTCCGCCGTCGCCGACCGCATCGACGTGCCCACGCTCCTGGTGCAGGGCCAGACCGACTCCCTCTTCCCGCTCGGCCAGGCCGACGCCGCCGCGAAGGCGATCCGCGCCAACGGCGCCCCGGTCGACGTCGACTGGATCGCGGGCGGCCACGACGGCGGTGACCTGGAGAGCGCCCGGGTGCAGGGACGGGTCGAGGCGTGGTTCGACCGGTACCTCAAGGGCGACGAGAGCGCCGACACCGGCCCCGCCTTCCGCGTCACCCGCACCGGAGGCGTCGACTCCACCGACGGACAGGCCGTGCTGAGCGGCGCGAGCGCCGACGCCTACCCGGGCCTGACGAACGGCGGCCGGTCCCTCCCCCTCACCGGACGCGAACAGAGCTTCGCCAACCCGGCCGGCGCCAGTCCGCCCGCCGTCTCCTCCCTGCCCGGCCTCGGCGGCTCCGGCGGACTCGCCCAGCTCTCCTCGCTCGGCGTCGGCGTCTCCCTGGACTTCCCGGGCCAGTACGCCCGCTTCGAGTCCGCCCCGGTCGGCAACGACCTGCGGATCACCGGATCGCCGACCGCCACCGTGCACGTGAGGTCGACCAGTGACGACGCCGTCCTCTTCGGCAAGGTGTACGACGTCGGCCCGGACGGACGGCAGCAGGTGCTCCCCTCGCAGCTGGTCGCGCCCGTCCGCGTCGAGGGCGCCAGGTCCGGCAAGGACGTGACGCTCACCCTCCCGGCCGTCGACCACGAGGTCCAGAAGGGCCACCGGCTGCGCCTGGTCCTCGCCTCCACCGACCTCGGCTACGCCTCCCCGGCCGCCCCGGCGACGTACACCGTCTCCCTGAAGAGCGACCTCACGGTGCCCACCGCACCCGGCGTGACCACCGCCGCGGCCCCGCTGCCCGGGTGGGTGGTGTGGCTGCCGGTCGCCGGCGCCCTGATCGCCCTCGCCCTGCTGCTCACCGGCCGCCGCCGCACCACCGCACCGGCGCCCGACCCCGCACTGGCCGAGGTGCCGCTCCAGATCACCGGCCTGAGCAAGCGGTACGCCCGCTCCTCGGACCGGTACGCCGTGCGGGAGCTCTCCTTCCGGGTCGAGAAGGGCCAGGTGCTCGGCCTCCTCGGCCCGAACGGCGCGGGCAAGACGACCACCCTGCGCATGCTGATGGGCCTGATCAAGCCCGACGGCGGCGAGATCCGCGTCTTCGGCCACGCCATCCGCCCCGGCGCCCCCGTGCTCTCCCGGGTCGGCGCCTTCGTCGAGGGCGCGGGCTTCCTGCCGCACCTGTCCGGCCGGGAGAACCTGGAGCTGTACTGGCGGGCCACCGGACGCCCGCCCGGGGACGCCCACCTGGAGGAGGCCCTGGAGATCGCGGGCCTCGGCGACGCGCTCGCCCGCGCGGTGCGCACCTACTCCCAGGGCATGCGCCAGCGCCTCGCCATCGCCCAGGCCATGCTCGGCCTCCCGGACCTGCTCATCCTCGACGAGCCGACCAACGGACTCGACCCGCCGCAGATCCGCGAGATGCGCGAGGTGATGATCCGGTACGCGGCCGCCGGACGCACCGTGATCGTCTCCAGCCACCTGCTGTCCGAGGTCGAGCAGTCCTGCACCCACCTCGTCGTCATGGACCGCGGGCGGCTGGTCCAGGCGGGCCCGGTGCACGAGATCGTCGGCTCCGGCGACACCCTGCTCGTCGGCACCGTCACGCCCGTGGACGAGCCGGTCGCCGGGAAGATCGCCGCGCTGCCGGGCGTCGCCTCCGCCGTCCGCACCGACGAGGGGCTGCTGGTCCGGCTCGACGCCGACGGCACCGCCCCGCGCCTGGTGGCCGAGCTGGTCCGGCTGGAGGTGCCCGTGGCGTCCGTGGGCCCGCACCGCCGTCTCGAAGACGCCTTCCTCACCCTGATCGGAGGTTCCGCATGAGCACGCTCACCGAGCGAGGCGGGCAGACCGGGCCGGCCGGCCCGGCCGGACCCGTGGAGGTCGCCGCCGGCTACCGCGCGGGCCGGACCCTGCCGCTGCGGGTGGAGCTGGTCCGCCAGCTCAAGCGCCGCCGCACCCTCGTGATGGGCGCGGTCCTCGCCGTCCTGCCGTTCGTGCTGGTGGTCGCCTTCGCGATCGGCGGCGAACCGGACGGCCGGGGCGACCGCGTCAACCTGATGGACACGGCCACCGCGTCCGGCGCCAACTTCGCCGCCGTGAACCTCTTCGTGTCCGCGGGCTTCCTGCTGGTCATCCCGGTCGCCCTGTTCTGCGGGGACACGGTCGCCTCGGAGGCCGGCTGGTCCTCCCTGCGCTATCTGCTCGCCGCGCCGGTGCCCCGGATGCGGCTGCTGTGGTCCAAGCTGATCGTCGGACTGGGGCTGAGCCTGGCCGCGATGGTGCTGCTGCCGGTGGTGGCGCTCGCCGTCGGCACGGCCGCCTACGGCTGGGGTCCGCTGCAGATCCCCACCGGCGGCGCGCTCGACCCCGGCACGGCGGCGCAGCGGCTCGTGGTGGTCGTGGCATACCTGTTCGTGTCGCAGCTGGTCACCGCCGGGCTCGCGTTCTGGCTGTCGACCCGCACCGACGCCCCGCTGGGCGCGGTCGGCGGCGCGGTCGGCCTGACCATCGTCGGCAACGTCCTGGACGCCGTCACCGCCCTCGGCGACTGGCGGCACTTCCTGCCCGCGCACTGGCAGTTCGCCTGGGCGGACGCCGTCCAGCCGGACCCCGAGTGGTCCGGCATGATCCAGGGCGCCTCGGTGTCCGTGACGTACGCGCTGGTGCTGTTCGCGCTGGCGTTCCGCGGGTTCGTCCGCAAGGACGTGGTGTCGTAGCCGGTGGTCCCTCCCGGCCGCAGAGCGGGCCAATCGGGTGAAACCGCGCAACCGATCCTCCCGCGCCGGGTTGATGAAGCAGTAGGGCAGGGCGTGAACCGGAGCTCTTGCAGCAGCCTTTCCGGCCATGTCCCGGCCGGCCCTGGGGTGTCGATCTCCGTGTCACGGCCGGCCTTCCCAGTACTGCAAGCAGGAAGATGACCACATTGCGACAGACCATGACCAGGGGAGTGTTCGCGGCGGCCGCCGCCACGGGCATTCTGTCCCTGTACGGCACCCCCGCCGTCGCCGACTCGTTCGGGGCGGGCGCCGCGGACGAGCTTCCGAGCGTGCTGACCAAGAACAGCGCCGAGGCACCGGTCGAGGCCCCGGTGAACGCGTGCAACAACGCCTTCGGCGCCGTCGCGGTGCTCGACGAGGCGTACGGCAACTCCTGCGGCACCGCCTCGCACCAGGCCGAGGGCCGGTCGTCCGAGGCCGGGCGCGGCGGCTCCGCCGGCCACGACGGGAACAAGGCCGACGGCGGCGAGCGCTCCTCCGAGTTGCTGAGCGGGAACAAGGTCGAGGCACCGGTCACGGCGCCGGTGAACGTGTGCCACAACTCGGTCAGTGCCGTCACGGCGCTCGACGAGACGTACGGCAACGCCTGCGGCACCGCCTCGCACCGGACCGAGGGCTCCGGGTCCGCGCACGGGGGCTCCGCCGGCCACGACGACGAGAAGGCGGGCGAAGGCTTCGAGGACTCCTACGGAGCGCTGGGCGGGAACGAGGTCCGTGTCCCGCTCCACGTGCCGGTGAACCTGTGCGACAACGAGATCGACCTGATCTCGCTGTTCAACGACTCCTACGGCAACTCCTGCGCGGGCGGTTACGGCGAGGAGGACGAGCCCGAGAAGGAGAAGCCGACTCCGCCCACCAAGATCAAGACGCCTCCCACGTACGAGGTCGAGAAGCCCCCGGCCGAGGAGGAGGAAGTGCCCGGCAACCCGCCGCACCTGGCCGAGACCGGAAGCGACGGCCTGATCGCCGCCTCGGCGGCCGGCGCCGTCCTGATCACCGGCGGCGCGATGCTCTACCGCCGCGGCCGCCTCGCCTCCCGCCGCTGAGCAGCCGGCTGCCGGGCCCGCCCCACCCGGCAGCCGGACCCGTACGACGACGCGTCCCCCGGACCGGCCCGGTCCGGGGGACGCGTCGTCGTACGGGGTCCGTCAGCCGCTCACCGGCGACGGCGCCCCGCTGCGGCTGCCGCCGCCCGGGACGGGAACCGTCCCGCGCACCGGCGTCGACCTCAGCCGCCGGCGCACCCCCTGGACCAGCGTCGGCGCCGTGAACGTCGCGCCGTGCACGAAGCGCATCGCCGGACCGAAGCCGGACGCGGTCACCAGGCCCGCCAGGAACAGCCCGGAGTGCGACGACTCGAAGCCGTGGCCGAGCACCGGGGAACCGTCCGGCAGCGCCGCCATCGCCCCGCGCAGCTCGGCGGAGAGCAGGCCGAGCCGGTCGCGGTGCGCCTTGAACCCGGTGGCGGCGATGACGTGCTCGGTCTCCAGGGAGCGCCGGGACCCGTCACGGCCGGTCAGGTCCAGGCGCAGCCCGCCCGGCACCGCGGCGGCCGCGGTGACCTCCTGGCCCGGCAGCAGGTCCACCGCCCGCTCCACCCGGTCCCGCACCCACCACGCGCCCGCCGGACCCAGTGCCGTGGCCGCGATCCGCGACCGGGTCGACTGGGGCAGCCGCCGGTACAGACCGGGGCGCTCGGAGTAGAACCAGTTCCGCCAGCCGGGCCCGAGACCGCTGTGCGGCGAGCGGACCGACTGCCACCACGGACGCTCCCAGGGCGGCGGCACGTCGTTCCACCGCAGCCGCTCCGCCCGCGCCAGCACCCGCACCCGGGTGCCCTGTTCGGCGAGGAGCGCGGCCGTCTCCAGGGCCGCCTGGCCACCGCCGATCACCGTGACGTCCTTGCCCTGGAAGTGACCCAGGTCGCTGTGGTGGCTGCTGTGCGTCACCAGCGTGGGGTGCAGCCCGCGCAGCGCGGCCGGCACCTCGATGAACGGCATCACCCCGACCGCCAGCGCCACCGTCCGCGCGTGCAGCGCCTGCCCGTCCTCGGTGACCGCCGTGAAACCGCCGGGACCGGACGCCACCCGGGTGATGGTGCGCTCGTCCACCTCCGGCACCGCGTTGCGGGCGAACCACAGACCGTACGAGGCGAACGCCTCCACCGGGATCGGGTGCGCATGACGCGCCGTCAGCCCCTGTTCGGCGCAGTACGCGTCCAGCCGCCAGCGCCCGCCCGGGTCGGACAGGTTGGACGCCCACGGCTCCGACTTCAGGAACATGCCGCCGGGCATGTGGTCCCGCCAGGACGCCATGGGCCGGCCGAACACCCGCAGGTTCAGTCCGGCGGCCGCGGCGTGGGCCGCGATCGACAGACCGTACGGACCGGCGCCCACCACCAGGAGGTCGTACATCATCAGCTGCTCGCTTTCTCGTTGTCGGTCGGGCAGGTCGGGGAGGGCGTGGCCGCCCGGGGGGCCGGGCGGGGCGCCGGCACGGAGGCCGCCGTGCCCAGCCGCTGCCGCAGCCGGCCGGAGACGTGGCGGGCCCACAGGGCCCACATCGCCCATCCGGGGACGCGGTCGTCCCTGGCGTACCAGGCCAGTTCGCGTCCGCCGGACGCCGTGCGCAGCGCGGCGAACGGCGCGTAGTTCTCCACCACGAACGACCGTCCGGCCACCGGATCCCCGTCCGGCAGCGGCCGTCCGGTCAGATCCAGGTGCAGGGCGCGTACGACGTCCAGTCCCGCGCTGTCCGCGAAGAGCCGGAACTGGGCGCCGGGGCGCGGGTTGAAGTCGAGGAGGTGGTAGCGGCCACTCGTGCCGCAGCGGCGGAAGTCGAGGTCGAAGACGCCGCGGTAGCCGAGTTCGCCGGTGAGCCGTTCGGCGAGCGCCCGGACCTCGGGGTTGGGCGTCCAGCGGCCCACCGCGGTCAGTCCCGCGCCGCGCGGCCAGGACAGCTGCTTGCGGCCCGGGCCGCCGGCGCGCACGGCGCCCGCGCGGTCGGCGTACCCGTGGAAGAACCAGTCCCGGTCCTCGCCCGGCGGCAGGTACTCCTGGAGCAGCAGCGGGCTGCCCGCCTCCCCGGTGCGCGCGTGCAGCTCCCGGGCCTGCTGTTCGGTGTGCACCAGCTGGGTGCTGCGCAGTCCGCCGCCGGCCGGCAGCAGCCAGGGCCGGCTCCACTTCGCGACCAGCGGAAGTCCGAGCCGGCGGGCGTCCTCGGCGGCCCGCCGCGGGCTGTCCGGGACGAGCGTGAGCGGGTGCGGAACGTCCGCGCCGGCGCACACGGCGGCCAGTTCCGCCTTGTCGGCGACGCGTTCGGGCAGGGTGGCCGGCATCTCGGGCAGCAGGTAGGAGGGCGCGAGGTCGTCCCGCAGCCGGCCCGCGGCGATCGCGGTCGCGTCGTCCAGCGGGATCAGCACGGCCGGGCGGCCCACCCGGCCGGCCACCCGGCGCAGCACGGCGAGGATCTGCTCCGTGGATGCTCCCGGTGGCGGCGGGGCATGCATGCGGTGGACATAACGCGAGCGACGGACGGGACTTCCCGTGGAATCGGCGACGACATGCACCTCCGCCCCCGCCCTGCCGAGCGACCGCACGGCCCCCAGCGTTCCGTGGTGAAAGGGATTCCGGTCGGTCCGCAGCAATACGGCGGGGACACGGGTGTCGAGCAGCGACACGAATACTCACTTTCCTCTGGTGCCGGCTCACCCGCACGGGCGAGTACGGCACTCGAAAGCCGCAGTGGCATTGGCACCGTCGTATGTCCTGTGCCTGAATTCATATGACTGTTCGTCAAAAGCAGGTAATTCAGGCGGAAGGCGAACGCGAATGAGAAGAGGAGCAGCCAATGGCCCCACAGCACAGGCGGGTCCGGGCCCGCGCGATGGCCGTGGGCGCGGCGGCGGTCGTCGTGTCCGCCGCCCTGGCGGCCGGTCCCGTGGCGGGGACGGGAGGGACCGACGACTCCCGTCCGGCGGCACCGGCCCCGGGTGATCCCGCGGCCACCCCCGCCGTCCCCCCGGTCCCCTCGGTCCCGGCCGTCGCCGTCCCCCCGGTCCCGGCCGTCGGTGTTCCGTCGGTCCCCGTGCCGGCCCTGCCGGTGCCGCGCCGCGACGTCCCGGCCTTCGGTGCCTTCCTCGCCTCCGACGAGCGCGGAGTGGCCCGCATGGAGCAGTTCAGCCGCTGGCTGGGCGGCGCCGAGCTGCGCGTCGGCCACACCTACCTGCCCGGCAACCACTGGAGCGACATCGAGGGGGACATCGGCTTCCTCGAGTCCTGGGCGCGCTGGCGCAACGCCGAGGACGACCGGATGCTCGTCCTCAACGTCCCCCTGCAGGAGCGCAACGAGGAGGGCGTCCCCGACGACGAGGTCCGCCGGCTGCTGCGCCGGGGCGCGGCCGGGGAGTTCGACCATCACTTCCGTGCCCTCGCCGAGCGGCTGGTCGAGCTGAAGGTGCCGGACACGGTCCTGGTGCTCGGCTGGGAGATGAACGGCGTCACCTACACCCACCGCTGCGGTCCCGACCCGGAATCCTGGAAGAGGTACTGGAACCGGATCGTGAGAACCATGCGCGCGGTGCCGGGCCAGGAATTCCGGTTCGACTTCACACCGAGCCGCGGCCGGGACGCCGTTCCCTGGACCCGGTGCTACCCCGGGGACGACACGGTCGACATCGTCGGCATGGATTCCTACGACCAGCCGGCCGGGCGTTCCTTCGACGAACAGGTGAAGGAGCCGTACGGACTCCAGGCGCACGTGGATTTCGCGAAGGCCCACGGAAAACCGATCTCCTATCCCGAATGGGGGCTCTTCCGCAACGGCGACAATCCCGCGTACATGCGGCGCATGCTCGCGTGGATCGACCGGCACAAGCCGCTCTACAACACGATCACCGACTACTGCCCGCACGGCGTGTGGCAGTGCGACGACAACCCGGACGCCTCCCGCGTCTACCGGAACGTGCTGCACGGCCGCACCCACGAGGAGGAGCCGGACACCACGCCGGGGACCCCGACGCCCACTCCCGCACCGACCACGCCCGACGCGCCGCCGCCGGAGGACTGCTCGCCGCTGGACCTGGGCCGGTGGGTGGAGTACTGGCTCGGCGGGAAACTCTGCCTCCGCTTCGACTGGTGGTCGCGCACCCGCTAGCGCCACCCCGGCCGGGTCACCGCTGCACATCGGCGGCGGTGGCCGGGCCGGGCACCGAGGCGGCGGGGGCGGGGCCGTCGCCCCGGCCGGTCCGCCTCGGCCGGGCGAGCAGCACCAGGCCGCCCAGCAGGCCGCCCGCGCTCGCCCCCACCAGCGCGGTCACCTCCGGCGCCGCGGACGACGGCTTGCCCGGCCGCACCGCGCGCGAGAACCGCACGAGCCTGACCTGGGTGCTGCCCTTGGTGTGCTCGGCGTGCCGGGTCAGCGCGCGCGCGACCGCGTCGGCCATGTCGACGGCCAGCCCGGGCTGCGCGGAGGTGGCCGTGACGGCGACCATCGGCGCGTCCGGCGAGGTCGCCGTGCGGACGCTGTCCCGCAGGGTGCGCACCGGCACCCCGGCCCACACCTGCGCGTCGCCGAGCACCGCGAGCTGGGTGGCGACCCGGCCGTACGCCTGCGCGAAACCGCGGGCCGCGTCCGGGGACGCCTTGTCGGTCGGTACGGCGACGACGTAACTGGTGGCCGTGTACGCCGGGGGCGTGAGCAGGCCGTACGCGCCGCCGAGCAGACCGCCGAGGAGCGTGCCCGCCACCAGCGCGGACCAGGCCGGCAGCTTTCTGGCACGGTCCAGGAACGGACGGAGCCGACGGATCGGGGTGTCGGTCATGACGGGCTTGCTCCCTCGGAGGTACGGCGGACGGCTCACGGCGCGGCGGACGACGACGAGCCGGTGACGGCCGCCGTGTACACGTCCATGAGGCGGGCTGTGCTGCGGGTGATGCTGTAGTGGTGCGCGGCCCGGCCGGCCGTGCGCGGTCCGGGGCCCGCCGTACGGACCTCGGCGATCGCGCGGGCGTACGCCCCGGGGCCGCCGCGCACCCGCCGGGCGTCGGCGCAGGTCTCGGGGGGCAGGTCCTCGATGGCCGGGCAGGAGGCGTAGAGCACGGGCAGTCCGGACGCCAGCGCCTCCACGGCGGCCAGACCGAAGGCCTCCTCCGGGGACGGGGAGGCGAACAGGTCCATCGCCGAGGTCAGCGAGGGCAGGTCGGGGCCGGGGGTGCCGTCGGGGACCACGGGACGCTCGCCGGTGAACAGGACCCGTCCGGCCACCCCGGCCTCGTGCGCGGTGCGGCGCAGCACGTGCTCCTCGGGGCCGCCGCCCACCAGCAGCAGCCAGTGGTCCTCCGGCAGCAGGGCCAGCGCGCGGACGAGGACGTCGAACCGCTTGCCCCGGGCGAGCCGGCCGACGCCGCCGACGACGAACGCGTCCCCGGGCAGGCCGAGGCGCCGGCGGGTGCGCTCCCGCCGCTCCGGGTCGAAGCGGAAACGGTCCAGGTCGATGCCGTTGGGGACGACCTCGATGCGGGGGGCGGGCACGCCCCAGCGCTTCAGCCGGTCGGCCACCGTCGGGGAGACGGCGACCGTCGCCGACCCGAGCCGCTCGCTGGCCAGGTACAGCGCGCGCACCCCGGCCGTCAGCCTGCGGCCCTCCATCTGGGTGTCGCCCAGCGAGTGCTCGGTCGCCACGACCGCACGGACCCCGGCGACCCGGGCGGCGAGCCGGCCGTAGACACAGGCCCGGTACAGATGCGTGTGCACGAGGTCGTAGCCGCCGGCGCGGATCAACCGGACCAGGCGCGGCAGCGCGGCCAGGTCGCGGTTGCCGCCCATGCCCAGGTGCACGACCCGCACCCCGTCGGCGCCGAGCCCGTCGGCGACCGGGCCGGGGTTGGTGAGCGTCACCACGTCGCAGTCGACCGGCAGATGGCGCAGCAGCAGCCGCAACTGCTGTTCGGCACCGCCGACACCGAGCCCGGTGATGATGTGCAGCGCCCTCATCACACGCCCTCCACCGGAAGCCGGCGCCACCGGTGCAGCCGGAGCTTGAGGTGCAGGCGCCACGCCGTGTCGTTCTGCCCGACGTGCGCGCGCGGCAGGGCGTGCGGGCCGGTCAGCGGGCCGGGGTCGATGGCGCAGGCGTAGGTGTAGCCCGCCTTCCGTACGGCCTCGACGGCGCGCGCGTCGACCGTGCCGTACGGGTAGCAGAACCCGTCGACCGGGGCGCCGGTCAACTCGGCGAGCAGGGCGCGGCTCTCGGCGACCTCGGCGGTGAGCGTGGCGTCGTCCGCGCGGGTCAGGTCGACGTGGGTGAGCCCGTGCGAGCCGATCTCCACGCCCCCGTCGGCGGCGCGCCGGATGCCGTCCGCGGTCAGCAGCGGCTTGCGCGGGCCGAGCGGGTCCCAGGCGTTGTCGCCGCCGAGCCGTCCGGGCAGGACGAAGAGCGTGGCGCCGCAGCGGAAGCGCCGCAGCAGCGGCAGGGCGCCGGTGAGGAAGTCGGTGTAACCGTCGTCGAAGGTGAGGCCGACCAGGTCCCGGCCCCCGCCGCGGGCGCGCGCGGCGAGGAGTTCGGCGACGGACACGCCGCGCAGCCCGCGCCGGCGCAGCCAGGCCAGCTGCCGCTCCAGCCGCCCGGGGGTGACGGTGATGCGGTACGGATCGTCCGAGCAGTCGCCCACCGAGTGGTACATCGCCACCCAGGGGACGGGGCCCGGACGGGGCGCGGAGGGTCTGCCGGTGGCGGCGGAATCAACGGGAGCGGCCATGTGTGAGCCTTCGTGTGACGGTGCGTACGGAGCGCAGTGCGGATGCGGAGCGCCGGGCGCCCAGGACGGACAGGGCGAGCGGCACGAAGACGGCGGCCACGGCCGTGCAGCCGGCCGTGAGGGCGGCCACCGGGGAGCCGAAGCGGCTCGCGGCGAACGCCCCGGCGGCGACGGCGAGGACCGAGACGAGCACGGGCCGGCCCAGCCGGGCCAGGACCTCGCGGACGCCGACCGTGACGCCTGCCGTGCCGCCGTGGCCGGCCGTGCGCAGGCCGGTCAGCAGCAGGACGGCCGTGAGGGTGATGCCGAAGGCGTTGGCGGCGGCGATCCCCGCCACCCCCCAGCGGCCCACGGTCGCGGCGCCGATCAGGGACGTGACGACGATGCCGGCCGCCATCACGCCGAGGGGGTACCAGCGGGGGCGGCCCGTCGAGAAGTAGCAGCGGACGAGGGTGCCCACGAGTGTCTGGCCGAGCAGGCCGAGGGCGTACACGCGCATGACGTTCGCCGTCGCGGCGGTGTCGGCGGCGGTGAACGCGCCCCGCTGGAAAAGCAGTTCGATCATCTGCGGGGCACAGGCGATCACCGCGCACATGCCCAGCAGCACCACGCAGGAGGCCAGCACCAGGTCCCGCTCCACCCGGGCGCGGGCCCGGCGGGTGTCGCCGTCGGCGAGCGCCCGCGCCACCACGGGGAAGGTGACGGTGCACACCATCAGCGACAGCGTCATCGGGATCTGGGCGACCTTCTGCGCGTAGTTGAGGTGCGAGATGGACCCGGCGGGCAGGGAGGACGCCAGGAACCGTTCGACGAGGACCTGCGACTGGCGGCACAGCGCGAACAGCAGCACGGCGGCGATCAGGGCGAGGCGCACCGGCCGCTCCTCGTCCGCCGGCCCGGTCGCGGCGGGCGCGGGCCCGCGCGACGCCAGCTGCCGCCACAGGGAGGGCAGTTGCACCGCCACCATCAGACAGCCGCCCACCGCGACCCCGACGGCCGCCGAGCGCACCCCCCACTCCCCGCCGAGCAGGAACATCGCCGCCACGATGCCGGTGTTGTACGCGACGTAGATCGCCGCCGGCGCGAAGAAGCGGCGGTGCGCCCGCAGGGCGGCGCTGCAGTACCCGGCGAGCCCGAAGGCCAGCAGGCTGAGCGCGGTGAGCCGGGTGCAGTCGACGGCGAGACGGGAATCGGACAGCCCCGGCGCGAGGGCGCGGACCAGGTACGGGGCCCCGGCGGCGACCAGCGCCGTCACCGCGGCGAAGGCCAGGCAGAGCCGGGGCAGGGTGGCCCTGACCAGATCGCGCACCGGGTCGCCGGGCACGCCCCGGGCCCGGCGCGCCAGCGCCATGCTGAACGCCGGGATCAGCGCGATCGCCAGCCCGTCCTCGATCAGCAGCGTCGCGGCGATCTCCGGCACGGTCCACGCGACCAGGAAGGCGTCCGTGTCGCTCCCGGCCCCGAACAGCCGGGCCAGCGACTGGTCCCGCACCAGCCCGAGCAGCGACCCGGCGATCGACAGCACCGCCGTCCCCAGCGCGGCCCGGGCGAGGAACCTCCGCGACGCGCCGCCGTCCGCCGCCGGCCCGGCGGGTCCCTCGCGCGGGGGGCCGGCCGGTGCGGGGACCTTCGTGCCGGGGCCGGCGGAAGGGGTCATGGTCATCGGGTCGCGGCCTCCTCGAGGCGGGCGGGCGCTCCGTCGCGCGGTGCGGTGTCCGTCCGGTCGTCGCGGGACAGGGCCCACCACGCCGTCAGGCCCAGGGCCACGCCGGTCAGGACGGTCGAGGGGCCGCCGATGTCGCCGTACACGAAGTCGGTGAGCAGCCAGAGCAGGAGGCCGACGGCGGTGAGCGCGCAGTCGAGGCCGGGGCCGCGGCGGCGGACCCGCAGCAGGCGCCGCAGCGCGCACACCAGCAGCGCCAGCCAGCCCCCGGCGAGCGCCAGCAGTCCGATCAGGCCCTGCTCGCTCAGGACCAGCAGGTACATGCTGTGCGGCGACAGCAGCGCCTGCTTGTGGAACTCCTCGCCCGCGCCCTCGATGTCGCTGCCCGAGGACAGCGCCAGCGTGGAGTGCCCGTCGCGGTACTCGGGGAAGCTCTTCAGCCCCACACCGGTCCACGGGTGTTCGCGCCACATGCCGGTCGCCGCCGCCCACAGGGTGTACCGGTCGACGACGGACTGGTCGGGCGCGTCGGCGACCTGCGTGATGCTGTCGATCCGCTCCTGCAGCATCGCCGTGCCCACCCCGAACCCGCCCGTCAGGACGACGCCCGCCGCGACCACGGCCGCCGCCACCTTCAGCGCGCGCCGCAGTCCCGCCAGCGCCAGCTGCACCGCGCACGCCAGCGCGGTCGCGATCCAGGCGCCCCGGCTGAAGGACAGCGCCAGCGGCAGCAGCAGGACCAGGGCGCACCCGGCGGCGGCCGCCCGCTGCTGCACCGGGGCCCGGCCCAGCGCGACCCCCGCCGCGCACACCAGGCCCAGCGACACCACCGTCGCCATGCCCATCACGTCGGTGGCCCCGAAGGTGCCCACCGCCCGGACGGTCTCGCCCTGGTAGGAGGCGCCGGTCCCGGTGACGTACTGGTGCACCCCGACGGCCCCCTGCCACAGGGCGAGTCCCACGAACGACCAGGCCACCGCCCGGAAGCCGGCCCGGCCGCGGAGCAGCACCAGCACGGCGGCCGGGACGAGCACGAAGACCTGCAGGTAGCGGAACAGGCCGCCGAACGCCGCCTGGGGCGAGGCCGCCCCCATGGCGGAGAGCGCCACCCCCACGACCGGCAGCCCCAGCACCACGGCCGCGCGGGGCGACAGCGGGCGCCGCCCCTCCCGCACCAGCAGGATCACGCAGTACCCGACCACCAGCGCGGACGCCGCGTCGGCGGGCCCCGCGCCGTCCCCCGTCGGCGGCAGGCCCGCCAGGGCGACCACCGCCACCGGCGGCAGGGCCGGCGCCAGGGCGGCGGCCCGGCGCGGCAGCGGGACGAGGGCGTGGCTCACGTGACGTCAGCTCCCCGTCGGACGGACCAGCGTGCCCGCGGTGCGCAGCAGGATGCAGACGTCCCCCCACAGCGACCAGTCGTCGATGTAGGCGTTGTCGAACCGGCACCGGTCCTCGATCGAGGTGTCGCCGCGCAGCCCGTGGACCTGCGCCAGACCGGTGATACCGGTGCGCATCCGGTGCCGGGCCGCGTACCCGGGGTACGTCTGGCTGAACTGCGCCACGAAGTAGGGCCGTTCGGGCCGGGGGCCGACCAGGCTCATGTCGCCGCGGAGCACGTTCCACAGCTGGAGCAGCTCGTCCAGCGAGGTGCGCCGCAGCATGCGGCAGAACCAGCGCATCTCGTGCTCGCCCGCCACGCTCCACCGGGTCGCCGACTCGTGCTCGTCGACCGGGCGGTGGGTGCGGAACTTCAGCAGCGTGAACGGCCGCCCGTTCCGGCCGATGCGCTCCTGCCGGAACACCACCCCCGGTCCCTCGGAGAGCCGCAGCGTCACGGCGCACACCAGCAGCAGCGGGCTGACCAGCAGCAGCAGCGTCCCCGAGACCAGGACGTCGAGCATCCGCTTGCCGAGGCCGCCGCCGCGCGCCGGGGCGAAGTCCAGCCGCCGGCAGGAGAACCCGGCCAGCCGCTCCCGCGTCGGGTACGGCGCGGGGTCGGCGTCGACCTCCCAGACCACGCAGCCCGACTCGGCCAGCGTCCGCAGCAGCGGCCCCTGTTCGGCCCGTACCGAGGGATGGACGGCGAGCACCGCCCGCACCCCGTTCTGGATGACGGCCCGCTCCACCTCCTCGTCCGTGCGCAGCACCGGCACGCCCTCGGCGCCGTCCGGCTGACCGGCGACGATCCCCACCGGCCGCACCCCGCAGCGCGGGTGGCGCAGCACGGCGGCGGCCACCCGCTGCGCGGTCGCGACCGGCCCGACGACGAGCGCGGCGTGCGGGTGGCGCAACAGCGCGGCCCGGCGCCGGCCGTGCACGGCCGCGCGCAGCGCGCAGGCCGCCGCCGCCTGCACGGCGAGGCCCGCCAGCACGGTGCCGGCGGACAGCGGCTGTTCCGGCCGGTACGCGGCCCACAGCACCGCGCCGGCCGACCAGGCCACCGCGATCCGGCCGCACACGGCGGGCAGTTCCTCCAGCAGCCCCGGCACCAGCGGCCGGGTGTCACGCGGGCGCAGCAGCAGCGACACCGCGATCAGCAGGGCGACGAACAGCGGATGGCGCTGGCCCCCGGACAGCACCAGCGCGGCGGGCAGGACGGCGGCACCGTCCGCGACGAGCAGCGGCAGCGGTGAGGCCGGCCGGGGCCGCGCGGCGGGCAGCCGGGGGCGGGTGTCGGTGCCGCGCGGCGGCATGACGGAGACGGACGAGGAGAATCCGTGCTCCCTCGGCGGTACGCCGGGGGAGGGCACGGTGCGTTCGGCGGTCACGAGTGGATGGACTCCCTGTGCTCGAAGGGCTCGACACGCGATGCCGTCCGGTCGCCCCCGGCCGTCCGGCGCGGGCGCGCCCCGGTCGCGGCGGACCGGGTGCCGAGCAGGTCGTGGTAGACGTCGGCGACCGCCCGCGCGGTGTGCCGCACGTCGTGGAGGGACAGCACGTGCCGGCGGCCCCGGTCGCCGAGGGACGCGCGCAGCGCCGGGTCGAGCAGCAGCGCGCCGACCGCCTCCGCCAGGGCCCGGGGGTCCTCCGGGGGCACCACGCACGGGGCGGCGAAGGAGCGCGGCAGGCTCTCGCGGGCGCCGTCGACGTCCGTGACGACCACGGGCCGCCCGCAGGCCATCGCCTCCAGCGGGGCCAGCGCCATGCCCTCCCAGCGGGACGGCAGGACGACGAGATCGGCGGCCTGGTACCAGGGGGAGGGGTCCGCGACGGCCCCCGCGAACAGCACGGACCCGGGCGCGGCCGCGCGCAGCCGGTCACGGTCCGGCCCGTCGCCGACCAGCACGAGACGGGCGTCGGGCACCCGGCGCAGCACGGCGCTCCAGGCCCGCAGCAGGACGTCCTGCCCCTTCTGCCGGCACAGCCGGCCGACACACACGGCGAGCGGCGCCCCGGCGCGCAGCCCGGCCAGCGGCGCGAGTTCGGCCCGTACGGGGCCGGCGGGCGCCGGGCGGAAACGGTCGGGGTCGATGCCGTTGGGCACGACGGTCCAGCGGCCGGCGATCCCGGCGTGCACGCCGGTGGCGCGTTCCGCCTCGCTCACGCACACCACCCGCGCGGTCCAGCGGACCGCCCACCGCTCCCAGCGCAGCGCGAGGGCCGCCGTGCTCCCGTCCACCGCCTCGAACGACCAGGCGTGCGGCTGGAACACCGTGGGGATGCGCCCGCGCACCGCGAGCCGCCCGGCGAGCCCGGCCTTCGCGCTGTGCGCGTGCACCAGATCGGGGCGCACCTCGTCGATCAGCCCGGCCAGGTGCCGTACCTCCCGCGCCAGCGAGGCCCCCGGCGAGCGCGTCGCCCTCCAGTGCCGCACGTGCGCGCCGAGCGACCGCAGCCGGCCGGAGAGCGCGCTGTCGGGGCAGATCACGGTGACGTCCAGGCCGTCCGCGAGCTGGGCCCGGGCCAGGTCCGTCACGACCCGCGCCACCCCGCCGTCCACCGGCTGGGTGAGGTGCAGGACCCGTGGCCGGCGGCCGGCGGACGACGGGTCCGCGGGCACGGCTTCCTCGCTGCCGAGGACACTCGGCGTGGACGCGTTCACCGCCGGGCGTCGACGGCGGCGAAGAGCACGCCCGCCCATGCCGCGTCCCGCTGGGACGTGAGCCGGAAGGACGCCCGGTCACCGGCGTGCGTCAGACCCCCGGAGAGGTCGAACACGTCGGAGTCGTAGCCGAGGGTGTTGGCGTACGCCGGCACCCGCGCGGGGGGCGCGCCCCCGGGGTCGGCGATGGTGGAGTTCAGGACGTCGTCGAAGGGGTTGGCCCGGTCGGTGAACGCGGTGGGGGTGGGCCCGTCGGCGGTGAGGACGAGCGAGTCGCCGGTGGTGCCGCGGTCGCCGTTGTACGCCACCAGCCCCGCCCGGCCCCCGGCGCCCGCCGCGAACGGCAGGTCGCGCAGCGGCATGTCGACCCCCGCGCGGCCGCCCAGGGGGGCGAAGCCGTCCCAGAGGGCGAGGTGCCGCAGCGGTTCCGCCGGGTTCTCGTACGCCACCACCAGCGTCCAGCCGCCCCAGGTGCCGGCCGCCGACCTGCCCATGGCGACATTGACCTGCGCCACCGTGTACAGACCCGGCGCGCTGTCCCGCACCAGTGCCGTCACGTCCGCCGAGGCCTGGAAGGCGTCCGCGCCGTCCGCCACCCGGTGCCCCACCACCGTGTCGGCGAGCAGCTCCTTGTACTCCCCGCCGGGCTCGGCGATCAGCACCCGCCCGTTGTCCTGCCAGGGCTTCTGCTCACCGGCGAGCAGGTTGCCGCCCCAGTACAGCCGGGCGTACGTCACCCGGGAGCCGGCGGGCAGACGGACCTCCGCGCGGGAGGAGTTGTAGGTGTTCGGGTCGCTGTCGACGTCGACGTAGAACATGTCGAAGTCGCCGTTCACCCCCTGCGCGCCGGCCTGCACGTCCCGGCACGAGGAGGCCTGGGCGCGGCAGGTGGCGGAGGCGTTGGCGGCCCGCACGATGCCGCCGTGCTGGACCGCGCGGTACCGCTCGGAGAAGGCGAGGCCGTCGGCCTCCGGGGCCGGCGCGGCGGCCGCGAGGCCGCAGGGTGCCCACATCGCTGCGAGGGAGAGGACGCCCACCGCCGCGTGGCGAAGCATCTGACCCGGGGATTGACGCATGACCGTCGGAGCCTTTCGGAGCGGGGTGGCGGTGGCCGGCAGCGGGGGACGAGTGCGGTGCGGCCGCCCATGAAGGTGCTTCGGGGTTCGCAACTCTAGCCATCAAACGGACAAACTCATTGAAATTCAGTGAAACCAGGCAAGTGTGTTGGAATCGTGAAACCTTCCGGGAGCGGCCGGTCCGGCCCACCGCCTCGCCGGGGATCCTCCGGGCGGGACGCACGACGGGGGTGAGGGGCGGGGAACTGAATGGCGTACGTCCGGTTGCCGGGGCTCCCGGGTGCTCCCACGGTGGGTTCCAAGATCCGAAGCCCGCGAAAGGAACCTCCATGCGCGCTCTGCCCGCCCGGCGCATCGCACTCGGCGCCCTGTGCGCCGCCCTTCTGGCCGGCCTCACCGGACCGGCCGCCGTGGCGGCCGACACGGCCCCCGAGCGCCACCGCGCGACGTCCTCCGCCGCGCTGCTCGCGCAGGTCAGGACCGTCGACGCGGACGAGCACGGACTCACCCCGGTCGTCGACCTGCTGAAGGCCGCGCTCGAGGCGGACGGCGGCCGGCTGCCCGCCGCCGAGACCAGGAAGCTCGGTGACGCGGCGAAGAAGGCCCTGGCGAAGGCGGCCGACGACGACCCGGTGGTCACGACCGGGTCGTCGGTCACGGTCACGGTGACGGGCGACACGGAGCCGACCGTCCTCGAGGACGGCCTCACGGGCGAGGAACTGACCGCCCTTCAGGAGGCCGTCGACAGCCTCCTGGACCTGCTCCTGAACGGCCCCGGGGCGAACGAGGACACGGACGCCGACGCGGACGCCGAAACCGGGGCGACGGAGGAAACGGACGAGGCCGAGGAGACCGACGCGGACGAGGCCGAGGAGACCGACGCGGACGAGACCGAGGAGACCGAGGAGACCGACGCGGACGCGGACGACACCCAGGTGTCCTCGCTGGTCGACGAGTTGCTGGCCCGCGTGGACGAGCTCGTCGACGCGCTGCTCGGCACCGAGCCCCAGACGGTGACGCTGCCCGCGCCGGCCGACCCCGCCCGGACGCCGCTGCTCCCGGGCGTCCTGCTCCCCGGGTTCGCGCCGCTGACATCGGTGCTGGTGCCGTCGTGATCCCCGAAAGGCCCTGACGTCCTCGAAAAACTCTCATATGAGGACTTGCCGATTTCTGGCTTCACGGTTTCCGCTCCGGCCGGGGATCGTTAGGCACGGCGACAGAATTCCCCTCCGGTGACCGCCCCCGCGTTGCCGAAGAAAGGAACACGATGAAGTCCCTGAAGGCTGCCGCCCTCCTCGCCGGAACCCTGATCGCCGCCGGTGCCGCCACACCCGCGTCCGCCCAGGAGTCCACCGACCTGGCGTCCACCGGCCTCGACACCGGCCTGCGCACCGCGGTCCCCTTCGATGTGATGCCGGTGCACGAGTCGAAGGTGCTCAACACCGACAAGGCCACGGTGCTCGAGACGACGAAGGAAGCGGCGGCCGTGGTGAACGAGGCCAAGCCGGTCCACGGCGACCTGGGGCTGCACGCCTGAAAAGCACCCCTGAGAAATCCGGCCCCCAGTTTCCACTGGGGGCCGGATTTCGTTCGTTTCCATGGACAACCGTACGGACAAGGGAGCTGGACCGATGGCCATCGGAATCGACGGAACCCCCGAAGGCGCGCAGCCGCCGCCCGCACCGGGGGGCAGAACGCGGCGGGAGGTGACACGCGGCCTGCGCGCCGGGGCGCTCGCCGCGGCCCTGGCGCCCCTGCTCGGCGCCTTCCACGCACCGCGCTCCGCACCCGGACGGGCCCCGGAGAGCCCCTCCTTCGACCGGACGCACCGCGGTCGCCACATCCGGGGGGAGCGGACCGCGGACGGCCACTGGCACGTCACCCTCGACGGCCGTCCCCTGCACCTGATGCGCCGGGCCGACGGCACCTGGCTGAGCATGGTCGACCACTACTGCTCCCACCCGACGCCGCTCGCCGCCGCCCGCGCCGCCGCGGACGCCCTCGCCCCCGGCGAGCGACTGCGCGCGGCGGGCACGGAACCGCGGCACGACCACCGGGGAGGCCGGCATGGCGTACGTGCGTAAGGACGCCGCCACGCTCACGGCGGCCGAGAAGCGCCGCTTCGTGAACGCGCTGCTCGAGGTCAAACGGCGCGGTGAGTACGACGAGTTCGTGCGCACGCACATCGCGTACTACGCCGCCGACGGCGAACGAGGGCTGCGCACCGCCCACATGACGCCCTCCTTCCTGCCCTGGCACCGCCGGTTCCTGCTCGACCTGGAGGAGGCCCTGCGCCGGACGGACGACTCGGTGACCCTTCCGTACTGGGACTGGACCCGCGACCGCACGGCCCGCTCCGCACCGTGGACCGCGGACCTGCTCGGCGGCAACGGGCGCCGTTCCGACCACCGGGTGATGACCGGCCCGTTCGCCCATCGGGAGGGCAACTGGGCCATCAGGGTGGGCGTGACCGACAGGGAGTTCCTCACCCGGGACCTCGGCCGCCGGAGCGCCCCGATCGACCTGCCCACCAGGAGTGATGTGGAGTGGGCGCTGAAGGACCCTGCCTACGACGCGGCGCCCTGGGACTCGACGGTCACGAAAGGCTTCCGCAACAAGCTGGAGGGCTGGGGCACCGGCCGGGGCAGCGCTTCGTGGCGCAATCACAATCGGGTGCACCGCTGGATCGGCGGCGTCATGCTCACCGCCGCCTCCGTCAACGATCCCGCCTTCTGGCTGCACCATGCCTTCGTCGACCTGCAGTGGTCCCGCTGGCAGCGCCGGCACGGCGGGGCCCGGTACCTCCCCGCGGCACCGCCGGGCCGAGGCGACGAACAGCGCGGCCGGATCGTGGCACGGCACGAGAAGCTGCCGCCGTGGGACGTGACACCGGACGAACTGGAGGATGTCGGAGACATCTACCGGTACGCGTGAGGGGTTGCGGCTCACGATCCACGGGGGAGAACCCGGCGCTCGCACGCGCCGAGGCTCTCGGCCGGTCGTCACGCGGGACGTCGGTGGCCTTACCCCTTCGCGGCGATGCGGTTCACCGGGATCGGCGCGCCGTCCAGGATGACGCGGTCACCCTGGCCCCGCCCCGGCCAGGGCCTCGTGCAGACCGGGCGCCCACGAGGTGAGGCCGTGCACGACCTCGTCGGCGTAGCGCCGGGTGGTTGCCTCCGGGACACCGAAGCCGGCACCGAGCCGGACGAACGCCTCGTCCTTCCGCGGGCCCGCCGGGGCGAGCAGGGACCGCTCGAATCGACCCGGCTCGCACTACGGCGCGTTCGGTTCACGCCTTCGTGCGCGGATCAGCCGGGAGACACGCCCGACCGGCTCGTGCGGGGTGTCGAGCACGGCGGGACACGGAACCGGCAGGGCCCCTCCGGCCGCCGGTGTGCCGAGTGGAATCACCCTGCGGACGACGAGCCGCCCCGCCGTGTCGTCGCCCCTGCCGACCGGGCCCCTTCACCTCCCCGGCGCAGGAGGGAGGGGGCCACCGACTGGTGACCGGACGGCGCGACGCGCGACCCGTTCGACACCTGGGCGGTGCACCGGCCGAGGCACGCGTCTCGGGATCGCCCGCTGAAGAAGGGGCCGCTGCCGGACGAGCGGCGGTTCTCGTCCGGCAGCGGCCGAAGCGGCGCGCCCCGCTCCGGCTCGGGCGGAGCGGGGCGCCTGACGCGCGCACCTGATGCCCGGGTGACCCCCACGACATGCGACTTCAGAAGAAACCACCACATATGGGCGTTTCTCCCGTCCAAAGTCGCAAAACTCACTTACATTTGCCACTGAAAGTGACCAGCCCGTCGCGGACTGTGTCCACTCGAGAAACGGAGAGGTAATGCGTAAGTACCAGAAGGCTGCCGTCGTCATGGCCATGCTCGGCAGCGTCGGCTTCCTCGGTGCCGGCGTCAGCCACGCCGGTGACAAGCCCGAGTTCGACCTGAACAACAAGCAGTCCACCGTCTGCGCCCAGGACAACTCGACCGAGGGTCTCGTCAACGTCGACGACGTCAACGTGGGCATCAGCGCCCTGCTCGGCTTCACCAAGAACGAGGCCAACGACGCCAACACCGTGGCCTGCGCCACCGGCTTCAACATCGGCGGCAAGCACTGATCACTGACAAGTGATCCGGGTGGGTTCCGGGGCTCGGAACCGCGTATTCGGGCCCCGGGCCCGCCCGGCCGAAGCGGCCGGTTCGGCCGGTCCGGTCATGTGGAACGGCTTCGCCGCTCGGCGGCGGGCCGACCGTCAAGGAAACAGGTAGATGTTCAAGTCGAAGAAGATCGCAGCGGTGGCGGGAGTCCTGGGAGGCTTCGCCCTGATCGGTGTCGGCGCCGTCCAGGCCGTCGGCGCCGAGGGTCCGGGTGACTGCGTCAAGGACGGCAAGGGCAACATCCGCTGCGAGCAGGTGAGGCAATACCAGCTCCCGTCCGACCGGAACGGAAAGGTCCGCCTCGTCAACGAGTCGGCCCTGGCCTGCTCCGGTTCGGCGCCCCGGCTCTCCTGTGTGAACGGCGTCGACGGGTGACGGGAAGCCCTGACGCCTCCACCTGCCATGCACGGTGACCCTTTTCCACAAAAAGGCGCATTTCGGCGTTTCACCTAACAACTGCCGCAAAATGTCGCCTAGATTCGCGACTGTCGGTGATGCGGTCAATGCAGACCGTGTCCAGATGAATGGAGAAAAGATGCGCAAGTACCAGAAGGCCGCCGTCGTCATGGCCATGCTCGGCAGCGTCGGCTTCCTCGGTGCCGGTGTCAGCCACGCCGGCGACAAGCCGGAGGTGGAGCTGAACAACAAGCAGAGCACGACCTGCGCCCAGGACAACTCCACCAAGGGGCTCATCAACATCGAGGACCTCAACGTCGGCGTCTCCATCCTGGGTATCACCCAGAACGAGGCCAACGACCTCAACTCCGTGTCCTGCGCCACCGGCTTCAACATCGGCGGTAAGTGATCACCGCTAGGTGATCCGGGCAGGTCCCGGGGCTCGGACCAGGTGTTCGAGCCCCGGGCCTGCCCCGTTCGTCGACCGGGGTGACCGGTTCGGGCAGCAGGAGCGACTCCGTCGTTCGGTCGCGGGGTCGACCGTCAAGGAAACAGGTAGATGTTCAAGTCGAAGAAGATCGCAGCGGTGGCGGGAGTCCTGGGAGGCTTCGCCCTGATCGGCGTTGGCGCCGTCCAGGCCGTCGGCGCCGAGGGTCCGGGTGGCTGCGTCAAGGACAGCAAGGGCACTGTTCGCTGCGCGCAGGTGACCGAGTACGAGGTCACCTCGGATGAGCACGGAAGGATGCGCGTCGTCAACGACTCGACGCAGACGTGCTCCGGCGGGAACGAAGTGTCCTGCACGAGCAGCTTCGTCGTCCCGGGCGAGAAGTCCTGACGTCCCGTACGGCGGAACTCCCCCTGTACCACCGGAGAGTGGCCGGAACCCGATACCGGGTTCCGGCCACTTTTCGTATGCCGGTCATCGGCCCGGCGCCGCGCCGGCGAGTTCGGCCGCCGGCGACTCCACGGGGCCGCAGTACGGCAGGCCGTCGACGGGAAGGTCGGTGCAGAACCGGGCGATCAGGTCCGCCGACTCCTCCCTGCGCTCGACCGTGACCAGGTGGTCCGCCTCCTTGACGGTGGTGAACAGTGCTCCTGGCATCGTCGCCGCGAGTTCGCGGCCCATCCGGGGGGTGCACAGGGTGTCGTACTCCCCGGTGAACACCAGGGACGGCACGGCGGGAACCGGCAGCGGCCGGTAGCAGCCGTGTGTCACCAGCCTGGTGTTGTGCTCGACGGCCTTACGGATGTCGTCCGGGGTCTGGTTCATGAACTGGCGCTGGAGCAGCCGTGCCACGGCCGCGTGCCTGCGGACCCTGCCGGCTCCCGGGCCGGACATGAACAGCCGCACGAGTCCGTCGGCGGCCTGTTCGATGTCGCCCCGCTCCAGGGTCCGCGAAAGCCGCGGGACGGCCTCGCTGTACAGCTCGGGGAGCCGGATCGCCGCCGCCGCGAAGACGATGCGCTTGACGGACTCCGGGTGGCGCTGCGCGAACCGGAGGCCGACGACCTCACCGAAGCAGCCGCCGAACAGATTCACCCCCGGCACACCGATCTCCGTCAGCATGTGCTGGACCGCGTCGGCGAGGAAGTCGATGTCGTAGCGGGCCGGGAGGAAATCCGAGCTGCCGTAACCGGGAAGGTCCACGGTGATCAGCGTGCATAGCCGACCCAGCCGCTTCTCGTGGCCCTGCCAGGAGTACCGGTCCTGGGACGAGCCCCCGAGCAGCAGCAACGGAGCCGTCCGCGGGGCACTTTGATGAACGATCCGGCAGGTGTACGCGAAACCTCCGAAAGCGAGCCTCCGTTCCTCCACCTGCCCCGGCGCCGGAGGGAGGGGCGCGGACCTGGTGCGGGGTGACTCCTGGGCGGCGATGACGGCGGTGCGCATGAGCGGCTCCGGGGAAGGTGGAAGACGGAGAACCGCTCCATGATTACCAGAAACCCCTTTATTTAGGGCGTAATCACTCAGACATGGGCGATGCGTCAAAAGTGGGACATTCGACGGAAAAGGGATATCCCGCAGCGGTGGGTGGGTGTGCGGCCGTACCGGCCCACCCTTCCGGGCCGGCCTGTGGCCGTGGCCTTCCGCCCCGTCCGTCGGGGCCGCGGCGCGCCCGGTGCGGCGGCGGCGCTTGACGCCGGCTCCGACCGGCGGAAGCCCTCCCCGTGGGAAGGGGAGGACTGGCGCCCCCGGCAGGACTCGAACCTGCGGCCAAGCGCTTAGAAGGCGCCTGCTCTATCCACTGAGCTACGGGGGCCGGTGTGGTGGCCTGTCGTCGGGGCCCGGGTCCGGGCCGGTCCGTGACGTCGCCGGGGACAAGGATAGGGCTCCCGCATCCTTGCCCCTGCCGCCTCGCCTCCGTGGCTCGATGTGGAGGTTCGGTGAAGCGGTCCTGATAATCGCAGGCAGGTACGAATCGTGCACCGCTTTTGGTCTCTCGCGCACCGGGTGTTGTGCACTCGTTATGCCTGGGGCGCCCACGCGCCGCGGTCGTCCCTTCCGTCCCTTGTGCCGTGTCGGCGCGCAGGCATGCTCATATGCTTCAGAATTCCCCCAAAATTGGGCATTCTTCGCATGTGGTGACCTTGGACGTACGGCCCCAGCTGCTCGACGCACTCTCCGCCCTGCGCGACCGTGTCGCCGCCGCACGCTTTCCGCTGCCCCTGGCGGGGGCCGCACGCGCGCGTGCCAACCGCGACGAACTGCTCGCGCAGCTCGACGACTATCTGGTGCCCCGGCTGAGAGATCCCGAAGCGCCCCTGCTGGCCGTCGTCGGAGGGTCCACCGGAGCCGGGAAGTCCACCCTGGTGAACTCCCTGGTGGGCCGCCGGGTCAGCGAGGCGGGCGTGCTGCGGCCCACGACCCGGACACCGGTGCTCGTCTGCCACCCCGAGGACCACCACTGGTTCAGCGGGATGAGGGTGCTGCCCGACCTCACGCGCGTGTGGGTGCCCCACCACCGGGACCCCGCGGACGACCTGCTCCTCCCCGGCGAGAACCCCGCACGGGTGCTGCGTGTCGAGACCGCCGACACCCTGCCGCCCGGCCTCGCCCTCCTGGACGCGCCCGACGTCGACAGCCTCGTCTCCGACAACCGGGTCCTCGCCGCCGAACTCATCAGCGCCGCGGACATCTGGGTCATGGTCACCACCGCCGCCCGCTACGCCGACGCCGTGCCCTGGCACATGCTGCGCACCGCCAAGGAGTACGACGTCACCCTGGTGACCGTCCTGGACCGCGTGCCCCACCAGGTCGTCTCCGAGGTGTCGCGGCAGTACGGCGCCCTGCTCACCAAGGCCGGACTCGGCCACGTACCGCGCTTCACCGTGCCCGAGCTGCCCGAGTCGGCCTGGGGCGGCGGCCTGCTGCCCGCCACCGCCGTGGCCTCGCTGCGGACCTGGCTGGTCCACCAGACGCTGGATCCCGCGGCCCGGCAGCACGTGATGGCCCGCACCGCGTACGGCGTCCTCGACTCCCTCGACACCCGCATGCCCGAACTGGCCGGTGCCGCCGCCGCGCAGTACGCGGCCGCGCTGCGGCTCACCGCCGCCGTCGACGGGGCGTACGACGGCGAGCACGCGCGCGTGCGGGGCCGGCTGCAGGCCGGGGCCGTACTCGCCGGCGACGCGCTCAAGCGGTGGCGCGCCTTCCCCCTGGACTGCACCCCGGGCGAACTCCTCGACGCCCTGGTGGAGAGCCTGAGCGCGCTGCTGCTGTGCGCCGTCGCCGCCGCCGACGAGCGCGTCGACGACGCCTGGCGGCGCGAGCCCGCGGCGGCCGCCCCCGAGCTCGCCGGCCGCGGCACCGCGCCCGAGAGCGCCGAGCACCGCATCGGGCTGGCCGTACGGCGCTGGCGGCGCGAGCTCGAGGAGTACGCCGAGGACGAGGTGCGGGAGCTGGACCGCAGCACCGCGCCCGACCCCGAGACGGTCGCCGCGCTGGTCGCCACGGCCCTGCTCGGCGGCCGCCGGGCCCGGACCGCCGGGGAGGGGCTCGCCGAGCGGATCGGCGCGCACGGCGCGCTGCGGCTGCGGGACCGGGGCGGACGGCTGCTCGTCGCGCACGTGGACCACGTCATGCACGCCGAACGCGAACGCCGGCTCGCCCCGCTCGACGCGCTCGAGGTGCACGCGGAGCCCCAGGCCGAACTCATCGCCGCGTTGTCCGTACTGCAGAAGGAGAGGTGACCGGTGACCGCCGTCACTGACCAGGACCACACCGAGCACCCCGAGCACCCCGACCGCGACCCCGGAGGGCCGCCCCGTACGGACACCGCGGGCCCCTGGGGCGACGGGCTGATCGCGCGCCGGGCGAACGGGGGCGCCGGCGAGGAGCAGTGCGGTGCGGCGGCGGCCCGCACACCCGCGCAGCAGACCGTGGCCCCGCTCGCGTACGACCCGTGGCTGCGGTCGCGGCTCGACGCGCTGCGCGAGCTGGTGGGGCTCTCCCGCGCCCGGCTCGACAACCGGACCCTCGCACAGGCGGGCCGGGTCCTCGAAGAGTCCACCGCGCGGCGCCGGCTCTCCGGACAGCACACCGTCGTCGCCATCGCGGGCGCCACCGGCAGCGGCAAGTCACAGCTGTTCAACGCACTGGCCGGGGTGCCCGTCTCGGAGACCGGCGTACGGCGGCCGACCACCGCCGCGCCCATCGCGTGCAGCTGGAGCGACGGCGCGGCCGGTCTCATCGAACGCCTCGGCATCCCGCCCAGGCTCAGACGGCGCCCCCTCCAGGCGACCGCGGACGCCGACGAGCGGCTGCGCGGGCTGGTCCTGGTCGACCTGCCCGACCACGACTCGGCGGCCGTCCAGCACCGGGAGCAGGTGGACCGCGTGCTGGGGCTGGTCGACGCGGTCATCTGGGTCGTCGACCCCGAGAAGTACGCCGACGCCATGCTGCACGAGCGCTATCTGCGGCCCATGGCGGCCCACGCGGAGGTCATGTTCGTCGTCCTCAACCAGATCGACCGGCTGCCCGGGGAGGCCGCCGAGCAGGTCCTGGACGATCTGCGGCGGCTGCTCGACGAGGACGGCATCGTCCTGGGGGAGTACGGCGAACCCGGCACGACCGTGCAGGCGCTGTCCGCGCTCACCGGGGACGGGGTCGGCGAGCTGCGGGAATCGCTCGCCCGGTTCGTGGCCGAGCGCGGGGCCCCGGCCCGGCGGATCTCCGCGGACGTGGACATCGCGGCGGCCCGGCTGTGGCCCGTGTACGCCACCCGGCAGCGCACCGGGCTCAGCGAGGAGGCGCGCGAGGAGTTCGCCGACCGGCTCGCGGACGCCGTGGGGGCCACCGCCACGGGCGAGGCGGCCGAACGCGCGTGGCTGCGCAACGCGAACCGCGCGTGCGGCACGCCCTGGCTGCGGCTGTGGCGCTGGTGCCAGGAGCGGAGCGAGCCGCCCACCGGCCGGGTCGTCCCGCGCGGTCAGCCCGACGAGGAGACGACGGCCCGGCAGCGCGTGGAACAGGCGGTGCGCACGGTGGCCGACCGCGCCTGTGCCGGACTGCCGGCGCCGTGGGCGCAGGCGGTGCGGGAGGCGGCCGTGCGCGGCTCCCAGGGCCTGCCGGAGGCGCTGGACGAGCTGGCCGTACGCGCGGGACTGCCGCCGGGGCGGCCGCCGCGGCCCGGGTGGTGGCCGCTGGCCGTGTTCGCCCAGGTGTCGATGACGGTCCTTCAGTTCGTCGGCGGGCTCTGGCTGCTGGCGCAGATCATCGGGGTCATGGCGCCGAACCTGGGGGTGCCGGTGCTGCTCATGGTGATCGGCATCGTCGGCGGCCCGATCGTCGAGTGGAGCTGCCGCATGGCGGCCCGGGGGCCCGCCCGGCGGTACGGGCAGGAGGCGGAGAGACGGCTGCGGGAGGCGGCCGCGGGGTGCGGCCGGGCCCGCGTCCTGGATCCCGTGGCGGCGGAGCTGCTGCGGTACCGGGAGGTGCGGGAGCAGTACGGGCGGGTGGTGGGGGCGGGGGCCGGCCGCGCTTGACGGCGAGGCGGGGAGGGCGAGGGCCGGGAAGAACGGGGCCGGGGAGGGCGACGGCCGGGAAGAGCGGGCGGTCTTGGGGCGGAGCGCCTCGTTCGGGTGGCGGGGATGTCCACAGGCCGGAGGTGGTCCACAGCGCTCAGCGGGCCCGGCCCGACGGAGGCAGTCTGGCTTCACGGCGATCGCGGGACGGTCCGCGGTCGCCCTGCCGGACGGCAGCCGTACGGGACGGGCCCGTACGCGTACCAGCCCGGCGCCGGCGTCGTGGCCGGCGGGCGGGCGAGGGAGGGAAACACGATGAACGAGACGATGGTGTGCGTGGTGGGCAACGTGGCGACGCGGCCGGTGTACCGGGAGACGGCGTCCGGCCCCGCGGCCAGGTTCCGGATCGCGGTCACGTCCCGGTACTGGGACCGGGAGAAGAGCGCCTGGGCGGACGGGCACACCAACTTCTTCACGGTGTGGGCGAACCGGCAGCTCGCCACCAACGCGGCGGCGTCGCTGTCGGTGGGCGAACCGGTGATCGTGCAGGGCCGGCTGAAGGTGCGCACGGAGACGCGCGAGGGGCAGCAGGGGTGGATGTCGGCGGACATCGACGCGGTGTCGATCGGCCACGACCTCGCCCGGGGCACGACCGCCTTCCGGCGCGCGCAGCGCCCGGAGCAGGCCTCGGTGCCGGAGCGCCCCGAACCCAACTGGGAAAGCGAACCCGCGAGTTCGGTGACCGCGGACGGAGCCGAGCACCAACGGCATCCGGAAGCGGCGGCGGTGACATGAGGTCAGCGATCCGGCCTCGGCGCCGGAGCCGGCCGAACTGAGGCTTGTCAGTGGATACCTACCGAACCGTCCCGGTTGGATTTGTCGACAAGCCCCGCGCGCAACGGCTTCCGCGATAACGATTCCGATTCGGATCACTCCTCCGACGCGATCACCGGCAAGCGCGCATCGCCGTCTCCTTAGGATGCCGGGCATGGCTCCCGGCACTCTCGGGGCCGGTGATTCTGCTGGTGGGACCGTAAACCCCCCACGTCAACGGGTCCCGCCCGGGAAGGATTTCGGTGTTTGTTTCGTTCTCCGCGGGGCCCGCGCGCGGACGCGGGCCGGCCCGCCTCGCCGCAGGGGCGCTGGTGTCCGGACTCGTCACCACAGCCGTACTGGCCGGTGCCGGGACGGCAGCCGCCGCCGACGAGGAGACGGCACCGGAACACAGCGGGGCGGCCGCGACCATAGGCGGACTCAAGACCTACGGCACCGCCGTGATGCACGGCGCCGCCGGGGACCAGCAGGTGTCGGCGGGACTGTTCGAGATGTCCGTCGAGGGCGGCGGCATGCTGCAGACGTACTGCGTCGACATCCAGACGCCCACGCAGAAGGACGCCAAGTACCACGAGACCGACTGGAGCGGGACCTCGCTCGGCACCAACAAGGACGCCGGCCGGATCCGCTGGATCCTGCGGAACTCCTACCCACAGGTGAACGACCTCGCGGCCCTCGCGAAGAAGGCCGGCGTGCGCGGCCGGCTCACCGAGCAGGACGCGGCGGCCGGCACGCAGGTGGCCATCTGGCGGTACTCCGACGACGTCTCCGTGGACGCCGTCGACCCCCAGGCCGAGCAGCTCGCCGACTACCTGCAGAAGAACGCCCGCGGCCAGGCGGAGCCGGAGGCGTCGCTGACCCTGGACCCGCCGGCGGTCTCCGGCCGCCCGGGTGAGCTGGTCGGTCCGGTGACGGTGCGCACCGACGCGCGCAGCGTGACCGTCTCCCCGCCGACGGACGCCGCCACGAGCGGGGTGCGGATCGTGGACAAGGACGGCGAGCCCGTCACCACCGCGGCCGACGGCAGCCGGATCTTCTTCCAGGTGCCCGAGGACGCGGCGGCGGACACCGTCGAGCTGACCGCGCAGGCCTCGACGACGGTGCCGGTCGGCCGCGCCTTCGTCTCCGAGAGCCGGAGCCAGACGCAGATCCTGGCCGGGTCCAGCGAGTCGACCGTCTCGGCGACGGCGAGCGCCACCTGGGCGCTCAAGGGCGCGATACCCGCGCTGTCCGCCCGCGAGAACTGCGCCAAGGGCGGTGTGGACGTCACCGTCACCAACCAGGACGACGAGCCGTTCACCTTCGAACTGGCGGGTGCGGAGCACACCGTCGCGGGCGGCGCCTCCCGGACGGTGACGGTCCCGCTGAGCGAGGACCGGCCGTACGACTTCACGGTCAAGGGCCCGGGCGGCTTCGAGCAGCGGTTCACCGGCATGCTCGACTGCCTGACCCGAGCCGCCGAGATCGGCACCACCACCCACACCCTCACCGGTCCGGGCCCCACTCCCGTCACCGACACCCCCACCGACACCAACCTCGCCGAGACCGGAGCCTCCGGCGCCACCCCGTGGCTGGCCGGCACCGCCATCGCCCTGGTCGTCCTCGGCGGCGCGGGCCTGGTCATCACCCGCCGCAGGAACACCTCCGCCGGCGACTGAGCGTCCCCCGATCCACCCGGCGTGGAGGGCCCGGACGACGGCCTTCTCCACGTGGAGATCGTCGCGGACCACGCGAAGTCGCAGTGGTGCCGAACACCGGCGACGGCGGACACCGCCACGGGCCGCCGTTCCCGGTCAGCCGCTGACCGCCCGCACGATCGCCGCGACGTCCTGGCGGCTCATGGGTTCGGTGTCCATGGAGTTGTGGATGCTGAGCCCTTCCACCAGCGCGTCCAGGGCCCGGGCCGTCCTGGCGTCGAAGTGACGGCTCAACGACGTGCGGCCGGCCTTCGTCCAGGACCGTATGACGTCGAGCAGCGCCGGGTTGCGGGAGGCGAAGGCGTACAGCTCGTAGCTGAGCACCAGCTCCCGGGGACTGCTCCGGAGCGTGCCGCAGATGATCTCCACCACGGCGGCGCGCGCCTCCTCCACGGTTTCAGCCGCCTCCAGCGGCTCACGGCAGCGGGCGGACATGGATTCCGCGAGCCGGGTGAAAGCCTCGACGAGCAGCTGCTGCCTGCCCTCGAAGTAGTACGTCATCGATCCCAGGGAGACCCCCGCGGCTTCGGCGATGCGCCGGTGCGTGGCGCCCGTGACCCCGTGCTCGGCGATCACGTCGAGGGCCGCCTCGACGATGCGGTCCCGACGCCCCGGGTCATTGGGTCCGCGCGAGCTGCCCGACATGGGTATCCCTTCCTTCATCGCCCCGCAGACATGTACGTTCGTACATACTCACTCCGTGGGCGGCCACGTCCTCGGCCGCCTCACGTCCGGATCGGGCCCCGCAGTGACAGACCTGGCCACACGCCGCCGCCGCACGGCATTGTTCCTCTTCTTCCTCATGCCCGGCCTGTCGATCTCCTCCTGGGTGACCCGCACCCCCGACATCAGGGACCGGCTCGGCGCCTCGACCGCGGAAATGGGGATCGTCCTGTTCGGTCTTTCCGTCGGTTCGATGCTCGGCGTCCTCGGCTCCGGAGCGCTGGTGGCGAGGTTCGGGACCCGCCCGGTCATGGGTGTGGGAACCGCGCTCGTCATCCTCAGCATGGCCGTGATCGGCTGCGGAGCGATGTGGTCGTCCGCGCCGGCCGTCATGGCGGGGCTCTTCCTCTTCGGTGCCGGGATGGGCGGCGGCGAGGTCGCGGTCAACATCGACGGCGCCGAGGTCGAACAGATCACCGGCCGCACGGTCCTGCCCACGCTGCACGGATTCTTCAGCCTCGGAACCGTCGTGGGGGCCTCGCTCGGCATCCTGTGCACCGCCGTCGGCTTCCCCGTGCACGGGCACCTGGCAGCCGTCGCCGTCGTCACCGCCGCCACCTTCGCCCACGCCCTGCGGGCCATCCCCCACGGCGTCGGCCGGACCCGCGACCACCAGCAGACCCGCGGGGAGGGAAAGCCCCGGCGGCCCGCGGTCCGGAAGGACCGTCGCCTGCTGCTGATCGGCGGCATCGTCCTGACCATGGCCCTGGCCGAGGGGGCGGCCAACGACTGGCTGCCCCTGCTCATGGTCGACGGGCACGACATGGACCCGGCCCTGGGATCAGCCGTCTACGCGGGCTTCGCCGCCGCCATGGCGATCGGCCGCTTCGGCGGCGGATTCTTCATCGACCGCTTCGGCCGCGCCCCCGTCGTCCGCGCCAGCGCGGTCTCCGCCGCACTCGGCCTCGCCGTCGTCATCTTCGCCGACAACGCCTTCCTCGCCGGAGCGGCCGTGCTCCTGTGGGGACTGGGAGCGTCGCTCGGATTCCCCCTCGCCCTCTCCGCGGCCGGGGACTCCGGGCCCGACCCGGCCGCCCGCGTCAGCCTCGTCGCGATGATCGGCTACGTCGCCTTCCTCGTGGGGCCTCCCGGCCTGGGCTTCCTCGGCGACCACTACGGCCTGCGCACCGCGATGACCGTCGTCCTGTCCTTCGTGGCCGTGGCGATCCTCCTCGCCCCCGCCGTCAGCACCCGCCGCGCGACCCTGACGACCTCCGCTCCGGGCTCCGAGCCGTCAACGGCCGAAGAGCACCTCGACCGCCCCGGCCGCTGACCACCCGCCCACGCCCGCGGCGACCGACGGTGACGGGCGACGTGCGGTCGCCGTCCGTGAAACCCCAGGTCGGCGCCCCCGGGCCGGACGCGTTTCCGCGCAGGGGTGGCGGTACGGCAAGATGGGGTGTATCTGCCCACTGCCAGATTTCAAGCTGCCGGACGGTTTCTCTTGGCTGAGTACATCTACACCATGCGCAAGGCGCGCAAAGCGCACGGCGACAAGGTGATCCTCGACGACGTCACCCTGAGCTTCCTGCCGGGGGCGAAGATCGGTGTCGTCGGTCCGAACGGCGCCGGTAAGTCGACGGTTCTGAAGATCATGGCGGGGCTGGAACAGCCGTCGAACGGTGACGCCTTCCTCACTCCCGGTTACACCGTGGGCATCCTGCTCCAGGAGCCCCCGCTGAACGAGGACAAGACCGTCCTGGAGAACGTCCAGGAGGGTGTCGCCGAGGTCAAGGGCAAGCTCGACCGGTTCAACGAGATCGCCGAGCAGATGGCGACCGAGTACACCGACGAACTCATGGACGAGATGGGCAAGCTGCAGGAGCAGCTCGACCACGCCAATGCCTGGGACCTCGACGCCCAGCTGGAACAGGCCATGGACGCCCTGGGCTGCCCGCCCGGCGACTGGCCGGTCGCCAACCTCTCCGGCGGCGAGAAGCGCCGCGTGGCGCTGTGCAAGCTGCTCCTCGAGGCGCCCGACCTGCTGCTCCTCGACGAGCCCACCAACCACCTCGACGCCGAGTCGGTGAACTGGCTGGAGCAGCACCTCGCCAAGTACGAGGGCACCGTCGTGGCCGTCACCCACGACCGGTACTTCCTGGACAACGTCGCCGGGTGGATCTGCGAGGTCGACCGCGGCCGGCTGCACGGCTACGAGGGCAACTACTCCAAGTACCTGGAGACCAAGGCCACCCGTCTCAAGGTCGAGGGCCAGAAGGACGCCAAGCGGCAGAAGCGGCTCAAGGAAGAGCTGGAGTGGGTGCGTTCCAACGCCAAGGGGCGGCAGGCCAAGTCCAAGGCGCGTCTGGCCCGCTACGAGGAGATGGCCGCCGAGGCCGACAAGATGCGGAAGCTGGACTTCGAGGAGATCCAGATCCCGCCGGGCCCGCGCCTGGGCAACGTGGTCGTCGAGGTCAACAACCTCACCAAGGGCTTCGGCGAGAAGCTCCTCATCGACGACCTGTCGTTCACGCTGCCGCGCAACGGCATCGTCGGCATCATCGGACCGAACGGCGCGGGCAAGACCACGCTGTTCAAGATGATCCAGGGGATCGAGGAGCCCGACTCCGGGTCCATCAAGGTCGGTGACACCGTCAAGATCTCCTACGTCGACCAGAGCCGCGAGAACATCGACCCGAAGAAGACCCTGTGGGCGGTCGTCTCCGACGAGCTCGACTACATCAACGTCGGCCAGGTCGAGATGCCCTCGCGGGCCTACGTCTCCGCCTTCGGGTTCAAGGGCCCGGACCAGCAGAAGCCGGCCGGCGTGCTCTCCGGCGGCGAGCGCAACCGGCTGAACCTCGCGCTCACCCTCAAGCAGGGCGGCAACCTGCTGCTCCTCGACGAGCCGACCAACGACCTCGACGTCGAGACCCTCTCCAGCCTCGAGAACGCCCTCCTCGAGTTCCCCGGGTGCGCCGTGGTCGTCTCCCACGACCGGTGGTTCCTGGACCGGGTCGCCACGCACATCCTCGCCTACGAGGGCGACTCCAAGTGGTTCTGGTTCGAGGGCAACTTCGAGTCGTACGAGAAGAACAAGGTCGAGCGGCTCGGGCCGGACGCCGCGCGTCCGCACCGCGCCACCTACAAGAAGCTGACCCGGGGCTGATCTCTTGCGGCATATCTACCGCTGCCCGCTGCGCTGGGCGGACATGGACGCGTACGGCCACGTCAACAACGTGGTGTTCCTCCGCTACCTGGAGGAAGCCCGTATCGACTTCCTGTTCCGCCCGGAGAAGGACTTCCAGCAGGGGTCCGTGGTGGCGCGCCACGAGATCGACTACAAGCGGCAGCTCGTCCACCGCCACCACCCGGTCGACATCGAGCTGTGGGTCACGGAGATCAGGGCGGCGTCCTTCACCCTCACCTACGAGGTGAAGGACGACGACCTCGTCTACGTCCGCGCGTCGACGGTGATCGTGCCGTTCGACTTCGAGGCGCAGCGTCCGCGCCGCATCACCGCTCAGGAGCGCGAGTTCCTCCGGGAGTACACGGACGACGCCGAGGAGGAGGCCGTCGCCGCATGACGGTGCTCCACCTCGCCGACGAGGGGGAGGCCGCGGATCTCGCGGCCTTCCTCACCCGGCTGCTGCGCTACGACCGTTCCGCCGCGGTGCGGTTGCAGGCGGCCGGCACGGCGCTCGCCGTCTTCGGCCGGCCCCCCTCCTTCGAGGTGCTCGCCATCCGCGCCGTACGGCTGGCGAAGCCCTACGAGAACGGGCTGGACGTCACCCTGGACGTGACCGTGTCCGCCGGTGAGCTGCTGGAGTCGGTGGAAGAGTCCGCCGCCACGGCCGTCGTGCCGGGCGCGGTGACCGGGCCGCCGTGGGCCGGGGTGCTGCCGCCGCGCGGCGGCTGGCGGGCCGAGCCCGGGCTGCCGGCGCCGCAGGAGCTGCGCGGACTCGTCGCCGCCTCGGTCGCGGAGTTCCGGTCCCGTACGGAGGAGCTGGCGCCCGAGCGGCGCACCCGCGCCGAACTCGACCGGATCGGGCGGGAGATCTGGTCCCGCACGGTCGCGGAGACCGGGCTTCCGGTGCGGGCGGTGCACGCCGCCCAGTCGTTCGGATTCCTGCGGGGCGGTGACCAGGGACTGTTCTCCTCGGGGGCCTGGCTCCGGCTGCGCACGCCGTACGGATCGGTCGCCGTGCGCCGGGCGGGCCTCGGGGCGCTGGGCCTCAGCGTGCGCTGAGACCGGCCGCTCACCGTCCTTCGCCGTCGTCCGGGCGGACGGCGATGTGGTCGGGTTCCAGCTCCAGCGCGACCCGGTCGCGCATGTGCAGCGCCTTCGTGTACTCCGCGGGCGGCTGGAGGCGTCCGGCGCGGGCCGGCATGGCGTACTCGCGGGCCACCACGGTCTCGCGGCCGGTGGCCGCGTCGACCTCGCTGCGGCGCAGCACCTCGGTGGAGGTACGGCCGTCGCGGATGGCGACCGTGCGGCGGACCTCGTCCGCCACCGCCCGGTCGTGGGTGGGTTTTCCCCGCCCCGCCGCTCCTTCCCGTCCGTTCCCAGGGGGCCCTGGACCCCCGCTCCCCGAACGCCGAAGGGACTGTCGGGGGAAGGGCGGTTCTCAGTCCGGGGAGTTGATCATCGACGCCGCCGCGTAGGTCAGGTACTTCCACAGGGTCTGTTCGTGTTCCTCGGACAGGCCCAGTTCGTCGACGGCGTCGCGCATGTGCTTCAGCCACGCGTCGTGCGCCGCCCGGTCGACCTTGAACGGGACGTGGCGCATCCGCAGCCGCGGGTGGCCGCGGTTCTGGCTGTAGGTGGTCGGACCGCCCCAGTACTGCATGAGGAACAGCACGAGCCGCTCCTCGGCCGGGCCCAGGTCCTCCTCGGGATACATGGGCCGCAGCAGTGGATCGTCGGCCACCCCCACGTAGAAACGGTGGACGAGCCGGCGGAAGGTCTCCTCCCCGCCGACCTGCTCGTAGAAGGTCTGCTCCTGAAGCGTGCCGCGCCGAATCTCTGTCACGCCGTCCATGGTCTCAGACGCGACGGCGTAGGACTCGGGGCCTAGGACCGCCCTACCGTGGAGACATGGGCGGACAGGACCGTGAGGCGCGGGCCGCGCTCGTGCGGGAGATCGGTGCGAGCGGGGCGTTCGACGCCGACCCGGTGTGGCGGGAGGCGTTCGCCGCCGTGCCGCGCCACCTGTTCGTGCCGTCCTACCACGTGGGCGTCGTCGGCGGCTACGAACGCCGGTGGGGCGAGGACCCCGACCCCGGGGCGCGCGAGCGGTGGCTGCGCGGCGCGTACGAGGACACTCCGCTGGCGATCCGGCTGCGCGACGGCGAGCTGCTCTCCTCCAGCAGCCAGCCCTCCCTCATGGCGCTGATGCTGGCCGGCCTGGACCTCCGGGACGGACAGAAGGTCCTGGAGATCGGCACGGGCAGCGGCTACAACGCCGCCCTGCTCGCCCACCGGCTCGGCGACGACGACCTGGTCACCACGGTCGACCTCGACCCGGACATCACCGAGTCGGCCCGCCGGCACCTCGACGCGGCCGGGCATCACCCGGTCGTCGTCACCGGTGACGGCGCGCGCGGAGTGCCCGCACGCGCCCCCTTCGACCGGATCATCGCGACCTGCGCCGTGCCGTTCGTCCCGCGCGCCTGGCTCGCCCAGTGCCGCCCGGGCGGCCGGATCCTCGCCCCGTTCGCCACCGGCCTGGTCGCGCTCACCGTGCGCGACGCCGGGCACGCCGAGGGGCGCTTCCTGCACACGCCCGCCTACTTCGTCCCGCTGCGCGGCGCGAGCCGGTCGTGGCAGGAGCGGCCCGACCTGGAAGGGCTGCCGGCCACGGCCCGGGGAAGCGATCTGTTCCGGTTCCTGCTGGCGCTGACCGCCGGCGCCCTCGGCCCGTGGGAGGCGTACCGCCTCTGGGAGCGCGAGGGCAGGCCGCAGCGCGAACGCTACGGCCTCACGGCCGGCGCCGAGGGCGACCGCGCCTGGCTGGACGACCCCGGGGGGCCGCACGTCTGGCCGGTGCCCGCCGCCTAGGGCCGCGGCTCAGCCCCGGCGGATGGTGATCGTCGTCCAGGCGCCCACGTGGACCCGGTCGCCGTCCTGGAGCGGGACCGGGACGAACGGCTGGATCGGCTCGTCCGAACCGTTGACCGTCGTGCCGTTCGTCGAGTTCTGGTCGACGACCGCCCAGGTGCCGTCCGGCTGCTGCACCAGCACCGCGTGCTGGTGGGAGACGCCCGGGTCCTCCGGCGGGGTGGACAGATCGATGTCGGGGGTGTCGCCGGTGGAGTGGCGACGGCGCCCGATGGTGATCTGGTTGCCGGTGAGCGTGCGCTGCTGCTCGGGCGAGTACGCGGGCAGGTTCAGGCCCGCGGCCTCGGGGCCGGAGCGCTGCATCATCGCCATGAAGTACTCGCGGTCCGGACCGATGGTCGCGGTCCAGGTGGCCGGGCCCTGCGGCGGACGGGGCTGCTGCGGGAAGCCGCCGGGTCCGGGCGGCGCCTGGGTCGCACCGGGCTGCGGGTAGCCGTAACCGCCGCGCGCACCGGGTCCGTTCGGACCGCCGGGACCGGGACCGGGGCCGGGGCCGGGGCCGTTCGGGCCGCCGGGTCCACCGGCCGGCGGGGTGATCACCCAGTCGTCGTCACCGCCGCCGAAGGGCTGCCCGCCCTGCTGGGGGTGGCCGGTCTCCTGCGGGTATCCGGGCGGGGCCGTCGGCCCGGCCCGGAACGCCTGCGCGGCACCGGGTCCGTTCGGACCGCCGGGACCTCCCGGTCCGCCGGGTCCGTTCGGACCGCCGAAGCCGCCGGGGCCACCAGGTCGGCCGGGGCCGTTGTTGGGCCCACCAGGGTTGCCGAAGCCGCCGGGACCGCCGGGACCGCCGGGATCGTTCGGACCGCCGGGTCCGCCGAAGCCGCCGGGGCCATCAGAACCGCCGGGACCGCTGGGGCCGCCCGGCTCACCGGGTCCGCCGAAGCCGCCGGGTCCGCCGGGTCCGTTCGGGCCGCCAGGCCCACCGAAGCCGCCGGGACCGTTGGGCCCGCCGGGGCCTCCCGGTCCGCCAGGCCCGCCGAAGCCGCCGGGACCGCCAGGCCCGTTCGGGCCGCCGGGACCACCCGGTCCACCGGGGCCGTTCGGGCCGCCGGGTCCGCCGAAGCCGCCGGGGCCACCAGAGCCGCCGGGTCCGCCGGGACCGTTGGCCCCGCCAGGTCCGCCAGGTCCGCCAGGTCCGCCGGATCCGCCAGGGCCACCGGATCCGCCCGGGCCGGGCGGGGGCGGTACGGGGCGTGAGGGGTCGCCGCCGAAGCCGGGCGGGCCCGGCGGGATCGGCTCGGCGGGGCGGTTCACCTGCGAGGGACGCGAGCCCTGGTAGTCGTACGAGTCACCGCCGTACGACGGCCCGCCGGGCGGCTGCTGGAAGGGCCCGCCCGGGCCGGGGGCCGACGGACGCGGGGCGGCCGGGGTGTACGAGGTCGCCGTGTTCGTCAGGAAGTTCCACCGGCACTCCTCGCAGAACGGCGCCGCGCCCTCGCGCGGCGTACGGCACTGCGGGCACAGCTCCGGCGGCCGGCCGCCGCCGAAACCACCAGGGCCGCCAGGGCCGCCGCCGGGACCGCCGGCCGGGCCGCCGGGCGGCGGGAAGCCGTAGCCGCCGCCGGGTGCGGGCGGTGGGGGAGGAGGTGGGGGCACGGCACCCGCCATGCGGTGACCGCACACCTCGCACCAGTCGTCGGAACCCGACTGGTGTCCGTTCGGGCAGGTCGGCATGTCGGCGCTTCCCCCTCTCCTTGTCCGGCCGGTTCCGGCCGGTTTCTCCCACCCCGAGGGGTCGGGCTCGACTACTTACGGATCACTTCTTTACACGAACAGTCTTTGTCGACCGAGTCTCGAGCGTCATCTCGTCGGCCTCCTCGACCTTCGCCTTCAGTCGCACAGTACCTGTCGCGGCGTCGACCACGTCCACCACCTTCGCAAGCAGTTTCGCAGTGTCCGCGTTGCCGGACGCGTTCGCGAGCTGCACGGCCCGGCCCAGTTTGGCCGTGGCTCCGCCGACATCCCCCTCCTTGCGGAGATCCAGACCCTTTTGGATGACTTCCGCCAGTTCCGCCTGCCCGGTGTAGTGGGCGACCTGGGGGTTGATCGACGTCGAGGCGGTCATGTCGTCCGTCCACACGGCCCGGACCAGGCCCTGCGCCCCGAGGTTGCGCACGCCGCCGTCGGACGGCCGGGGAATCACCAGCGACAGCCGGGCCGCCAGCATCTCCTGCCCGATGCCCGCGGGCGGGACCTCGACGCAGACGTGGTAGTCGCGGGACTCGTCGCCCCAGGAGCCCAGCGGGTAGTCGCCGGCGCGCGGACCCGCCTGCGTGCGGCGGCCGGTCAGCTCCTCGACCGTCGGCGCGACCTGCTTGACGAACCTCACCGTCGTGCCGACCGGGGTCCACAGCCGCAGCGAGACGTCCGCGACCTCCTTGCCCATCGCCGTCTCCATCATCCGCGTGAAGTCGGCGGCGAGACCGGCCGGGTCGGCGACGATGTCGGCGGTGCCGAGGAGGGCGGAGGCGATGGCTGTGACTTCTTTCACTTCCCAGTCGGTGCCCACGCCGCGGGCGTCACAGGTGAAACGTCCGGCGCAGGCGTCCAGGGCCGCCCTCAGGTCCTCGGGCGACTCGTGCTCGTTGCGGCCGTCGGTGAGCAGGATGCCGTGCCGGATCGCCACGTCCGCCGACGCCAGCAGCCGGTCGGCCAGCCGCAGCCAGGTGCCGATCGCCGTGCCGCCGCCCGCGCTCAGCCTCCGCAGCGCCTGCTTGGCCTGCTCACGGGTGCCGGCGTCGGCGACCGCCAGACCGCCGTCGCCCGGATACACCTCCTTGGCCACGTGCGTGCCGCCGATCACCGCGAAGTCCACGCCGTCGCGCAGGGCGTCGATCGCGGCGGCCGTCGCGTCGCGGGCGTTGCGCATCTTGGTCGGCGGGTAGTCCATCGAGCCCGAGCAGTCGACCATGAGGACCACGGCCGCCGACGGGCCCTCACCGGGCGAGTAGAGGTGGGGCGCCGCCACCGCGCTGCCGATGGTGCCGCCGCCGGTCGCGGTCACCGTGACGATGGCGTTGACCTCGCGGCCGCCCTCCGGCAGGTACTCGTTCTGGTACACGTCCACCGAGAACTGCGGCACGTTCGATTTCGAGAAATTGGCCATGCCTGTTTCGCTCCCCCTTGGACGCCCCGGCGACGCGGGGCGACGACGGATGACGGACCGGTCCCCTCCGGTCCGTCGGCTTCCCCGCGAGAGGCTCCCCGTGAGCGGCCCCTCAGGCCGATCCTGCCCCCTGCGGGACGGCCGGGAACGGCACGAGGGCCACTGTTACGTTGTCGTGGCCCCCGCCGTCGAGGGCGTGACCGACGAGGACCCGGGCACCGTGCAGCGGTCGTACGGCCGCGTCCACGGGCACGACCCGGGCCATCTCGTCGGCCGACTCCGCGTAGTTCCACAGGCCGTCCGTGCAGACCACGACCACACCGGGCCGGTCCGGCTTGAACGACGCGGTGTGCGGCTCCAGTTCGTACGCGTCGGCGCCGAGCCAGCCGGTGATCGCGTGCGCGCGCTGGTCGGCGTACGCCTCGGCCTCGCCCATCAGGCCCGCGGCGACCATCTGCGCGGCCCACGAGTCGTCCTCGGTGAGCCGGGCCGCCGGGGCGGAGCGGTCGACCGGCACCCAGTAGACGCGGCTGTCGCCGACCCAGCCGACGACCAGCAGACCGGCCGTCACCACGGCACCGACGATCGTGCACGCCGGGGCGTTCTGGTGCGGGGCGTGCTCACGGGCCGCCGCGGGCTCGTCGGCCAGCGCGTTGACCGCCTCGGCGGCGGCGACGATCGCGTCGTGCATCGCCTGCTGCGGGTGCGTGCCGCGCGGCAGGGCCGCGAGCAGGGACTCGTTCGCCGCACGGGAGGCGGCGAGTGACGCCTCGTCGGGGCGGGTCGCGGAGGAGACGCCGTCGCAGACGATCGCCACCGAGGCGGGGGAGCCGTCGGGCAGCGCCGTGGTGCTCACGGCGAAGGCGTCCTCGTTGCGGTGGTGGCGCAGGCCGCGGTCGCTGACCGCGGCCACGGGGCCGCGTTCCTGTTCCATGTGGTCCCGTTCGCGCGGCTGGGCGTGGCCGCAGTTCTCGCAGTAGCCGTCGTCGTCGACCCGGCCCGCACGGCAGGCCACGCACACCGCGGCGCCACCGGTGGCCGTCCCCCGCTCCGCCGCCACCCGCGGGTCCGGCGCCTGGAGCGGGTACTCGTCGGGCTGCGCGGGCGACGGAACGGCGGCGGCCGGCGACTCCGGCTGCGCACGCCGGTCGAAGCGCACCCCGGACGACGGCGCGGGGGACGCCGAGGGCGGCGGCTGCGGTACGGCACCCTGCGCCGAGGCCGGTGACACGGGGGTGCCTTCGGCCCCGGACGGGGGCGCCGCGGTGTCGGGCGGCGGTGCCGGGGTGCCCTGAGGGGCGGGCGGCGGCAGGTGGGCGGCGGCTGCCGGAGACGGGGGTGCGGGGGGCATCTCGGCCGGGGGCGGGGGAACTTGGGTGCCGGGCGGGGATGCCGGGGTGTCCTGGGCCGGTGTTCCGCGGCCGGCCGAAGCGTCGGGCAGGGGGGAGCCGTCCGCGTGCGTGCCGGGCAGGTCGGCCGGGTGGTGGACCGGCGGGGCGGCGGGGCCGTCCGGCGCGGGCCAGGCCGGGGCGGCGGGCGGGGCCGAAGGCGGCCGGGGCCGGTCACGCTCCGCCGGGGCCTGCGACGGCACCGCGCCGTTCATGGCGATCGTCGGCTCGTCCCGCGGCCGTGCGGGGACCACGGACAGGTCGTATCCGCACGCACCACAGAAACGGTCACCCGACTCGAGGGGTTCCTCGCAGCTCGGGCACTTCGACAGAGCGGCCTGCTGAGGCATCTGCGACATCAACTACACCCATGTCCGGGGGCGGTAACGATTGGCACGTTCCACCAGGTCGATCCTCTCCTCGCCGCTGCGCGCCAGCCGGGCCAGCGTGCGGTACGAACGCTCCAGGCCGAAACGGAGGCCCCGCTCGTCCAGGCCGCTGCCGAGCAGCGTCCGCCCCCCGGCGGCGGGAGGGACGGAACCCCGGCCCCCGGAGAGTACCCAGTCCAGCCCGCAGCCGAGGACTTCGGCCGACAACGACTCGCGCCGCGCCGGGTCCAGACCGTACGCCTCCAGGGCCTCGACCTGCCCGGCGGCGGCGGTCAGGTCGTCCAGGAACGGTACGTCACCGGCGGCGGCCGCACGCCCGCGCAGCCGCGCCCGGACGGACGCCACCCGCGCGGCCGTGTAGTGGATGGAGGACTCCGGCACCGACAGCAGCGTCCGTACGGCGCCGCCGCGGTCCCCGGCCGCCAACTGCACCCGGGCCAGCCCGAACGCGGCGCTCACATGGCTCGGGTCGGTCGACCACACCAGGCGGTAGTACTCGGCGGCGTTGTCCAGCTGGCCCAGCACCTCCGCGCACACGCCGAGCGCCAGCTTCGGCGCGCTCTCTCCGGGGAACGCGTCGTAGACCGCGTCGAAGGCGAGCGCGGCGCCCTCGTGGTCGCCGGTGACGAGCGCGGCCACCCCCCGGTACCAGACCACCCGCCAGTCGTCGGGGTCCCGCTCCTCCAGTGCGGCCAGCGCCGCCAGCGCGGTGGACCACTCGCCGGTCTCCAGCCGGGCGCGGATCCCGCGCAGCCGGGTCTCCGTCGAGGGGGCGGGCGCGGCGGCGAGCGCGTTGATCAGCTCACCGGGCGCGGACGTCAGCAGGCCCGCGAGGAAACCGGCGTTGGGGTCCGAGGGGTCCACGTGCGGCACGGGCAGGGCGAGCGCGGCGGCGGCGCAGTCGACGGGCTCGACCAGGGCGGCGCCGGCGGGTGGGAGCGGGTGCGGCCTCCCCTTGCGGGAGCGGCCCGGGCGGGAGCCCAGCCGGGACACGTCCCCGTTCAGCGCGGGGAACAACTCCGTGTCCGTCACGCGCAGTTCCGGGCCGAAGAGCGTGGACAGCGCGGGGCGGGCACGGCCCGACTGCAGGGAGACCACCTCGCGCAGCACGCCCGTCAGCTGCTCGGTCATCTCCTGCGCGGAGGCGAACCGGCGGGCCGGGTCCGGGTCGGTGGCGCGCACCAGGAGGCGGTAGAAGGACTCGTACCGCCGGAAGACCTCGATGGTGTCCGGGTCGGGCAGCGAGTCCGCGTAGACGTTCGTGTAGCCCTGGAAGTCGAACGTGAGGACGGCGAGCGTACGGGCCACCGTGTACAGGTCCGACGCCACCGACGGCCCGACGTCGGCGACCTCGGGCGCCTGGTAGCCGACCGTGCCGTAGATGGCCGACTCCTCGTCGTCCATCCGGCGCACCGCGCCCATGTCGATCAGCTTCAGCTGGTCCTCGGTCTGGATCGCGTTGTCGACCTTGAAGTCGCAGTACAGCAGGTTCCGGCTGTGCAGGTGGCCGAGCGCCTCGAGGGCCTCGATGCCGTAGGCGCAGGCCTGCTCCACCGGCAGCGGATCGCGTCTGCCCTCCGGTGTGCGGCGGCCGTTGGCGATCTCCTTCAGCGACCTGCCGCCCAGGTACTCCATGACGATGTAGCCGTCGAGGGAGCCGGTGCGCTGGTCGAGGTGCTCCACGAAGTTGTAGATCCGCACGATGTTGGCGTGCTCGATCTCCGCGAGGAAGCGCCGCTCGGAGATCGCCGCCGCCATGGCGTCCTGGTCGCCCGTGTCCAGCAGGCCCTTCAGCACCACCCAGCGGTCCGAGACCGCCCGGTCCACGGCGAGGTAGATCCAGCCCAGACCGCCGTGCGCCAGACAGCCGGCCACCTCGTACTGGCCGTGCACGACGTCGCCGCCCCGCAGCTTCGGGACGAACGAGTACGGGTGGCCGCACTTGGTGCAGAAGCCCTCCGTGCGCCCCGGCCGGCCGCTGCGGGCCCGGCCCACCGGCGCCCCGCAGTCCGAGCGCGAGCAGAACCGCTTCCGCTCGGGCACCTCGGGGCCGTCCAGCACCATCGCGCGCGGATCGGGGCGCGGGATCGGCGGCACCTCGACCAGCCCGGCACCGAGGCGGCCCCGGCCGGACGAACCGGCGCCCGCGCCGGAACTGCGCACCGACAGCGAACGGCCCGTGGCCCGGCCCGACAACGTGCGGGAGAGCCGTCCGGAGACCGAACGGCGGGACTTCGACGACTGGGACGACGTGCGGGAACTGCGGCCGCCGGAGCGCCCGCCGCCCGCCGGGCCGCCCGAGCCGCGGCCGCCCGCCGTGATGCCGGTCGGGGCCGAGCCGACCATGCCGCTCGGCGACACCACCGGGGCCAGGCCGCAGGTGTCGCAGTACAGCTCGCCGCCGCCGACGTCCTCGTACGCGCCGCCGCACGCGGGGCGCTGGCACCCGGTCCCGGCCGCCCGGTTCTCCGGTTCGCTCATGCCGCGGCCTCCCCCTCGTCGCTCATGCGCCGGACCCCCTCCGGTCGTCGGGCACGCCCTGGCCCGGGAGCCGCGGCGCCGTGCCGAGGACTTCCGCGGCCGCCTGCTGGTAGCGCAGCACCGCCCGGTCGGCGGCGCGCAGGTCGCAGGGCGCGCTCCACAGCATGCGGCGCGCCTTCTCGTACCGCTCCACCAGGACGGGGTCCTCCGCCAGGCCGTGCCGGGCCACCTTCGCCCTGTACGCGTCCAGCCGCCCGCGCAGCTCGGCGCGGACCGCCAGCGGCGCCGTCACCGCGGTCAACGACTCGCGGGCGCGCAGCAGTTCGTCCTCCGCCTGCTGCTCCAGCGACTCCAGGAGCGGGGACAGGCGGTGCCACTGGGCGTGTCTGCGGTACTCCGCGGCCGTCGACAGCTGCTCCTGCAGCGCGGTCGGCGGTCCGCTGACCACCGGCACCTCCGTCGCGGCGATCTTCGCCAGCACCTCGCCGCGCGCGGTGCGGGCCTCGGCGAGCGTGCGGTCGGCACGGGACAGCAGGTCCCGCAGTCTGATGATGCGCTTCTCCGCGTCCTGGCGGACCGTCAGCACCGCGTCGATCTCCCGGCGCACGTCCTCCAGCGCGCGCGCCTCACGGTCGTAGACCGTGGTGTCGGGCCGTCCGCCGCCGGGCGCCGAACTCCCCTCCGCCCGCTTCCAGTACGCCAGCGGGTCGGACACCACCCGCTCGCGCAGCCGGGTCAGCGTACGGGTGATCCGCTCCAGGTCGTCGCCCGCCGGATGCTCGCCCGGGCGCACGCCGACCGAGTGCGCGAGCCGGCCGGTGCGCTGGAGCTCGGCGGCGAGCAGATCGATCCGGGCGGGCAGCGCCGACCACACCGCGTCGGCGGCGACCACCATGTCCAGCGAGGTCGCGTACAGCTCGTTCATACGGTCGACGAGGGTGGCCAGCGAGTGGCGTTCGCTGAGTTTCCCGGAGGCGGCGTCGGCCGTCGCCGCGCCCGCCACCGTCACCGCGTCGCCGCGCAGCAGCTCCGTCAGCTCCACCAGGTCCTCACGGCTGGACCAGCGGCGGCGGGACCGGATCTCCCGGGCCGTGCGCAGCGCGTCCGTGTACGCGTCGAAGTACGTCCACAGCAGCGTGATCGACGCCTCCGTGGCCGTCCAGCGCTCGGCGGTGACGCCGGTGAGCCGCGCGCCCTCCAGGAGTCTTCGGCCCGCGTGGTCCTGCAGGGCGAGGAGCGAGGTCTCGATCGCCTCGTGCTCCGCGCCGAGCCGCGCCAGCGCACGGTCCACCTCGTCCCGGTCCATCACCGGCCCGGTGGGATCCGTGTCGGCCATCGATCACCTCTCGCTGGGGGGTTGTTGACGGTTGGGGTCGGGGTCAGCTCGCGCGCAGGTACTCCGGGGCCGGGGGCTCCGACTCGGAGGAGTCGTCGCCCAGCGTGGCCGAGAGCCACTTGGCGTAGGAGTCCTGCCAGCCGTCCGTGGTGTCCCCGCGGAAGTCCACCAGGATCCGGTTGACCCGGCGCACCAGGTCGTCCGCGTCCTTCTTCATCGCCACGCCGTAGTACTCGGTCGTGAAGGCCCCGCCCTTGAGCCGGACCGTCGGGTCCTGCGCGGCCTGGCTGGCCGCGAGCGCGCCGTCGGTGACCACGGCGTCGACCTCGCCGAGCTGCAGCCGCACCAGGCAGTCCAGCTGGTTGGGGACGGTGGTGCGGATGTCGGTGGAGGCCGGCAGCCTGCCCGCCTCCTTGTCCGCCGCCAGCTTCGCGTACGCGGTCGAGCCCGCCGCCGTGCAGACCTCCTGGCCCGCGAGCGTCCCGTCGTACCCCTCGACCGGTGAGGACTTCGGGGCCAGGACCTGCTGGCCCGTCTTGAAGTACGGCGCGGAGAACGCCACGTCCCGGATGCGGTCGCAGGTGATCGTCATCGTGCGGACGACCATGTCGACCCGGCCCGCCTTGATCGCCGGGATGCGCTGGTCGGTCGGGATCGCCTTGAACTGGACCGCGTCCCGGTCGCCGAGTATGTCCTCGGCGATGCGGTGCACCAGATCGATGTCGAAGCCCTCGAGGGTGCCGCCCTCCCCGCTGTTGGGGTCGCGGTAGCCCCAGCGATAGCTGTTCTGGTCGACTCCCACGACCAGCTTGCGCTTCTCGCCCCGACGGTTCTTGATCGCCTCGATGGTGGGGCCGTCGGCGGCGGAGGGGGAGAGGGTCTGCTTCTCCGGGGCCGTGCAGTCCTCGTCCGCCCGGGCCCCCGCGGCGTGGGACACGGTCTGGCCGGTGGTCCCCGAGGGGGCGCCGGCCGGGGCGCCGGCGCAGGTCAGTAGCAGCGCGAAGACCAGTGCCAGGGCGCAGGCGGTCGCCATCGCGCCCACTCCGCCCCAGCCCTTCAGGCGGGCCCGCAGGTGTCGTGCGATCATCGTCATGGCCCCCTTCGGCTCTTCCACGCGACCGTTCATCGGTACTCCGACAGCCTGCGGCCGATGCCCAGCACCGCGCCGGCCGCGCCCAGTACGGCGAGGACGGCCGCGCCGGCCGGCAGGCCCGTCAGCGCGTCCCGGCCGGCGCCGGCCGCCCGTTCGAACTCGAGTTCCTCGTGCGTGAGCGCCGTGGCCAGGTTCCTGTCGACGCCGTCGAAGCACTCGCCGGTCGCGCCCTTCGCGCCGATCACCATGTCCAGCGCCTGCTGGTAGTTGCCGTTCTCGTCCTGCTCACGGGCCGCCGTGTGGCGCTTCTTCCACTCCGTCATGGCGCCCACCGCCGAGGAGACCGGCTCGGTGCCGCTGTCGTCGTCCGCGAGGCGCTCCGCCCGGGCCAGGCCCTCGGCGAGGGCGTCCATGTCGCGGCCGAAGTCGTGGTCGTAGGCGTCGAACGTCGTGTCGCCGACCTTCGTCGTCTCGGCGCCGCGGGCCACCAGCGTCAGGTTCTCGTTGCCCCTCGCCCTCAGGGAGGCGATGCGGGCGTCGTGCAGCACGTCGAGCGAGCGGACGCCGTGGTCGTAGGAGTCGTCGAGGTGCGAACGGGCGAGGGTGTGACCGGCCGTCAGCCACAGGAGGGCGAACGCGGCCGCCGCCGTCGCCGCCACCAGGCCGTGGTTGAGGACCCTGTTGGTGTGCAGGTAGGTGCGGCGCATGGCCCAGGCGAGGGCGGCGAGGGCGAGGACGCCGAGGGCCATGGCGGGCCAGGGGTAGGGGGTCGCGTCCGCGTAGTCGTCGCGCAGGCGCTGGTTCTCCTCGGTGTAGAGGTCCTCCGCCGCCGGGAGCATCTCCTTCTGCATCTTCTCGTTCGCGTACCGCAGGTAGGCGCCGCCCACGGGGAAACCCTGGCGGTTGTAGGTGCGGGCGCGTTCGACCAGGCCCTTGTACTCGGGGAGCAGGCGGTTGAGTTCGGTGATCGTCTTGGCGGAGGGGGAGTCGGGTTCCGAGTTGGCCGCGGCGTTGACGAGCTTCGCGGCGGCGGTGCGGATGTCGTTCTCGTAGCGGTCCCGGGAGGCGGCGGTCTCCTGACCGCCGGCCAGGAAACCGCTGGAGGCGGCGGTGTTGGCGTCGGCGAGGGAGCGGTAGATGTCGGCGGCGTCCGAGCTGAGGGGCTGGCTGCGGGTGAGGACGTCGTCGGCGGCCGCGGCCCGGCCGGTCATCTGCCAGGCGGTCACCGCGCCGAAGGCGACGACGAGGGCGGCGAGGACCGCGCCGATGATGCGGAGGCGGCCGGGTTCGGTGGTGGCGGCCCTGCGGAGGCGGTCGGCGCCCTCGGCGAAGGCGGTGCGGCGGGCCTCCGGCGGGGGCGCGGTGCGGGCGGGGGTGGGCTGGGGCGGTACCGCCGGCAGCGTGGGCGGGGGCGTGGTGGTGCCGGGCGGCGCCGTGCTGCGCGGTATGTGTGTCATGTGACCTCCCCCGTGGTCATCCCCGGCGGCAAGTATCGCCGCCGGGGCCGCCCTGTGCACCGGCCTTGGCGCGATCTTGATCCGATCGCAGCGCGATCGCCGGGGATCCCGCTCCCACCCTGCCCACGAACACGTCCGGGAAATCAGTTCGGTTCCCGAGCGGCCTCCGGTCCGGCGGGGGCCACCGCGCCGTCCAGGGCGTCGGCGGCCTGCCGGACGACCGGGGAGCGTCAAGGGGCGGAGACGGGAAGGGGCGGCACCCGGGAGTTCCGGATGCCGCCCGTGGTCCTCTCACTTCATGGTGCTCGGCGGGGACAGCGGGGACGCCGTCACCGACTGAGGGGAGGCCGTGTTCGAGTAGACCGACGGAGGCGCCATGCCCGCCGTCGGGTCGGCGGTCTCCACGTCCTCCACGGCCGTGGCGCCGCCGACGATGCGGATGCCCCTCGCGTCGAGGGCGCGCTTGATGCGCCAGCGCAGCTCCCGCTCCACGGTCAGGGACTTGCCCGGCATGGTCTTCGCGGAGACGCGGACCACCATCGAGTCCAGCAGCACCGAGTCCAGGCCGAGCACCTCGATCGGGCTCCACAGGAGCTCGTTCCAGGGCTCCTCCTTGCCCATCTTCTCGGCGACCTCGCTCAGCGTGGCCTTCACCCGGTCCAGGTCCTCGTCGGAACGGACCGTGACGTCGACGCCCGCGGTCGCCCAGCCCTGGGAGAGGTTGCCTATGCGCTTGACCTCGCCGTTGCGGACGTACCAGATCTCGCCGCCGTCACCGCGCAGCTTGGTCACCCGCAGGCCGACCTCGATCACCTCGCCGGACGCCACCCCCGCGTCGACGGTGTCGCCCACGCCGTACTGGTCCTCCAGGATCATGAAGACACCGGAGAGGAAGTCCGTCACCAGGTTGCGGGCGCCGAAACCGATCGCCACACCCGCGACACCCGCCGAGGCCAGCAGCGGGGCCAGGTTGATCTGGAAGGTGCCGAGGATCATCAGCGCGGCCGTGCCCAGGATCAGGAACGACGCCACCGAGCGCAGCACCGAGCCGATCGCCTGCGAGCGCTGCCGGCGCCGCTCGACGTTGACCAGCAGACCGCCGAGCGCGGTGCCGTCCACCGACTGGCCGGTCCGGGACATCCGGTCGACCAGCTTGGTGATCGCCCGCCGCACCATGACTCTCAGCACCATCGCGATCACCAGGATCAGCAGGACCCTGAGCCCGATCGCGAGCCACGTCGACCAGTTCTCCTCGACCCAGCCGGCGGCGTTGCCGGCGGTCTCCTGGGCGTCCTGGAGCGAGGGCACCCGTGGTGTCCCGGACTCCGAGGGCGTCGGTGACGGGTCGGCGGCCGACAGGACGGCGGACAAGGACACGGCAGGTACCTCCAGGTGCATGTCTGCCCCCGGTGCGGCGGTCAATATCTTCAAGGTCACGAAAGGATCACCGGTACGGGCAGAACCACCACACTAACGGGGCATTGTGAGCGGATCGGCGGCATGTGTGAAGAAGAGACCGTCCTCACCTGCGCTTGAACCGGCCATGATCCTGGGGATGAATCGGGATGTGGTCGAAAACACTCCCAGCCCGTTACCGGCACATGGTGGCGCGTCCACCAGGCATGAGGAGAGACTGACTACGGATCGTCCCGGCGCGAGCCACGCGCCGCCGGCGTACAAGGAGGCCGTCCGTGCCGCATGTCCTGGTCCTCAACGCGTCGTACGAGCCGCTCGGCGTCGTACCGCTCCGCCGCGCGCTCGTGCTCGTCCTCGAGAACAAGGCAGTCTGCCTCGAGGAGACCGGCGCCCATCTGCACAGCGCGACCGTCACAGTCCCCGCACCCAGCGTGGTCCGGCTCAAGCGTTTCGTGCGGGTCCCCTACCGGGGGCCCGTTCCGCTCACCCGCCGGGCGCTGTTCGCCCGTGACGGGGGCCGGTGCATGTACTGCGGTGGCGTCGCAACCAGCGTCGACCACGTCATCCCGCGCAGTCGCGGGGGCAAGCACGTCTGGGACAACGTGGTGGCCTCGTGCCGCCGCTGCAACCACGTGAAGGCCGACCGCCATCTGTTCGAGCTGGGCTGGCGCCTGCGCCACAAACCCGCCCCGCCCACCGGCCTGGCCTGGCGCATCATCGGCACCGGGCACCGGGACCCGCGCTGGCTGCCGTACCTGCAGCCGTACGGCGCGGACGACGCGCTGGCCCGGATCGACGGCATCTCCGCCTGACGCCGCCACTCCGGGTTTTTACGCGGTGAGGGCTCCGCTCCGGGATGCCCCGCGAAGGCGCGAACACGTCGGCATCGCGTGTTCACGCCTTCTCCGGCGGGTCCCGGGGCGCGGGCGTGCCTTCCGCTGCCCCGGTGCCGTACCGGGTGAGTCCTTGGGCCTCGATGGCGAACATCGGGGACGGACCGGCAGTCACGGGCTTCGGCGTGGACGACCTCCGGCCGGGGAGGTCCCACTCGGCGTACACCGTCTCACCGACGGTCCGCGGCTCCCGGCCCCACCGCGCGGCGATGGCCTCGACCCGTAGGAGTCCCCGTCCGAACCGATCGTCGGCGCCGCCCCCGGCCGGGCGCGGCCTCGGCGGCGGCTCACCGCGCGGGTCGGTCACCTCGACCCGCAGGGTGCGGTGACTGAGGGTGACGTGGACGCGGATGAGCCGTCCCCGGACGCTGCCGTGCAGCAGGGCGTTGGTCATCAACTCCGACACGACCAGGGCGACGTCCCCGGCGAGTCCCGGCTGCCCCCCCTCGGCGACGAGCCGCGCGGCCCGGCGCCGGACGAGGGGGAGGCATCACGGGCCCGTTCGCCACCTTGTCGTTCAATGAGGACGAGGCGGTGGACGTGGTCCGGGCCGACACCATCGCGTCCAGCGTGTGGGTGGAGAACGAGGCGACGAGCAGCGCCTACGGCGACCTCTTCGATCGCACGGCACGACGGAGCCTTGCTCGGCGTGACTCCATCCGACTCATCGAGGCCGTCCGACACCGGCTGAACCACCCGGCGGGACATGACCCCCCGAGGGCTCGTGACACCTCCCCCTGCCGAAAGGAGTGAGCATCTGGCGGGCGAATGCAACTCGCGTACTCAAATGAGCGGAACATGGACATCGGAGGCCGAGATGCTCCCGCTTTTCAGAGGGGTGCATGCCTTCCGGCGGGGCGGCGAGGGATCGGGCCCACGAGGTGGTGCAGGCGGTCAAGGCCTTCGCGTCCCCGGTACCGGGGACGTGGCGGCCTCCGGGGAAGCGGCGGTCCGCGAAGCCTCCCGTGCTGCCGGGCCGGATGCCCGACCCGGCAGCACCGACCGTCCCACCTGTGCGTTCCGACGCCGTGAACCGCCGCGCCATGTGACGGAACGCCGTCCCGAGGAGCCTGTCGTGCGCGAACAAGAGGATCCGACGCCCGCTCAGGACGACGAAACAGCCCGGTCCCGGGGGAACCCCCGTTCCCCCGGGACCGCGGCGAGCACCTCGCGCGGCTCGTCAGTCGCGCCGTCCCTCGGGCCGCGCCCCGTGCACGGCGTACAGCGCCGAGCCCGCCACCAGGAGCACGGCTGCGGTCACCCAGGCGATGTGCTGCGCGGCGGGCTGCACCGGCCACGCCCACACCGGGACCAGACGGCCGCGTGCACCCGCCGACCCCACGTACACGGCACTGACGTAGCCGAAGACCGGCAGCCAGCTCAGCCGGGCCCCCAGCAGGGCGGCCGCGCCCGCGGTGAGGCCCGCACACCCCAGGGTGTTGCGGATCATGGCCGCAGGGCCGAACGGGGAAGGATGCCCGTACACGGTCGCCGCCAGCAGCAGCGCGGCGCAGCCGGTCAGCGCCAGCAGATGGGCCAGGCGCCGGCGCCACCAGGGACGTACGGCGGTGCGGTCCAGTGCGTCGGACGCGCTGTGCAGACCGGTGCCGATCGCCGCCGCCGCGAACAGGGGGGCCAGCGCGACGACCGGGACCTGCCGGGACGGGTCCAGATACGCGTCCAGGTTCCGCGCGCCCGCAACGGTGACCGCGGCGGTCGCGGCGAGCACCAGCACGGTGCGGGGCAGAACGCGCGAACGGGCGTACAGGAGGAAGCCGTACGTCACAGTGCCGGCACCCCGTCCCGGCCGCACTCGTCCCGCGTCGCGAAGTACGCCGACAGCCACGCGCGGCGCTCCTCGTCACCCATCGACGCCAGCCGCTCGCGCGCCGCGAGCCGTGCCCTGAGCTCGGCGCGTTCGGCCTTGCCGCCCCGCGCGTACTGCTCGTCGAACTGCCGCCGCAGCGGGCTGGGGGCCAGGTAGTGCTCGACGGCGTCGTCCACCGTGACCACCCGCGGCGCCGTCTCGTCGCAGTCCCCGCGGCCCTGCAACGCCATCCCCGCCGCCCACGCGTACTCTTCGGGATCGGCGAGCCGCCCTCGTACGACGGACCAGCCGATCGGTGTGATCATCGGCAGCTCCACCTCGTCCGGTCCCGGCCGGCCCGGCAGGTCCTCGAAGCGCACCGGCAGGTTCTCCACGCCCTCCAGACGGCCCGTCATCCCGGACAAGGCCTCGGTGATCCGGGGGAGCAGATCCTTGTAGCGGGCGTTCACGCAGATCTGCGGGGTGGTGGAGGCCTCGCACACCTGACGCCGCGTGAGCGGATCGGTGTGCCACAGACCGTCGCCGGTCTGGACGAGCAGCGTCCCGGAGGTGGCCGCGGCCACCAGCGGCAGCAGGGCGACCGTGCGGCGGCGCCCGGTGTACGCGAGGACCGCGGCGGCCGTGAGCCCGCCCGTCCACGCCACCGACACCAGGGGCTGCCACCACACCGGTACCGAGGTGGACGAGGTGTCGACGAAGGGCGACAGGTGACGGACGGAGCCGTGGTGGGCGTACCCGGCGACGCCGAGCACGGCGTACCCGGCCGCCGCCAGCAGCGGCGCCGCCAGCCGCCAGGCAACCAGGCGGCCCACGACCTGGCCCGTCAGCGCGGCGCACGCCAGGACGGCGGCGTCCGCGAGCGGTGTGCCCAGGTGGGGCCGGTCCCCCATAGGGCGGTACCAGGTCGCGAGCAGTGCGAGCGCGGTCGCGACGGCGTACCCGGCGACCAGCCACACCACGACCGGCAGGGCCGACGCGAGGAACGCCGCCGTCCGGCCGCGTACGGCCGTCGCCAGCAACTCGTCCGTGCCGCGCCTGCGTTCCCGGCCGCCCTGCCAGCAGCCGGCCGCCAGGGCCAGCGGGACGCCGAGCAGCATCGCCGCCGCGTGCACCCGGTCACGGGTCTCCGCCCAGCCGCCCTGCCACCGCTCCGACCCGGCGGCCAGCGCCACCACGAGCGTGAGCAGCATCGCTGCCCCGGCCCAGGGGGCGAAACCGCGCACGGCCTCCGCCCGCAGGGGGTGCCGGGCGAGGGGCGGGCGCGGCGGCGCACCGCGCTCCTCGGGCATCCGTTCCGTCAGGAGGGTCATCGGGCCGCCCCTCCGGGAGCCGACGGCCGGTCCGCCCGCGCCGCGGACGCGCGGTGCGCCCGCAGCGCCGCCGTGTAGCCGCGCTCGATCGGGTGGTCGCCGGGACCGCCCGCCGACTCGCCGAGAGCGGCGAGCGCCGGGGGCGTCCCGCGGTAAGCGACCCGGCCCGCGTCGACGAGGGTGACCTCCGTGCAGGCCGCCGCCACGTCCTCCACCAGGTGTGTGGAGACGACGACGGTGGACGAGGCGCCCAGTTCGCGCAGCAGTTCACGGAACTCCACGCGCTGTTCCGGGTCCAGGCCGGCGGTCGGCTCGTCGAGGAGCAGCACCCGGGGATCGTTCACGACGGCCTGGGCGATGCCGACGCGGCGGATCATGCCGCCGGACAGTCTGCGCACCTTCGCGTCGATGCGGTCGGCCAGGCCGACGCGGGCGACTGCCCGTTCGACCGCGGCCGGGATGCCGCTCGCCGGCATCTCCTTCAGCCAGGCCACGTAGGCGACGAACTCCCGCACCGTGAAGCCCGGGTAGTAGCCGAAGTCCTGCGGCAGATAGCCCAGGTGCCGACGGACCTCGCCGCGCCGCCGGTGGTCGCGGGTGTCGTGGCCGAGGATCTCCACCCGGCCGCCGGACGGTTCGGCGACCGTGGCGAGGACGCGGATCAGCGAGGTCTTGCCGGCACCGTTGGGACCGAGCAGACCGTGCACGCCGGGGCCGAACTCCAGGTCCACCGAGTCCAGGGCGACGGTTCTGCGGTGCCGCACGCGCAGGCCGGTGGTCCGGACGATGGCGGCCGGTGCCTCGGGCACGGGGCGGGAAGCGGTGTGCGGAGACGTACTCAACTCTTCTCCAGGGAGTGGAAGGCGGAGCGGCGCGCGGCCAGCAGGGCGGCGGACAGGAGGGCCGCGGCCGCCCAGCCTCCCTGCGCCGGGGCGCCGCCGAGGTACGAGGACAGCAGCAGGCCCAGCTCGTCGGTGGGCCCGCCAGGCGCGACGAGCACCGGACCGAGGACGGCGCACAGCCAGCCGCCGCCGGTCACGGTGGTGGCTGCACGCAGGCCGACGTATCCGGCGAGGGCCAGTGAGGCCAGGGTCAGCGCGAGACCGGGCAGCAGCCAGGCGACGGCGCTCGGTGCGTCCGTGGACGGCAGCAGCGCCCCGGAGAGGGTCAGCAGCGGCAGACTCACCGCCAGCACGGCGGCCGTGCGCATCAGGACCAGTCGCAGCCCGGCCGAGGGCGTGGCCGCGGTGATCTCGTGCATCGGGTCGGCGTGCGGCCCGTAGGACAGGGCGACCCCGGCGACCGGTACGACCGGGGCGAGGGCCAGCAGCCAGGGCCGCGCGTTCGCGATGCCGCCCCCCTGGGCGAGCGCGACGGCGCCGACGGCGACGAGCAGCACGGCCGGCAGCCAGGCACCGCGCACGGCCGGCCCCAGGGCCCACAGCACGCGCACGGCTCCCGAGCCGGCGGACGGCCACCGGTGCGCCCTCGGCCGGGCCCGGACCGGGAATCCGGCGGAGCGCGCGGGAACCGGCGCCCCGGAGACCGGGCCGTGCGCCGGCGAGACCGCCGGTACGGTCTCCGGGGCTGCTCCGGGCGCACCGGCCGGCGTCGCCTCGTGCGCCTCGGCGCGGGCCACCGTGCCGAGGCCGGCCCGCGCCGCCTCGTGGACGTCGGCCAGGACTGCCTCACGGATGCCGGCCAGAACCGCTTCCGCCGCCGTCGCGCGCACCGCCCGCGAGACCCGCAGCGCGCAGTCGCCGCAGCACTCCAGGTGTTTCTCCAGCGACCAGGCGTCCGACTCCGGCAGGGAGCCGTCGGCGTAACGGGTCACGAGGTGGTCGGACGCGTGCCAGCCGGTCATGCCGGACCTCCCAACGGCGACGGGTTCATCTGGGCGAGGACCGCGCGGAGCTCGGCGCGGGCGCGCATCGCACGGGATTTGACGGTCCCCTCGGGGATGCCGAGCAGCCGCGCGGTCTCACGGGTGCTCAGCCCGTCGACGACCGTGGCGCGCAGCACCTCCCGCAACTCGGGCGAGATCCGGTCGAGGGCGGTGCCCACATCCCCGTACTCCAGCCCCGCCAGCACCCGGTCCTCGGCGGACGGCGACGCGGCCCCGGCCGGCGTGCCGCCGTCCCACGCCTCCTCCATCGGCGCCGTGCGCAGCCGCGCGGCCCGCTCCTGCGCCCGGTACGCGTCGACCAGTCGCCGCGCGGCGATGGTCCACAGCCAGCCGCCGGCCTGCTCGCCGCGGTGCGCGTCCGCCGACCGCCACACCGTGACGAACGTGTCCTGGAGCACCTCCCGGACGGTCTCGGGATCGGCGCAGCGCCTGCTCAGCCGCGCGTACAGCCACCCCGCGTGCCGGTCGTACAACGCGGCCATCGCCGCCGGGTCTCCGCCCGCGACCGCCCTCAGCAGCGCCGCGTCGGAGTCCCCCTCGTCCTTCTCCCGATGGCCCCCCACGGGGCGGAACAGTCTCACGCCCCGTCTATCGACGGCCGTGGGGACGCCGGTTCACGGCACCGGCCGGTCCGATCACCGGGCGACCGCGTACGCCTCCACCGACCACAGCGAGTAGCCGTACCGCGTGGCGCGCTGCTCGCCCTGGACGCGGATGTGGCGCACGCCGGGCTCGTCCATGCGGACCGTCTCCCGGCCGCCCCGGCTGTCCCGGACCTCCGCCGCCGTGCGCCAGGTGCGGCCGTCCGCCGACACCTCCACGCGGTACGCCGACGGGTGCGCCTCCTGCCAGTGCAGCGCGACCCTCCCCAGCCGCACCGGGCGCTCCAGCTCCACCTGCCACCAGGCGTCGTCGTCGACCGGGGACGACCAGCGCGTCTCCGGGTCGCCGTCGTTCGCCGCCGGGGCCGGGAAGTCGGGCGTCTCGTCGGCCGAGGAGGCCGCCCGTCCGGTACGGGCCAGGTCGGGTCCCGCGGTGCGCGGAACGGCGTGGACCGTCAGCGTGCGGGTCGCCCCGCCGAAGCCGAGCCGTACGCCGTACGACCCGGTCGGCGTGCCCGGCTCCACGGTCACCTCGACCGGCACCTCCACCGGGGTGCCGCGCGGGACGGTCAGCGCGTCCTTCGGCACCCGGACCTCGATCCCCTCCGGCGCCGTCGCGGTCAGCCTGCCGCGCACCTCGTCGGGGCGCGGCGAGCCGACCCGGACCGTCAGCCGCCGGGTGCCGCCGATGTCGGTGTCCGCGCGGTCCTCGGGCAGCTCCAGGGAGGCGGCGGGCGCGTCCGCGTACCAGGGGACCAGGTGCCGCACCCGGGAGGCGTCCGCGCCGGTGACCCGGACGGCGTCCACCGGGGCGTCGCCGGGCGGCAGCTCGGTGGCGCCCGTGGCGGACAGCGCGCCCAGGCGGCGCCACCCCTCGCCCGGTACACGGACCTCCACGGTCCCCCGCGTGCCCGGCTCGGTGAGCACCGTCACGGCGTGCATCGCGCGGGCGCGCGGAAGCAGGAGCGTGCGGTCGCCGCCGGGGCGCGCCGGCGGCTCGTGGTCGATGCCCGCCCAGCTCTCGTACGCCTTCTGCGCCCGGCTCAGGAACGGATCCAGCACGCCCTCGCCGACCGTCACCCGGGAGGAGTCCAGCCGCGCCCGCTGCCCGCCCAGCCGCCGGTACGCCGTCCAGGCGGCGCCCGCGTCCCCGTCCCGCTGCGCGCGGAGCAGGTCCAGGGCCGTGGCGCCCGCCTCGCCGTAACGGGCCAGCCGCTGGGACCACGGGCCGGTCTCGGCGGCGAGCCCGGTCCCGGACAGCCGCTCCGGCAGCTCGCGCAGGACGGTGAAGGCCGCCCGCAGCCGTTCGGCCTCCTGCCTCCCGTCCGTGTCGCGGGCGGCCGTGCGGGTCCGCCAGAACGCCTCCATCAGCGGTCGCAGGTACGCCGACTCCTCGCCGCCCAGCACCGAGGACGCGGTGTTCCCGGCGAGCGCGGTCAGGGCCTCCCGGCGCCGGGCGTCACCGGCGGCGAGGTCGGCGATCGCGGCCCGCCAGGACTCCTGGGGGCGGTAGCCGCGCGGGTTCCAGGCGAAGTCGGCGGCGGTGAACAGCGGGATGCGGGACGCCTCGGGCTGCTCCATCGCGTTGGCGAGCAGCGCGGCCGAGCCCGCGGCGACGGCCGGTTCGCGGCCCTGGTAGGGGCCGAGGAAGATCCGGCCGGGGGCGTAGTCGTTCACCGGGTAGTTGTCCATGGTCACCAGCGGATGCCCGAACACCTTCCGCGTCTGGGTGAGTTGGCCGCCCGTGATGGTGCTCGGCACCACCCCGACCCCGGTCCACGCGACCTCGACGCCCGCGTCCAGTTCCCTCGCCAGCGCCCGCCGGTACGCCGTCGAGCCCTCCTCGTAGAACTCGGTGGGCATCAGGGACAGGGCGACGGAGTCCGGGTGGCGCTCCGTCAGGTGCCGGGCCACCGCGTTCGCCACGCGCGCCTGGGCGCGGGCGGCGGCACCGGGGCCGGAACCGAACCGTTCGGCGTCCGCCCCGCAGTGCCACTCGCTGTAGCTGACGTCCTGGAACTGCAGCTGGAAGGCGCGGAAGCCCAGCGCCCACATCGCGTCCAGCTTGCGGGTCAGCGCCCGCAGGTCGTCGTCCGAGGCGAAGCACATCGCCTGCCCCGGCGCCACCGCCCAGCCGAGCGTGACGTGGTTGCGCCGCGCCCGCTCGGCCAGCTCCCGGAACTCCGCCCGCCGCCCGGCCGGGTACGGCTCGCGCCAGCGGGCCTGCCGGTAGAGGTCCTCGCCGGGTGCGTAGAGGTACCGGTTCTGCTTGGTGCGGCCCATGAAGTCCAGCTGCGCCAGCCGCTGCCGGTGCGTCCACGGGGTGCCGTAGAAGCCCTCGGTGACGCCGCGCACGGCGGTGCCGGGCCAGTCGCGCACGACGGCCGCGGTGATCGTGGTGCCGTCCGGGCGCAGCAGTTGGCGTAGCGTCTGCACCGCGTGGAACAGGCCGTCGCCGTCCGCGCCGGAGAGGGAGACGGTCCCCTTGCCGACGGTCAGCGCGTAGCCGCCGGCGGGCAGGGCGTGCAAGGGGTCGGCCGAGGCGCGTTCCCTCCCCACGCGCACTACGAGCGCTCCCTCGGGCACCTGTGCGCCGGGGGCGGTGAACCGGCGTGCGCCCGCTTCCCGCAGCAGCGCGCGAAGCGCGTCGAGGGCGTACGCGTCGGCCGTCGCGTCCGCGGTCAGGGCGACCTCCTCGGTCACCGCGACCGGGGCGCCGTTCGCGCGCAGGGAGTGGGGCCGCGGCCACACGGACGCCTCCGCCGCGCGAGCCGTGCCGATGGCCGGGGAGGCGGTGGCGTCCGGGGAGGCGGTGGCGCCCGGCGCGGGCGGCGCGGCCACGGCGGCGGGCGCGGCGCCCAGGGTTCCGGTGAGGACGGCGAGGACGAGAGCGGCCCTCCCGGCGTTCGCAGTCCTCCCGCGCCGCAGTCGCACAGGTCCCCCTGGTTGTTCGACGGGCCGTCCGGCCCGGTGGCCGGTGCGGCCGTGTCCATTCCGTTATCGAGCGATCCGAGCCCACCACTTCTGCGGTGAACGTGTCAATGAGGGTGGACGTTGTGGCGGGTTTGTCCCACTGCACGAGGAGGGGGCGGGAGGAGAATGTGAGCAGGAACACGCGGGAACGCTTTGTGCGTCTGGCCCCGCGCCCACGGGGTAGGGCTGCGAGATAACCCGCACGACCCGCACGACCCGCACGACCCGCACGACCCGCACGACCCGCACGTCCCGCGTGATCCGCGCGCCGTGCCCGACGAGGAGGCCATCCGTGACTGCACCCGCCTGCGTTCCTTCCCCCGCCCTGTCCAAACCCGCGGCGGAGCCCTCCGCCGACTTCGAGGAGCCCCACCTCTGCGTCTTCAGCGCGGAGGGCCCCTGCGCCGAGGTCCCGCTGACCAGCGAACCCCCGCTGCCCGACGCCGAACCCCTCACCAGCGAACCGCCGCTCGCCGACGCCGCCCCCCTGACCAGCGAGTCCGACGCCTTCCTGGACTCCTCGGACTCCTCCGGACTCGACTCCTTCCCGGCCCAGTACCGCCCGGAGCCCTGAGGTGACCGCGCCACGGCCGGCCGAGCCCCCTTCCGAGGACCTGTCCCGGCTCGCCGCCCTGCACGGCGTCGCCACCTCCTACCAGCCCTCCCCGGACCGCACGGTCGCGGCCTCGGCCACCGCCGTCACCCTCGCGCTGGCCGCCCTCGGCGTGGACGCGGCCACTCCGCGGGCCGTCCGCGCCGCCCTCACCGCCCGCGAACGGGAACTCGGCGAGCGGCTGCTGCCCCCCACCGTGGTCGGCTGGGACACCCGCACCCCCGCCGCCCTGGCCGCCCTCCCCGAGGGCACCCGGCTGCACGTGGTCACCGAACAGGGCGAGACCCGCGCGTCCGCCGCGCACCTCCCGCCCGGCGTGCACCAGGTGACCGCCACCGCCCCCGACGGCCGCACCGGCCGCGCCCACCTGATCGTCGCCCCGCCCCGGCTGCCCGCGCCGCCGGGACGCTCGTACGGGCTCCTGGTCCAGCTCTACTCCCTGCTCTCCCGCCGCTCCTGGGGCATGGGCGACCTCGCCGACCTCGGTGAGCTCGCTGGCTGGGCCGGACGCGCCCTCGGCGCCGGATTCGTCCAGGTCAACCCCCTGCACGCGGCCGTCCCCGGCCCGCCGACCGACCCCTCCCCCTACCGCCCCTCCTCCCGCCGCTTCCCCGACCCCGTCCACCTGCGGATCGAGGACGTCCCCGAGTTCGCGTACGTCGGCGACCGGGACCGCGTCCACGCCCTGCTGGAGCGGGCCGGACGGCTGCGCGAGGCGGTGCTGGGCGAGGGCGCGCTGATCGACCGGGACGCGGTCTGGGAGGCCAAGCGGGAGGCGCTGGAACTGGTGCACGAGGTCCCGCTCGGGCCCGGCCGCCGCGCCGCCTACGAGGACTTCCGCGCCGGACAGGGCCGGGCGCTGGAGGACCACGCCACCTGGTGCGCGCTCGCCGAGGTCCACGGCGCCGACTGGCACCGCTGGCCCGCCCCGCTGCGCGACCCGCGCTCACCCGACACCGCCCGCGCCCGGCGCGAGCTGGCGCACCGCGTCGACCTCCACTCCCGGCTCGTCTGGCTCACCGACGCCCAGCTCGCCGCCGCCCAGCGCGCGGCGCGCGAGGCCGGGATGCCGGTCGGGATCGTCCACGACCTCGCCGTCGGCGTCCACCCCGGCGGCGCCGACGCCTGGGCGCAGCAGGAGTACTTCGCGGCCGGCATGTCCGTCGGCGCGCCCCCGGACGCCTTCAACGCGCGCGGCCAGGACTGGGGCCTGCCGCCCTGGCGCCCCGACCGGCTCGCCGACTCCGGGTACGCCCCGTTCCGCGCCCTGCTCCGAGGTCTGTTCCGGTACGCGGGCGCCCTGCGCATCGACCACGTCATGGGTCTGTTCCGGCTCTGGTGGGTCCCGGAGGGCCATCCGCCCACGGAGGGCACGTACGTCCGCTACGACGCCGAGGCGATGCTCGCCGTGCTCGTCCTGGAGGCGTCCCGGGCCGGGGCGACGGTGATCGGCGAGGACCTGGGCACCGTCGAGCCCGGCGTACGCGAGGCGCTGCGCGAACGGGGCGTGTACGGCACGTCGGTGCTGTGGTTCGAGCGGGACTGGGACGGCGACCGGCGCCCGCTCCCGCCGGACGCCTGGCGCGCGGACTGCCTGGCGACCGCGACCACTCATGATCTGCCGCCCACGGCCGCCCGGCTCGGCGGGGAACACGTGGAGCTCCGGGACAGCCTGGGGCTGCTCACGCGCCCGGTGGCGGAGGAGCGGGCGGAGGCGGCGGCCGACACGGCGGAGTGGCGGGAGCTGTTCGGGCGGCTGGGGCTGATGGGGGCTGGCGCCTCCGAGGAGGCCGAGATCCAGGCCGTCCACCGGTACCTGCTGCGGACGCCGGCGCGGATGATCGGGGTCTGGCTGCCCGACGGGGTCGGGGACCGGCGCCCGCAGAACCTGCCCGGGACGTGGGACCAGTACCCGAACTGGCGGCTGCCGGTCGCCGACGCGCGGGGGAGGCCGGTGACGCTGGAGGAGCTGGCGGGATCGGCGAGGCTCAGGGCACTGATGGACGTGCTGAGGGAACGTTCGTAACCGCGGGCAGTCGTGCCGCAGGGCGGCACGGGTGGGCGCGACGGCACCCCGCAAGCGCCGGGCCGCGCGACCACCCCCGGCCGGCACCGACCGAGCCCCTTAGGACACCCCGCGCGAGCCGACCCCGACCGCGTTGGATACTTTGGGACCGTGGACAAGAAGAACGCCCTGCGCGCCGGCGCCCTGGCAGCCGGTACGACGCTGATGATGCTGCTCATGTCGTCCCCCGCGCTCGCGCTCACCCGCGACGATGGTGACGACCCCGGCACGGGCCTGAGCGTCATCGAGACGCTGGGCCTCTACGTCGTGGCCCCGATCGCGCTGTTCGTGGTCATCGCCGGTCTGGTGATGATCGGCGACAAGTCGCACAAGAAGAAGGACACGACCAGCTCCAACATCGCCACCAAGGCCGAAGCCAAGGCCTGACCCGGGGCAGGCCGCTCACGAGCGGCCCCGCGCACTCCCACGAGGGCGCCGACCCTCCCGTACGTACGGGCATCCGCCGTACGGGACGAGGGCGGCGCCCTCGGTGTGTTCACCGGGCGGTGAGGCGGCGGGCCCGGGCGACGCTCACCGCGGGTACGGCGCCGTCAGACAGCGCTGCACGGCGGGCGCCAGCCACGCCACGGCCTCCTCGGTGTCCAGCGCCACGGCCGGCGGGAACCGCAGGACGTAACGCGTCAGCGCCAGCCCGAGCAGGTGCGACGAGACCAGCGCGGCGCGCACCGGTACCTGCTCGGGGTCGGGGCAGAACCGGCGGGCGAGCGGGAGGACCTGGTCCCGGAAGACGCCCCGCATGCGTTCGGCCCCGGCCTCGTTGGTCGCGCCGGCCCGGAGCAGGGCCGTGAGCACGTCACTCTCCTCCCACATGGCGAGGAAGTGCGTCACGAGTGCCCGGCCGACCTCCTCCCGGGACAGCGACGACGGGTCCGGCAGCCTCAGGTCGATGGTGACGGCCGCCGCGAACAGGCCTTCCTTGCTGCCGTAGTAGCGCATGACCATCGACGGATCGATGTTCGCGTCCCGGGCGATGGCGCGGATGGTGGCGCGCTCGTAGCCGTCGGCCGCGAAGCGCTCGCGGGCGGCGTCGAGGATCGCCGTGCGCGTGGCCTCGGAGCGGCGTCGCGGTGCGGAGGGCTTGCTCGATGTCATGCCGGCCACCGTATGCCAACGTCCGTAGGCCAACAAGTGTTGACGTTTCGGGCGGGGCCGTCCTACGGTTGCCCACAGATGTTGGCCAACATGTGTGGGCCAACGATCGTTGGCACCCAGGAGGCCCCCATGAGCGGCACCGGCACCAACCCCACCCACCCCGGCTCCGAGCACTCCGGCTCCACACCTCCCGTGATCGTCGTCGGCTCCGGCCCCACCGGCCTGCTCCTGGCCGGTGACGTCGCGGCCGCAGGCGTCCCCGTCACCCTCGTCGAGAAGCGCCCGCACGGAATCAGCAATCTCTCCCGCGCCTTCGGCGTACACGCCCGCACCCTGGAACAGCTCGACGCCCGCGGCCTCGCCGACCGGCTGCTCGCCACCGGCACCACCATCACCGAGCTGCGCCTCTTCCGCCGTCTCACCCTCGATCTGGGCACGCTCCCGTCCCGCTTCCCGTTCCTCCTCATCACCCCGCAGTACGAGGTCGAGCGGCTCCTGGAGGAAAGGGCGCGCGCGCTCGGCGTCGAGTTCCTCTTCGGGCACGAGGTCGTGGGCCTGCGGCAGGACGGCGGCGGCGTCGACCTCGACATGCGGGGCCCGGACGGCGCGGCCGTCACCCGCCGCGCGGCCTACGTGGCCGGAGCCGATGGCCACCGCAGCGCCGTCCGCCGGGCGGTCGGCCTGCCCTTCCCCGGCGCCTCCGTCATCAAGTCCCTGTTCCTGGCGGACGTCCGGCTCGCCGAACGGCCCGGGAGCGTGCTCACCGTCAACGGCACGGGTGACTCCTTCGCGATGATCGCGTCCTTCGGCGACGGCTGGTACCGGGTCATGGGCTGGAACCGCCGCCACGAGGTGCCCGACGACGCCCCGCTCGACCTCGACGAGGTCAAGGAGGTCACCCGTCGCGCCCTCGGAACCGACTACGGCATGCACGACGCCCGCTGGCTCTCCCGCTTCCACAGCGACGAACGGCAGGCCCCCGAGTACCGGGTCGGACGGGTCTTCCTGGCCGGTGACGCCGCGCACGTCCACTCACCGGCCGGCGGTCAGGGGATGAACACCGGTCTGCAGGACGCGGCCAACCTCGGCTGGAAGCTCGCCGCGGTCGTCGGGGGCCGGGTGCCCGAGGACCTCCTGGACACCTACCGGGCCGAGCGTCACCCGGTCGGCAGGGCCGTGCTGCGCAGCAGCGGCGGGCTGGTCCGGCTGGCGCGGGCGCGGCACCCGGCGGTGCGTGCCGTGCGCGCCCTGGTCTCCGCGTTCGTCAACGCCTCCCGGCCCGCCCGGGCCAAGGCCCTGGCGCACATCTCGGGCATCGGTTACGCGTACGCCGCCCCGCGCGGTGCCCACCGCCTGGTCGGCACCCGGGTCCCCGACGTGGCGCTGGAGGGCGGCCGCCTTCACGAGGCCCTGCGCGGCGGCCGTTTCGCGCTGATCACCCCGGAGCCGTACGACGACGGGGGCGCGCGCGAGCAGCGGCTGGCGGTGGAACGCTGGGCGTCCGGGAGCCGCCGTACGACCGTGCTGGTGCGCCCCGACGGATATGTGGCCTGGGCGTCGGACTCCGCCGGCGCGGCCGACGTCGAGGCCGCGCTCGCCGCGTACGTCGGCTGAGGAGGTGAGGAGGTGAGGAGGAGGGCGGTCCCTACCTCTCGGTCGCGGACAGCAGTTCTCGCAGCAGGCCGGCCAACTGCCCCGCCCGTTCCCCGTCCAGGGTGGACAGGGCCTCCGTCTGGACGGCGAGGCCCGCGCCGACCGCCGCGTCGATCAGGCGCAGCCCCTCCTCGGTGAGCGTGACCTGGAGCCCGCGCCGGTCGTGCGGGTCGGGGGAGCGGCGGAGCAGTCCCGCGCGCTCCAGTTTGTCGAGGCGGCCGGTCATCCCGCCGGTGGTGAGCATCAGCGTGGCCGAGAGCTGGCGGGGGGAGAGGGCGTAGGGCTCCCCGGAGCGCCGCAGGGTGGCGAGGACGTCGAACTCGCCGCGTGAGATCCCGTACGGGGCGTACGCCTGCTCCATCCGGTCGCCCATGGCGCGCGCGAGCCGGAAGACGCGCCCGAAGACCTCCATGCCGGCGGTGTCGAGATCGGGCCTCACCCGGGCCCACTGCTCGATGATCGCGTCGACGGGATCCTGGGCGCGCTGTTCTGCGGTCATGGCAGGAGTATCCGCCGCGAGTGGGTCACCCGCAAGAAAGTAGCTTGACGAAAAGTAACTTGCGACTAAGCTACTTGTTATTGACCTATTCGGAAGAGGTGCGCCCGTCATGGCCGCGAACCGCGCCACCCTCATCGCGCTCACCGCCCTCGCCCCCGTCTCCTGGGGCACCACCTACGCCGTGACCACGGAGTTCCTCCCGGCCGACCGCCCCCTGTTCACCGGTCTGGTGCGCGCCCTGCCGGCCGGCCTGGTGCTGCTCGCGGTCGTCCGGGTGCTGCCGCGCGGGGCCTGGTGGTGGAAGGCCGCGGTGCTCGGCGCGCTCAACATCGGCGCCTTCTTCCCGCTGCTGTTCCTCTCCGCCTACCGGCTGCCCGGGGGCATGGCGGCGGTGGTCGGCTCGGTCGGGCCGCTGTTCGTGGTCGGCCTCTCGGCGCTCCTGCTGGGGCAGCGGCCGACGGCACGGAACGTCCTCACCGGGATCGTGGCCGCGTTCGGCGTCGGCCTGGTGGTCCTGAAGGCAGCCGGCGCGCTGGATCCACCGGGTGTGCTCGCGGCCCTCGCCTCCACCGCCTCGATGTCCGCCGGCACCGTCCTCACCAAGCGCTGGGGCCGCCCGGAGGGCGTCGGCCCGCTCGCCCTGACCGGCTGGCAGCTGACGGCCGGGGGCCTGCTGATCGCGCCCGTCGCCGTCCTGGCCGAGGGCGCGCCCCCCGCCCTGGACGCCCCGGCGCTCGGCGGCTACCTCTACCTCGCCCTGGCGAACACGGCGATCGCCTACTGGCTCTGGTTCCGGGGCATCGGCCGCCTCACCGCCACCCAGGTCACCTTCCTCGGCCCGCTCTCCCCGCTCACGGCGGCGCTGGTCGGCCGGGCGGCCCTCGGCGAGACGCTGACCCCGCTGCAACTGGCGGGCATGGCGCTGGCGTTCGGGGCGACGGTGGCGGGGCAGACCGGCCCGCTCGCCCGGACGGCCCGCACCGCGGGATCATCGGGGAGACCCGGCGGAACGGTCACGCTCCCCTGCCCGGCCCCGGCGAACGCCCCTTCGCGGCGGGGGAGCGCGTGACGGTCCGCCGCCCCGGACGAGGAGAGGCACGACATGCGGTGGACGGTGCACGGCGAACGCACGCTCCATGACACTTCCTGGGTGCGGCTGCGCTCGCTCGACGTGGAGCAGCCGGACGGCACCCGGACCGACTACCACGTCGTACGGCTGCGGGACCTCGCCGTGGTGGCGGCCGTGGACGACCGGCGGCGCGTGCTGATGATGTGGCGGCACCGCTTCGTCACGGACACCTGGGCCTGGGAACTGCCCATGGGACTGGTCGAGGACGGCGAGACGCCGGCCACCGCCGCCGCCCGGGAACTGGAGGAGGAGACCGGATGGCGCCCGGCGTCGGTGCGGGAGCTGGTCTACGCGCAGCCGGCGGCCGGGATCACCGACTCCCAGCACTTCGTGTTCCGCGCGGACGGGGCGCGGCGCGTCGCCGAGCCCACCGAACGCAACGAGTCCGACCGGCTGGAGTGGATCCCCCTGGACGAGGTGCGCGGCATGATCGCCCGCCGGGAGATCGTCAGCGGCGCCACGCTCGTCGGTGTGATGGCGCTGCTGCTGGACCCGGCACGGGGCTGACGCGAGCGGCCGGGTCCGGGGCGGTGCCTCAACCGCGGTCGACGGAGCCCTCGATGAGGGCGACGGTGGCGCGGGGGTCGTCGACCTCGACGACGAGGCGGTCGTAGGTCTCGGCGTCGGCGAGCTCGATGACGACCGCCTTGTCCGGGTTCTTCACGTCCCAGAAGAGGCGCTCCCCGTCACGCCGGAAGCGGCCGGCGGTGATGACGCCCGGGACGTGCGTGCCGGCGACCCGTATGCCCTTCGGCTCGCGCGCCATCCCGGGGTCGTGGGTGGCGCCGCGGACATGCGCGAGGGGGATCTCCAGGCGGCTCTTGAGCGTCCAGAGCTTGTCGAGGCCCTGGAACTCGACGGTCAGCATGCCGCGTTCGCGGTCGACGGAGATCAGGGCCATGGTCAGTGCTCCTTGGGGGCGGTCGGCGGCAAGGCGCGCAGCCGCAGGCGGGCGCCGAGGACGGTGGAGGCGAGCCGGGGGGCGGCGTCGCCGTGGGAGGGGCGCAGGGCGTCCTCCAGCGCGGTGATGCCCTCCGCGACCAGCGCGGCGACCTCCGGATCGAGGGGTGCGCGCTCGGCGGCTGCGAGCAGGAGCAGCCCGGCGGCCGGCCCGTTGTCGTACGAGGCGATGGCCGTCGTCAGTGCCTGCTCGGGGTCGGTGAGGGCGGCGATGACGGCGGTGGCCGGACGGATCTCGTGGTCGAGGTGGTTGCGGAGCGCGGTCAGGTGCAGGCTCCGCTTCGACCCGAACACCTTGTAGAGACTGCCCCGGTGGACGCCGGTGGCGGTGACCAGGTCGTCCACGGAGGTGCCCTCGTAGCCGTGGGTGGCGAAGAGGGCGGCCGCGGCGCCGATCGCCCGGTCGGTGTCGAAGGTGCGTGGTCGTCCCATGGCCATGACGGTACGCGATACAAGAACGATCGGTCAAGAACGACCGTTCTTTTACGGCTCGGGGAGGCGCCCGGACACCCCCGGGGAACGCCGAGGGCGCCCGGCGGTGACACCGCCGGGCGCCCTTCTGCGTACCGGGGGCTACCGCGCGGCCGTACCCGCCGCCGCGTCCGCCGCCTGGGCGCGCAGCGCGCGCTCCACTCCCGCCCGGGACTCCGAGACCAGGCGGCGCAGGGCCGCGCCCGGTTCGGCGGAGGTCAGCCAGGCGTCCGTCTTGTCGAGGGTCTCGCCGGAGACCTGGACGGTCGGGTAGAGGCCGACCGCGATCTGCTGGGCGATCTCGTGCGAACGGGACGCCCAGACGTCCGCCAGCACCTCGAAGTACCGGTCCGTGTACGGCGCCAGCAGCTCGCGCTGGTCGGTCTGGACGAAGCCGGCGATGACCGCCTCCTGGACGGCGTTCGGCAGCTTGTCGGACTCGACGACCGAGGCCCACGCCTCCGCCTTGGCCTCCGGGGTCGGGCGGGCCGCGCGGGCGGTCGCGGCGTGCCGCTCCCCGGCCGCCGTCCTGTCCCGCTCGTACTCGTCCGCGATCTCCGCCTCGTCGAACCGGCCCACCGCCGCCAGCCGCTGCACGAACGACCAGCGCAGCTCCGTGTCCACGGCCAGCCCCTCGACGGTCTGCGTACCGGCCAGCAGGCCCTCCAGCAGGTCCAGCTGCTCCGGCGTGCGGGCCGTCGCCGCGAACGCCCGCGCCCACGCCAGCTGGTGGTCACCGGCCGGCTCGGCGGACCGCAGGTGGGCCAGCGTGGCGTCGGTCCAGCGGGCCAGCAGGGTCTCGCGGGCGCCGGGGTCGGCGTACAGGTCGATCGCCAGCTTCACCTGGCGGTGCAGCGACTGCACGACGCCGATGTCGGACTCCTTGCCGATGCCCGACAGCACCAGGGACAGGTAGTCGCGGGCGGCGAGTTCCGCGTCCCGGGTCATGTCCCAGGCGGAGGCCCAGCACAGGGCGCGGGGGAGGGACTCCGCGAAGTCGCCGAGGTGCTCGGTGACGACGGCGAGCGACTGCTCGTCCAGGCGGACCTTGGCGTAGGAGAGGTCGTCGTCGTTCAGCAGGACGACCGCCGGGCGGCGCTTGCCGACCAGCTGCGGCACGGCCGTCAGCTCACCGTCCACGTCCAGTTCGACGCGCTCGCCGCGCACCAGCCTGCCGTCCGCGTCGAGGTCATAGGCGCCGATCGCGATGCGGTGCGGGCGCAGCGTCGGCTCGCCCTTCGCGCCCGCCGGGAGCGCCGGGGCCTCCTGACGGACGGCGAAGGAGGTGACGACACCCTCGGCGTCCGTCTCGATCTCCGGGCGCAGCACGTTGATGCCGGCCGTCTCCAGCCACTGCTTCGACCACGCCTTCAGATCGCGCCCGGAGGTCTCCTCCAGCGCGCCCAGCAGGTCGGACAGCCGGGTGTTGCCGTACGCGTGGCGCTTGAAGTACGCCTGCACGCCCCGGAAGAACTCGTCCTCACCGACGTACGCGACGAGCTGCTTCAGCACGGACGCGCCCTTGGCGTACGTGATGCCGTCGAAGTTGACGAGTACGTCGTCCAGGTCGCGGATGTCCGCCATGATCGGGTGCGTGGACGGCAGCTGGTCCTGGCGGTAGGCCCAGGTCTTCATGGAGTTGGCGAAGGTCGTCCACGAGTGCGGCCACTTCGAGCCGGGCGCCGCCGCCTGGCAGGCGATGGACGTGTACGTGGCGAACGACTCGTTCAGCCACAGGTCGTTCCACCACTCCATGGTGACCAGGTCGCCGAACCACATGTGGGCCAGCTCGTGCAGGATGGTCTCCGCGCGCACCTCGTACGCCGCGTCCGTCACCTTCGACCGGAAGACGTACTGGTCGCGGATGGTCACCGCGCCCGCGTTCTCCATCGCGCCCGCGTTGAACTCCGGCACGAAGAGCTGGTCGTACTTCTCGAACGGGTAGGCGTAGTCGAACTTCTCCTGGAACCAGTCGAAGCCCTGCCGGGTGACCTCGAAGATCGCGTCCGAGTCGAGGTACTCGGCCAGCGACGGACGGCAGTAGATGCCGAGCGGGACGGACTGGCCGTCCTTCTCGTAGACGCTGTGCACGGAGTGGTACGGGCCGACGATCAGCGCCGTGATGTACGACGAGATGCGCGGGGTCGGCTCGAACGTCCAGACGTTCTCCCGCGGTTCGGGCGTGGGCGAGTTGGAGATGACGGTCCACCCCTCCGGCGCCTTCACGGTGAACTGGAAGGTCGCCTTCAGGTCCGGCTGCTCGAAGCTCGCGAAGACGCGGCGGGCGTCCGGCACCTCGAACTGGGTGTAGAGGTACGCCTGGTCGTCGACCGGGTCGACGAACCGGTGCAGGCCCTCACCGGTGTTGGTGTACGCGCAGTCGGCGCTCACCCGGAGGATGTTGCGGCCCCTCAGCAGGCCGGGCAGGGCGATGCGGGAGTCGGCGAAGACCTCGGCGGGGTCGAGGGAGTCCCCGTTGAGGGTCACCTCGTGCACGGTGGGGGCCACCAGGTCGATGAAGGACTCCGCGCCGCCGCCGTCCTCGGCGACGTCGAAGCGCACCGTGGTCACGGACCGGTAGGTGCCGCCCTCCTGCGCGCCGGAGAGGTCGAGATCGATCTCGTACGAGTCAACGGTCAGCAGCTTCGCCCGCTGCCGCGCCTCTTCGCGAGTCAGGTTTGTGCCAGGCACGCGGTCATCTCCTCGATATGTGTGGGTTGCGCCATCCTTCCACGCGACATCGGGATGAGGCGATGACCGAGCCGGATCATGGGGATACCCCTGTGTCGGTCCGGGCCTCGGGGTCCGGAGAGAGGGCGGAGCGGGTGGCCGTGGTGTTCCCGGACCCGCCGCACGCGGGGGACCGCGCGGGCCGCGGCGTGCCCGCGGTGGTGCCGGTGACGTCCGGCGCGGTTCACGTACGGACGTTCCCGGACCTGCCGCACGCGGGGGACCGGGCCCCGGAGCGCGGCTCCGGGGCCCGGTGCGGGCGGGCCCGGTCGCTCGGCCCCTCCCGGCCCGGGCACCGCGTCGGGACGCTGCCGCCGCAGGCGGGGAGGGGCACCGGCCGGGTGCCGAGGCGGCGGCCCGGCACGGTGGACGCGGCGCGGGGGGGGGGGGCGCGGGGGGGGGGCGGGGGGCGGGGGGCCCCCCCCGGGGGGGGCCCCCCCCCCCCCCCCGCGTCCGCTGCCGGCCGGCTCAGCCCTTGAGCTCCGCCGCCACCAGCTCCGCGATCTGCACGGCGTTCAGCGCCGCGCCCTTGCGGAGGTTGTCGTTGGAGACGAACAGCGCGAGGCCGTTCTCCACCGTCTCGTCGGGGCGGATCCGGCCGACGTACGACGGGTCCTGGCCGGCGGCCTGGAGCGGGGTGGGGATGTCGGTGAGGACGACACCGGGGGCGTCCGCCAGCAGCTCGGTCGCGCGCTCGGCGCTGATCGGGCGGGCGAAGCGGGCGTTGATCTGGAGGGAGTGCCCGGAGAACACCGGGACGCGCACGCACGTGCCGGAGACCTTGAGCCCGGGGATCTCCAGGATCTTGCGGGACTCGTTGCGCAGCTTCTGCTCCTCGTCGGTCTCGTTCAGACCGTCGTCGACGAGGTTGCCGGCGAAGGGCAGCACGTTGAAGGCGATGGGGCGCTTGTAGACGCCGGGCTCGGGGAAGTCGACCGCCGCGCCGTCGTGGGTCAGCCGGTCGGCCTCGTCGATCACCTTCTGCGCCTGGCCGTGCAGCTCCGCTACGCCCGCGAGGCCGGAGCCCGACACCGCCTGGTACGTGGCGACGACCAGCGCCTCGAGGCCCGCCTCCGCGTGCAGCGGACGCAGCACCGGCATCGCGGCCATCGTGGTGCAGTTCGGGTTGGCGATGATGCCCTTGGGGCGGTCCGCGATCGCGTGCGGGTTCACCTCGGAGACGACGAGGGGGACCTCGGGGTCCTTGCGCCAGGCGGAGGAGTTGTCGATCACGACCGCACCCTGCGCGGCGACCTTCTCGGCCAGCGCCTTCGAGGTCGCGCCGCCCGCGGAGAACAGCACGATGTCCAGGCCGGTGTAGTCGGCGGCCGACGCGTCCTCCACCGTCACGCCGTCCAGCTCCGTGCCCGCCGACCGGGCCGAGGCGAACAGGCGCAGCTCCGTGACCGGGAAGTTCCGCTCCTTGAGGATCCTGCGCATGACCGTGCCCACCTGACCGGTGGCTCCGACGATTCCGACCCTCACGGCGACTCCCTACTGTGTCCTGGTTTGTTCCTGAATGCCTGGCCGAGGCTCTTCCATCATGCGGCCGACCACGGCCCGCCTGTCCAATTCTTTGCGGACCCTGCCCGCGGAGTGGGACGACCCGGCGGCGACCACCGGTTGCGGACCTTCGGCCGTCACGCCCCTGAGCTGCAGAAATTCAGCCTCCGGGGGCCCTGGACCGCAAGGTCCCCTGCCCGGTCGGGTCCCGGCCACACGGAGGTGTGACGTACGCCTCGGCCGGATCCGGAGGACCCCGCCGAACGTTCCGGGCGGGAGCGGCGTCGTAGGGGAAACAGCGTGAGGGGGGTGGCCGGTGCTGCGCGGAAGGATCCGGCGCGGCCGGGGGGCGTCGTACGTCGTGACGGACGACGACCCGCTGGACGCGGCGCAGGAACGCCGGGTGCGGGCGGTGCTCGCCCTGGGCGGGGTACCGCAGGCGGACCTGCCGGACGGGGTGCAGCAGGTCCGCCTGCGGCTGCTGGAACGCGCCGCGAGCGGGCGGGAGGCGCCGCGGGACGTCTCGGCGTGGGCGGCGGTCGTCGCCTCCAACCTCGCCATGGACTGGCACCGGGCCAAGCGCCGCCAGGAACGGCTCGGCGAGCGACTCGCGTCGCTCCGTCCGGCACAGGCCCCGTCCGGCGAGGAGACCAGCCTGCTCTCCCTCGCCGTCGCCCGGGGCCTGGAGGAGCTGCCCGACGCGCAGCGCCAGGTGGTGGTGCTGCGCTTCTACGCCGACCTGCCGGTGCGGTCCATCGCCGAGCAGCTCGGCGTCCCGGAGGGCACGGTCAAGAGCAGGCTGCACACGGCGGTACGCGCCCTGCGCGCCCGCCTGCACGAGGACGAGGTGGTGTGACATGCCCGCCCACGACGAGCACCGGGACCCCGAAAACGCCGGGAACCCCGGGAGCACGGAGTACGACGGTACCGAGTACGACGGCATGGACGCCCTGATGGCCGCCATCCTCGACGAGCCCCTGCCCGGGCCCGCCCGGCAGGACCCGGAGTTCCTGGCCGCGCGTGGTGCCGCCGTCGCCGACCTGGCCGTCCTGCGGGAGCAGCTGGTGGTGATCGGGGACGCGCTCGCGGCCCCGGCCGGTGAGGGCGTCCCCGCCGGCGCGGAGGACGGCGCCCCGGCGGGGCGAGGCGGGGCCGCCCGGTCCGGGGAACGGCCGGAGTCCGGCGACGGGCCCGGGCGGACCACGGGGGCGCGCTCCCCGGGCGGCGCGCTCCCCGGGACCGGGACCGGCCACCCGCCGGCCGCCCCCGCCCGGCTGAGGGCGCTGCCCTCCCGTGGCCCGCACCGCGCCCGCCGCCGTCCCCTGAAGGTCGCTCTGGGCGCCCTCGCCGCCGCGGCCGCCGCCACCGTCGTCGTCGGCACGGGATGGCTCGTGACGCAGCCGGGCGGAGTGTCCGACTCGGCCGGGGGGAGCGCCGCCGCGCAGGCGGACTCCAAGGAGGCGGGCGGGGCCGCCTTCGGCAGCCCCCGCTACCTCGCCTGCGCCCGCCTCGTCGCCGAGGGCACGGTGCTGGCGGTGGACCCGGTGCCGGAGGACGGGACGGAACGCGTCACGCTGGGGGCGAGCCGCTACTACAAGGGCGAGGGCGAGGTCGCCTTCCTCCGGGACCCCGCCGGCGACCCCCCGCTGCGCGAGGGCGACCACGTGCTGGTCGGCATGCCCCCCGACGGCGTCCACCCGGACACGGTGATCGTCGGAGAGGCGGACATCGCCCCCGAGCGGGCCCGGATCACCGCCTCGCTCCCCGAGTCGCGCACCCTCGCCTGCGGCTGAGCACGACGAAGGGGCGGGCGCCCGTAACGGACGCCCGCCCCTCGGGTACCGCCGGTGCCTACGGGACGACCTTCCCGATCGCCACGCTGCCGACGCCCGCGACCGTGCCGCGCGCGTTGACGAGCTGGACGCGCCCGAAGAACGCGCGTCCCTCGGGGGCCGCCGCCGCGACGGTGACGTCGCCGGAGACGGTGGCCGAGTCGCCCGTGCCGAGCTTCACCGACGCGGAGCCGTCGACGCCGACGGACCCGAGCGAGGCGGAGAAGAACACGTCCCGGTAGTCGTAGTCCGTGGAACCGGCCGGGACCGAGTAGCCCACGACCTCCACGGTGTACGTGCCGGCCGCCGGGGAGGCGAGGGAGACCGACTCCTCCGAGTCGCCGTCGGCGGACTGGCCGACCTGGTTGCCGTCCTCGTCGTAGACCGTCAGGTCCAGGTCGGCGGCGGCGTCCGAGACGTTGCCGATGGCCACGTCGAGCGAGGTGGCGCCCTCGGGCACCTCGACCGTGGTCGTCCGCGTGTCACCGGTCCCGATGGCCGGCCGGTCCGTCTTCGAGGAGCCGAGCGGGCCGCCCACCAGCTTGCCGTCCAGCGCGGCGAACTCGTTGGTCACCGTCCACGAGGCGGCGGCCGGCGTGCCCACCTTCGCCTCGGGCACGGTCACGGTCTCCGGGGCGAAGACCGCGCCGAGGACGGCGACGTCCAGCTGGTACGGGTTGTCGAGCAGCGGCGAGGTGCGGCGCGACTCGACCTCGATCTCCCAGACGCCCGGCTGCGGGTTCGCGTACGAACGCACGTCGGGGCGGCAGGTGTTGGCCGGGTTGGTGTAGTTCGGGTAGCAGTTGACCGTCGACGTCGGGTCGGCCGGCACGCCGTACGGGTGGATGGCGATGAACCGGGTCTGGCTCTTCTCCTTCAGCCCGCTCATCGCGATCTCCAGCGTCTTCGCGCCCTCGGGCACGGTGACGAAGTAGGAGGTGGCGCTGTTGCGCTGGGCCGTGCCGGACGCGGAGAAGGTGTGCGCCAGCGGCGCGGAGACGACCACGGTGCTGAGGATCTGCTGGTCGACGCCCTCGGTGCGCGGGTCGTCGACCTCCAGGATCGCGCTCTTGATGCCGGCCGAGCCGGGCGCCGCCTGGACCTTCACGGTCACCGGCTCGTTCAGCGGCAGCGCGATGTCGTCGTCGCCGAGGACGCGGAAGGTGCGGCCGGCGTTGTTCTCGATGTCGAGCTCGTGCCGGACCGCGCGGTCCGGGCCGGACGTACGGGTGATCGTGATGTCGTACGTCTTCTTCTGCCCGGCCTTCAGGCCGCCCTCGCGGTCGTAGAGACCGGTGCCGGAGCCCGGGGTCTCCAGGAACTGGTCGATCGCCGTGTCGACCGGCGCCTTCACCGTGTAGGTGTGCGCGGTGGCGCCGTCGCGGATGGCGTCCCAGGCGTCCTCGACGTCGATGAGGCCGGCGCCCTCCTCGTAGGCCTGCACACCGCTGATGTGCTCGGCGGTGGAGGTGAGGGCGGTGCGCAGCTTCGCGGGCGTGAGCTCGATGCGCTTCTGCTTCGCGGCGGACAGCAGCAGCGCGGAGGCACCGGCGGCCTGCGGGGAGGCCATCGAGGTGCCCTGGAGCATGCCGTAGCCGGCCGGGAGGCCGTAGCCCGCCTCGGCGACCGGGGCGCCCGGCAGCCAGGTCTGGATGGTGTTGATCGCCGCGCCGGGCGCGACCAGCGTCGGGGTGAAGCCGCCGTCCTCACGCGGACCGCGCGAGGAGAACGGCATCATGGCGTACTTCTTCTCCACCACGGAGCCGTAGTTGGCCGCCCAGGTCTCCTTGGAGGCGGACGCGCCGACCGAGATGACCTTGTCGGCGAGCGACGGGTCGCCGATGGTGTTGGCGCCGGGGCCGGAGTTGCCCGCGGAGATCACCAGCTGGACGCCGTAGGTGTCGATCAGGCGGGTGTACAGCTCGGCGCGGGCGTTGTTGCCGTCGTTGAGCGCGGGCAGGCCGCCGATGGACATGTTGACGATGTCGACACCGCGGTTGGTGACGAGGTCGATCATGCCCTCGGTGAGCGCGACGTTGGTGCAGCCGCCGGACCAGGTGCAGGCACGCGAGGAGACGATCTTCGCGCCGGGGGCGGCGCCGTCCATCCGCCCGCCGAACAGGCCGTTGGCGGCGGTGATGCCGGCGACGTGGGTGCCGTGTTCGGACTCGATGACACCGATGTTGACGAAGTCGGTCTTGGCGCCGGCCGCGTTGTAGACGACGTCCTTGCGGATCTCCACGACGAACGGCTGGCGCTCGGCGACGTCGGTGGACGGGTCGTCGGTGCCGAAGTACCCGATCTGGAAACCGTCCTTGTACGGCTTCATCGGGGTGTCGTCGCCGAAGTCCTGGTTGTTGTTCAGGTCGACGCGGACCGTGCCGGCCGCCGCGTCGTAGAGGACGCCCCAGGAGTCGGTGGTGTCGCCGTCGCGGTTGGCGTCACCGGCCGCGTCGCCGCCGGTGGTGTACGACTCCAGGAACGTGCTGATCCGGTAGGAACCCGCCGGGGCCCGCCAGGTCCTGTCTCCGTAGGAGAAGGACGGCCCGGAGACGGAATCGATCATCGGTCGCCAGGTCTCGTCGCCGTCGACGAGCGGGTCGGTCGCCGTCACCCAGTCGACGATCTTGCGCTCGCCGGTGGTGGTCCTCTGCAGCGCCGGGTGGCCGAGGTCGACTCCCGAGTCGAGGATGCCGATGGTGACCCCGCGGCCGTCCGCCGTCGGGTGGTCCTCGACGAAGTCGACGGCACCGGTCTCGAAGGACGGGTTGTACGGGTTCTTCGCGGGCGTCCGCTTCCCCGGCGCCGGGTACGTGGCGGTGCCCGTGCTCCCGGCCTTCCCGGCGGTGTCCGCGCTGGGCGTCGGGTCGTCCAGCGGGATCTCCTCGCGCAGGTCGACGCCGTGCACGGAGGAGAGCTTGACGGTGGCGGCGATCGCCGCGTCCGCCTTGCCGGTGGGGACGGTGGCGCGGACGTAGCCGAGCTCGTCGTGGGTCCGGCCGACCGAACCGCCCTTGACCGCGTCCAGCTGCCCGGCGACCTGCTCGGTCTTCCCGGGAGCGGTGGCGATCATCATCGTGACGTTCTTGGCGCCGTCGGCCTTGGCCTCGGCGAGCAGGTCCGCGTCGTCCGCGCCGAGCTTGTCGTGCGCGGACTTGACGTCCGCGTCGGCGGGGGCGGCGGGCGGCGCGTCGGCGGCCATGGCCAGGGGGATCGGCCCGGCCGCGGAGAGCGCGGCGACGAGCCCGGCGGCCACGGCGATACGGGCCGCGCGTCTCGCACCCGGTATGGGTTCGCGCTGGGGGGAGTGGGTCATCGGCATCCCTTGTAAGTAAAGGAACGATCGTGGAGCGACCGGAGCCGATCGACCCTGGCCGCGACGGTCCGGAATGCGATTCCGGATGATCGCTGAGCCTTACGCAAGAGGCACGCGTTTGGGGAGAGTTGACCGAGCCGAAACAGATGTATGGGGAAAACCCCCGATGTCCTTATGGGTGGATGAGGGTCGGAAGGCGACAAGTCGCCCCTGCGCGACCCGTGGTACCGGACGCCGGGTTAACGTCCCCGGATGCGAAGGAATCTGAGGGTGGCGGCCTACGCCGTGGTGGTGCGCGACGGACAGTTCCTGCTCGCCCGGTCGCCGGGCCCGGGCGGTGTCCCCGAGTGGGTGCTGCCGGGCGGGGGCATGGAGCACGGCGAGGACCCCTACGACACCGTGCGGCGGGAGGTCGAGGAGGAGACCGGCTACCGCATCGAGGTCACCGGACTGCTCGGCGTGCACTCCACCCGCCGTACCTTCCCCGCCCGCTTCGGACGCTCCGTCGACCACCACGGCGTACGGCTGGTCTACGAGGGCCGGATCACCGGCGGCGAACTCCGCGACGAGATCGGCGGTTCCACCGACCTCGCCGCCTGGCAGCCCCTGGACGCCGTCCCGGACCTGGTCCGCGTCCGCATGGTCGACATCGGGCTGCGGCTGTGGCGGGAACGCCCGGCGGCCGGACGGGTGGAGACGCTCTGAAGCCGGCCGCTGCCCCGTGAGATGAACGCGGAGTGACCGCTCCCCGGCCGGCGCGGGAGCGGTCGTCGACGCCCGCGGCGGTGCGGGAGCGGTCCGCGGCCGACGTACGGCGATCGGCGTCGCGCGTTGCCGTCTCGTTCACGCACAGGCCATCCCCGGTGCCAAGCATCCAGTACGAGCGGGACGTTCGCCCGGCGGGCGCCCCGCGACCACTGCCGACGCGTTCGCACCCGGGGAGACAAGCGCCATGTCGCGCATACGCTCAGCCGCCGGCTCCACTGGACCCCACCGTCGTTCCCTCCTCGCCGCCACCGGAGCGGTGGCCCTCTCCGCCGGCGCCGGCTACGCGCTGTGGCCCGGCGAGGGCCGGGCCGCCGCGGCGGGCCCCGGTCCGGGCGCGGAGGAGGCCGTGCTCGCCTCCTCCCGCCGGGCGCCGGCCGCCCCGCTCGCCCCGTACACCCGCGGCACCACCGTCGCCGCCGCGGCGGCCCCGCGCCGCGGCCCGCACTACCGGCGGCTCGCCGAAGGGCCGGGCTGGGGCCGGACGGTGCGCGGCGAGCTGGCCGGGCCGCGGTCCGGGCGGGACGGCCGCCGGACCGCGCTCGCCGCGTTCGTGCACCTCACCGACCTGCACATCATCGACACCCAGCATCCGCTGCGCCTGGAGTACCTGCGCTCGGCGGACGTCCACGCCTGGCGGCCCCAGGAGGCCCTGACCGTCCAGGGCGCGGTCGCCCTCGTGGAGCGGGTCAACGCGCTGCGCGGCGCCCCCGTCACCGGATCGCCGCTGCACTTCGCGATGACCACCGGCGACAACACGGACAACAACTGCCGCTCGGAGCTGGAGTGGTTCCTGACGGTGATGAGCGGCGGCCGCGTCACCCCGAACACGGGGGACCCGCGCCACTACGAGGGCGTCCAGAACAGCGGCCTGGAGCACTACTGGCACCCCGACACCACGCTCCGCGACGCCGACAAGCGGCTCGGCTTCCCGCACCTGGACGGCTTCCTCGCGGCGGCCGTCCGCGAGGTGAACAGCCCCGGCCTCAACCTGCCCTGGTACTCCACCGTCGGCAACCACGACTCGATGCCGCTCGGCTGCTACGCCTCCCACGGCGACTCCCGCCTCACCGAACTCGCCGTCGGCGGGCGGAAGCTGATGGACCTGCCGGCCACCGAGGCGCACCGGCTCCAGCAGACCATCAAGAAGGCCACGGACCCCAGGGGCGTGCGGTACGGCGACTTCCTGGCGGCCCACGCCCGCTCCATGCGCCCCGTCACCCCCGACGGGAAACGCGCCCCCTTCACCCCCGCCGAGTACCTCCGGGCGCACCTGGACCCGGCGTACCGCGGTGCCGGCCCGGTGGGCCACGGCTACTCCGCCGAGAACCTCGACGCGGGCACCCAGTACTACGCCTTCCGCATCGCCGACGACGTCCTCGGCGTCAGCCTCGACACCACCGACCCGGGCGGCCACTACAACGGCTCCCTCGGCACGGCCCAGCTGCGCTGGCTGGAGCGGACGCTGAAGGAGAACCGGGACTCCCACACGATCGTGTTCAGCCACCACACGAGCACGTCGATGAACAACACCCACCGCGACCCGGCCCGCCCCGACGAACGGCGCCACACCGGGGAGGAGCTCGTCGCGCTCCTCGGCCGGCACCGGAACGTGGTCGCGTGGGTCAACGGGCACATCCACCGCAACGCGATCACCCCGCACACCGGGTCCGGCGGCGCCTTCTGGGAGATCTCCACCGCCTCCCACGTCGACTTCCCCCAACTGGCCCGCGTCATCGAGCTGGTGGACAACAAGGACGGCACGCTCTCGCTCTTCACCACCCTCGTCGAGTCGGCGGCCCCGCACCGCACGGACTTCACCGACCTCTCCCAGACCGGCCTGGCCGCCCTCTACCGCGAACTCTCCTTCAACGCCCCCGGCGCCCGCACGGACCTGGCCGGCGACCCGGAGGACCGCAACACCGAGCTGGTGCTCAGGAAACGCTGATCCGGCGCACGCGCGGGGAGGGGCCGCCCGGCGGCCCCTCCCCTCCCCTCCCGTCCCGGCGGCGCCGCCCCGGCCCCCTTACCGCGGCAGCACCACGACGTACGCCGACGGGTCACGGTCGGCCGAGGCCACCAGCGCCGTACGGACCACCGCCGCCTGCTGCTCCATCGCGTCCCGGAGCCCCCGCGGGGTGAGGTGGACGACCGTGATGCCGAGGCGCTCCAGGTGCTCGCGCTTGCGGGCGTACCGCGACCACTCGGCCTCGTCGTCGGGCCGCCGGCCCGGGCGCGGCGCGCGGGTGTCCAGTTCCACCGCCACCGCGTGCTCCGGCCAGTACGCGTCCAGGCCGCCGAGGTGGGGGCCGCCCGGCAGCCGCAGGTCGACGTTCCAGCACGGGTCGGGCAGGCCGTGGTCGCGCACCATCCGGTACAGCCGGGCCTCCGCCAGCGTCCGTCCCTCGGCCAGCAGCGAGTCCACCGCGTCCACCACGTGCGGGCGGTTCAGCAGCTTCGCGGCGGTCAGCTCGCGCACCACCGCCGCCGGGTCGCAGAAGCCGCCGCGTACCGCCTCCGTGAGCAGCCGGCGCACCGTGTCCGCCTCCTGGAGGCCCGCCACGGCGTCGGCCAGCGCGCGCGGGACCGGGGCCACCGGCAGGCCCGTGACCTGCTCCGGGACGGGCAGGTCGGCGGTGCGGACGATACGGGCGCAGCCCGTCGAGCGCAGCCGGCGCAGCCGCGGGACCAGGACGTCGAAGGCCTCCAGGGACGGCAGCGGGGGAGCGGACGGGAAGCCGTGCAGGGTCAGCGCGGCCAACCCGGTGATCATCGCCTCCCCGTAGGGGGACGCGGGTGGACCCTCCGTGCCGGGCTGGACGGGGACGCCCCCGGTCCGCTCCCGTGCCGCGTACATCAGCACCGCGTGCAGCCGCTCCTCGCTGGTCGGCGGGCCGGGGTGGAGCAGGACGACGCCCGGGAGCAGCTGCTGCCAGGGTCCGCCGGGGCGGCACTGCTCGCCGGCCTTCGCGGCCGGGACGCCGTGGGCGCGCAGCTGCGCGTGGGTCAGCACCCGGCGCCCGGCACCGGCGGCGAGGTGGTGCAGGGGGCGGGGGGAGAGCGGGGTGTTGTGGTTCATGTCCGGCAATTTCCCGCCTCCGGCCCGGCTCCGAACCCCTGTTACACGTCCGTCGACAAACGAGGACAAGCCGGTACTGAAGGACATGTGTTCGGATACCGGAAACCCCTGGTCCGTCCGGAGGCGGACCAGGGGTCACGGGTGCGGTGTAACGACGGCGGAACGCCCGGCCGGGGGCCGCCGGCCGCCCCTCAGCGGCCGGCGGCGGCCGCGTCGCAGGCCTGCCCGCGCAGCGCCCGGGCCAGGTCGTCACGGGACTCCAGGACCAGGCGGCGCAGGGCCGGGGCCGCGTCCTGGTGGGACGCCAGCCACGCGTCCGTCGCGTCCAGCGTCGCCCGCGAGTCCTGGAGGGAGGGGAACAGGCCCCGCACCACGTCCATGCCGATCTGGATCGACCGCTCGGTCCACACCCGCTCGATCGCCGCGAAGTACTTCTCCGCGTACGGCGCGAGCAGCTCCCGCTGGGACGCCTGCGCGAAGCCCGAGATGGTGGCCTCCACCAGCGCGTTGGAGAGCGCGTCCGACTCCACGACCTGCGCCCAGCACTGCGCCTTGACCGCCGCCGACGGGCGGGCGGCCAGACAGCGCACGTGGTGCCGCTTGCCGGACGCGGTGTCGTCCCGGGCCAGTTCCTCGTCCAGCCGCTTCTCGTCCGCCGCCCCGTGCGCGGCCAGCGGCTCCAGGAACGCCCAGCGCAGCTCCTGGTCCACCTCCAGGCCCGGCAGGGTCACGGTGCCGTCCAGCAGCGAGGTCAGCAGCTCGACGTCGGCCGGCGCGTCGGCCACGTGGGCGAAGAACCTCGCCCACGCCAGCTGGTGCTCGCTGCCCGCCTCGGCGGCGTACAGCAGCTCGCAGGCGCCTTCGGCGAGCCTGCGGCCGGCCTGCTCCCGCCGCTCGGGCGCGGTGTAGTGCACCGCGGCGGACCCGGCCCACGCGTGCAGCATCTGCAGTACGCCGATGTCGGACTCCCGGCCCGCGAACCGCAGCACCAGCTCGATGAACTCCCGGGCCGGCAGCAGCGCGTCGCGGGTCATGTTCCACAGCGCCGACCAGCACAGGGCGCGGGCGAGCGGGTCGGTCAGCGAGCCCAGGTGCTCGCGCAGCGTGGCCAGCGACGTCTCGTCGAAGCGGGTCTTGCAGTACGTCAGGTCGTCGTCGTTGACCAGCACCAGCTCCGGCGCGTCCGCGCCCGCCAGCTCCGTCACGACCGCGCGCGCCCCCTCGACGTCCGTCTCGGCCTGCGCGTACCGCTCCAGCGTGCCGGCGTCCGTGCGCCGGTACAGGCCCACCGCCACCCGGTGCGGGCGCAGCTCGGGGTGCGACTCGGCGGCCTCCTGCACGATCGCCAGCTCGTCGATCCGGCCGTCCTCACGCAACAGCACCTGCGGGGTGAGGGAGTTGACCCCGGCCGTCTGCAGCCAGGACCGCGACCACGCGGCCATGTCCCGGCCGCTGGTCTCCTCCAGCACCGACAGCAGATCACCCAGCCGGGTGTTGCCGTACGCGTGCCGCTTGAAGTAGCGCCTGGCGCCCTCCAGGAACGCGTCCTGACCGGCGTACGCCACCAGCTGCTTCAGCACGGAGGCGCCCTTGGCGTACGTGATGCCGTCGAAGTTGAGCTTGGCGTCCTGCAGGTCGCGGATGTCCGCGGTGATCGGGTGCGTGGACGGCAGCTGGTCCGCGCGGTACGCCCAGGCCTTGCGGCGGTTGGCGAAGGTGATCCAGCCGTCGGTGAAGCGGGTCGCGCCGACCAGCGAGAACGCGCCCATGAAGTCCGCGAAGGACTCCTTCAGCCACAGGTCGTCCCACCACTCCATGGTGACCAGGTCGCCGAACCACATGTGCGCCATCTCGTGCAGGATGACGTTCGCCCGGCCCTCGTACGACGCCCGTGTCACCTTGCCCCGGAAGATGAACTCCTCCCGGAAGGTGACCATCCCCGGGTTCTCCATCGCGCCCAGGTTGTACTCGGGCACGAAGGCCTGGTCGTACTTGCCGAACGGGTACGGGTAGTCGAAGTGGTCGTGGAAGAAGTCCAGGCCCTGCTTGGTCACCAGGAACACGTCGTCGGCGTCGAAGTGCGGCGCGAGACCCTTGCGGCACATCGCGCCGAGCGGGATCTCCAGGCGCGTGCCGTCCTCGAGGACCCGCTCGTAGGAGTCGGTCACGTAGTGGTACGGGCCGGCCACCACGCACGTGATGTACGTGGAGATCGGCTTGGTCTCCGCGAACCGCCACACCCCGTCGGCGAGTTCACCGGACCCGTTGCTCCACACCGTCCAGCCCTCGGGGGCGCGCACCTCGAAGCGGTAGGGCGCCTTGAGGTCGGGCTGCTCGAAGCCCGCGAAGACGCGACGGGAGTCGGCCGGCTCGTACTGGGTGTAGAGGTACACCTCGCCGTCCTCGGGGTCGACGAAGCGGTGCAGGCCCTCGCCGGTGCGGGAGTAGGCGCACTGCGCGTCGACGACGAGTTCGTTCTCGGCGGCCAGGTCCTCCAGCGCGATCCGCGCGCCGTCGAAGACCTGGCCGGGGTCGAGGTCCCGCCCGTTGAGGGAGACGGCCGTCACGCCCGGCGCGATCAGGTCCGCGAAGCTGCTCGCGCCCGGCTCGGCGCAGCGGAACCGGACGGTGGTGACGGAGCGGAAGGTGCGCGGCCCCTCGCCGCTGTGCTCGCCGACCGCCGAACGCAGGTCCAGGGACACCTCGTACCCGTCGACGGACAGCAGGGCTGCCCGCTCCCGGGCCTCGTCGCGGGTCAGATTCTCACCGGGCACGGGCGGCACTCCTCAAGGCGTCGTCGACAGGGATGAACAGGACCGATCCTGCCATGCGCTCCTGACACGGGGCAGCCGGGAATGGCCGGGGCCGGCCACGTTGTTCCCACGGACACACTTTCCCCTCTCGAGGAGCGACATGTCGGACAAGTCTCCCGCCACGCCCGTCGACTTCTGGTTCGACCCCCTGTGCCCCTGGGCCTGGATGACCTCCCGCTGGGTGCGGGAGGTGGAGAAGGTGCGGGACATCGAGGTCCGCTGGCACCTGATGAGCCTCGCCGTCCTCAACGAGGACAAGCTCGACGAGCTCCCCGCGGAGTACCGCGAGATGCTCGAGGTCAAGGCCTGGGGTCCGGTCCGGGTGGTCATCGCGGCCCAGCAGGAGCACGGCGCCGAGGTGCTCGGCGACCTCTACACCGCGCTCGGCACCCGCATCCACAACCGGGACGAGGGCCCGGGCCGGGAGACGGTCGCCGCCGCCCTGAAGGACGTCGGCCTGCCCGAGTCCCTCATGGAGCACTGGGACTCCACCCCGTACGAGCCCGAGCTGCGCGCCTCCCACAAGGAGGGCATCGAGAAGGTCGGCCAGGAGGTCGGCACCCCGGTCATCGCGGTCCCCGGTCCCGACGGCGAGGAGATCGCCTTCTTCGGCCCGGTCGTCACCCCGGCGCCCCGGGGCGAGGAGGCCGCCCGCCTGTGGGACGGCACCCTCGCGGTGGCCTCCGTCCCCGGCTTCTACGAGATCAAGCGCACCCGGACGAAGGGGCCGGACTTCAGCAACCTGTGACGGTCACTCGATCACGGGTACCTTGATCGGCGCGGCGAACGGCTTCTTGTTGAAGCCCGTGCGCAGGTTGCGGCACTGCTTCCCGGTGTCGGGGTCGAGCACGTTCACGCAGAGCCAGAACTCGCCGACCCCGGACCGGCCCAGCCGTTCCTTGAGCCAGTCCTCCTCCTTCTCGTCCAGCCTGCGGTGCTGCTGGTCCCCGCCGCAGGTCCAGCAGTAGTCCTTCATCGTCCGCTGTGTCGCCATTGCGCAACCATGGCCCGGATTGCCGCATACCGGAAGCCCCCGCGAGCCGCGTCCTCGCGGGGGCTTCCCTCTTTCCGCCTCCCGGGTGAACGGTGAGAAGGCGATCACGGGGCGGAACTCTTGTTGCGAACCACTTGCACCTGCACGCCAACAGCGGAAAGGGCTGTCCATGAGCCCCGGGCGCGGGACACGGTCCCCGTGTGTTCACGCGGGGACCGCCGGGGGCGGGCGTCAGCCCCGGGCGCGCGCCCGCTGCCGGGCGTATCCCCAGGCCGCCAGGAGCAGCGTCATCGCGCCCGTCGAGTACAGCTGCACCCGTGTGCCCGGCTCCCGCGCCATGAGGACGAGGACCGCCGCCATGCCGGCCAGCGCCACCCCGGTCAGCCACGGGAACGCCCACATCCGCACCGCGAGCCGCTCCGGCGCCTCGCGCTCCAGCCGGCGGCGCAGCCGCAGCTGGGAGACGGCGATGAAGATCCAGACCACCAGGATCACCGCGCCGATGGTGTTCAGCAGCCAGGCGAAGACGTCGTCCGGCCGCCAGCGGCTCAGCAGCACGCACAGGAAGCCGAAGACCGAGGAGGCCAGTACGGCGGTCCGCGGCACCCCGCCCGACACCCGGCCGAGCGCCTTCGGGCCCTGCCCGCGCTCCACCAGCGAGTAGCCGATGCGCGAGGCGCCGTAGACGTTGGCGTTCATCGCGGACAGCAGCGCGACCAGGATCACGGCGTTCATCACCTGGTCGGCGCCCGGGATGCCGAGGCGGTCCAGGGCGGCGACGTACGGGCCGTCCTCGACCACCGCCGGGGAGTCCCACGGGACCAGGGTGACGACGACCGCCATCGAGCCGATGTAGAACAGCGCGATCCGCCACATCGCCGTGCGGACCGCGCCCGCCACGCCCCGGACCGGGTCCCGTGACTCGGCCGCCGCGATGGTCACCGTCTCCAGGCCGCCGTACGCGAAGACGGAGGCGAGCACTCCGATCACCAGGCCCTCCGCGCCGTTGGGGAGGAAGTCGGTGAGGTGGGAGGCGCCCGGGGAGTCCGTGCCGGGCAGCACGCCCGCGACGGCCAGCGCGCCGAGCACCAGGAACAGGGAGATCGCGCCGACCTTGAGGGCCGCGAACCAGAACTCGAACTCGCCGAACCTCTTCACCGCCGCGAGGTTCGTCCCGCAGAACACCACCATGAACAGCGCCACCCACGCCCACTCGGGCGTGCCCGGCAGCCAGCCGGTGACGATCTCCGCGGCGCCGAGGGCCTCCAGGCCGACCGCCGTGCACAGCAGCACCCAGAACGACCAGCCGACGGTGAACCCCGCCCAGGGCCCGAACGCCCGCTCGGCGTGCGCCGAGAAGGAGCCCGACGACGGGTGCGCGGCGGACATCTCGCCCAGCATCCGCATCACCAGCATCACCAGGAGACCGGAGAGGGCGTAGGCGACGACGACGGACGGGCCGGCGGCGGCGACGGCCTCCCCGGAGCCGACGAACAGCCCGGCGCCGATCACCCCGCCGAGGGCGATCATCGACAGATGGCGTTGCTCCAGACCGTGCGAGAGGGAGACGCCGTCCGCCTCGGGAGGCGTCCCGGCCGGGGACGCCCCCTGGCCGGGTGAAGCCGGGAGCTCGGGGGAGGTGCGGGGCATGGGCGCGGCTCGTCCAATGCGGGAGACGGCAAAAACGCCACCCAGTCTGCGTGGCCTCCCCGGGTGCGGGGACGGCCGCCCGGCATGTGGACGCGCGTCATGCGGAGGGTGATGTTCCGGTTACCTGGCGGTCGTCGCACGGTGCGGGACGTCGCCCGGCCCGTTTGGTGGATCCCCACAGCCGCCGTTCCCGGACCGCGTGTCGGCGAAACCACGTCACCTCAGTGACCGGTGTCACCTCGCGCCCCTCGTCACCCCGTCCTTTGTCCGGAGCCCACCAAGTCCGCGGCGGCGCCTTTGTCGACCGCTGACGGTGATCGGCGCGCGGACGCCGGTATAGCGTCGCGGTGTCCCCCACTGTCCCCAACCCCGCGGAGACCCCATGAGCACCGCTACCGTCACGTCCGCCCGATCCGGACAGGTCCTCGCGGACCTCATCCCGGCCTCCCGTGTCCGGGACGCCGCGCTCGTGCTCGGCGGCGCCGCGCTCACCGGCCTCGCCGCCCAGATCGCGGTGCCCGTCCCCGGCTCCCCGGTGCCGGTGACCGGCCAGACCTTCGCGGCGCTCCTCGTCGGCACCGCCCTCGGCGCCCGCCGCGGCTTCGCCTCCCTCGCGGTGTACGCGCTGGTGGGCGCGGCCGGCGTGCCGTGGTTCGCGGAGGGCGGGTCGGGCCTGGGCATGCCGTCCTTCGGCTACGTCCTCGGCATGCTGCTGGCCTCCGTCGTCGTGGGCGCCCTGGCCCGCCGCGGCGCCGACCGTTCCGTCTGGCGGACGGCGGGCACGATGGTGCTCGGCTCGGCGGTCGTCTACGCCGTCGGCGTGCCCTACCTGGCCCTCGCCACCGGCATGTCCGCCTCCGCCGCGATCGCGGCCGGACTCACCCCGTTCCTCCTCGGCGACGCCCTGAAGGCGGCCCTGGCGATGGGGGTCCTGCCCACCGCCTGGAAGTTCGTCGACAAGCGGTAACCGCCCGGGTGCTGCGGCAGGAGGCCCGGTGGGCGCCCCATGGCGCCCACCGGGCCTCCTGCCGTGGGGACGAGTGCCTCAGCCGGCCGGGATCCCGTCCCGGTCCTCCGCGCGGCGCCCGGCCACCCGCTGCTTGACGAAGGCGATGACGAGCACGATCGCGGCGACCAGCAGCGACAGCAGCATCGTCGTACGCCCGTCGTGCTCGGTGTCGGTCAGCATGTAACCGAGCACGAACACGATCAGCGCGGCGCTGGCCCACGTCAGGTACGGGTACAGCCACATCCGCACGACCAGCTTCTCCGGCGCCTCGGCCTGGATGATCTTCCGCATGCGCAGCTGCGAGAAGCAGATCACCAGCCAGACGAACAGCGCGACCGCTCCGGAGGAGTTGACGAGGAAGAGGAAGACGGAGTCCGGGAACTTGTAGTTGAAGAAGACGGCGACGAACCCGAAGACCACCGACGCGATGATCGCGGTCTGCGGCACGCCCCGGCGCGTGGTCCGGGCGAACGCCTTCGGCGCGTCCCCGCGCCGCCCCAGCGAGAAGGCCATCCGGGAGGCGGTGTAGAGGCCGGAGTTGAGGCAGGACAGCACGGACGTCAGCACGATGAAGTTCATGATCTGACCGGCGTGCGCGATGCCGAGGGAGTCCAGCGCGGCGACGTAGGAGCCGTCCTCGGTGATGGACTCGCTGTCCCACGGCAGCAGACAGACCACGACGAAGATCGAGCCGAGGTAGAAGACGCCGATCCGCCAGATGATGCTGTTGGTGGCCTTGGTGACGGCCCGCTGCGGGTCCTCCGACTCGCCGGCGGCCAGCGTGGCGATCTCGCTGCCCATGAAGGAGAAGACGACGAGCAGGATGCCGGTGAGGATCGCGCCGGCGCCGTTCGGCAGGAAGCCGCCGTGGTCGGTGAGGTTGGCGAGCCCCGCCCGGTCGCTGTCGACTCCGGGCAGCACCCCGAAGACGGCCAGCCCGCCGACGACGATGAACGCGGCGATCGCGACGACCTTGATCCCGGCGAACCAGAACTCGAACTCGCCGTAGGAGCCGACGGACACCAGGTTGGTGGCGGTCAGCACCACCATCACGATGAGCGCCCAGCCCCACTGCGGAACGGCCGGTATCCACCCTTCGAGGATCGCCGCGCCGGCGGTCGCCTCGACCGCGAGGACGACGACCCAGAAGAACCAGTAGAGCCAGCCGATCGTGAACCCGGCCCACGGCCCGAGCGCCCGGTCGGCGTGCGCGGAGAAGGACCCGGACGTCGGGTTGGCCGCGGACATCTCACCGAGCATCCGCATCACCAGCACCACGAGCGTGCCGACGAGGGCGTACGACAGCAGGATGCCGGGGCCGGCGGTCGCGATGCCGGAGCTGGAACCGACGAAGAGGCCGGCGCCGATCACGCCGCCGATGGCGATCATCGACAGATGGCGGTTCTTGAGCCCGGCCTGGAGCCCGGCGTCGTGCTCCGGGGGGCCGCCGCCGGACTCCTCGGGGCCTCCGGGCCCGCTTCCGGCTGTCTTCAGGGTCGGCTGCGAGGTCATGGAACAGATTTCCTTTGTGCCGTGAGGGGAGCCGCACTTCGTACGGGTCTCCAGGTCGGACCAGTGAAACGGAGGCCGAAGGATCGAGGAACCTTTGAATTCAAATCTTTACTCGAGCTTTTCCTGAGGTTCTGTAATCCTGCTCACAGTTTCGGCAGCGGCACCCCACGCGCCTTCCCGTGAACCCCCGTGTCACACTCGGACCATGCGCGTGTATCTCGGCTCGGACCATGCGGGCTACGAACTCAAGAACCACCTCGTCGAGTGGCTCGAGGCGGCGGGCCACGAGGCCGTCGACTGCGGCCCGCACATCTACGACGCCCAGGACGACTACCCGCCCTTCTGCCTCCGCGCCGCCGAGCGGACCGCCGCGGACCGGGGCGCCCTCGGCATCGTGATCGGCGGCTCCGGCAACGGCGAGCAGATCGCCGCGAACAAGGTCGAGGGCGTACGGGCGGCCCTGGCGTGGAGCGAGGAGACGGCGGCACTGGGCCGCCAGCACAACGACGCCAACGTGATCGCGGTGGGCGCGCGCATGCACACCCGGGACGAGGCGACGAAGTTCGTCGAGACCTTCCTGAGCACCCCGTTCTCCGGCGACGAGCGCCACATCCGCCGGATCGACATGCTCGCCGCCTACGAGACGACGGGCGACCTCCCGCCCGTCCCCGCACACCACCCGCAGCAGTAGCACCGCCAGGCCTTCCCCCGGGGCACGGGCCCCGGGGGAGCGAACCGGGCCGCCCGGCCGGCCGGGCGGTGGGCGCACGCTTGGAAGGACACCCCGTGCCGGAAGGCCACACCATCCACCGGCTGGCCGAGGACTACGCCGCCGCCTTCGCCGCCGGCACCCTCCTCCGCGTCACCAGCCCCCAGGGCAAGTTCGCCGACGCCGCCGCCCTCCTCGACCGCACACCGCTGCACACCACCGACGCGCACGGCAAGCACCTGTTCCTCGGCTTCGGCGACCCCGAGCCCGCCGAGTGGGTCCACATCCACCTCGGCCTCTTCGGCAAGGTCACCTTCGGCCCGGCCCCGGCGCCCCCGCCCACGGACACCGTCCGCCTGCGCGTGGCCGACGACCTGTCGTACGTCGACCTGCGCGGCCCCACCACCTGCGCCCTGATCACCGACCCCGAGAAGCGGGCGGTCCACGACCGCCTCGGCCCCGACCCGCTCCGCCCGGACGCCGACCCCGCCCTCGCGTACCGCAGGATCAGCCGCAGCCGTACGACGATCGCCGCCCTCCTCATGGACCAGAAGGTCATCGCGGGCGTGGGCAACGTCTACCGCGCCGAGGTCCTCTTCCGGCACGGCATCGACCCGTACCGCGCGGGCCGGGACATCACCCCGGCCGAGTGGGACGCCGTCTGGGCCGACCTCGTCGCGCTGATGCGCGAGGGCGTCCGGAACAACCGCATCGACACCGTCCGCCCCGCACACACCCCGGAGGCCATGGGCCGCCCGCCGCGCGTCGACGACCACGGCGGCGAGGTGTACGTCTACCGCAGGGCCGGCCTGCCCTGCCACGTCTGCGGCGGCGAGATCCGCACCGCCGGTCTCGCCGCCCGCAACCTGTTCTGGTGCCCGGCCTGTCAGCGCCGCTGAGGCTCAGAACCCGTGCGGCAGCCACGGCGCCGGGTCGCTCCCGAACGCCAGGGACGCCTCCGCCAGCGCGCCCCGCCGCAGCTCGTCCACCCGCCCGGCCGCCGCGAGCGCCGTGAGGCTCACCCCGCCCAGATACGCCGCGCCCAGCTCCCTGACGGAGAGGGCGAGATCGGCCGCATCCTCCGTACGCTCGCAGGAGGCGCCCTTCGCGTCCCCGCTCAGCCGCCAACGCCCCGTGTTCCAGGGGCAGAAGCCGTCCTCCACCGCGAACACGACGTCCACCGGCGCCCGGTACGTCCGCGCCCGGAGCGCCGCCCCGACGTCGACCAGCCGTACGTACAGCGAGTCCCGTATCTCCGGACGGCACCGGCGGATGTCGGACACCATGTACTGCCACGCCTCGTCGACCGGCCGGCCCCGCACCACCAGCGTCGACGTGAGGTCGACGCCGAACAGGAACCGCCACAGCGCGGCGTCCGCCGCCGGGTCCAGCGCGGCCAGGGCGCTCAGGACCACCGAGCCCTCGTGCCCCGCCGGACCGTACTCCGTCTTCACCCGGAACCACGCGTACCCGACGGTCTCCCCGTCCCGTTCGGCGACGACGCCCTGCAGCGGCGACGCCCCGCCCCGGCCGCTCGCCGGATCCAGCGTCCCCAGCCGCTCCCAGCCGGGCCGGCGCGCGAGCATCCCCGGCCGGCCCGGCACGAGCCGGGCGTACACCGCCTCGCACGCGTCGAGCACGTCGGCGGGCGCCGCGTACCGCACCCGTACGCCGTCCGTGCCGGGCGGGACCGACAGAACCGTACGGCTCGTGTCGATCTCGGCGTTCAGCTGGAACGCGGCCGCCCCGTACCCGAACCGGCCGTAGATCGCCGGCTCGGACGCGGTGAGCACCGCCAGCGGCTCGCCCCAGGACCGGACGTCGTCCAGCTGGCGCCGCATCATCGCCCGCAGCAGGCCGCGCCGCCGGTGCGTGGCGGCCACGCCGACGCCCGTGATGCCCGCGGCCGGCACCGGGTCACCGCCGGGCACGGTCAGCCGGAACGAGAACGCGCCCGCCGTCCCCACGCACTCGTCGCCGTCCCAGGCCCCCAGGAAACGGTCGTGCTCGGTGAGCGCGTTCCACAGCTCGCGTTCCTCGTCCGCCTCCTCGCCGCCGCCGAACGCACGGATCAGGTTCGCGTACCACTTGTCCCAATCATCCGGTCGCAGCACTCGAAGTCCGATTGCGGGGCCCGCTTGTTCGTTCGCCATGGGTCATGCCTACCAGGGCCGTTCGGGACGGGCGAGGAAATTTCTCCCGCGCGGCCCCACGACGGCGTCCGGTGAAGTTCACTGTGAAGTCCGTCCCCGACAAGGGGACAACCAGGACCTCCCGTGCCAAGTGGCCGGTCCGATGGATAGGGTCCCGAACTAATGGCAGCAGGACGAGAGCGGCGCGCGGAAGCCGACACGTTCACGGCCCGGTTGAAGAAGCAGTGGCACCGGGCCCGCGTCGGCATGCGCCGGAGCGCGGTCGACTACTTCCGCGGGGACGGCTCCGACTGGGTCGCGCTCGCCGGACTGCTCCTCACCGTCCCGCTGATCGCGGCCGGGACACTCGCCAACTCCGTGTGGTGCGCGCCGTCCGCGCTGGTCGTCCCGATCGTCGCCGGCGGCCTGCTGCTGCGCCCGGCGAGCCTGCTCGGCCTGTACGCCGCCGCGGCGACCGCGCTGATCGTGGAGTCGGTGTGGCTCGGCCCCTACACCGAGGGCGCGGCCCGGGTCACCCCGGGGGTGGTCCTCACCGTCGCCGCCTGCGGCTTCTTCGGGCTGCTCGTCGCCCAGTTCCGCAGCCGGGTGGGCGTGCCCTGGCGGCGCGGCGGCACCATGCTGTTCGACCTGCGCGAACGCATCCGGGTGCAGAGCAAGCTGCCGAAGCTCCCCGACGGCTGGCACCGCGAGATGGCCCTGCGCCCGGCGGGCGGACAGTCCTTCTCGGGCGACTTCGTGGTCGCGGCCCGCACCAACGGCGGACGCACGCTGGAGGTCGTGCTCACCGACGTCTCCGGCAAGGGCATGGACGCCGCTTCGCGCGCCCTGCTGCTCTCCGGTGCCTTCGGCGGTCTCCTCGGCAGCCTCCCGCCGCACGCCTTCCTCCCCGCCGCCAACGGCTACCTGCTGCGCCAGGACTGGGACGAGGGCTTCGCCACCTCCATCCACCTGGTGCTCGACCTGGACTCCGGCGACTACGAGCTCTACTCCGCCGGGCACCCGCCGGGCCTCCAGCTCAGCGCGGGCAGCGGCCGCTGGGAGGAGAAGGCGGCCGACGGCCCGCTGCTGGGCGTGTACGACGGCGCCCAGTTCGACTCGGTGAAGGGCTCACTGCGCCCCGGGGACGTGCTGATGCTGTTCACGGACGGTCTGGTGGAGACCTCCGACCGGGACATCGTGGAGGGCATCGACCGCCTCACCGGCGAGGCCGACCGCTATGTCGCCGGCGGCTTCCACGGCGCCGCCTGGCACCTCATCGAGGCGGTCGCCAAGGACGTCAACGACGACCGGGCGCTGCTGCTCATCTGCCGGGAGGGTCCGACGGCCGCGGCGGCCCGCTGACCCCTGCACACTGGACGGGTGACCGAGACGACACCGCTGACCCCGGACCGGGTCGAGGCCACCGCCCGCGCCGCGCACGCCGGCCAGACCGACAAGGCGGGCCGGCCCTACGCCGAGCACCTCCGGGCCGTCGCCGAGGGGGTGCGGGCGCGCGGCGGCGACGAGGAGCAGATCGCGGCGGCCTGGCTGCACGACGCCGTCGAGGACGACAGGCTCACGGAGCAGTGGCTCGAGGGGGCCGCGCTGACCCGGCGGACCAAGGACATCGTCCTCGCGCTGACCAAACGGTCCGGGGAGCCCTCCGAGGCGTACGCGGCCCGGATCCTCGCCACCCCCGGAGCGCTGCTGGTGAAGGAGGCGGACCTGGCGCACAACGCCGACCCGGCCCGCCTCGCCGTGCTGGACGGGCCCACCCGCGCACGGCTGACCGAGAAGTACGCGCGGATGCGCGCCCTTCTCGGTCTGGTGGGGGACGGGAGCTAGGCGGAGACCTTCTCGCGGGTCTCCCGCCGCTCCGCCCGCTCGCGTGCGCGGGCCGCCTCGGCGGCGTCCCGCTTGAACGCCCACTCCATCCTCGGTTCCATCACGCACCGGAAGACCCGCCGCACGGGGGCGGTGCACAGCAGCGTCACCATGGCCGCCGCCAGGACGCTCACGGCGATCTCGCCGAGCGGCCGGTGCAGCACGGAGTGATCGAACCAGCCCCGGTAGTCGCCGGCCTTCACCACGAAGCCGTGCAGCAGATAGCCGTACAGCGTGCCCGCGCCGAGCGCCGTGAACCACATGCGGCGGCCCGGCACCCAGGCGAAGAAGCAGGCGGTCAGCAGCAGCGAGCAGCCGAACATGGCGAACACCATGACCGGGCCGGTCCACCAGGGCGCGCCCAGCTCCTGCGCGGCGTCACGGTGGTAGAACCACGCGGTGTTCATCCGCGGCACCGCCCACCAGCCGAAGGCCAGCGCCGCCGCGAACACCGGCACCGCCGCGATCCGTACCGACCGGCGGCGCACCCGGTGGAAGTGCTCCGGCTTCATGCACAGACCGAGCACGAAGTACGGCAGGAACTGCAGCACGCGCTGCAGGTCGAGGTCGTCGCCGATCCCGGGGGTGACACTGGCCAGCACGGCGATGCCGAGGGCCAGCGGCAGCGGGTGCCGCACCGCGTTCCAGATCGGCGTGGTCAGCCGCCACACGAACAGCGCGACCAGGAACCAGGTCAGGTACCAGGGGTCGAGCAGGCTGATCTCCTGCTCGGGGGCGTTGTCGACGACCCGCCTGAACAGGGGGTAGGCGGTCTCGAACACGAGGTACGGCACGGCGACGCCGGTGATCAGCCGGCGCAGCCGGTCGGGCCGCATGTCGAAGCTGCGCGAGAAGAAGCCGGAGATGATGATGAAGGCCGGCATGTGGAACGAGTACACGACCGTGTACGCCGCCTCCAGGACCCGGCTGTCGCCCTTGAGGGGCTCCCAGGCGTGGCCGACCGCCACCAGCACGATCGCCAGGTACTTGGCGTTGTCGAAGAACGCGTCGCGCTGCCTTCCGGACGGCGCCGGCCGGTCGCCGCCCGGGCTCTTCGTGCGCGGACTCGGCACCCCGGGTGCCGGTGACCGTGCCGGGGGGAGGGGCGTCCTGCGGTTGCCGTACGGTCGCTGCGAGTCCGTCACTGACCCTCCCGGCGGGAACTCGGGGAGTCGATCGGTGAGCTCGCTGCGCTTGCGGGGGACGAGGCAGCGTGGAACATCTGAGGCACCCTAGCGTTGTCCGCGGGATTTCGTAAAACGCCCGACGTCGTTCCTGGTATTCGGCTCGGGTACCCCGGATCGGGGAAAGCGTGCGACGCGGCCGGCGTGATGGTCAACACGCTCCGCGGGCGAGCGGCTTGGCCGTCGTGCGGGCCGCTCTTGTCATGATTGTTCCGGACTGATCCCCGCATGGGACCGGCAGGCGACTCCGGTGATATGTCCGGCTTCGGCACGTCTTTCCCGTCTTGCTCCCGGGCCCGTTGGGACACCTGCGACGGCAATTCGAATGAGCTGCGAACGCGTTGTGTGAAGACGGAAATGATCCGGTTGAATTCCCTGTGCGGGTGTTCTTTCGAATTGCCGTGCGGCGCAATGCCGTTGGCCCGCCCGGACGGCCGCGTGCGCGCGGGGCCGGCCGCGCCGGGACGGATAATGCGTCAGCCGTCGCATAGGGCGGCCGTGTTGGTGGCACGATGGTTCTGGCGGGGTGCGCGGGGTCGCGTCGCCCGGGCCGGGGAAGCGGAACCGACCGAGGGTGTGATCAGTTGTGGCCATTTCACTGTCCGTGGTGCTCCTGTTGGCGATCATCCTGGTGGTGCTGATGAGGAGCGGCTCCATCAAGGCCGGGCCGGCGATCGTCGCGATCCTCTTCGGCTTCTTCCTCGCCTCCACCGGCATGGCCGACGACATCCAGCGGTTCCTGGACTCGATAGCGGAGACGATCAACTCCATCAGCTTCTGACCCCGCCCGCCCCGCGCGGAGACGATCCGCGGAAACGCCTCAGGGCCGGACCGGAGAGAGGTCTCCGGTCCGGCCCTGAGCCGTATGGAGCGGGCGACGGGAATCGAACCCGCGTAGCTAGTTTGGAAGACTAGGGCTCTACCATTGAGCTACGCCCGCACGGAACGCGCCGCACGTCGGCGACCGCGGCACTGACAGGCATCGTAGCGGGTCGTGCGCCCTCGTCGCACACCCCGTTTCCGGGCCGCCCCCGGCGCCGCACCGCGCCCGTGGAATACGGCGGCCGTTTCGCCCGGGTGCATGTACCCTACGTGTCGCACCAGACGGGGTGTGGCGCAGCTTGGTAGCGCGTCCGCTTTGGGAGCGGAAGGCCGTGGGTTCAAATCCCGCCACCCCGACCAGCCACCTGCTCACGCACCGGTGATCGCCTTTTGGGTGCCGTAGCCGCTGCCGTTACTATGCAAGCTGCACGCCCGTGTGTCTCTGAAGTCCTCCGGGCGGCGAATCGGCCGGGCCGCTCTGGTCCCGGCAGAACCCGAGAAGTCAGCCACAAGGAGACCGAACCGTGAAGAGCGCCGTGGAGACCCTGAACCCGACCCGGGTTCGGCTCACTGTCGAGGTGCCCTTCGAGGAGCTCAAGGACAGCCTCGACGCGGCGTACAAGAAGATCAACCAGCAGGTCACGGTGAAGGGCTTCCGCAAGGGCAAGGTCCCGGCCCGGGTCATCGACCAGCGCTTCGGCCGCGGTGCGGTGCTGGAGGAGGCCGTCAACGACGCCCTCCCGAAGTTCTACACCGACGCGGTCAACGAGGCCGAGCTGAGCCCGCTGGGCCAGCCCGAGGTCGACATCACGGAGCTGAAGGACGGCGAGACGCTGAACTTCACCGCCGAGGTCGACATCCGCCCGGCCATCGAGATCCCGGACTACTCCGGCATCGAGGTCGAGGTCGACGCCGTCGAGGTCACCGACGAGGACGTCGAGAAGTCGGTCGAGCAGCTCCGCGAGCGCTTCGCCTCCACCTCCCCGGTGGAGCGCGCCGCCGAGGAGGGCGACGTCGTCACCATCGACCTGGAGGCCAAGGTCGACGGCGAGGTCCTCGAGGACGGCGTCGCCAACGGCGTGTCGTACACCATCGGCTCCGGCGAGCTGCTGGACGGCATCGACGACGCCGTGAAGGGCCTGGAGGCCGGTGGCGAGGCCACCTTCACCTCCGAGCTCAAGGGCGGCTCGGCGGCCGGCAAGGAGGCCGAGGTCACCGTCAAGGTGTCCCAGGTCGCCGCCCGTGAGCTGCCGGAGCTGGACGACGAGTTCGCGCAGCTCGCGTCCGAGTTCGACACCCTCGAGGAGCTGAAGGCGGACAGCCGCAAGCGCCTGGAGAACATGAAGCAGTACGACCAGGCCACGCAGGCCCAGGAGCGCGTCCTGGAGAAGCTGCTCGAGCTGGTCGAGGTCCCGGTCCCCGAGAAGCTGCTCGAGGACGAGATCAACACCCGCAAGCACAACCTCGAGCACCACCAGCTCGGCCAGATGGGCCTCGACCTCGCGAAGTACCTGGAGATCCAGGGCAAGACCGAGGAGGAGTTCGAGACCGAGACCCGCGAGGCCGCGGTCAAGGGCATCAAGACCCAGTTCGTGCTCGACGAGCTCGTCAAGCAGGAGAAGCTCAACGTCAACCAGGAGGAGCTCACCGAGCACCTCATGCGGCGCGCCGCCTCCTCCGGCATGTCCCCCGACCAGTTCGCCCAGGCCGTCGTCGAGCAGGGCCAGGTCCCGCTCCTCGTCGGCGAGGTCGCCCGCGGCAAGGCCCTGGCCTCCGTGGTCGAGAAGGCCACGGTCAAGGACACCAACGGCGAGATCGTCGACCTCGAGGACGAGGAGGAGGACGAGGCCGCCGAGGCTGCCGAGACCACCGAGCCGGCCGAGGCCGAGGCCGCCCAGGCCCCCGCCGAGGAGAAGACCGAGGGCTGACCCTCGCGTCACGCACGACCGACGTACGAAGGGCCCCGGAGGATCGCACCGGGGCCCTTCGCCGTCCGGCGGGACGGCCCCCGGGGGGCGCGGGGAACCGCGCGGGGGACCACGGACGGCCCGCGGCCGCCCGACGCGCACGGGCCGCCACGGCGGGAAGGCCCCCGGCGCTCCCGCGGAGCCCGCCGCCGAGTACACCCCTCTACGCCCCCGGCGAACACCCCGGTTACCGGGATTCCCCGGCGGAGCCACCGCGTTAGGGTCCATGAATACGGGGCCGGAATACCACGGCGAAACCGCCGGAGGCCCCCCGCAGGGAAACGTGAGACGGCCCGGCGCCGTCGTAAGACGAGCAGGTGGATACGTGACGAATCTGATGCCCTCCGCCGCCGGCGAGCCCTCCATCGGTGGTGGCCTCGGCGACCAGGTCTACAACCGGCTGCTCGGCGAGCGGATCATCTTCCTCGGCCAGCCGGTCGACGACGACATTGCCAACAAGATCACCGCACAGCTGCTGCTCCTTGCCTCCGACCCGGAGAAGGACATCTACCTGTACATCAACAGCCCCGGCGGCTCCATCACGGCCGGCATGGCGATCTACGACACCATGCAGTACATCAAGAACGACGTGGTGACGATCGCCATGGGCCTGGCGGCCTCCATGGGCCAGTTCCTGCTGAGCGCCGGCACCCCCGGCAAGCGGTTCGCGCTGCCGAACGCCGAGATCCTGATCCACCAGCCGTCCGCCGGCCTCGCCGGCTCGGCCTCGGACATCAAGATCCACGCCGAGCGGCTGCTGCACACCAAGAAGCGCATGGCCGAGCTGACGTCCCAGCACACCGGCCAGACGGTCGAGCAGATCACCCGCGACTCCGACCGTGACCGCTGGTTCGACGCCTTCGAGGCCAAGGAGTACGGCCTCATCGACGACGTGATCGCCACGGCCGCCGGTATGCCGGGCGGCGGCGGCACCGGGGCCTGAGCGGCCGCACGGAGCCCTTGCGGCCCCGTGCGCGCCCCCGGGCCCCCGGGCCCGGCCGAACAAGCCCCAGCAGCCCCAGCCGACCGCCTCAGCCCCTTTCAGGAGACACCGTGAACAGCTTCCCCGGCAGCGGCCTGTACGACCGCACGCCCGCCGCCTCCGAAGGCCGGTACACCGGCCCCTCGGCCGAGTCCCGCTACGTCATCCCGCGCTTCGTGGAGCGCACCTCCCAGGGCATCCGCGAGTACGACCCGTACGCGAAGCTCTTCGAGGAGCGCGTGATCTTCCTCGGCGTCCAGATCGACGACGCCTCCGCCAACGACGTCATGGCGCAGCTGCTGTGCCTGGAGTCGATGGACCCCGACCGGGACATCTCGGTCTACATCAACAGCCCCGGCGGCTCCTTCACCGCGCTCACGGCGATCTACGACACGATGCAGTACGTGAAGCCGGACATCCAGACGGTCTGCATGGGCCAGGCGGCCTCCGCCGCCGCCGTCCTGCTGGCCGCCGGCACGCCCGGCAAGCGCATGGCGCTGCCGAACGCGCGCGTGCTGATCCACCAGCCGTACAGCGAGACCGGCCGCGGTCAGGTCTCCGACCTGGAGATCGCCGCCAACGAGATCCTCCGGATGCGGAGCCAGCTCGAGGAGATGCTGGCCAAGCACTCCACCCGGCCCCTCGACAAGATCCGCGAGGACATCGAGCGCGACAAGATCCTCACGGCCGAGGACGCGCTGGAGTACGGCCTGATCGACCAGATCATCACCACCCGGAAGATGGACAACTCCAGCCTGCGCTGAGGCGGGGCGGGGGTGTAACGTCTGCCGCCCCTTGGCACGGTTTGGCACGGTCCACGTCAAAGTGAACCGTGCCAAGGGGGGCCCGGACGGGGGGCTCGGCAAGGTACCGTCGGACATAAGGCAGCACCAGGAGCCGCCGGACGCCTGCGTCCGCGTCTCCCAGGCGAAGGGGAAGCACACCGTGGCACGCATCGGTGACGGCGGCGATCTGCTCAAGTGCTCGTTCTGCGGCAAGAGCCAGAAGCAGGTCAAGAAGCTCATCGCAGGGCCCGGTGTGTACATCTGCGACGAGTGCATCGATCTCTGCAACGAGATCATCGAGGAAGAGCTCGCGGAGACCAGCGAGGTCCGCTGGGAGGAGCTCCCGAAGCCCCGCGAGATCTACGAGTTCCTCGAGGGGTACGTGGTGGGGCAGGAGGCGGCCAAGAAGGCCCTCTCCGTCGCCGTGTACAACCACTACAAGCGCGTCCAGGCCGGCGAGAACGGCGGCGCGCAGGGCCGTGACGACGCCATCGAGCTGGCGAAGTCCAACATCCTCCTGCTGGGCCCCACGGGCTCCGGCAAGACCCTGCTGGCGCAGACCCTGGCCCGCATGCTGAACGTCCCGTTCGCGATCGCCGACGCCACGGCGCTCACCGAGGCGGGCTACGTCGGCGAGGACGTCGAGAACATCCTGCTGAAGCTGATCCAGGCGGCCGACTACGACGTCAAGAAGGCCGAGACCGGGATCATCTACATCGACGAGATCGACAAGGTCGCCCGCAAGAGCGAGAACCCGTCGATCACCCGTGACGTCAGCGGCGAGGGCGTGCAGCAGGCCCTGCTGAAGATCCTCGAGGGCACCACGGCCTCGGTCCCGCCGCAGGGCGGCCGCAAGCACCCGCACCAGGAGTTCATCCAGATCGACACGACGAACGTGCTGTTCATCGTGGGCGGCGCCTTCGCCGGACTGGAGAAGATCATCGAGGGCCGGGCCGGCGCCAAGGGCATCGGCTTCGGCGCGACGATCCGCTCCAAGCGGGAGAGGGAGTCCAAGGACCAGTTCGAGGAGGTCATGCCGGAGGACCTGGTCAAGTTCGGCATGATCCCCGAGTTCATCGGCCGGCTCCCGGTCATCACGAGCGTCCACAACCTCGACCGCGAGGCCCTGCTCCAGATCCTCGTCGAGCCGCGCAACGCGCTGGTGAAGCAGTACCAGCGCCTCTTCGAACTCGACGGCGTGGAGCTGGACTTCGAGCGCGAGGCGCTGGAGGCCATCGCCGACCAGGCCATCCTCCGCCAGACCGGCGCGCGCGGCCTGCGCGCCATCATGGAGGAGGTCCTCCAGGGCGTGATGTACGAGGTCCCGTCCCGCAAGGACGTCGCCCGCGTGGTCATCACGGCCGACGTGGTCCTCTCCAACGTCAACCCCACCCTCATCCCGCGCGACGCCCGCGGCCGGGGGCCGGGGGAGCAGAAGACGGCCTGACGACGGCGGACGCACGGAGAAGGGGCCCGGTCACCGGGCCCCTTCTCCGTGTGCGGTGCCGGCGTCAGAGCTTGACGCGGACCTCCTTGCGGAACTTGGCGGTGATCTCGGCCGCCTCGGCGGGGTCGGCCTTCTTGCCGCCCGCGATGTCCAGGAGGTTCATCGGCATGACGAAGCCGAGCGTGCTGTAGTCGCTCCAGATGCAGTACGTCATGGTCATCGACTTCGGCTCGTTCGCGCCGCCGTCGGAGTTGTCCACCTTGGCTTCCTGGCACTTGATGACGGCGCCTTCCAAGGACTTGGGCTTGTACTCCTTCGGGTCGCCGACGAAGCTGACGTCCTCGTCGCTGCCGCCCTCCTGGCTCTCCTTCTCCATGTGGGCGAACATCGCGTCGATGACCTTCTCGGGGTCGTCGATCGTGCCGTAGACGCCGCCGAACGACAGCATCTTCCCGGCCAGCGGGTTCTGCTCGTCCTTCAACTGGTACCCGGCGCTGACGTCCTTGGGGTTCTTGACCCCCCACGCCTCGGCGTCCTTCATGTCGCTGTCGGTCATGGTGTTGCTGTCGCTCTCGGACTTCTCGTACCCGCCGAGAACCGTCGCCGGGGTCGTCAGCTTGTGCGGTCCGTCGTCCTCCAGGGCGCCCGCGCCGCCGCCCCCGCCGATCACGAAGTAGGCGCCCACGCCGATCGCCGCGACGACCGCGACCGCGCCGACGATGATCGCGGCCTTCTTGCCGCCGCCGCCCGGGGCGGGGGGCTGGGGCGGCATGCCGTACGGGGCCTGGCCGTAGGGCGGCTGCTGGCCGTAGGGGGCCTGCTGCGGCGGGACGCCGGGCTGCCCGGGCTGCTGCGGGTAGCCGTAGCCGGGCTGGCCGGGCGGGGGAGCCTGCTGGGGGTAGCCGTAGCCGGGCTGCGGAGCCTGCGGCGGCTGGCCGTAAGGACCCGGCTGGCCGTACGGTCCGGGCTGCTGGGGCTGCCCGCCGTACGGGCCCGGCTGGTTGTAGCTCATTACGGGATTCCCCCTCCAGATGTTTATGCGTTGCCGACATCCTGACTCAGGGGTGGCGCGTTCAGGTCGGCGGGGGCCGCACCGTTACAAAGGAAACGCGTTTCGGGACAGGCCCGTGACGCCTCTAAACTGAGCCCCGTGACCGAGAACGCTCAGCAGCAGCCACCAGCGCCCACGACCGAACTGCCGACCCAGTACGCGCCGGCCGATGTAGAGGGCCCGCTGTACGAGCGCTGGGTAGAGCGCGGTTACTTCGAGGCGGACGCGGGGAGCGGGAAGCCGCCGTTCACCGTCGTCATCCCGCCGCCGAACGTCACCGGCAGTCTGCACCTCGGGCACGCCTTCGAGCACACGCTCATCGACGCCCTCACCCGCCGCAAGCGCATGCAGGGCTTCGAGACGCTGTGGCAGCCCGGCATGGACCACGCCGGCATCGCCACGCAGAACGTCGTCGAGCGGGAGCTCGCCAAGGAGGGCAAGTCCCGGCACGACCTCGGCCGCGAGGCGTTCATCGAGCGGGTCTGGCAGTGGAAGGGCGAGTCCGGCGGCCAGATCAGCGGCCAGATGCGCCGTCTCGGTGACGGCGTCGCCTGGACCCGTGAGCGCTTCACGATGGACGAGGGCCTGTCGAAGGCCGTCCAGACCATCTTCAAGCGGCTCTACGACGACGAGCTGATCTACCGCGCCGAGCGCATCATCAACTGGTGCCCGCGCTGTCTGACCGCGATCTCCGACATCGAGGTCGATTACCAGGACGACGACGGCGAGCTCGTCTCCATGAAGTACGGCGACGGGGACGAGACGATCGTCGTCGCCACCACCCGCGCGGAGACGATGCTCGGTGACACGGCCGTCGCCGTCCACCCCGAGGACGAGCGCTACAAGCACCTCGTCGGCAAGCTCGTCAAGCTGCCGCTGACCGACCGCTCCATCCCGGTCGTCGCCGACGAGCACGTCGACCCCGAGTTCGGCACGGGCGCCGTCAAGGTGACGCCCGCGCACGACCCGAACGACTTCGAGATCGGCCGGCGGCACGACCTGCCGTCCCTCACCGTGATGGACGAGCACGCGGTCATCACCGCCCACGGCCCCTTCCAGGGCCTGGACCGGCTGGAGGCCCGCTCCGCCATCGTCGCCGCGCTGCGCGCCGAGGGCCGGATCGTCGCCGAGAAGCGGCCGTACGTCCACTCGGTCGGCCACTGCTCGCGCTGCAAGACCACCATCGAGCCGCGGCTGTCCATGCAGTGGTGGGTCAAGGTCGGCCCGCTGGCGAAGGCGGCGGGCGACGCGGTCCGCGACGGCCGCGTCAGGATCCACCCGCAGGAGATGGAGAAGCGGTACTTCGACTGGGTCGACAACCTCCACGACTGGTGCATCTCGCGGCAGTTGTGGTGGGGCCACCGCATCCCGGTCTGGTACGGGCCCGGCGGCGAGGTCGTCTGCGTCGGCCCCGGCGAGGAACCGCCGGCCGGCGAGGGCTGGCACCAGGACACCGACGTCCTCGACACCTGGTTCTCCTCGGGCCTGTGGCCGTTCTCCACGCTCGGCTGGCCCGAACGGACCGAGTCGCTCGCGAAGTTCTACCCGAACTCCGTCCTGGTCACCGGCTACGACATCCTCTTCTTCTGGGTCGCCCGGATGATGATGTTCGGCCTGTACGCGATGGACGGCACCCCGCCGTTCCACACCATCGCCCTGCACGGCATGGTCCGCGACCAGTTCGGCAAGAAGATGTCGAAGTCCTTCGGCAACGCGGTCAACCCGCTGGACTGGATGGACAAGTACGGCTCCGACGCGCTCCGCTTCACCCTCGCGCGCGGCGCCAACCCGGGCGTCGACGTGCCGATCGGCGAGGACTGGGTCCAGGGCTCGCGCAACTTCGCCAACAAGATCTGGAACGCGACGCGTTTCGCGCTGATGAACGGCGCGACGGTCGAGGGTCCGCTGCCGGACGCCTCGGAGATGTCGCCGACCGACCGCTGGATCCTGTCCCGGCTGAACTCGGTGGTCGCCGAAGTCGACGCGCACTACGACGACTTCCAGTTCGCCAAGCTGTCGGACGCGCTGTTCCACTTCGCCTGGGACGAGGTCTTCGACTGGTACGTCGAGCTCTCCAAGACGACGTTCCAGGCGGGCGGCGAGCCGGCCGAGGTCAGCAAGAGGGTCCTCGGTGAGGTCCTCGACGTCACGCTCAGGCTCCTCCACCCGATCGTCCCGTTCGTCACCGAGACGCTGTGGACGACGCTGACGGGGGGCGAGTCGGTCGTCATCGCCGAGTGGCCGTCCGACAGCGGCTTCCGGGACGCGGACGCCGAGCGGGAGATCGGGACGCTCCAGTCGGTGATCACCGAGGTCCGGCGGTTCCGCGCGGACCAGGGGCTGCAGCCCGGGCAGCGGGTCCCGGCCCGGCTGACGCTGGACGGTACGGCGCTGGCGCGGCACGAGGCCGCGATCCGGCAGCTGCTGCGGCTGCAGCCGGAGGGGGAGCCCTTCACGGCCACGGCGACGCTGCCGGTCGCGGGCGTGGAGGTCGCGCTGGACCTGTCCGGTGTGATCGACGTCGCGGCGGAGCGGAAGCGGCTGGCCAAGGACCTCGCGGCGGCGGAGAAGGAGAAGGCCCAGGCGACGGCGAAGCTCGGCAACGAGGCGTTCCTGTCGAAGGCGCCGGACCACGTGGTCGACAAGATCCGCACCCGTCTGGCCAAGGCGGAGGAGGACATCACCCGTATTCAGTCCCAACTGGACCGCCTCCCTCCGGCGTAACCGCGGTCAGCCGCAGGTCCGGGGCGGCGTCCCGCAAGCGCGGGTGAATGGAACAACCGACCGAAGGCCCCCCGAGCCGAACAGCTCCGGGGGTCTTCGGCTGCCGGGGGTGGGGGCGCCGGCGAGGTGCCGCCGGCGCCCACCCGTGCCGCCCTGGGGACACCTCCCAGGCCCTCGAGGCACTGGGGGAGGCACGACTGCCCGCAGGCCGCGGCGGCACGAGGGGTGCGGGCCGCGGGGTACGTAGACTGGTCCGCGTGAGTGAGCTCCCCCCGAACGACAGCGACTCCTTCGACGAGATCGTCGAGGCCGAGACCGACCGCGACCCCGACCTCGCGGTGATCGAGGCCGGCAGCCGCACCCTGCGCACCCAGGGCGGCCCGCCCCAGGCGGACGTGCCCGCCCGCCCCGAGGACCCCGAGGTCGACAAGGCCCTGCGCGAGGTCGAGGCGGAGCTCGCCACCCGCTGGGGCGAGACCAAGCTCGAGCCCTCGGTCGCCCGGATCGCCGCGCTGATGGACGTCCTGGGCGAGCCCCAGCGCTCGTACCCCTCGATCCACATCACCGGCACCAACGGCAAGACCTCCACCGCCCGCATGATCGAGGCCCTGCTCGGCGCCTTCGAGCTGCGCACCGGCCGCTACACCTCCCCGCACGTCCAGTCGATCACCGAGCGGATCAGCCTCGACGGCGCCCCGGTCTCCGCCGAGCGGTTCATCGAGACGTACCGGGACGTCAAGCCGTACGTCGAGATGGTCGACTCCCGGCAGGAGTACCGGCTGTCCTTCTTCGAGGTGCTCACCGGCATGGCGTACGCCGCCTTCGCCGACGCACCCGTGGACGTGGCGGTCGTCGAGGTCGGCATGGGCGGCAGCTGGGACGCGACCAACGTGATCGACGCCGGCGTCGCCGTGGTGACGCCCATCGACCTCGACCACACCGACCGGCTCGGCACCACGCCCGCCGAGATCGCCGGCGAGAAGGCCGGCATCGTCAAGCGGGACGCGACGGTGATCATGGCGCAGCAGCCGGTGGACGCGGCGCAGGTGCTGCTGAAGAAGGCCGTCGAGGCGGACGCGACGGTGGCCCGGGAGGGCCTGGAGTTCGGGGTCGTCGCCCGGCAGGTCGCCGTCGGCGGCCAGCTGGTGACGCTGCGCGGGCTCGGCGGCGAGTACCCCGAGGTGTACCTCCCGCTGCACGGTGAGCACCAGGCCCACAACGCGGCCGTGGCGCTCGCCGCCGTGGAGGCGTTCTTCGGCGTCGGCGCCCAGCACGCCCAGCCGCTCGACATCGACACCGTGCGCAAGGCGTTCGCCGCCGTCGCCTCCCCGGGCCGGCTGGAGGTCGTACGGCGTTCGCCGACCGTCGTCCTGGACGCCGCCCACAACCCGGCGGGCGCGCGGGCGGCGGCCGCGGCGATCGGGGAGGCGTTCCAGTTCAGCCGGCTCATCGGGGTGGTCGGCGCCAGCGGCGACAAGAACGTGCGCGGGCTGCTGGAGGCGTTCGAGCCGGTGTTCGCCGAGGTCGTCGTCACGCAGAACTCCAGCCACCGCGCGATGGACGCCGACGAGCTGGCGGGTATCGCCGTCGAGGTGTTCGGCGAGGACCGCGTCCAGGTCGAGCCCCGGCTGCCCGACGCCCTGGAGGCCGCGATCACGCTGGCCGAGGAGGAGGGCGAGTTCGCGGGCGGCGGTGTCCTCGTCACCGGTTCCGTCATCACCGTCGGCGAGGCCCGACTGCTGCTGGGGAGGGGCTGAGATCCCGTGCGTACGCTCTGTGCCTCGACGCTGATCGGCGAGTTCTTCATCATCGGTTTCGCCGGACTGGTCGCGATGAAGGACGCGGACCTGTCCACCGGCACGGTGTGGACGGTCTGCGGCATCGCGATGTTCCTGTGCGTGGCCCTGTGCGGGGTGATCACCCGGCCCGGCGGGGTGGCCCTCGGCTGGGCGCTGCAGGTCGCCCTCGTCGCCTCCGGCGTCTTCGTCCCGATGATGTTCTTCATGGGCGCGCTCTTCGCGCTGCTGTGGTGGGCATCGGTGCACTTCGGCCGAAAGGTGGACGAAGCCAAGGCCCGGTTCGCCGCGCAGGCGGGCCGGCCTGACGCTGCGTGACAGGCGTCCCGACACGCCCGGTAACCTCGTCCTCCCGCACAACCTCACGCACAAGGAGCTCCGTCGTGACCCAGCGCACCCTCGTCCTCCTCAAGCCCGACGCGGTCCGTCGTGGCCTGACCGGCGAGATCATCAGCCGTATCGAGCGCAAGGCCGGCTGGCGGATCACCGCGCTGGAGCTGCGCACCCTGGACCAGGACACGCTGGAGCAGCACTACGGCGAGCACAAGGGCAAGCCGTTCTACGAGCCGCTGGTGGAGTTCATGGCCTCCGGGCCGGTCGTGGCGATGATCGTCGAGGGTGAGCGGGTCATCGAGGGGCTGCGCCAACTGGCCGGTCCCACCGACCCGATCGCCGCCGCGCCGGGTTCGATCCGCGGCGACTTCGGTGTGATCGTCCGGGAGAACCTGATCCACGCCTCCGACTCCGAGGAGTCCGCCGAGCGCGAGGTGAAGATCTTCTTCCCGGGTCGCGCGTAACCTCGCGCATAACGATCACGTCGCGGCCACGTCCAGCGCGTTTGGCCGCCTCTCGGACGGTCTGGGGGCTTTGCCCCCGGACCTTTTCTGGCATATGCGCGGCGTTCGGGGGAACGGATGCCCCCGATGGCCCGTCTCCAGGAGCAGGGCGACGCGCCGTCTGATGACATTGGCGAAGACCCTCGCGCGGTGTTCGCGAAGGCGCGTCTACGATGGAAGCATTCACGTCACCGCACCCACCTCGCCGACCTGAAAAGCCCTCAAAAGCTCGTGGGAAGGCCAGACGAATCCTGATGGGGAACTCAATGTCGTTCATCGGCCGTGACATGGCTGTCGACCTCGGGACCGCCAACACGCTGGTGTACGTCAGGGGTCGTGGGATCGTACTCAACGAGCCGTCCGTCGTCGCGATCAACACCAACACCGGTGGCATCCTCGCGGTCGGCGCCGAAGCGAAGAAGATGATCGGGCGCACGCCCGGCAACATCGTTGCCGTACGTCCGCTGAAGGACGGTGTCATCGCGGACTTCGAGATCACCGAGCGGATGCTCCGCTACTTCATCCTGAAGATCCACAAGCGGCGCTACCTGGCTCGTCCGCGGGTCGTCGTCTGTGTGCCCTCGGGCATCACCGGCGTCGAGCGCCGCGCCGTCATCGAGGCGTCGTCCCAGGCCGGTGCCCGCCAGGTGCACATCATCGAGGAGCCCATGGCCGCCGCCATCGGCTCCGGGCTGCCGGTCCACGAGGCCACCGGCAACATGGTGGTGGACATCGGCGGCGGCACCACGGAGGTCGCGGTCATCTCCCTCGGCGGCATCGTCACCGCCCAGTCCATCCGCGTCGCGGGCGACGAGCTGGACAACGCGATCATCCAGCACATCAAGAAGGAGTACTCCCTCCTGCTGGGTGAGCGGACGGCCGAGCAGATCAAGATCACGATCGGTTCGGCGTACGACCTGGACACCGACGAGCACACCGAAATCCGCGGCCGGGACCTCGTCTCCGGACTGCCGAAGACCGTGGTGATCTCCGCCACCGAAGTGCGCAAGGCGATCGAGGAGCCGGTCAACGCCATCGTGGACGCCGTCAAGACGACCCTCGACAAGTGCCCGCCCGAGCTGTCGGGCGACATCATGGACCGGGGAATCGTTCTGACCGGCGGCGGAGCCCTGCTGCGCGGCCTCGACGAGCGGCTGCGCCGGGAGACCGGCATGCCGATCCACATCGCCGAGGACCCGCTGGACAGCGTGGCGCTCGGTTCCGGCAAGTGCGTCGAGGAGTTCGAGGCGCTTCAGCAGGTGCTCGACGCCCAGCCGCGCAGATGACCCACCTCTTCGATTCCGCCGTACGGGACGACCCTTCCGTACGGCGGATCGTTGATATAGAGGCATGAAATCCCCCATAACGCCTCGAAACGGCTCTGACGCACCCCCGACACACCTGAACAGACCCCCACCTCATACCCGTTCTCGACGAGGAAGGCACGGCCGCCGCACGTGAGGGACACACGAGAGAGCCGGCTGCTCCTGGTGCTGCTGATCGCCATCGCGTTCGCGCTGATCACGGTGGACATCCGCGGCGGGGAGGATTCACCGGTCGACGGTGCCCGGCAGGCCGCGGCGACCGTCTTCGGCCCGATCGAGAACGGCGTGTCCGGCGCGGTCGACCCGATCGGCAACGCCGTCTCCGCCGTCCGCGAGTCCGGCGACCGGCACGACCGGATCGCCGAACTGGAGCGGGAGAACGCCGCGCTCAAGGCCGAACTCGGCAGCGACGACCGCGGCCGCAGCCGCCTCGAGCAGCTCGACAAGCTGCTGAAGATCTCCGGCCAGGGCCAGTACGGCATCAAGGGCGCCCAGGTCATCGCCATAGGGGCGGCCCAGGGCTTCTCCTGGACCATCACCATCGACGCCGGCGCCGACGACGGCATCGAGCGCGACATGACCGTCCTCAACGGCGACGGACTCGTCGGCCGCGTCACCACCGTCGGCCCGGACACCGCCACCGTGCTGCTCGCCAGCGACCCCGACTTCACCGTCGGCACCCGGATGGAGGCCAGCGACGAACTCGGCTTCGCCTCCGGCCAGGGCGACCGCCCGCTGCGCGTCGAACTCCTCAACGGCAAGGCCGAGATCAAGAAGGGCGACCGTCTGGTCACCTTCGGCTCCCAGGCCGACAAGCCGTTCGTGCCCGGCGTTCCCGTCGGTGTCGTCTCCCGCGTCGACCCCTCCGGCGGCGACCTCACCCGCACCCTCTACGTCACGCCGTTCGTCAGCTTCAGCAAGCTCGACGTCGTCGGCGTCGTCGTCCAGGCCCCCGAGAAGGACCCGCGCGACACGGTGCTGCCCAAGAAGCCGAAGCCGACCCCCACGCCGACCGTGACGGTGACCGTCACCCCCTCGGCCCCTGCCGACGGCCTGAACCAGCAAGAGCAGTAGGAGCTGTCACCCCATGCGCGTCAACCGGATCCTGCTCTCCAGCTCGCTGATCGTCGTCGCCCTGGTGATCCAGGTGAGCGTCCTCGCCCGCCTCCACCTGCCCGGCGCCGTCCCGGACCTGCTGCTGCTGGTCGTCCTCGGCCTCGCCCTGGTCTACGGCCACGTCGGCGGCGCCCTCGTCGGCTTCGCCGCCGGACTCCTCGCCGACCTCGCCCCGCCCGCCGACCACGCCGCCGGGCGCTACGCCCTCGTGCTGTGCGTCATCGGCTACCTCGCCGGACTCGTCAAACCCGAGAGCGGCCAGGTCAGGTCGGCCACCGGCCCGATGGTCGTGGTCGTCGCCGCCGCCGTCGGCTCCACCCTGCTCTACGCCGGTGTCGGCGCCCTCGTCGGCGACACCGCCGCCCGCCATGTCGGCCTGAGCGGGCTGCTGTTCACCGCCGCCCTGTACGACCTGCTGCTCGCGCCGTTCGTCGTCCCCGGCATCATGGCCCTGGCCCGGCGCGCCGAGAACGACCCGCTCGCCGAGACCAACCCCGCCAAGTCCGGCGACATCGCCTCCGGCTGGCTCTCCGGCGGCACCGGACTGCGCATCGGCGGGCAGCGGGGCGGACTGCGGGTCAAGGCGGCCCGCGCCCGGGTGGCCCGCGCCGGACGCATCAAGGGGGTCAAGCGCCTGTGACCTCCCACAACTTCACCGGAACGAGTGAATGGCGACGGAACGCGGGCCCACGGCCCGGTCGTTCACCACTCGTACCCGCACACGCGTACGCACTGTGAGAGAGGAGGAAGCCGCGTGACCAACATCCCCGAGACCGGCCGCAGCCCGCGGGTCCAGATCCGGCTCGTCGTCATCCAGGTCCTCGTCATCTCCCTCCTCGGCACCCTCGGCGGGCGCCTGTGGTACCTCCAGATCCGCGAGGGCGACCAGTACGCCAAGGAGGCCTCCGGCAACCACGTCCAGCAGGTCGTCCAGCCCGCGGTCCGCGGCTCCATCCTGGACGCCCGCGGAGTGCCCCTCGCCGACAACGAGACCCGCCTGGTCGTCTCCGCCTCCCGCACCGACCTGCTGAAGATGAAGGACGACGGCAGGGCGGTCCTCACCAAACTCGCCGGCGTCCTCGGCATGGACGCCGAGGAGGTCCTCCGGAAGGTCCGCCTCTGCGACGCCGAGACCCCCCAGCCCTGCTGGAACGGCTCGCCGTACCAGCCCATCCCCATCACCGACGAGGCCACCGCCAAACAGGCCCTGCAGATCCGCGAGCGCGCCGAGGACTTCCCCGGCATCACCGCCGAGCCGCAGGCCCTGCGCCGCTACCCGAGCCCCGGCAAGGCCAACACCGCCCAGGTCCTCGGCTACCTCTCGCCCGTCACCGACGAGGAGATCCAGCAGGCCGAGGACACCAGTTCGCCCTACCTGCGCTCCGACATGGTCGGCCGCTCCGGCCTGGAGCGCCAGTACGACAAGCAGCTGCGCGGCAAGGCCGGCGTCACCCGCTACGAGGTCGACAACCTCGGCCGCGTCATCGGCGAGGCCGAGGCCGACCCCGCCCAGGCCGGCGCCAACCTCGTCACCAGCATCGACTCCCGCGTCCAGCGCATCGCCGAGTACGAGCTCAACGAGGCGATGAAGGCCGCCCGCAAGGAGATGGACCGCAACACCAACCGCACCTACGAGGCCGACTCCGGCGCCGTCGTCGTCATGGAGGCCAAGACCGGCCGCGTCGTCGCCATGGCCTCCAACCCCACCTACGACCCCAACGCCTGGGTCGGCGGCATCTCCGCCAAGGACTACGCCGCGCTCACCGGCAAGAAGTCCAACTACCCCCTGCTCAACCGCGCCATCCAGGGCCAGTCGGCACCCGGCTCCATCTTCAAGGTCATCCCCACGGCCGCCGCGATCAACGCCGGCTACTCCTTCGAAGGCCCCTACAACTGCTCCAGCTCGTACTCCATCGGCGGACAGGTCTTCAAGAACTTCGAGTCCCAGAACCACGGCCCGATCAGCCTCGGCCGCGCCCTGGAGGTGTCCTGCGACACCGTCTTCTACGCCCTCTCCCACGAGGAGTGGAAGCGCGACGGCGGCAACAAGCCGAAGAAGAACGCCGACGACTGGTTCTACAAGACCGCCCACCAGTTCGGCCTCGGCGAGGAGACCGGCATCGACCTGCCCAACGAGGTCACCGGCCGCGTCCCCGACCGCCAGTGGAAGCTGGACTACTGGAAGGCCAACAAGGACGCCTGGTGCAAGTACGGGAAGAAGGACGGCAGCTACGCCGAGAAGATCGCCTACGAGAACTGCCTCGAAGGCAACCGGCTGCGCGCGGGTGACTCCGTCAACTACTCCATCGGCCAGGGCGACACGCTCGTCACCCCCATCCAGATGGCCACCATCTACGCGGCCATCTCCAACGGCGGCACCCTCTACGACCCCACCGTCGGCAAGGCCGTCATCAGCCCCGACGGCAAGACGGTCACGGAGATCGAGCCCCGGGCGGACGGCAAGCTGCCCATGTCGAAAAAGACCCTCGCCCAGATAGACGAAGCCCTCGAGGGAGTCGCCACCCGCGGTACGGCCGCGTGGCGATTCGGGGGCTGGCCGCAGGACGAGATCCCGATGCACGCCAAGACCGGTACCGCCGAGGTCTACGGCAAGCAGACCACCTCGTGGTTCGCCACGTACACCAAGGACTACTCGATCGTCATGACGATCTCCCAGGGCGGTACCGGCTCCGGCGCCTCGGGCCCCGCCGTGCGCAACATCTACAACGCCCTGTACGGCGTCTCCGAGGACGGCGAGATCGACAAGAAGAAGGCGCTGCTGTCCACACCGCAGAAGGACCTCCCGAAGGTCCGCACGGACGGCACCATCACCTCCCCGAAGATCTCCAAGGACCCCGCCAAGGACCGGGCGACCCCCTCGCCCGGCGCACAGGCCACCACACCGCAGCAGGACCCGGCCGACCCGCAGCAGGCGGGCACCGTCCCCTCGCCGGAGAACACCAACCGCGACACCCGCCGCCGCCACCGACGACGACGCGGCGGCACCGGCACCGGAAAGGGACCGCGGAGGGCAGCGTCATGACCGGCGGAGTCAACAGCTTCCAGGTCTCCGGATACGGACCGGAGCGGGCCGGCTGGACACGGGTCTTCGCCCGTGACTCCCTGGCCCGGCGCCTCGACTGGCCGATACTGTTCTCGGCGCTCGCCCTCTCCCTGCTGGGCTCGCTCCTGGTCTACTCGGCCACCCGCAACCGCACCGAACTCAACCAGGGCGACCCCTACTACTTCCTCGTCCGGCACTGGCTCAACACCGGCATCGGACTGGCCCTGATGATCGGCGTCCTCTGGCTCGGCCACCGCACCCTGCGCACGGCCGTGCCCCTGCTGTACGGCGCCTCGGTCTTCCTGATCCTGCTCGTGCTCACCCCGCTGGGCTCCACCATCAACGGCGCCCACTCCTGGATCAAGCTCCCCGGCGGCTTCTCCCTCCAGCCCTCCGAGTTCGTCAAGATCACGATCATCCTGGGCATGGCGATGCTGCTCGCCGCCCGCGTCGACGCCGGCGACAAGCCGTACCCCGATCACCGCACGGTCCTCCAGGCCCTCGGACTGGCCGTCGTCCCCATGCTGATCGTGATGCTCATGCCCGACCTCGGGTCGGTCATGGTCATGGTCGTCATCGTGCTCGGCGTACTGCTCGCCTCCGGCGCCTCCAACCGCTGGATCTTCGGCCTGCTCGGCGCGGGCGCGACCGGCGCGGTCACCGTCTGGCAGCTCGGGATCCTCGACGAGTACCAGATCAACCGCTTCGCCGCCTTCGCCAACCCCGAGCTCGACCCCGCCGGCGTCGGCTACAACACCAACCAGGCCCGCATCGCCATCGGCTCCGGCGGACTGACCGGCTCCGGCCTCTTCCACGGCTCCCAGACCACCGGCCAGTTCGTCCCCGAACAGCAGACCGACTTCGTCTTCACCGTCGCCGGCGAGGAACTCGGCTTCGTCGGCGGCGCACTGATCATCGGCCTGCTCGGCGTCATCCTCTGGCGCGCCTGCCGCATCGCCCGCGACACCACCGACCTGTACGGCACCGTCGTCGCCGCCGGCATCGTCGCCTGGTTCGCCTTCCAGGCCTTCGAGAACATCGGCATGACCCTCGGCATCATGCCCGTCACCGGCCTGCCCCTGCCGTTCGTCTCCTACGGCGGCTCCTCCATGTTCGCCGTCTGGCTGGCCGTGGGCCTGCTCCAGTCCATCCGGATACAACGGCCGATGTCCGCGTGAACCGCCGTGGGCGCGGAGCGGCGGGACCCACGGCCGCTCCGCGCCCACGACGACTAGATTCACCCACGGCGGATAGAGGCATCTCATGGCGGACACCAAGCGCGAGATCGAGCGAAAGTACGAGTCCGACGACGGCGGACTGCCCGACCTGACCCGCGTCCCCGGCGTGGCGACCGTACTCGACCAGGGCGTCACCCACCTCGACGCCACCTACCACGACACCGCCGACGGACGCCTCGCCGCGTCCTCCGTCACCCTGCGCCGCCGCACCGGCGGCTCCGACGCGGGCTGGCACCTGAAGTTCCCCGTCGCCCCCGGAGTGCGCGACGAGATCCGCGCCCCGCTCTCCGACACCCTCCCCGACGAGCTCGCCGCCCTCGTCCGCTCCCGCGTCCGCGACAGCGCGCTGCTGCCCGTCGTCCGGCTCCGCTCCGACCGCGACGTGCGCCACCTGGTCGACGCCGACGGCCGGCTGCTCGCCGAGGTCGGCGTCGACACCGTCCACGCCGAACGCCTCACCGGCGACGGCGGCACCGCCCGGTGGACCGAGATCGAGGTCGAACTCGCCGACGACGGCGACCCCGCCTTCCTCGACAAGGTCGAGAAACGCCTGCGCAAGGCCGGCGTACGCCCCTCGGCCTCGGCCTCGAAACTGGCCAGGGCACTGGCCGACACGGCACCGCACGCCACCCCGGCCGCAGCGACGGCACCCGCGCCCGCCACGGCACCGGAGGCGGCCCCGCGGCGGAAACACCGGCCACGGACGACCGGGAAACCCGTCACCGCCGGCGACCACGTCCTCGCCTACGTCCGCGCCCAGCGCGACGCCCTCGTCGAACTCGACCCCGCCGTGCGCCAGGACGTCCCCGACTCCGTGCACCGCATGAGGGTCGCCACCCGCCGCCTGCGCAGCACCTTCCGCTCCTTCCGCACCGTCCTCGACCGCGAGGTGACCGACCCCGTCGGCGCCGACCTGAAGCGGCTGGCCGCCGAGCTGGGCCGGGACCGCGACCAGGAAGTGCTCGCCGAACGCCTCCGGTCCTCCCTCGCCGACCTGCCCGACACCCTCGTCACCGGCCCCGTCGGCCACCGGCTCACCACCTGGGCCGAGGTCCGCCACTCCAAGGCCCACGGCCACCTCACCGGCATCCTCGACTCCCGCCGCCACCTCGCCCTCCTCGACACCCTGGACGCCCTGCTCGCCGACCCGCCCCTGCGCAAGAAGGCCGGAGCCCGGCCGGACAAGGTCCTCACCCAGGCCGTACGCAAGGACCTCGGCAAACTCACCGGCCTCATCACCCGCGCCCTGGACCTCCCGCCCGGCCCCGACCGCGACGTCGCCCTGCACGAGGCCCGCAAGAAGACCAAGCGCACCCGCTACGCCGCCGAGGCCGCCGCCCCCGCACTCGGCAAACCGGCGGACGACCTCGTCAAGGCCATGAAGTCGCTCCAGGGCCTGCTCGGCGACCACCAGGACAGCGTCATGGCCCGCCAGACCCTCCGCGAGCTCGCCGCCGTCGCCCACGCGGCGGGCGAGAGCGCCTTCACCTACGGCGTCCTCCACGCCCGCGAGGAACGCCGCGCGGAGCTCGCCGAGGCCGCCCTCCCCGAAGCCTGGGCGTCGATCACCAAGGACCTCCGGCCCTGGACAACGTAGGGAACACCCCTCCGGCCGCGTTACGCTGAATGGTCACCCCACTCAGCACACAAAGGTTCGCGAGATGCCTGCCGAAGCCGCCGAGTCTGTGTTCCCACAGCTCGAAGCTCTGCTCCCGCATGTGCAGAAGCCGATCCAGTACGTCGGCGGAGAGCTCAACTCCACGGTCAAGCCGTGGGACAGCTGCGACGTCCGCTGGGCGCTCATGTACCCCGACGCCTACGAGGTCGGACTGCCCAACCAGGGCGTCATGATCCTCTACGAGGTCCTCAACGAACAGGACGGCGTCCTCGCCGAGCGCACCTACAGCGTCTGGCCGGACCTCGAGGCGCTGATGCGGGAGCACCACGTTCCGCAGTTCACCGTCGACAGCCACCGCCCGGTGAAGGCCTTCGACGTATTCGGCCTGAGCTTCTCCACCGAGCTCGGCTACACCAACATGCTCACCGCCCTGGACCTGGCCGGCATCCCGCTGGAGGCCAAGGACCGAGGCCTCGACGACCCGATCGTCATGGCCGGCGGCCACGCCGCCTTCAACCCCGAGCCGATCGCCGACTTCATCGACTGCGCGGTCATCGGCGACGGCGAGCAGGCCGTCCTGGAGGTCACGCGGATCGTCCGCGCCTGGAAGGAGGAGGGCCGCCCCGGCGGCCGCGAGGAACTCCTCCTCCGCCTGGCGAAGACCGGCGGGGTGTACGTCCCCGGCTTCTACGACGTCGAGTACCTCCCCGACGGCCGCATCGCCCGCGTCGTACCGAACCGGTCGGGCGTCCCGTGGCGCGTCTCCAAGCACACGGTCATGGACCTCGACGAGTGGCCCTACCCCAAGCAGCCCCTCGTCCCGCTCGCCGAGACCGTCCACGAGCGCATGTCCGTGGAGATCTTCCGCGGCTGCACCCGCGGCTGCCGCTTCTGCCAGGCCGGCATGATCACCCGCCCGGTCCGGGAGCGCTCGATCACCGGCATCGGCGAGATGGTCGACAAGGGCCTGAAGGCCACGGGCTTCGAAGAGGTGGGCCTGCTCTCCCTCTCCTCCGCCGACCACTCGGAGATCGGCGACATCGCCAAGGGCCTCGCCGACCGCTACGAGGAAGACAAGATCGGCCTCTCCCTCCCCTCCACCCGCGTCGACGCCTTCAACATCGACCTGGCGAACGAGCTGACCCGCAACGGCCGCCGTTCGGGCCTCACCTTCGCCCCCGAGGGCGGCTCGGAGCGCATCCGCAAGGTCATCAACAAGATGGTCTCCGAGGACGACCTCATCCGGACCGTCGCCACGGCCTACGGCAACGGCTGGCGCCAGGTGAAGCTGTACTTCATGTGCGGCCTGCCCACCGAGACCGACGACGACGTCCTCCAGATCGCCGACATGGCCACCCGCGTGATCGCCAAGGGCCGGGAGGTCTCCGGCTCCAACGACATCCGCTGCACGGTCTCCATCGGCGGCTTCGTCCCCAAGCCGCACACCCCGTTCCAGTGGGCCCCGCAGCTCTCCGCCGAGCAGACGGACGAGCGCCTCGCCAAGCTCCGTGACAAGATCCGCGGCGACAAGAAGTACGGCCGCTCGATCGGCTTCCGCTACCACGACGGCAAGCCCGGCATCGTCGAGGGCCTGCTCTCCCGCGGCGACCGCCGCATCGGCGCGGTCATCCGCGCGGTCTACGAGGACGGCGGCCGCTTCGACGGCTGGCGCGAGCACTTCTCGTACGACCGCTGGATGGACTGCGCCGACAAGGCCCTCGCGCAGTTCGGCGTGGACGTCGACTGGTACACCACCCGCGAGCGCACCTACGAGGAGGTCCTCCCCTGGGACCACCTCGACTCCGGCCTGGACAAGGACTGGCTCTGGGAGGACTGGCAGGACGCCCTCGACGAAACCGAGGTCGAGGACTGCCGCTGGACCCCGTGCTTCGACTGCGGCGTGTGTCCTCAGATGGACACGGCCATACAAATCGGCCCCACCGGCAAGAAGCTGTTGCCGCTGACGGTCAAGAAGCCGGCTCCGGCCGGCTGAGACGGGCGGGGGAGCGGAGAGTGACCGGGCCACTGCGGCGTACCGCTGAGGCTGTGGCGGACGCACCACGGAGGACGAGGTGGTCGCGGTGCTCGGTCCACTCCGGTCCCCGAAGGCACGGCGGGCGGCCCGGGACGTTCCACGGACGCTCCTGGCGCGCATGCGGGCATCCGGTCCGAGGCGGAGTGGGGCCAACCGTCATGTGAGAGCCTGGGCGCCATGGGGGACGCGTCGGTGGATCCGGTCCTCAGGAGCTTTCTGACACCGATCCAGGCCGGTGACCGCTGTAGTGGCATGGTGGCGGCCGTCACCCGGTCCGAGGTGACCGTGACCCTGGACGGGTGCACCGCTCGTCCGCACGGGGTGGTGGGGCCGCTGGACGTCTCCTGGCAGCGGCGCAGGGCGGATGCCGCTGTGGTCGGACAGCGGGTCACCGCCGAGGTGCTCGCGGTGGACTTGGAGGAGGGCCGAGTACGGCTGTCGATGGCGGCCACGGAGAACCCGGAACTCCAGGCGTTCCTCAAGCGGCTCCGCCTTGGCCGACGCCTGACCGGCACGGTGGCGGCGATCGAGCGGTTCGGCGTGTTCGTGGCGCTTGACGAGGGCCCCGACCACCCGGTCCATCCCGGTGTCGGCCGTCCCTTTCTCGGCGACAGGTCTGAGCGTTTGAGGGACGGGCGATGCCCTCGGGTATCGGCCGCGCGGTCGCCGGCTCAAGCAGATCCGGTACCGTCCCGATCCGGTGGATGCCTGCCTCGCCGCCACCGGACCGATCCCGGACGGCTGATGCGCAGTGGGTCACCCGGACGCTCCCGGGCGGGAGTATTCGATGGCAGACCGCGACTCCTGGTTGACAGGCTGTGGCCATGAGTCCCGAGTCCCACGGCATGTCCGGCACTTCCTGGCTGGGTGACCCGATCGACGCGCGTGCGCTGTTCGGTCCGGAACTCAGGTCGCTGCTCGACACCCCGCGTGGTCTGACACCCTCCGACTGGAGCGGGACGGCAGCCGGGCACTGGACGGTGCACGACGTCGCCGCCCACCTCCTCGGCGACTACTACGGCCGCCTCGGCCACGACCACCGCAACGGCTTCGCCGATGGTGAGACGGTCGAGGCGTTCATCCACCGCACGAACCAGGAATGGGTCGACCTGCACGCGGACGACAGCCCTGCCTCGCTCATCGACGCCCTGGCGGCGGCAGGCACCCGGCTTGTCCGGCGATTCGCCACAGCCGACCTTGACGCGGTCGCCCTGGGCGTGTCGTGGACGGCGACCGCCACCGCGGACCGGTGGTCGTTGGCCGAAGCGCCGAGCGGCCGACCGACCGCGGCCGTGCTACTGGATACCGAAACCGTCTGGCGACTGTCCACGCGGAACATCGATCCTGCGGATGCCTTGTCCCGCGCCCAGGTGCGAGGGGACCGGCGGCTCGCCGAAGCAGCGTGCCGGATCGTGTCCATCGTCTACTGATCCGACGCCGGCCTCACCGGCTTCCACCGAGCCCGGCGCCTGCACCGACAGCGCCGGCGAGGGGCACCTGCATCACGCGTTCAACCGACGACGGGCTCATCCACGAGGCGTCCTCCGATGCCGGGAGCGTCCCTCCTGCGGGTGCGGACCCCCGGCCCGTGTGGTGGTGGCGCCGTGGTCGCCCCATGCCGTGAGAGGTGACCGCTCACGGGCGCAGCGCCCCGGTGCCGTTCTCCTGTGACGCACCGTTGTCAGGCGGGAAATGTCCGCGAGGGGTGCCGCGTTGGGCCCGCAAGGCCGTCGTCCGCCCGGACGGGAGAACCTGGCCGATCGGACGGGAAGCAATGGCCGACCGGCCGACGCGGAGCCGGAGGACGCGGTCTAGCGTCCTTCTCGGCAGGCGACACCACGGAGAGGAAGGCAGCACGATGGACCAGCGAACATCCGACCGCGGCGCCGGCGTGACCGCCGAGTTCGAGAGGGACGTCGTCAGGCTCTTGCTGGAGGCGATGCGCGCGGTGGACAAGCAGGAACGCGAGGACGTCGGTACGGAGAGCGTGCTGTACGCGCTCGTGTCGGGAGACTCGGCCGCGGGTTCCGCGATCGCACCCGGGATGAGGGCCTCCGGCTCGCTCGGCGGTTCGATCGGGTGCCGGGGGACGTCCGTGTGGGTCAGTGAGGACGCGGGTGACGGCATGGCGGGAAGCCCGGACGACGAGCGGGAGATCGACGCCTTCTGGCGGGAGGTCCGGCTGGAGGAGGCCAAGAGGCTGCGCTGGGCGAATCGGAAGCAGAAGGGAAAGCAGGGGCAGGAACGCCTTGAACTCCCGCCGATGACCGGCGCGTTGCGAACCTGTCTGCGCAAGGCGCTGGAGGCCGCGCGGGAGGAGGGCACCGTTTCCGTGCGCGTCCGGCATGTGGCGCGTGCACTGGTCGGGCTGCCCGATACGCGTGCCCGTGAGGCCATGGTGCTGGAGAAGGTGGACGTCCCGGCTGCCTCGATGGCGCTCGACGCGTTGCGGGGGAGTGACGAAGTTCCGGAGTCCGGCTCGGTGTTGATCCTGCGCAAGGCGGGGACGTTCGGGAAGAGCGGGAATCCGCTGACCCGGAGGTTCACCGCCTGGATGTTCGGGGGCGGCGCCGGGTTCGGTTCCGCAGTCGTGGGTGCGGTGCGCACGGAGGCGTCACGGGGGGCGGTGCGGCGCGGGGCGTCGGAGAAGGGACCGGTCGATGTGCTGCTGGGGATCCTGGCGCTGGAGCGGTCGTTGACCGTCGCGGGGCGTGAGCTGCCCGAGGAGCTGAGGGGAGCGAACCAGGGGGCCGCACTGCTGCGCCGGCACGGCGTACGGCAGGATGCCGTCACCCGGGTGCTGCTTCCCGCTACCGGGGTCGCGGAGGAGGAGCCCCGGGAGGTCCGCGGTGACGTCGACTTCGAACGGCGGCTCCTGCACGTCACCCAGTTCACCGCCGCCGCTCAGGGCTCGCCCACGGTCGGCACGACCCACCTGCTGGCCGCGCTGCTGGACGAGGGGACGGACGCGGAGTCCGCGGCGGAGATCGAGCGTGTGCTGACCGAGAGCGGGGCGGACGTCGCCGGGCTGCGGGCGGAGCCGGAGCTCCGGGTCCCGGGCGGAGCGGCACAGGCGTCCTGACGCGTCCGCAGCCGCAGTGGTCCGTCGACACACGGAACGAGAGCAGCCGTTGAGAACGGCGCCCACAGGGAGAAGACATGAGTCCGGCAGTGCGAGCGTGCGGACGGGCGCGCCGCGAGGCCGCCGCGATCCGGGAGGCGGTGCGCGCCGCGCCCCGGCGGACGGTCGTGACCGAGTCCGTACTCGCCGGCCTGGTCCTGCTGTGCTCGCTGGCGCCGGTTCCGCTGATTCCGCCGGCCCACCCGGTGGCGGTGGCCCTCCTGGGCGTGTGGGCGGCACTGCTCGTGCCCGCGCGGCGGATGTACCCGGCACTCACGGTGCTGGGCTGTGTGCCGGTGATCGCCGGGAACAACGTGTGGGCGATGGCGGTGGTGCCGTGCGTCGTGTGGTCCGCCGTGCGCCGCATCACCCCCGTACGGCGTGCCTGGGGAGTCGTCGGGGCGGGCAGTGCCGGTGCCGTGCTCATGTCGATCGCCGCCCCGTCCCTCAGCGGACTCCCGGCGATGCCGTACCTGGTCGCCGGCGCCGGCGTGGCCGCACTGTTCGTCCTGCTGCCCGCGCTGTCCGGCATGATGATGGGGCGGCGCCGTCCGCTGACGGGGCTGCTGCGGGAACGCAACGCCTACCTCGAGCAGACCCGTTTCCTCATCGACGAGGCGGCCCGCATGGAGGAACGGGCGCGCATCGCCGCCGAGATGCACGACCTGCTCGGCCACCGCATCAGCCTCATCTCGGTGCACGCCGGAGCTCTCCAGCTCGCCGCCGAACGACAGGCGCCCTCGCTGGCCTCCCAGGCCGAACTTCTGCGCACCACCGCCGGAACGGCCATGGACGAGCTGCGCGGCATCCTCGGCGTCCTCCGTCACCAGTCCGGCGAGGACAGCGGTGAACGGGGAACCCGCGAAGATCTCTCGGCTCTGGTCGCGGATTCCCGGAAGGCGGGGGCCGACGCCGAACTGCACTGGAACGCGACCGGGCCGACGGACGCGGACGCCCGCACCCGGCAGGCCGTCCACCGTGTGACCCGCGAAGGACTCACCAACGCGCTGAAGCACGCCTCCGGCGCACCGGTCCGTGTGACGTTTCAGGACGAAGGGGACACGGTGGTGGTCGCCGTCATCAACGATGCCCCGCCGGTGCCCTGTCCGCCCGGGGACGGGAACCGCAGTGGACTCGTCGGCCTCCAGGAGAGGATTGGCCTGCTCGGGGGTGCCCTCCACGCCGGACCGCGCCCGGAGGGCGGCTTCGTCCTCTCCGCCCGTATACCCGTCCGGCCCGACGCGCCGCCCGTGTACGCCACTTCACCCGGGCCGGTGTCCGGCGGGGCGGGCTCCCGGCCCCCGCTGTCCACGGAGGTCCTCACGTGGCCCCGCCTTCTGGGAGGCGGCTGCGCGGCTCTGCTGGTGTTGCTGCCGACGATCGGCGGCACCATCGCCCTGCTGATCACGGCGGTTCTACACTGAACCGATGATCCGAGTCCTGATCGCCGACGACGAGGCGTTGATGCGCGCCGGGATCCGCCTGATCCTGGAGAACGACGGCGGGATCCGCATCGTGGCCGAGGCGCAGAACGCCGCTGAGGCCGTCGAGGTCTGCCGCGCCCACCCCGTCGACGTCGCCCTCCTCGACATCCGCATGCCCGGGGACGGCATCACCGCCGTCGCCGGGATCGCCCGGCACTCGCCCCGTACCCGAGCGGTGATGCTGACGGCCTTCGGCGAGGAAGCGACCGTCACCAGCGCCCTGCGCGCCGGAGCCCACGGCTACCTCCTCAAGGACACCGGCCCCCACGGCCTCATCGACGCCGTACGCCGCGCCGCGGACGGAGAACCCGTCCTCGCCCCGCAGGTCACCCGCCAACTCGTCGACTTCCGGACCCGGTCGGGCCACGGCAGCGACGTCGCAGCACGTCGGACCGCGGACCTGACACCGGCTGAACGGGACGTCCTCCGGCTGCTGGGCACCGGCCTCTCCAACGCCGAGATCGCCGCACGGCTCCACCTGAGCTCCGGCACGGTCAAGGCCCACATCAGCAGCATCCTCACCCGCACCGACTGCACCAACCGGGTCCAGGCGGCGGTGCTGGCACAGGAGGCGGGCCTGCTCGACTGAGGCCCGGCAGGCCGCGCAGTCGCACACCCGTCCGCCACGAGAGCCGCCCGGCACGCTCCCGGACACGGTTGGCCGCCCCGGGGCGATGGCTTGCCACTCCCCGACGTCCTCTGTGCACCGGCGTGCCTCCGGACGGACACGTCCGTGCGGATCGGTCCCGCCGGCCACACGCCGAAGCCCCCTTCGCACGCGAAGGGGGCTTCGGCGTGTGGCCGGGGTTACGGGAGGCCGCGGCCGTACTGGCGTACGCGGTGGCGGGGGGCGGTGCGGCGGGGCGGGCGGGTCAGGGTGATCTGGCGGACGAGTTGCTGGAAACAGGCCAGGGCGGCCACGCCCGGGAGGGCCGCGGCGGCCGTGTCGGTGACCGTCCGGGGGGCCTGGGCCACGCAGAGCATGACGGCGACGGACGAGAAGAGGAGGACGACGAACCACGAGTGCAGGGCGCGCCGTTGGTGCAGCGCCGCGCGCAGGACCGACAACGAGCCCGCCAGCCAGGGGCCGTAGACCAGTACGGGCCACCAGGCCGAGGAACTGCCGCTGCTGTGGGCCGTGGTGACGAGGAGCAGGGGTTCGTAGGTGACGACGCCGCTGAAGACGCTCACCATCGACACGGTGACCGCGGTCAGGGCGGCGACGGCGTAGCTGGCGAGGCGCAGCGCGTCGGGGCGTCTGCGCGGGGGTTTGCGGTGGCCGCGCGGTGCCGCGCGCAGGGGCGGCAGTTCCGCCGTGATCTCCCGCAGGTTGTCCATGGGGCTGCCGGCCGGGGGAGCGGTGACCGAGGTCTCCTCGCGGGGCCCCGGGACGGTGGCCCTGGAGGACTCCTCGCTGCGGGCCTCCTGGAGCAGATAGGCGAGTTCCTCGGCCGGGTCCCAGTGCGGCACGGACGATTCCATGGGCTCCGCGTAGACGAGAGGGTCGTAGCGTTCGTCATTCATGTCAGCCGGCCTCGCCGATCCAGCGGCCGGCGAGATCGGATTCCCACGAATTCCCCCCGTCGGACCTGATGAGCCCGAACCTGCTTGCCTTCGTCATATAGCGACTAACGGCGGCTGTTTCACTTGGATGTGTGGCGAATGAGTGAACGGCCGTAGGGAAAATTGTTTTACATAAATCTCGGAATTCTTATGTCCGACCGGTGTTCAGCATATGAGGTCAACAGCATCACGGGCGTGGGATCCGGACGGGCGGCGCCTGCGTCCTGACGGGTATGGATCTCGAGAAGCCGGCCGGTCCGCCGGCCGCCGCGCCCGCGGGTGAGGGGTGTCTCGTCGTGGCGATCCGCGTCCCCCTGCGGATCGTGGTGCTGGTGCTGGTCGTGCCGGTGCGGATGGTGTGGGACGCGCTGGCCGCCGCCGGGCGGTTCCTGAACGGCACGCTGCTGCGGCCTCTCGGGAGGGCGCTGCTGTGGGTGGGGCGGGCGGTGTTCGTGTGGCCGTTCGTGGGGCTGTGGCGGTATGTCCTCGTGCCGTTCGGCAAGGGGCTGGCGTGGCTCGGGAGGGTGCTGGTGGTCCTTCCGGCCGTCGCGTTCCACCGCCATGTGCTGACTCCCCTCGGTCATGCGGCCGTGTGGCTGTACGCGCATGTGCTGACGCCGGTCGGTCACGTGCTCGCTGCGATCGGCGCCGGCGTGTGGGCGGGAGCGGTGTGGCTGGGGCGGTACCTCGTCGTCGTGCCCTCGGCGTGGCTGTACCGGTGGGTCCTGACGCCGGCGGGGCGGGCGGTCGCCTGGTGCGTGAAGGGCCTGCTGTGGCTGGTGACGACGGTCGTCACCGGGATCGGCACGGGGCTGTACTGGATCACCCGGATCCTGCTGGTGCTGCCCGCGCTCGCGGTGTGGCGCCGGGTGCTGGTGCCCGTCGGCCGTGTGCTCGCGGTCGTCGCGCGGGAGGCCGGGGACGCCCTCGGGCATGCCTGGCGCGTCGCCGGGCGCCTCTCGCTCGCCGTCGGACGGTGGCTGGGAACGCTCCTGCGGTGGGTGTTCGTGGAGCCGGTGCGGTGGGTGTACCGGAGCGTGCTGACTCCGGTGGGGCACGTGGTGCGCGACACGGTGCTGCGGCCGCTCGGGGACGCCGCCCGCGCGGCGGGCCGGGCCACCCGGCAGGCCCTCGCCGCCGCCCGCGCCTCGGTGCGGCGGGCACGCGCCGACTTCCGGCGGACGCTGTTCGGCGCACCGGCCGGTGCGCCGAGGAAACCGCAGCTCACGCACCGGCGGGAACCTACCGGCCCGGAGGCACGTACTCTTGGTGGTAGTACGACCGCTCTCACGAAGGACTGAACAACACTGGGCAAGCGACAGCCCGAAGGCCCGCCGCCCGCACCCGCGGTGCAGCGCATCCGACTGCGCTACACCAAGCGCGGCCGCCTCCGGTTCACCAGCCACCGTGACTTCCAGCGCGCCTTCGAGCGTGCGCTGCGCCGCGCCGAGGTGCCGATGGCGTATTCGGCGGGGTTCACACCGCACCCGAAGGTGTCGTACGCCAATGCCGCACCCACCGGCACGGGCAGCGAGGCGGAGTATCTGGAGATCGCGCTCACCGAGCCGCGTGACCCGGAGCGGCTCCGGGGCCTGCTCGACGAGTCGATGCCCGCCGGGCTCGACATCGTCGAGGCGGTCGAGGCCCGTACCCCGGGTCTCGCCGACCGGCTGACGGCCTCCGTGTGGGAGCTGCGACTGGACGGAGTAGGCCCCGAGGACGCCCGCCGCGCGGTGGACGCCTTCAACGCGGCCCCGGCCGTCGAGGTCCAGCGCCGGACCAAGAACGGCGTCCGCACCTTCGACGCCCGCTCGGCGGTCGTGGGGCTGGAGAGCGTAGAAGTGCACTCGTCGCATCCCGGCGCGGGTGCCGGCTCCACCGGAGAGGCTGTCGCCGCGCTCCTTACTGGGCCGACCGACCACCCCTGTGCGATACTGCGGCTGGTTGTTCGGCACGTGACGCCTGCCGTACGACCCGACGACGTCCTGTCCGGTCTCCGCGCCGTGGCCGACCTGGCGCCGCCGGTCCCCGCAGCGGTGACCAGGCTGGCGCAGGGGCTGCTCGATGAAGAGACCGGCACGGTGACCGACCCGCTCGCGCCCGACCGCGAGGCAGCAGCGACCGAGCCGCAACCGGCCGGCGCCACTGCCGCCGCGACGGCGCCGGCGTAAGGAAGGTCCTGCGAAGGGACGCACGTCGTAAGCGCCGCCCTCGACCTCGGGAGCCACCTGGGTCGGGCAGCGCACCGACCAGAAGACTTTCGCCAGGCCGTGCGCATTCGGCGTACGGAACCGGCGAGACAGGACACAGAGTGCTCCCGTGCGGCGCCCGCGCCCCGGACGGCGGCGATCGCGCACCGCGCGCGCCGCGGACGTCACCGGCATCGCCGGACCAGGTGCGGCGCCCGGGAGCCTGACGGGAGAAACGCCCGCATGCTCGAACCGATCGAGCCCGTCGAGGGCTCCGAACCGAACACTCCCAGCGACACCCTGCCGCCGAGGCGGCGGCGCCGTGCCGCCTCCCGCCCGGCGGGCCCGCCCGCCGGGGCGCCCGACACGACGGCGGAGACCGTCGCGCCGGCCATACCGGCCGTGGAGGCGCCCGAGCCCGACGGGCTCGTGGAACAGGAGGGCGCCGAGGCGGAGAAGGAGGCCGAGCCCGTCGAGGCCCCGGCCGCCGCGCCCCGGCGTCGTCGTGTGGTCCGCCGCGCGGCCGCGCCGGCCGGGGCACCCGAGTCGGCGGAGGCCGCCGAGACCGTCGTCCCGGTGACGCCCGCCGCACCCGAGACCGCTCCGGCTCCCGAGCAGCCCGCCGTCGCCGTGGACCCGGCCGAGGACGCGGCCCCGCGCCGTACCCGGCGTCGTGCGACCCGCAGCGTGACCTCGCCGACGGCGACCGCCGAAACCCCGGAGACGGCCCCCGCGGCCTCGGAGACCACTCCCGAGGCGGCTGCCGGCGCGGCTGAGGAGGCGGCTCCGCGCCGTACCCGGCGCCGGGCCACGCGCAGTGTGACCTCCCCGGAGGCCGCCGAGACCACCGCCGAAACCCCGGAGACGGCCCCCGCGATCCCGGAGACCACTCCCGAGGCGGCCGCCGGCGCGGCTGAGGAGGCGGCTCCGCGCCGTACCCGGCGCCGGGCCACGCGCAGTGTGACCTCCCCCGAGACCGCCGGGACCACCACCGAGGCCGCCCCCGAGGTCGCCGAGACGGTGGAGGCCGCCGCAGGCACGGCCGAGGACGCCGCTCCGCGCCGCACCCGGCGCCGGGCCACACGGCGCGCCGACGCGCCCGCCGCCGAGGAGGCCCCGGTGACCGAGACTCCCGAGCCCGCGCAGGCCCCCGAGCCCGCGCAGGCCCCCGAGCCCGCGCAGACCCCTGAGCCTGTGCAGACCCCTGAGGCCGTCGCCGACGAGGCCGCTCCGCGGCGCCGGCGCCGGGTGGTCCGCAAGGCCGCCGCCGGCTTCGCCGAGCCCGCCGAGTCCGGCGAGGCGGAGACCTCGCGGCGGCGCCCCGCGCGTCCGGCCGTCGCCGTGTTCCAGCCGCCGGTGTTCACCGAGCCCCGCTTCCAGACCCCGGAGCGGGCCGCCGCCGAGGCGGCCGCCGAGGTCGCCCAGCCGGTGGCGGAGCCCGAGCCGACCGAGGAGTTCCCGGAGGAGCAGCCCGCCGCCTCCCGCCGCCGTCGCCGGCGCCGGGGTGCGGGCGACGAGCCCGAGGCCGCTCCCGTGACCCGCGCCGAGGACGAGACCGAGGAGGCCGAGGAGCAGTCCGAGGACCACGCCGAGGCCGACGACCAGGACGACAGCGAGGCCGCCGGTTCGCGCCGTCGCCGCCGCCGTGGCGGCCGCCGCCGTCGGCGCGGTGACTCCGCCGAGGCCGACATCGAGGACGGCGAGTCCGCGGACGTCGGCGCCGAGCAGGCCGCCCAGGACGCCGAGGACACCGCCGAGCAGGTCGAGGAGGACGAGGAGGAGGACGCGGAGTCGGCCGAGGACCGCGAGGACTCCGGGTCCAGCAGCAGCCGGCGTCGTCGCCGCCGTCGTCGTCGCGCCGGTGACAGCGGCGGTGAGCCCGAGGCGGCCGCCGACGATCCCGAGCGCACCGTCGTCAAGGTCCGCGAGCCCCGTCCGAAGGCCGAGCCGTCGGACGAGGTGCAGTCCATCAAGGGCTCCACGCGTCTGGAGGCGAAGAAGCAGCGCCGCCGCGAAGGCCGTGAGCAGGGCCGCCGCCGGGTGCCGATCATCACCGAGGCCGAGTTCCTGGCCCGCCGCGAGGCCGTCGAGCGCGTCATGGTGGTGCGCCAGCACGGCGACCGGACGCAGATCGGCGTCCTGGAGGACGACGTGCTCGTCGAGCACTACGTCAACAAGGAGCAGGCGACCTCGTACGTCGGCAACGTCTACCTCGGCAAGGTGCAGAACGTGCTGCCGTCGATGGAGGCCGCCTTCATCGACATCGGCAAGGGCCGCAACGCCGTGCTGTACGCCGGTGAGGTCAACTTCGAGGCGCTCGGCATGTCGGGCGGCCCGCGCCGCATCGAGTCCGCGCTGAAGTCGGGGCAGTCGGTCCTGGTGCAGGTCACCAAGGACCCGATCGGGCACAAGGGCGCCCGCCTCACCAGCCAGGTCTCCCTCCCGGGCCGCTACCTCGTGTACGTCCCCGAGGGCTCGATGACCGGCATCAGCCGCAAGCTGCCCGACACCGAGCGGGCCCGGCTGAAGACCATCCTCAAGAAGATCGTCCCCGAGGACGCGGGCGTCATCGTGCGCACCGCGGCCGAGGGCGCGAGCGAGGACGAGCTGCGCCGGGACGTCGAGCGGCTGCAGGCGCAGTGGGAGGAGATCAAGAAGAAGTCCAAGAACGGCGGCAGCGCGCCGACGCTGCTGTACGGCGAGCCGGACATGACCGTCCGGGTCGTGCGGGACATCTTCAACGAGGACTTCTCCAAGGTGATCGTCAGTGGTGACGAGGCCTGGGAGACCGTCCACGGGTACGTGTCGCACGTGGCACCGGACCTGGCCGGGCGGCTGTCCAAGTGGACCAGCGAGGTCGACGTCTTCGCCACGTACCGGATCGACGAGCAGCTCGCCAAGGCGCTGGACCGCAAGGTGTGGCTGCCCAGCGGCGGTTCGCTGGTGATCGACCGGACCGAGGCGATGGTCGTCGTCGACGTCAACACCGGCAAGTTCACCGGCCAGGGCGGCAACCTGGAGGAGACGGTCACCAGGAACAACCTGGAGGCGGCCGAGGAGATCGTGCGTCAGCTGCGGCTGCGCGACCTCGGCGGCATCATCGTCATCGACTTCATCGACATGGTGCTGGAATCCAACCGGGACCTGGTGCTGCGGCGCCTGCTGGAGTGCCTGGGCCGCGACCGTACGAAGCACCAGGTCGCCGAGGTGACCTCGCTGGGCCTGGTCCAGATGACCCGCAAGCGGGTCGGCCAGGGCCTGCTGGAGTCGTTCTCGGAGACCTGCGTCCACTGCAACGGGCGCGGTGTCATCGTGCACCTGGACCAGCCCGCCGCCGCCGGTGGCGGTGGCAAGCGCCGGAAGCGGGCGCGGGCCGGTGCGGCGGAGCAGCCGCACGAGCACGAGGCGGTCGCGGGCGTCGAGACGGCCGAGCAGGAGGCGGAGACGGAGACGGCGGCCGAGGTCGCCGCCGAGGCCGCCGAGCCGGTCGCGCTCCCGGCGCCGGAGTTCGTGCCGGACGAGGAGCTGTACAGCAGCGCCGCCGAGGCGGAGGCCGCGGCCACCCGTGGGCGTACGCGCCGCCGGGCGAGCCGGCGGGTGTCGGCCCCGGCGGGCGCGCCGAGGCGGGAGACCGCCAGGGCCGCCCGGCACAGGGCCGGGGAGAGCGAGCGGGCGGAGGCCGAGGCCCCGACGGCGCAGGACGTGACGGCCGCCGAGGAGGCCGCGCGTCCGGTGCGGCCGGAGCCGGCCGCCGAGGCGCTGGCCGAGCCCGCGGCCGTCGAGGACGCGGTGGTCCCGGGACCGGTCGCCGAGCCGGCCGCCGGACCCGCCGAGGAGGCCGCGCCCAAGGGCCGTACGCGTCGCCGGGCCACCCGCAAGGTGTCCGCGCCGGCCGGTTCCCCGGCGGGGGCGGAGGCCGCGGTGGTGACGGTCGCGGAGCCCGCGGCCCCGGTCGCCGAGGCGCCTGGGCCGAAGCCCGAGGAGGTCCCGGCCGAGGCACCCGCCGAGGCACCCGCCGGGACCGAGGCCCCGGCCCGCCCGCGCCGCCGCGCGGTGCGCAAGCCGAGCACGCCGACCGCGTCCGAGGAGGCGGCCGTCGTGGTCGTCCCGTCGACGGCGGCGGAGACGGCGCCTGCCGGGGAGCCGGCCGAGGCGGCCGAAGCCGCCGAGGAAGCCGGAGCGGCCGAAGCCGCCGAAGCCGCCGAAGCAGCCCCGGCCAAGAAGACCGCCCGCAAGGCGGCCAAGAAGGCCACGGTGAAGAAGGCCGCCACGAAGAAGACGGCGGCCAAGAAGACCGCCGCCAAGAAGACGACGGCCAAGAAGGCGGCGGCGAAGACCACCAAGTCGGCCGCCACCAAGACGACCGCGAAGAAGACGGCGTCGAAGAAGACCGCGGCGGCGGCCCAGCAGCCGTCGTCATCGGTGACCGCGTCCACGGAGGACTGACCTCCGGATCGTTCGGTGATCTCGATCCGCCCCCGGTTCCACCGGGGGCGGATCATTTTTTGGCCATTAGGGGGCCACTCGGGGGTCGAATGTGTGAATGGCCGGTGAATCGTTGTTCCTGACGGGTGGTTATGATGTGCCCAAAGATCTACTGCGAAGTCAGACGAACGGGGGCTTTCTGCCCCTATCAAGGTCCACAGTATTGGGGCGCCACACGTGAAGGCTCTCGTGCTTTCCGGGGGAGCGGGGACCCGTCTCCGTCCGATCACCCACACCTCCGCCAAACAGCTCGTGCCGGTCGCCAACAAGCCCGTGCTCTTCTACGGCCTGGAGGCGATCGCCGACGCCGGGATCACCGAGGTCGGCATCATCGTCGGTGACACCGCGGAGGAGATCCGCGAGGCGGTGGGCGACGGTTCCCGGTTCGGCATCGAGGTCACGTACATCCCGCAGGAAGCGCCCCTGGGACTCGCGCACGCCGTGCTCATCGCCCAGGACTTCCTCGGCGACGACGACTTCGTCATGTACCTCGGCGACAACTTCATCGTCGGCGGCATCACCGGCCTGGTGGAGGAGTTCCGCACCGAGCGGCCCGACGCGCAGATCCTGCTGACCAAGGTCCCCAACCCCACCTCCTTCGGCGTCGCCGAACTCGGCGCCGACGGACGCGTGGTGGGCCTGGAGGAGAAGCCGAAGCAGCCGAAGAGCGATCTGGCCCTCGTCGGCGTCTACCTGTTCACCCCGGCCATACACGAGGCCGTCCGCTCCATCGAGCCCTCCTGGCGCGGCGAGTTGGAGATCACGCACGCCATCCAGTGGCTGATCGACGAGAAGCGGGACGTCCGCTCCACCACGATCTCCGGCTACTGGAAGGACACCGGCAACGTCACCGACATGCTGGAGGTCAACCGGTCCGTCCTGGAGACCCTCGAGCCCCACGACGCGGGCACGGTGGACGAGGCCAGCGAGATCATCGGCCGGGTGCGCATCGAGGAGGGCGCCCGCATCAGCGGCAGCCGGATCGTCGGGCCCGCGGTCATCGGCGCCGGTACGGTGGTCAACGACGCGTACATCGGCCCCTTCACCTCGGTGTCCGAGGGCTGCCGGATCGAGGACAGCGAAATCGAGTACTCCATCGTCCTGCGGGGTGCGTCCGTGACCGGCGTGCGCCGGGTGGAGGCCTCGCTCATCGGGCGCGACGTCGAGGTCACGCCCGCCCCCCGTAACCCCAAGGCCCACCGGCTCGTGCTCGGTGATCACAGCAAGGTGCAGATCTCCTCATGACGACCAGGATCCTGGTGACCGGCGGCGCCGGCTTCATCGGCTCGCACTACGTCCGTACGGTGCTCGGCCCCCAGGGCCCCGGTGACGTCGCGGTCACCGTCCTGGACAAGCTGACGTACGCGGGCAACCCGGCCAACCTCGACGAGGTGCGCGAGCACCCCGGGTTCGCCTTCGTGCAGGGCGACATCTGCGACCCGGAACTGGTCGCCGAGCTGATGGCCGAGCACGACCAGGTGGTGCACTTCGCCGCCGAGTCCCACGTCGACCGGTCCATCGACGGCGGCGCGGAGTTCGTCCGCACGAACGTGGTCGGCACCCACACGCTCGTCGACGCCGCGCACCGGGCCGGCGTCCAGACCTTCGTGCACATCTCCACCGACGAGGTCTACGGCTCGATCGACGAGGGCTCCTGGCCCGAGACCCACCCGCTGGAGCCCAACTCGCCCTACTCCTCGGCGAAGGCGTCCAGCGACCTGATCGCGCTGTCCTACCACCGCACCCACGGCCTGGACGTCCGCGTCACCCGCTGCTCCAACAACTACGGGCACCACCACTTCCCCGAGAAGGTCATCCCCCTCTTCGTCACCAACCTCCTCGACGGCAAGAAGGTCCCGCTGTACGGCGACGGCGGCAACGTCCGCGACTGGCTGCACATCGACGACCACGTCCAGGGCATCGAGCTGGTCCGCACCAAGGGCCGCGCGGGCGAGATCTACAACATCGGCGGCGGCACCGAGCTCTCCAACAAGGAGCTCACCGGGCTGCTCCTCGAGGCGTGCGGCGCCGACTGGGAGACCAGCGTCGAGTACGTCGAGGACCGCAAGGGCCACGACCGCCGCTACTCCGTCGACTGCACCAAGATCCGCGAGGAACTGGGCTACGAGCCCCGCAAGGACTTCCGCGAGGGCCTGGCCGAAACCGTCCAGTGGTACCGCGACAACCGCGGCTGGTGGGAGCCGCTGAAGGAGCGCGCGGCGCTGAGCTGACGCGCCACCCGTCTCGCGCGGGCCCGGGACCGTCCCGGGCCCGTTCAGGCATTTCCGGCGCGTCCCGGACTCCGCCCGGGGCCCGCGCCGTCCGGCACGGAGGACAGGAAGAGGGATGAACCCGACAGAGGAACAGGTGGACACGCCGGCCGGCTGGCTGGTCACCGGGGCGGGCGGGATGCTCGGCCGGGACGTGCTGGCCCGGCTGGCCGAGGCGGGCGAGCGGGCCGCCGCCCTGGACCGGGCGGCGCTGGACCTCACGGACGCCGACGCCGTGCGGCGGGCGCTCGAACACCACCGGCCGGCCGTGGTCGTCAACTGCGCGGCCTGGACCGCCGTGGACGACGCCGAGACCCGGGAGGCCGAGGCGCTCGCGGTCAACGGCGACGGCCCCGCCCACCTCGCGGCCGCCTGCGCCCGCACCGGCGCCGTCCTGCTCCACGTCTCCACCGACTACGTCTTCGCGGGCGACGCCACGACGCCGTACGCCGAGGACGCCCCCACCGCGCCGCGCAGCGCCTACGGCCGCACCAAGCTGGCCGGCGAGCGGGCCGTCCTGAAGACCCTCCCCGACAGCGGCTACGTCGTGCGCACCGCCTGGCTGTACGGAGCGGGCGGAGGCAATTTCGTCCGTACGATGATCAAGTTGGAGGGGCTCAAGGACACCCTCGACGTCGTCGACGACCAGCGCGGCCAGCCCACCTGGAGCGCCGACCTGGCCGGCCTGCTGGTCGAGCTGGGGCGCGGAGCCCTGGCCGGCACCGCCCCGGCGGGCGTCTACCACGGCACCAGCTCCGGCGAGACCACCTGGTACGGCTTCACCCGCGAGATCTTCCGCCTGCTCGGCGCCGACCCGGACCGCGTCCGCCCCACCACCAGCGAGGCGTTCGTCCGCCCCGCCCCCCGCCCGGCCTACAGCGTGCTCGGCCACGAGCGCTTCGCCGCGGCCGGCATCGAGCCGCTGCGCGACTGGCGCGCGGCCCTCACCGAGGCGTTCCCGGAGATCCACCGGGTCCACGAGAAGGAGAACCCGGCGTGACAGTCAAGGTCAGCGTCGTCATCGCGGTCTACAACCCGGGCAAGTACGTCGAGGACTGCGTCAACGGTCTGCTCCGGCAGAGTCTCTCCCCCGACGAGTTCGAGGTCTTCTTCGTCGACGACGGCTCGACCGACGAGACCCCCGCCCTGCTGGACCGGCTGGCGGCCGAGCACCCCCACTTCCACGTCGTCCACCAGGAGTCCTCCGGCTGGTCCGGCAAGCCCCGCAACACCGGCATCGACGCCGCCCGGGGCGAGTACGTCATGTTCGTCGACCACGACGACTGGCTCGGCGACGAAGCCCTCGAGCGGATGTACGACTACGGCAAGGCGAACGACGCCGACGTGGTCGTGGGCAAGATGGCGGGCATCGGCCGCCCGGTCCCGCAGGAGCTGTTCCGGGTCAACCGGCCGCGCGCGACGGTGGAGAACGCGCCGCTGATCGACAGCCTCACCCCGCACAAGATGTTCCGGCGGGAGTTCCTCCGGCAGCACAACATGCGCTTCAAGGAGGGCCGCCGCCGGCTGGAGGACCACGTCTTCGTCGTCGAGGCGTACCTGCGGGCCAGGAGCGTCGCCGTCCTCGGCGACTACCTGTGCTACTACCACATCACCCGCGACGACGGCTCCAACGCAGGCTTCCAGCGCTTCGACCCGGTCGGCTACTTCGCCAACCTCCGCGAGGCCCTCGACGTGGTCGAGGAGCTCACCGAGCCCGGCCCGCTGCGCGACAAGCTGTTCAGCCGCTGGCTGCGCAACGAGATGGTCGAGCGGCTGCGCGGCAACCGGCTGCTCAGCCTCCCCGAGGACTACGCCGAGGAGCTGTACCGCGAGATCCGCGGCGTGATCACCGAGCGTTTCGGGCCGGGCGTGTTCGCGAAGGTCGCCCCCACCCAGCAGGTGGTGGCCGGACTGGTCGCCGCCGACCTCTACGAGGACGTCCGCGCCCTCGCCCGCTGGGAGGCCGGGATCCGGCCCACCGGCACCCTGGATTCCCTGACCTGGGAGGACGGCGTCCTGAACATCGGCTTCACCTCCGAGTACCAGGTCGACGGCGAGCCGATGACCTTCCGCCGGGACGGCGGGCGCGACCTGCTCGGCCTGCCGCTGTCCGACGAGGCGCTCAAGGCGCTGGACGACCAGGGCATCACCCTGGAGGCCCCGGTCGACAGGAGCGACGTGGACCTGGTGGTCCGTCACCGGGAGGACGCCAGGCAGTTCTACCTCCCGGTCGAGTGCGAGCCGCACCGCCTGGACGCGGGGGACGGCTCCTTCCGCCAGCGGATCACCGCGCGCGCCGTCCTCGACCCGGAGACGGCGGCCGCGGGCAAACCCCTGGAGAAGGGCCTCTGGGACCTGCACATGCGCATCAAGTCCTGCGGCTGGAGCAAGGAGACCCGGCTCGGCGCGGTGCGCGGCGAGGACGTGGACGCCGGACGGCTGGCCGCGCTCACCGGTGAGCCGAGGCGGCTGGTCCTGCCGTACTGGACCGACGGACCGGGCAACCTCTCCCTCGACGTCGACCAGCACACGAACAAGCTGGAGCGCGAGGCGGTGGCCCTGATGGACCCGGCCCGCGCCGTGGTCGAGGGCTCCACCGTACGGCTCCCGCTGCCGCTGCACGGCGCGGCGCACGCCGGGGACCCGGTGCGGCTCCGCTTCGAGCGCAAGAACGTGGGCAAGTACCCGGCCGACGCCGTGACCGACGGCCGCACCGTGACCGCCGCGCTGCCGCTGGACGAGCTCACCGGGAAGCGCTGGGCGGTCCGGATCGGCGTGCCGTCGGCCGGCCGCGGCGAGGCCAAGTGGACCCGCCTCCCGGTCGACGTGGTGGTCGCCGAGGACGGCACCGCCCGGGTGATCGACCGGCACACCCCACCGGCCAAGCCCGCCGGGCAGAAGCCGGCGCCGAAGAAGCCCGCCCCGCCCCGCCCCCTGTGGCGCCGGGCCGCCGGCCGGGTCAAGCGCGCACTGACGAACCAGAAGAAGAGCTGAGGACGGACCCTTCCATGCGACCCCTTTCCCTCTCCGGTGCCTGGGTGCACGAGCCGAAGATCTTCCCCGACGGCCGGGGCAGCTTCCACGAGTGGTTCAAGGCCCCGGTCTTCACCGAGGCGGCGGGCCACCCGCTCACGCTCGCCCAGGCCAACATGTCCGTCTCCAGCCGGGGCACCCTGCGCGGCATCCACTTCGCCGACGTGCCGCCCGGCCAGGCCAAGTACGTCAAGTGCGTGCGCGGCGCGGTCCTCGACGTGATCGTGGACATCCGGACCGGCTCGCCCACCTTCGGCCAGTGGGAGGCGGTCCGCCTGGACGACCGGGACCACCACGCGGTCTACCTCTCCGAGGGCCTGGGCCACGGCTTCATGGCGCTCACCGACGACGCCACCGTGGTCTACCTCTGCTCCGAGGGCTACGCCCCCGAGCGCGAGCACGGCATCCACCCCCTCGACCCGGCCCTCGGCATCGACTGGCCCGACGGCCTCACCCCGCTCCTGTCCGCCAAGGACGAGCAGGCCCCCACCCTGGCCGAAGCCCGGGACCAGGGCCTCCTCCCCTCCTACGAGGCGTGCGTGGCCTACCGGGAGAGCCTCGGCGGCTGAGCCGGGCGTCCGGGTCGGGCCGGCTCTCCCGCGGGGCCGGTTTGACCCGTTCGGCCACGGCCCCGTAACCTTGACCGTCGGCGTGTCCATCGGGGCCGCCACATCCCCGTAAACCTCTTCCTTCCGGGTGCTCCGGCGGCCGGGAGAGGTCGTCCGTGTTCTTGGCCGGGCGGCTGGCCTGCGGGGGTGCCGTTCTTCGAGTGAGAGTGAGATCCGCGTGTACGCCATCGTGCGCAGCGGTGGTCGCCAGCACAAGGTTGCTGTCGGCGACATCGTTGAGGTTGACAAGATTTCCACCGCCAAGGTGGGCGACACGGTCGAGCTCTCGACCCTGCTCGTCGTCGACGGCGACGCTGTGACCAGCGACCCGTGGGTGCTGGCCGGCATCAAGGTCCAGGCCGAGGTCGTGGACCACCACAAGGGCCAGAAGATCGACATTCTGCGCTACAAGAACAAGACCGGCTACCGCCGTCGTCAGGGCCACCGCCAGCAGTACACGGCGATCAAGGTCACTGAGATCCCCGCGGCTGCGAAGTAAGGGACTGAGGAGACATGGCACACAAGAAGGGCGCATCGTCCACCCGGAACGGTCGCGACTCGAACGCCCAGCGGCTCGGTGTGAAGCGCTTCGGCGGTCAGGCCGTCAACGCGGGTGAGATCCTGGTCCGCCAGCGTGGCACCCACTTCCACCCGGGCGCCGGCGTCGGCCGTGGCGGCGACGACACGCTGTTCGCCCTGCAGGCCGGTGCGGTGCAGTTCGGCACCCACCGTGGCCGCAAGGTCGTGAACATCGTTCCGGTCGCCTGACCGGACACTTTCGCGAGGCGGACCTCACTTCCCCCCACGGGAAGCGGGTCCGCCTTTCGCATGTTGGACAAGAGACAACCCCGTAGTAACTGGAGGCACATCCCATGACCACCTTCGTGGACCGCGTCGAGCTGCACGTCGCCGCGGGTAACGGAGGCCACGGCTGTGCCTCCGTCCACCGTGAGAAGTTCAAGCCGCTCGGCGGGCCCGACGGCGGCAACGGCGGACGCGGCGGCGACGTGATCCTCACCGTCGACCAGTCCGTGACGACCCTCCTCGACTACCACCACTCCCCGCACCGCAAGGCCACCAACGGCAAGCCCGGCGAGGGCGGCAACCGCAGCGGCAAGGACGGCCAGGACCTGGTCCTCCCCGTGCCGGACGGGACCGTCGTCCTGGACCGGGCGGGCAACGTGCTCGCGGACCTGGTCGGGCACGGCACGTCGTACGTCGCCGCCCAGGGCGGACGCGGCGGGCTCGGCAACGCCGCCCTCGCCTCCGCGCGGCGCAAGGCGCCCGGGTTCGCGCTGCTCGGTGAGCCGGGGGACCTGCGGGACGTCGTCCTGGAGCTCAAGACCGTCGCCGACGTGGCGCTGGTCGGGTACCCGAGCGCCGGCAAGTCGTCGCTGATCTCCGTGCTCAGCGCCGCCAAGCCGAAGATCGCCGACTACCCCTTCACCACCCTCGTCCCGAACCTCGGCGTCGTCACCGCCGGGTCGACCGTCTACACCATCGCCGACGTGCCCGGCCTCATCCCCGGCGCCAGCCAGGGCAGGGGCCTCGGGCTCGAGTTCCTGCGGCACGTCGAGCGGTGCAGCGTGCTCGTGCACGTGCTGGACACCGCCACGCTGGAGTCCGACCGCGACCCCCTCTCCGACCTCGACATCATCGAGGAGGAGCTGCGGCAGTACGGCGGTCTCGGCGACCGTCCCCGCGTCGTCGTCCTCAACAAGATCGACGTCCCCGACGGCAAGGACCTCGCCGAGATGGTCCGTCCCGACCTGGAGGCGCGCGGCTACCGCGTCCTCGAGGTGTCGGCCGTCGCGCACACGGGGCTGAAGGAACTGTCCTACGCGCTCGCCGAGCTGGTGGCCCGGGCGCGGGCCGCCAGGCCGAAGGAGGAGGCGACGCGGATCGTCATCCGGCCCAAGGCCGTGGACGACGCCGGCTTCACCGTCACCCGCGAGGACGTCGACGGGGAGCTGCTGTTCCGCGTGCGCGGCGAGAAGCCCGAACGCTGGGTCCGCCAGACCGACTTCAACAACGACGAGGCCGTCGGCTACCTCGCCGACCGGCTCAACCGCCTCGGCGTCGAGGCGGAGCTGATGAAGGCCGGTGCCCGGTCCGGTGACGGCGTCGCCATCGGCCCCGAGGACAACGCGGTCGTCTTCGACTGGGAGCCGACCGTCACCGCCGGCGCGGAGATGCTCGGCCGGCGCGGCGAGGACCACCGCTTCGAGGCACCCCGCCCGGCCGCCCAGCGCCGCCGTGACAAGCAGGCCGAACGGGACGAGTCCGAGCAGGAGTACGACGGCTTCGAGCCGTTCCAGTCGGAGTGACTCCGGGTGAAGTCGTGGTGAACACCCGGGCAACCAACGGGTGTTCCGGCCAGTCGTACTGAACGGCAAACCGACCGGTTCTACGACAGGACGCCCGCCATGGCCGCGCCTTCCCCGCACCACAGGAACCTCACCCGCACCACCCGGATCGCGCTCGCGACCGGTGTGGCCCTCGTCGTCGCCGGGACCCTCGCGGTGCCCGGCGCGCACGCCGCGCCCGATCGGAAGCCGGCCGCCGGCACCGCGCAGCCGCGCGACGACTTCAACGGCGACGGCTACGCCGACCTCGCCGTGGCCGCGCCCGGCGCGACCGTCGCCGGCAAGGAGGGCGCCGGGTACGTCGCCGTGCTGTACGGGTCGGCGAACGGGCTGCGTCCCGCGAGCAAGCAGGTGTTCCACCAGAACACCGCCGGTGTCCCCGGCAGCGCCGAGACGGACGACGAGTTCGGCAGCGCGCTCACCACCGCCGACCTCGACCGGGACGGCTACGCCGACCTCGTCGTCGGCGTCGCCCGCGAGGACACCGAGGACGGAGGGGAGAACGCCGGGCTGGTCGAGGTGCTGTGGGGCGGACCCCAGGGGCTCTCCGGCGGCACCGCGCTCGCCTCGGGACGCAGCGCCCACGACGCGCTCGGCGCCGCCGGCCACCTGACCGCCGGCGACGTCAACGGCGACGGCGGCCCGGACGTGGTGACCGTCGAGAACCTGCACGACCTGCGGATCCTGAGGGGCCCCTTCGGCCGGGACGGCGCCGGCCCGGGCGGCGAGCAGGTGGTGAAGGACGTGTACGACAGCCGCGTCCTCGACCTCGCCGCCGGCGACGTCAACGGCGACGGCCTCACCGACGTCGTCGCCACCGAGAACGACGGCGACGAGTACGACGCCCGCCGGGTTGTGTACTGGCTGGGCGACCGCACCGCGCTCAACCCCTTCACCCTCGTCTACGACATCGACGGCGCCGGCCTCCAGGGCGGCGAGAACCTCGACGTGGGGGACGTGAACGCCGACGGGTACGACGACATCGTGGTCGGCCGGGCCGTGGACGGATACGACAGCGACCTCGACAACCCGTACGTCAAGGGCGGCCGGGTCGCCTGGATCCCCGGCACGCCGGAGGGCCCCGACGGGGTGAGGGCCGTCTTCCTCAACCAGGACCGCCCCGGCGTGCCCGGCACCGCCGAGGCCGGCGACGCCTTCGGCACCGACGTCCACATCGGCGACGTCGACGGCGACGGCTACCAGGACGTCGTCACCGGAGTGCCCGGCGAGGACCTCGGCGGCGTGTCCGCGGCCGGCGCCGTCGTCGTGCTGCGCGGCACCGCGAACGGGCTCACCGGCGCCGGCGCCCTGACGGTCACCCAGGACACCGCGGATGTGCCGGGCACCGCCGAGAAGAACGACAGGTTCGGCCGGGCCGTCCACCTCGCCGACACCGACGGCGACGGACGCGCCGACCTCGCCGCCGGCGCGCCGGGGGAGAACTCCGGTGCCGGGTCGGTGTGGTACTTCCGCTCCTCCCCGACGGCCGTCGCGGGCGGCGCCGGGACCTTCGGCGCGGGCACCCTCGGCACGGTGGCCACCGGGGCGCAGCTGGGCATCGCCTTCACCGACTGACGACCGCGGGCCGCGTCGCCCGCCGCTCACCCGACGGACCCGTCGTGGCAACGGGGCGTTCCCGTGCCGCGACGGGTTTCCCGTTGTCCCCCTGCTTGTCATGAACGCGAACCGCGGTGTTCAGCGGACGGACCGACCGGACCGCGAGCTTCCCAGTGTCCGAGTGCCACACGAGGCAGGGGAGTTCGCCGATGACCGGAGCAGTTCAGCCCGACCGCCGCCGTGTCCTGACCGCCGGCGCCGCCGTACTCGGCGCCGCCGCCTCCGCCCAGCTGTGGCTGCCGGCCACCGCGCACGCGGCCGAAGTGAAGCTGCCCGACGGCGTGTTCAGCCTGGGCGTGGCCTCCGGCGACCCGCTGCCCGACGGGGTCGTCCTGTGGACCCGGCTCGCCCCGGACCCGCTGAACGGCGGCGGCATGCCCGACCGCACCGTGGCCGTGGAGTGGCAGATCGCCCGGGATGCCCGCTTCAAGAAGGTCGTCCGCCGGGGCGTCGCCCCGGCCCGGCGCGCGTACGGGCACAGCGTCCACGTGGACGTCCGCGGGCTGAGCCCGGACACCACGTACTGGTTCCGCTTCCGCGCCGGCGGACAGCTCTCGCGCGTCGGCCGCACCCGCACCGCGCCCGCCGCGCACAGCTCCGGCGGCCGGCTGAAGGTCGCGCTCGCCTCCTGCCAGAACTGGCAGCACGGCTACTTCACCCCGTACGCCGACATGCTGGACCAGGACCCGGACGTCGTGGTGTTCGTCGGCGACTACATCTACGAGTCCACCCCCTCGGCGACCGGCGTACGGCGCCACGAGGGCACCGGTGAGCCGTACGACCTCACCCAGTACCGCAACCGGTACGCCCAGTACCGCTCCGACCCGGACCTCGCGGAGATGCACGCCAACGCCCCCTTCGTGGTCACCTTCGACGACCACGAGGTCGACAACGACTTCGCCGGCGAGATCCCGCAGGACCCCGACAAGCAGGCGCACGACCCGTTCGTCGCCCGGCTCACCGCCGCCTACCAGGCGTACTACGAGCACATGCCGGTCCGCGCCACCGCCGTGCCGAACGGGCCGCACATCCGGATGTACCGCCGGCTCGAGTTCGGCCGGCTGGCCCGGCTCAACGTGCTGGACACCCGCCAGTACCGCAGCGACCAGGCCACCACCCAGGAGGGCGCCCAGGACCCGTCGCTGACCATGCTCGGGGCCGCGCAGAAGCGCTGGCTGGTCGACGGGCTGCGCCACTCGCCCGCCCGCTGGAACCTGATCGCCTCCCAGATCATGATGGCCGAGACCGACCTCCGGATCGGCGAGGGCAAGCTCTGGTACTACGACGCCTGGGACGGCTACCAGGTCGAACGAAACGCGCTGCTCCGGGAGTTCCGGCGGGTGAGCAACCCCGTCGTGCTCACCGGCGACCGCCATCTGACGATGGTCAGCGACCTCAAGGCGGACTTCGCCGACCCGAAGTCCGCGGTCGTGGGCGCCGAGTTCGTCGGTACGTCCATCTCCAGCAACGGCGACCAGGACCAGGCCGCGTTCCGCGCGCAGTGGGACCCGCGGCGCGCGGACAACCCGCACTGGAAGCTGCTCGACGCCCACCGCGGCTACCACCTGTTCGACATCCGCCCGGGCGGCATCGACGCCCGCGTGCGGGTGGTGGACACCGTGCTGAAGCCGCGGGCCACGCCGAGCACGCTGGCCAGGCTGCGGGTGGAGGCCGGCCGGCCGGGCGTCCACCTGGTCTGAGCCGGCAGCCCGGGGGTGTCGCGCAGCCCGGCGCTTGCAGGGTGCCGTCGCGCCCACCCGTGCCGCCCTGCGGCACGATTGCCCGCGGGGAGGGGCGGGCGGCACTCAGGCGGGTCCCAGGCTCCTCTCACGGCATCCTCAGCGAGCCGTCCTACCGTGCCTCGGCATGGACACCGACTGTACGAGAGAAGAACTCCCGGCCACCGGCGCCGCGATCCCCCCGCTGCCCGCCGGCACCCGGCTGCTGCACATCGGCCCCCACAAAACCGGCACCACCGCCGTCCAGGGCGCGCTGTTCGCCGCGAAGGAGGAGATGGCGCGGCACGGCGTCGACTTCCCGGCGCACAGCCGGCACCCGATCGAGGCCGTCCTCGCCGCCTGCGCCCGGCCCGCGATGATGGGGGACACCGTCCCCACCGAGCGGCACTGGCAGCGGCTGCTGGACCGGGTGCGGGCCACCGGGCGGCGCACCTCCGTGATCAGCAGCGAGTTCTTCGCGGACGCCGAGGACGGGGCGACGATCGCCCGGATCGTCGAGCAGCTCGGCGGTGACCGCGTGCACGTCCTGGTCACCCTGCGGCCCCTGGCCCGGATCATGCCCTCGCAGTGGCAGCAGTACGTGCAGAACGGGCTGCGGCTGGGCTACGAGCCGTGGCTGGAGCACATGCTCCGCCGGCCCCCGTACGACCGGCCCACCCCCAGCTTCTGGCGCCGGCACCGGCACGACCGGCTGGTCGAGCGGTGGGCCGGGGTGACCGGTCCCGGCCGGGTGACCGTCGTCGTGGTCGACGACCGCGACCGGGACGCGCTGATGCGCACCTTCGAGGCGCTCCTCGGACTGCCCGGGGGGCTGCTGCGGCCGGTCCCGGAGACCGCGAACCGTTCCCTCACCCTCGCCGAGACCGAAATGCTGCGGAATCTTAACAAGGAATTCCGCGGCAATGAGCTCCCGGAAGAGCTGTATTCGCGGCTGGTGCGGCACGGCGCGATCGCGCATATGAAGAACGCGTGCAGCCCCACCCCGCAGGACGTGAGGATCAGCACCCCGCAATGGGCCCTGGAGGCCGCCGCCGGGATCGGCGCCGAGGCGGCCGCGCGGATCGCCGGCACGGGCGTACGGGTCCTCGGCGACCTGGAGTCGCTGTCCCGCGTGCCGGCGTCCGGGGGGCCGGCGGGTGAGCCGCGGCTCGCTCCCGAGGCGGCCGCGCAGGCCCTGTTCGGGATGCTCGCCACGGTCGCCGCGACGAACGGCACCGGCAAAGGGCGTACCGTTCACCGGACATCGTCGAAGGAGCTCGTGAAGGTCCTCGGTCACCGCTGCCTGAAACGGCTGCGCCTGCGCTGAGCCGACCGGGTGGTGTCACGCCTGTCACGCACGGCAATGACATAACTCCTGTGGAGTTACTCACAAGAATTCACCGTGCGTCCCGGGAACCCTCACCGGGCGCCAGGAGTCCTGGGTGAATGACAGGTTGCGCGCACATATGCGGCCGTGGTCGCTCACCTTGCACTGCGGTAACCACAAGTGGGACCATTTCGAAGTTCCCTGTCGCCCCAAGGTAGGTCACCTGTGTCCCAGCACATAGCCAAGCCCCGTACCACCGCAGTGATCCTGGCCGGCGGCACCGGTCAGCGGGTGGGTCTGTCGATCCCCAAGCAGCTGCTGAAGATCGCCGGCAAGGCAGTCATCGAGCACACCCTGACCACCTTCGAGAAGGCCGACTCGATCGACGACATCATCGTGCTGATGGCGCCGGGGTACGTGCCCGACATCGAGAAGATCGTCGCCAAGGCCGGGTTCACGAAGGTCGCCAAGGTCATCGAGGGCGGCTCGACCCGGAACGAGACCACCGAGCGGGCCATCGCCGCGCTCGGCGAGGGCCTGGCCGAGGGCGAGGACCGCAACGTCCTCTTCCACGACGCCGTGCGCCCCCTGCTGTCGCAGCGCGTCATCGACGACTGCGTGACCGCGCTGGAGCGCTACCAGGCCGTCGACGTGGCCATCCCGTCCGCCGACACCATCATCGTCACGCGCACGCACGGCGAGGACGGCGAGTTCATCACGGAGATCCCGGACCGCTCCCGGCTGCGCCGCGGCCAGACCCCGCAGGCCTTCAAGCTGTCCACCATCCGCCGCGCCTACGAGGTCGCCGCCGGCGACCCCAACTTCCAGGCCACGGACGACTGCTCGGTCGTGCTCAAGTACCTGCCGGACGTGCCGATCCACGTCGTGGCGGGCGACGAGTACAACATGAAGGTCACCCAGCCGGTCGACGTCTTCATCGCCGACAAGCTCTTCCAGCTCGCCTCCACCGCCGCCCCCGAGCAGGTCTCCGAGGAGGCCTACCGGCAGTTGCTCACCGGCAAGACCGTGGTGGTCTTCGGCGGTTCGTACGGCATCGGCAAGGACATCGCCGAACTCGCCGAGTCCTACGGCGCCACCGTCTACGCGCTGGGCCGCTCCACCACCGGCACCCACGTGGAGAACCCGGAGGAGGTCGACGACGCGCTGTCCAAGGCGTACGGCGAGACCGGCCGCATCGACTACGTCGTCAACACCGCGGGCGTGCTGCGCATCGGCAAGCTCGCCGAGACCGACAACGCCACCATCGAGGAGGCGCTGAAGGTCAACTACCTGGCCCCGGTGCAGATCGCCCGCTCGGCCTACAAGTACCTCGCCGAGACCAAGGGACAGCTGCTGCTGTACACCTCCAGCAGCTACACCCGCGGGCGCGCCGAGTACAGCCTCTACTCCTCGACCAAGGCCGCGATGGTGAACCTCACCCAGGCCCTGTCCGACGAATGGGCCGGTGACGGCGTCCGGGTGAACTGCATCAACCCGGAGCGCACCGCCACGCCGATGCGCACCAAGGCTTTCGGGCAGGAGCCCTCGGGCAGCCTGCTGTCCTCCGAGGCGGTGGCCCGGACCTCGCTGGACGTGCTGTTGTCCGAGCTCACCGGCCATGTCATCGACGTGCGGCAGCAGGACCCGACGGCGGGTGCGGCGCGGGCCACCGGGTTCGAGCAGGCGCTGGCCGCGGTGCTGGACCGTCAGGACGGCGTGTAATAATTGCCGTCAAATAGTCTTCCGTAATTCAGGCCTCTGCGGCCTCCTGTTCACGCGGTTAGTCGACGGGAGTTCGCGGGGGCCTGAATCCGTACCTCCCGAATTGCGCACAGGCACAAAACCGGCACCCCCTCCAAGAGCAGGTTATCCGTGATATCCACCGCTATTCGCGTCGCCCGGGTGGGCAGCGCGGCCGAGCTGGCCGCGGCGGTCCTCATGTTGCTGGGCTTCCCCTGCCTCATGCTGGCCGCGCTCGTCCCGAGCATCCCCGCCTTCGCGGCAGCGGCCGCCGTGACGTACCTGGCGGACCACTATCTGCACCGCAAGGGCAGCTACCTGGTCAGCCGCCTCAGCAAGGTGCGGGCCGGCCTGTCGATCCGCTTCCTGATCCGACAGCTGCTGCTGATCCTGCTGCTGGCCCGCCTGTCCCTCGCGGACAACCTGATCTACTACGGGGCGATCGCCTGCTTCATCGCCTTCTACGGTCTTCAGGCCCCGCACGGCGCGCTCACCACGCTGATCCGCAACCGCCGCCGGATGCCGGTCGCCACCCGCAACGTCGACCTGGCCGCCCGCATCCGCATCCCGGACGCGCCGCCGCGCGCGCTGCTGAACCGGTCCGCGGAGAAGATGCTCCACCTCGACCTCGCGGCGGTCTTCGGCATAATCGCCGGCGCCTCCCTGGAGTCGGCCGCCATCGGTTACACCGGCATCGGCCTCACGGTGGCCGCGGGCACCCTGTACGTCCTCGCCCTGCTGCCCTATGCGCGCGGCCGGAAGACCCCGCCGCGTCCGGAGAAGGTGCTGGAAGCGATCGACGACTGGCTGCGCGAGTACCGCCCGGAGACCGTGCTGTACTTCTCCGGCTCCCGGGACTCCGCCTACCAGGTCAACATGTGGCTGGAGACCATGGAGCAGCTGGACACCCGTCCGCTGGTCGTCCTGCGCGAGCGGGTCATCCTGCAGAACCTGGCGCCCACCACGGTCCCCGTCGTCTGCGTGCCCGGAGGGGTGCACCTGATGAACATGGACCTGTCCACGGTGCGGGTCGCGCTCTACGCGGCGAACGTCGGCAAGAACATCCACATGCTGCGCGTGCCCACCATGAAGCACGTCTTCATCGGCCACGGCGACAGCGACAAGCTCGCCAGCGTCAACCCGTTCAGCAAGGTCTACGACGAGGTGTGGACGGCGGGCCGCGCGGGCCGCGACCGCTACGCCATCGCCGACGTCGGCGTCCGCGACGACGACATCGTCGAGGTCGGCCGCCCGCAGCTGGCCCCGATCCAGACCTGGCGGGGCGTCCCCGGCGACCGCATGCCCACGGTCCTGTACGCCCCCACCTGGGAGGGCTGGGACGACAACCCCGGCAACACCTCGATCCTGCTGGCCGGCGAGAACATCGTGAAGAAGCTGGTCGAGGCCGAGCCGGCGGTGCGGGTGCTGTACAAGCCGCACCCCTTCACCGGCACCCGCAGCGCGCAGGCGAAGGCCGCCCACCAGCGGATCACCGCGCTGATCGAGAAGGCCGCCGCCCGGCGCGCCGCCGACCCGCGCTTCACCGCCGACAGCGCCGCCCAGTCCGAGGCCCGGGCCGAACTGGCGCGCATCGAGGCCCGGCTGGCCGAACTGACCGGCGGCACCGAGAAGGGCGACGAGGCCGAGGCCTCCCGCGACGGGGTGCTCGACGCGGCCCGGCACGAGGAGACCGCCCGGCTGCGCGCCGAGTGGAACACCGCGTACTGGCGCTCCTTCCCCGACTGGGAGCACCGCGTCATCACGGGCGCCGAGCCGCGGCTGTACGACTGCTTCAACGTCTCCGACGCGATGGTCTCCGACATCTCCAGCGTGGTCTCCGACTTCATCGCCAGCGGCAAGCCGTACGCCGTCACGGACTCCGCCGAGCTGGGCGTGGAGGAGTTCAAGCGGCAGAACACGGCCGTGCGTGCCGCGGTGATCCTGTCCAACGGCGCCGAGGAGCTCGGCGGGCTGCTCGACGCGGTCCGCGACCCGGCCGGCGACCCGCTGGCCGGGGACCGGAGCGAGCTCAAGCGCTACCTGCTCGGCCCGGACGAGCCGAAGTCCATCGACCAGTTCAACACCGCGGTCGGGCAGCTCGCGCTGAAGGCCGAGACCCGCAACCTCGGCCAGGAGTCCCGGATCACCACCGGCGGCCCCGACGTGGAGCTGGCGGACGCGGTGCCCGTGCCGCGGACGTCGGCGGCCGGTGAGACGGACGGCGTCGACGCCGGCTGACCGGCCCGGCGCACCCGACAGGGCCCGGCCCCCCGAGGATCAACTCCGCGGGGGACCGGGCCCTTTCGCGTGCCCGACACGGCGGCGACGACCCTGTGACGTGAACCACGGAAAGAGGCGTCCGAGGCAACCCCTCGCCTCGAACTGCCGTCTAACAAATAAAGAATGAGGCGATACGGGGGAAACGCCCCGTAGCGAGGGGGAAAGTGACCGTGGCGCAGCCTGATGTCACCGTGGTCATCGGGGCGTACGAGGCGATGCCGTATCTGGTCGAGTGCCTCGCCTCCGTCGAGGCGCAGACCATCGGCCCGGAGCGCGTCGAGGTCGTCGCGGTCGACGACGGCTCGACCGACGGCACGGGGGAGTACCTGGAGGAGTTCGCGGCCCGCGCGCCCATGCGGGTCACCGTGGTGAGGCAGGAGAACTCGGGCGGCCCCAGCGGCCCGCGCAACGTGGGCCTGGGCAGGGCCGCCGGGCGCTACGTCTTCTTCCTGGACGCCGACGACCGGCTGGGCCCCGAGGCCCTCGAACGGATGGTCGACATGGCCGACCGGGCCGGCACCGACGTCGTGCTGGGCCGGGTCGAGGGCGTCAACCGGGGCGCGCCGAAGTCCATGTGGGGCAGGACGCTGGAGCGCACCGACGTCTACTCGTCCAACATCAAGTACACGCTCAGCGCGCAGAAGCTGTTCCGCCGCTCGTTGCTCGACCGGCACGGCATGCGGTTCGACGAGTCCCTGTTCACCGGCGAGGACGCGCTGTTCACCATGGAGGCCTATCTGCGGGCCGACGGCGTCTCCGTGATCGCCGACCACACCTGCTACTACCTGGTGGGCCGCGACGACGGCAAGCACGTCACCAGGAGCGGAAGTTACACCCTGCGGTTCGACTCCGCCCGCGCCCTGATGAACCTGATCGCCGGCCTCGTCCCCGAGGGGCCCCGCCGCGACCTGCTCATGGTGCGGCCCTTCACCGTCACCCTGCTGCCCCAGTTCGGCCCCCGGTTCCTCAAGGACACCGACGACGTCCGGCGGCGCAAGCTGGAGCTGGCACGGCCGCTGATGGACGTCCACTGGACCGAGGGCGTCGCCCGGCGGCTGAAGGTCGAGGAGCGGCTGCGGCTGCACCTGGTGGCCGGGCAGCGGCTGGAACCCCTCCTGGACGTCCTGCGGTTCGTCCAGGAGAAGAAGCGGCCGTCGGCCCTGCTGGAGCGGCGGGGCCGCCGCGTCTACCTCGCCTACCCGCACTTCCGCGACCGCGCGGCCGGCATCCCCGACTCCGTGTACCTGGCCTCCCCGCGCGAGGCCCGCACCGTCCCCGGCCACCGCGCGGACGGCACGGACTCCCTGCTGCGCCGAGTCGCCCGCAAAGCCCGCCGCCTCCTGCCCCCGGCGGCGGCCTGAACCCTCCTCGCCCCCGCCGCCCCCTCCCTTCCCGAACCTGGGGTTCCGCCCCGGACCCCGCTCCTCAACCGAAACTCAGCCCCTCCGGCGTTTGAGGAGCGGGGGTCCGGGGGCAGCGCCCCCGGGGGACGGGAACGGGAAGGGGTGGCGGGGGCGAAAACCCTCCTGTGCCTCGCCCGTGGTGTTACGCGGGGCGGGACGGCCGGTGCGGGAGGAGTGTGACGGGCGCCGGCGCGCCGGCGGTCTGATGGCGCTGACCGGGAAGTTCCGCGGCGAGGCGGCGGGTCGCACGGCTGCGATGGGCCTGCGCCGCCGTGCACAGGGCCCGGACGGCCGCGGCGAAGCGCCGCTGGGACGGCGGATCGGCCGGGCCCAGCAGGCGGAGCTTCAACTCCGCCCGCGCCACCGCGAGGTGGTCCTTCTCCGGGTCGCGGACCGACTCCAGCAGGGCCGGCACCCCGGCCGCGTCCGGCGTCAGCACCGTCGCCGCCGCCACCGTCGGGAACGCCGCGCGGAACGCCTCCTCGGGCAGCCCGCCGGTGTTCGCCACCGCGTACGGCTTCCCGCTCGCCAGGAAGTCGCTGATCACGCTCGACACATCACTGATCAGCAGGTCGGCGACGTTGAAGCAGGCGTACAGCTCGGGCCGGGCGTCCGTGACGACCTGGTGCTCCCACTCCGGCAGCGACGCCCAGTACGCCTCCTCCCAGGCCGCCGTCGCCCGCGCCACCGCCCGCGCCCGGCCCGGCTCCGGCGCGGACTGCACCAGCATCCGCTCGACCTGGTCGGCGCCCGCCCGGAACGCGGCCGCGGTGAGCCGGTCCAACTCCGCCGTGCACCGGGCCAGTTCCCCCGACGGCGCGGGACGCGGCCCGGACCGCTCCCGGTTCGCCGCCCGGATCAGCTCCCGCACGCGCCGGTCGGCGGCGCCCGCCCGCGGGTCCACCGAGCCGGTCAGCGGATGTGGCTTGTACAGCAGCCGCACCCCCGGGTCGGCGAGCAGCGCCCGCACCAGGTTCTCACCGGCCGCGACCACCGACGTGTTGCCCGGGTTGCCGTCCCAGCCCTCCCAGGTCGGCGCGTACAGCACGGTCACCCGGGCCCCGGCGGGCGGACCCGCGTACGGGCGTACGGCGTCCAGCTGCGGGCGGCCGATCTCCACCACGTCCTTGTCCTCGACCCCGACCTCGGCCAGCGCGTACCGCTCGCGCGCCGCCGGACCGGCCACCCACACCTCGTCGTACGCCTTCGCGTACGGGTTGCAGGACGACAGCTTGTCGCTCTCGCCGTGGTTGACGAAGGCGTGCTTGATCGTGGGGATCCGCAGCACCTGGGAGGTCTTGCCGGAGTTCGACGGGTGGATGAGCACCTGGAGCGTGGACTGCTCGAGACGCATCAGCGTGGACACCTTCGGCAGGCACACGACGGGGATGTCGGTCGGCGCGATCCTCGGCACCATGAACCGCTCCCGCAGCACGATCACCGGCCGCCCGCCGAGCCCGGCCAGCGGCTCCAGCCACATGTTGGCCTGGTAGACGGAGGACGGACCGCCGGAGAAGTACAGGCCGACCGTCGGCCGGTACTCGGCCAGCCACGCGTCGAACCAGTCGAGCACCTCCCGCTCGCCCGCCGGACGCCGCCCCGGCAGCAGCCGCAGCAGCAGCGCGCACAGGCCCGCGGCGGTGAGCAGCAGCGCCAGCGCGACACCGGCCGCCGCGTACCGGGCGTCGCCGGTGACCGCCGTCGCCGTCAGCCCGGCCGTGGCGGGCAGGCCGAACACCAGCAGCCGGTGACCGGGCCGGCGCAGCAGCGCGGCCGGCGCGGGGGACAGGCGCAGCGCCGAGGCGTCGATGTTGCGGGTCAGCACCGGCAGCGTGCGGGTGCGGCGGACCAGCACCGACACCGCCTGGACCGCGCAGTGCAGTGCGTAGAAGGCGAGCAGCCCGGCGACCAGCGGGGCGTACTGCGTCTCCCGGTGCTGCTCGCCGAGCCGCAGCAGCCCCACCACCAGCAGCAGATCGCGCAGCACGTGGCGGACGGTGACGTCCGCGTGGGACTTGGCGAACAGCGACACCATGCCGGGCTGCCACCGGTACAGCACGCCCTCGACCGCCAGGGACACGGCGGTCGAGACGAGCAGCAGCGGTACGTGGGGGCGCAGCGCGGCGACGGCCTGCGCGACGAAGGCGGCCGACGCGGCGGCGAGGACGAGCAACTGGGCGGCGGTCCGCCGCCGGGGGGACGAGGGTTCGGGCACTGCGGTCACTCCAGGGTCGACGCAGAACGGGCGCCCGGGTTAACGCGCGCCCACCTCCGGACGACACGCGGGTGTCCTCGCCGTGTGGAGTGACCAGGGGGGCGTGCCCCCCGGAACCCTAGTTACGGCCTCCCTGCAGTGCCCGGCGCAGGGGAGCGCCCACCACGCGGCGGGCCCGGCGGTACACCGACGTGGTCGCCGGCGCGGCCGCGGACTTGCGCGCACCGGCCTTCGCCCGGGCCAGGTCCCGCCGCAACCGGGTGTTCTCCTCGGTCAGTTCGCCCACCCGGCTGTTCAGCCAGCCCATGCGGGAGGTGAGGGAGGCGAGGTCGGTGTCGTTCCAGGGGCGCACTCCCGCGGGGAAGTCCAGCGAGCGCAGCTTCTTCTCGAAGGCCGCGCCGCCGTCGCCGTGCGAGAACGTGTTCTCCAGGCCGTTGCGGTCCAGGAACGCGGTGAACCGCTCGAACCGCTCGTGGTGGTTGCCCGTCAGCGCGCCGAGGTCCGTCTCCTCGTACAGCCGCGCCGGGTCGACGTCCTCGGGCAGCTCGTCGATCCGGCGGTGCGGGATCTCGAAGTAGCGGCACAGCTCCAGCGTCCGCGAGTCCGCGCACAGCACGGTCGCGGGCGTGCCGGCCAGCAGCGCGGCGATGTTGCCGTGGATGCGCGAGCCGAAGGAGTAGTCGAAGTCCCTCAGGTCGTCGATCCAGGTGACCGGGTCGACGTAGACGCGGGCCTTGCCCTCCCGGTACATCGGGTGGTCGGGATGCGTCGGCATCGCGGTGACCTTCCCGTTCGGGTCGGACAGGTCCCGCCAGTGCAACTGCCTGGCGTCGCTGAGGTTCTGGCCTATGAACCGCAGGTTCGGGTACCGCGCGTGGGTGCGCGAGATGATCCGCCCCATGCCCGACTTGCGCACGGCGCTGTGCGAGCCGTTGATCGCTATGCGCGAGTCGGCGGTCAGCGCCTGCGTCCGCTTCCGCACGTCGAGTTCCTTGCCGTACATGAACAGCGACGGGCAGCCGATCACCTCGACGTCGCGGAAGCCCATGTCGTTGAGGTACTTCTCGGTGAACTCGCCCCGCACGCCGATCGAGGCGCTGTGGTCGAGCACCGCGGAGACGAACGCGCGCACGGACGCCTCCATCGGCTTCAGCCGGTCCGGGTTGTAGCTCAGTCCGGTCTGCGCGCCGACCCCGAGGACGACCACGGGGATCCGCAGCCGGCCGATCAGCCGGGTGAGCCGCTTCAGGCCCGGTTCGAAGGACGGGCGGAAGGCGTTGGCGAGCGGGACGACGAAGGCGTCGTACTCCTCGTTGATCCGTGCCGCCTCGGCCACCTCGGTGCGCATCTCGTTCGAGATCACCTCGGTGCCGGGCGTCTCGAGGATCTTGTGCGCGGCGTCGCTGAAGATCAGGTTGCCGGAGTTGGTGGCGATGACGTCGCGGTGGAGGGCTTCCTCCACGGACAGGACGTCGTAGGGGCTCTTCCCCGATCTGAGGAGAATGCGCTTCGTGCGGCGAACGTTGTGTGACACACCGTTCAAAATACGTTTGCGGAACGTTTGATTTCTATAGGTGCCGGGCGCAACCTTTTCGCTGGGTGCGGTGCGTGAGTGAACGGTCACGGTGCGCGTGTCCGGGGGCTGGAACGAACGAGCGCCGTGCGACCCGCTTCGCGTAGATTGCCTGACGGGCGGTCGATCGACGTGAGGGGACGGGCGGCAAGGTGGCAGGGGCAAGGCGGGCCGTGGGCGAGGCACGCAGGATCGTCGTCAAGGTCGGCTCCTCGTCGCTGACCACCGCGGCGGGCGGTCTGGACGCGGATCGCGTGGACGCGCTCGTCGATGTGCTGGCCAAGACCCGCAGTGGCGGGGAGCGGGAGATCGTCCTCGTCTCGTCCGGCGCCATCGCCGCCGGTCTGGCCCCGCTCGGGCTGCGCCGCCGCCCCAGGGACCTGGCCCGGCAGCAGGCCGCCGCCAGCGTCGGCCAGGGGCTGCTGGTCGCCCGCTACACCGCCTCCTTCGCGCGCTACGGCGTCCGGGTCGGCCAGGTGCTGCTGACCAGCGACGACATGAGCCGCCGCGCCCACCACCGCAACGCCTCCCGCACCCTCGACAAGCTGCTGGCGATGGGCGCGTTCCCGGTCGTCAACGAGAACGACACCGTCGCCACCGACGAGATCCGCTTCGGCGACAACGACCGGCTCGCCGCCCTCGTCGCCCACCTGGTCCGCGCCGACCTGCTGGTCCTGCTCTCCGACGTGGACGGCGTCTACGACGGCGACCCCGCCCGTCCCGGCACCTCGCGGATCGCCGAGGTCAGGGGCCCCGGGGACCTCGCCCACGTCGAGATCGGCAGCGCCGGCAAGGCGGGCGTCGGCACCGGCGGCATGGTCACCAAGGTGGAGGCCGCCTCGATCGCCGCCGCCGCCGGCATCCAGGTGGTGCTGACCAGTGCGGTGCACGCCGCCGACGCCCTCACCGGCGGCGACACCGGCACCTGGTTCCACCCCACCGGCCGCCGCTCCGCCGACCGGCTGCTGTGGCTCCAGCACGCCTCCGCCCCGCAGGGCTCGATCACCCTGGACGACGGCGCGGTCCGCGCCGTCGTCCAGGGCCGCAAGTCGCTGCTGCCGGCCGGGATCGCGGGCGTCGAGGGCGAGTTCAGCGCGGGCGACCCGGTGGAGCTGCGGGACCGCGAGGGGCGGGCGGTGGCCCGGGGGCTGGTCAACTTCGACGCCAAGGAGATCCCCCTCCTGATCGGCCGCTCGACCCATGAACTCGCCCGGGATCTCGGACCGGAGTACGAACGTGAGGTCGTACACAGGGACGATCTGGTGGTCCTGCATCCGTAATGTGCCGAAACATCCGCCCTCGGTGGTGGACGTTCCGTAAAACCGCTCCGTGAGCCCCGGCGGCCTGCTCAACTTTGTTGCGAGGACACATCCGCCCGACCACCGGGTGGGTCCGCGCCTGAAGGAGGCCGTCGTGAGACGAGTGCGCCCGGGGACGACGTCGTCTCGCGGTGCCGGCTCCCGTGCGGCCGGCGACGAGCGCGCCCTGAGCAGCGTCGCGGCCGGTGACCGGTTCCGGGGCGGCGGCGACCCCGGGGACCTGCCGCGCCTGTGGCACGTCACCCTCAGCGTCTCCGGCGAACCGGCCCCGGTCGCGGAGGTCCGGCGGGCGCTGGAACAGCTCGCCCACGACCACCCCTTCCTGCTGACCAGCCGCTACGCCGACGACCACGCGGAGATCCGGTACTGGGAGGAGGCCCGCGACCTGCACGACGCGGCCGCCGTGGCGCTGCGGCTGTGGGGCGAGCACCGTCGGACCGCCGGCCTGCCGCCCTGGGAGATCGTCGGCCTGGAGGTCATCGACCGGGCCACCTACCACCAGCGCGTCGCGGCGGGGTACGGGCCGGTCCTGGCGACGCCCGTCGGCGTGCATCCCTTCTAGCGCGCCCGAACGCGCCCGGACCGGCGCGGCTCCCGCGGACCCGCTCACGCCCTGTCGGAGTCCCTTGGCCGACGGCCGCGGCGCACGGGGGCAAAAGCGGCGAGCGGCGCATGTCGATTCCGTCTCGGGAGGTGGGACGACGGCCGGGCGCCGGGGGCCGGCGCACTACCCTTTCCCCATGACCACGCTCTCGCCGTACGACTCGATGTCCCCGGTCAGCCAGGCCGCCTACCGCGCCAAGGGGGCCGCCGCCACCCTCGCGCCGCTGCCGCGGGCCGCCAAGGACGACGCGCTGCTCGCCATCGCGGACGCGCTGGAGGTCCGGACGAGTGAAATCGTCGAGGCCAACGCCCAGGACGTGGCCAGGGCCCGCGAGGCCGGCACCGGCGAGGGCATGATCGACCGGCTCACCCTCACCCCCGAGCGGGTGCGCGCGATCGCCGCCGACGTGCGGGACGTGGCCGCGTTGCCCGACCCGGTCGGCGAGGTGGTCCGCGGCTCCACGCTGCCCAACGGCATCGACCTGCGCCAGGTCCGGGTGCCGCTCGGCGTCGTCGGGATCATCTACGAGGGCCGGCCGAACGTGACGGTCGACGCCGCCGCCCTCTGCCTGAAGTCCGGCAACGCGGTCCTGCTGCGCGGCTCCTCCTCCGCCTACCGGTCCAACACCGCCCTCGTGCGCGTCCTGCGCGACGCCGTGCACGGCGCCGGACTGCCCGCCGACGCCGTCCAGCTGGTGCCCGGCGAGAGCCGGGACAGCGTGCGCGAGCTGATGCGCGCCCGCGGCCTGGTCGACGTGCTCATCCCGCGCGGCGGCGCCTCGCTGATCAACACGGTCGTCCAGGAGTCGGTCGTCCCGGTCATCGAGACCGGCACCGGCAACTGCCACGTCTACGTCGACGCGGCCGCCGACCTCGACATGGCCGTCGAGATCCTGGTCAACTCCAAGGCTCAGCGGGTCGGCGTCTGCAACGCCGCCGAGACCCTCCTGGTGCACCAGGACATCGCCGCCGAGTTCCTGCCGCGCGCCCTGGACGCCCTCGCCGACGCCGGGGTCACCGTGCACGCCGACGAGCGCGTGATGGCGTACGCCAAGGACTCCCGCGCCACCGTCGTGGAGGCCACCACGGAGGACTGGGAGACCGAATACCTCTCCCACGACATCGCCGCGGCCGTCGTCGACTCCCTCGACCGGGCCGTCGAGCACATCCGGCTGTGGACCTCCGGCCACACCGAGGCCATCGTCACCACCTCCCAGCAGGCCGCCCGCCGCTTCACCCAGCTGGTGGACTCCACCACGGTCGCGGTGAACGCCTCCACCCGGTTCACCGACGGCGGCCAGTTCGGCTTCGGCGCGGAGATCGGCATCTCCACGCAGAAGCTGCACGCCCGGGGGCCGATGGGCCTGCCCGAGCTGACCAGCACCAAGTACATCGTCACCGGCGACGGTCACGTACGGCGCTGACCCGCACGGGGAGGGGACCGTCTCGGCAGACGGATGAATTTCCCCGCCGTCTGCCCAAAACGACCACCCAGGTCTACTCTGGATCCGTGCCGGAGGACGTGGGGGGCACGCCGTTCCCTGACGGCTGGGAGCCCGACGACGACCACGACCGCGGGGTGTCGGACGAAGAGTTCGCCTCCGTGGTCTTCGACGAGGCCTTCGTACGGGCGGCCGCGGTGCACGAGCCGACCGCCGTCGAACGCCTCCTGGCCGCCGCGCGGGCCAGAGCCGAGGCGTCCGAGGCCGAGGCCCACCGGGCCCGTGCGCGCGGCGAGCGGTACGACGACGGGTACGGCGGCTACCGCGGCGGTTCCGGCTACGACGACCCGGACGACGACGAGGACGCCCTGGAGGACGACCACGGCTCCCCGGGCCCGTACGGCAGGCAGGTGCGCTGGCACCGTCCCGTCGCCTGGATGCTCGCCCTGGTGATGGGCGTCGGCATGGTCGCGCTCGCCTTCTCGGCCGTCTACCGGGGCGCCTCCTCCGGCCGCCAGGACCCGGCCCCGCCGCACAGCACCACCGGCGTGGAGCAGGGCGGCGCGGCGGCGCCCTCCGCCTCGGCCGAGTACTCCCAGCCGACCGTCCCGGTGATCCCGCACGGCGGCCCCTGAGACCGGCCGCCGGCCTGGCGGGAACCTGTCAGAACTTCTGTCCCGGCAAGGCGTTTACCGGGACCTCCCCGGACCTACCCTTGAAGATATGGGAGGGCCTTCGGACCCGCCCGAGGGGACGCCCGAAGGAGCCCCCGGAGGCGGAGAGGACGAGTACAGGTCCGTCGTCTTCGACGAGTCCTTCGTCCGTGCTGCCCGGCTCCAGGAGTACTCCGCCGAGCAGCGCCTCACCGACCACGCGCCCGCCGTGCGCCGCCGTCCGCCGCCGCGCCGGAGCGGCCTGTCCCGGCAGGCGCTGATCCTGGTCATGCTGATCGCCGTGGCCTTCGGCACCGCCGTCTACATGGGCCTGCGCCACCCCTACCGGAACCCCGCCGCGGAGCACCCCGCCGAGCCGCTGCGGATGACCGTCGTCCCGCTCGCCCCGCAGGGCGAGGTCCCCGGCACCGCCGACGTCGAACGGCTGTACGCGCACAGCCCGGCGGCGCAGTTCCGGCCCGGTGCCGAGGGCGTGCCGCTCCCGGCGTCCCGGAGCACCGCGCACTTCTCCGACGGCCAGGTGGTGACCGCGCTGCTCACCGCCAAGGACTACATCGTGCGGTCCGCCCTCGACCCGGGCGTGCTCACCGGCGGTGAGACCCGGCCCGTGCGGGTGCTCCTCGACTCCGGCCAGCTGGACCAGTTCGACCAGAGCTTCGACCGGCCCGCCGCCGACGGACGGCACGCGCCCACCGGATGGCTGGTCCGCTTCGACCCCGCCCGGGTGCGGCTGGCGGACCGCGGGATCCGGGTCCAGGGCACCATGCAGGCCGCCGAGACCGACTCCGCCACCCTCGAGGTCACCACGGACCACACGTTCGTCTACGCGCTGCGCCCGGCCGGCGCCGGCCGGGACGCCGAGGCCTCCCTGTTCACCGTCCGGCGCGAGCTGCACTTCCGCTTCGACCGCGACGACCTGCGCCTGCACCGGGCGGAACTCGTCGTCGCCCACGTCCAGGCCGGCCCCCTGTCCTGCGCCGAGGACTCCGCCGCCCGGCTGCGCCCGCTGCTGGCGGGGCAGACGGTGAAGGGGACCGCCCCCACCGGCACCGACCCGTACGCCACGGGCAGCACCCCGGCCCTGTGCGGCTCCCTCGCCCCGGGCGCCCAGCCGAAGCTCTGAGCGCGGGCGGCGCCGCGTCGTTCCGGCGGGGCGCCGCCGCTCGGCCTTCGGCGGGCGGCGCCGTGCCCGTCACGCACCGCCCGCGCCCGTGCGGTTCCCACCCGCCGCCTTCGCCGGGGGCACCACGCGCGGGGACGGCGGGACACCCCGCGGGGCCGGCCCGGGCCGGGCGGAAAACGCGAATCCCGCCCGGCCGTCCGCCGGCCCACGGCCCCCACGGCCCACGCGGCCCTACGCGCCGTCGCGCGGCGGCGCTTCGTCCTCCGCGCCCGACGGCGTTCCCGGCCCCCCGGGCCCCGGCTTCGGCGGCCTCGGCTCCGAGGACGTGAAACCGCCGAAGCCCCGGCGGACCCGGCCGCCCAGGTCTCCGGCGCCCCCCGCGATGTCGCTGACCAGCTTCATCAGCGGGTCCTTGGAGGTGCGCACCTCGTCCGCGTAGCTGCTCGCCGACTCCCGCCAGGAGTCCCGCACCGAGGTGTCCTTGTCCTCGTCGCGGCGCGGGTAGTGGCCGTCCATGATCCGCTGGTAGTCGCGGGAGGCCTCCCACCTCCTCAGCTCGGCCGCCCGCACGGTGGTGAACGGGTGCGAGCGGGGCAGCACGTTGAGGATCTTCAGCACGGAGTCGCGCAGATCGCCCCCGGCCTCGTACTCCTCGGCCTGCTCCAGGAACGCGTCCACGTTCATCTCGTGCAGGTGGTTGCCGCCCGCGATCTTCATCAGGCCGCGCATCGAGGCCTGCGGATCCTGGCCGACCAGCAGCCCCGCGCGGTCCGCGGACAGCTCCGACTTGCGGAACCACTCCCGCAGCGCCGTCACGAGCGCCATGATCGCGACGTTGCCGAGCGGGATCCACGCGACCCGGACCGCGAGCGAGGTCAGGAACAGCAGGATCGTCCGGTACACCGCGTGCCCGGACAGCGCGTGCCCGACCTCGTGCCCGACGACCGCCCGCATCTCCTCCTCGTCGAGCAGCTCCACCAGACCCGTGGTCACCACGATGATCGGCTCGTCCAGGCCGATGCACATCGCGTTCGGGTTCGGGTCCTGCTTGACGTACATCGGCGGGACCTTCTCCAGGTCCAGGATGTGGCAGGCGTCCCGCAGCATGTCGTTGAGGTGCGCGAACTGCCGGTCCGAGACCCGCACCGAGTCGGACAGGAACAGCAGCCGCAGGCTGCGCTCGGGCAGCAGGCCGCTCAGCGTCTTGAAGACCGTGTCGAAGCCGCTCAGTCTCCGCAGCGCCACCAGCGCCGAGCGGTCGGCCGGATGCTCGTACGCCCGCGAGGAGATCCCGGGGAAGCGCCTGCGCTGCCTGCTCGGCACGCTCTCGCGTCCGTTGTGCTGATGGCCGTCGGACATGTGTCCCCCAGGTGCGTCTGAGCGACCCTTGTGCGGCCCTTCGCTCCCCCGGGGCGGCCGGGGAGGTGCGGGGGTTCCGCTCCGGGTGCTTCCGATCGTGGTGGTGGCGGGCTCCGTGCTCACCGCGTGGTTCCTGTCGCGCGGCTCCAGTCGGAAGGACGACCGGGAGGCGGGGAAGGTTCCTTCCGCCCGTCCCCGCGCCCGCAACGGCGGAGTCGGCGTGATCGTCGCGAAGGCGCCCGCTTACGATGAGCCGACGTCTTTGTCCCGCCCACACGCGATAGGTCCTGCCGAAGATGAGCATCCCCAGCACCGCTGCCCAGTTCGCCACCCTTGCCGCCGAGGGGTCGGAGCACGGCGGCAACCACGAGAGCCTCAGCCCCTACCTCACCGGCGGCGGCGCGCTGTTCGTCCTGCTGCTCCTGCTGTGGATCACCACCCGTTTCAACCGCGACCGCTGAGCCTCCCGCCGGCCGCCCTGGCGGACGGGGTCCTCAGGCCGGGCCGGTAGGGTCTGCACGCATGGGAGAGCAGGACATGCCTACCGGTCCCGGCAACGGCCCGGCGCGGCAGGGCAGGCGCCGTCTCGGCGTGATGGGCGGCACCTTCGACCCGATCCACCACGGGCACCTGGTGGCCGCCAGTGAGGTCGCCGCGCGGTTCCACCTCGACGAGGTGGTATTCGTCCCCGCCGGCCAGCCGTGGCAGAAGAGCCACCGCGCGGTCTCCGCCGCCGAGGACCGCTATCTGATGACGGTCATCGCGACGGCCGAGAACCCGCAGTTCTCGGTGAGCCGCATCGACATCGACCGCGGCGGCCCCACCTACACCGTGGACACCCTGCGCGACCTGCGCGCGCTCAACCCGGACACGGACCTGTTCTTCATCACCGGCGCCGACGCCCTCGCCCAGATCCTCACCTGGCGCGACACCGAGGAACTGTTCTCCCTGGCGCACTTCATCGGCGTGACCCGGCCCGGCCACCACCTGACCGACGCGGGCCTCCCCGAGGGCGGTGTCTCGCTCGTCGAGGTTCCCGCCCTCGCCATCTCCTCGACGGACTGCCGTGCGAGGGTCGCCAAGGGGGAACCCGTCTGGTATCTGGTGCCGGACGGGGTCGTGCGCTACATCGACAAGCGCGAGCTGTACCGCGGCGAGTGAGCCGAGAGGGGCACCGGTGAACGACCGATACGACGCGGGGTACGGGGCCGACGGAGGCGCTCCGTACGAACTCGTCGGCTACGACGAGTACGGCCGGCCTGTCTACCGCCAGGCCACGGACCAGCAGGCCCAGCAGTACGACGGATACCAGCAGCAGGGCTACGGCTACGACCCGTACGGCACGGGCGGACACCAGCAGCCCGCGTACGACCCCTACGGGACCGGGACCGGGACCGGGGCCGGGGCCGGGGCCCCGCAGCAGCCGCAGGCGCCGTCCTACGACTCCTACGACCCCTACGGCGCCCAGCAGGGCGGCCAGGACACCCCGTACGACCCCTACGGGCGGACCGCGCACACCGGGCAGCAGCCCCGCGTCGCCGAGCAGACCGCGCACATCCCGCAGCAGCCCGGCCCGGCCGACGACGAGCCGGGCACCGACGGGACCGCACCGGAGTACCGCACCGAGCAGTTCGCCTTCGTCGAGGAGCCCGACGGCGACTCCGAGGACGTCATCGACTGGATGAAGTTCACCGAGAACCGCACCGAGCGCCGGGAGGAGGCCAAGCGCCGCGCCCGCAGCCGGATCGTCGCCCTCGTCGTGGTGCTCGCCCTGGTCGCGGCCGGTGGCGTCGGCTACCTCTGGTACGCCGGGAAACTGCCGGGCCTCTCCGACTCCGGTTCCGGCACGGGCACCACGACGGCCGCGGGCGCCCAGAAGCGGGACGTGATCGTCGTCCACCTGCACGACACCGCCAACGGCGGCACCGCCACCGCCCTGCTCGTCGACAACACCACCACCGAGCAGGGCACCACCGTCCTGCTGCCCAACTCGCTCACCCTCACCGCCGACGACGGCGCCACCACCACGCTCGCCAAGTCGGTCGAGGACGACGGTTCCGAGGGCACCAGGACCGCCCTCGACACCGTCCTCGGCACCGACATCGAGGGCACCTGGCGGCTGGACACCCCGTTCCTGCTGACCCTCGTCGACCTCGTCGGCAACATCGAGGTCGACACCGACACCGACGTGCCCGACCCGGACGCCGAGAAGAAGGGCCAGGCGCCCCTGGTCAAGAAGGGCAAGGGCCAGACCCTCAGCGGCAGGATGGCCGTCGCCTACGCCACCCACCGCGGTTCCGGCGAGTCCCAGAACGCCCAGCTGGAGCGGTTCGGGCAGGTCCTGCACGGCGTCCTGCGCAAGATGACCTCCGACCCGGACGCCGCCACGACCACCGTCCAGACCCTCGGGCAGATCATCGAGCCGCCGCTCACCGACAAGGACCTCGGCTCCTTCCTCGCCCGGCTCTCCGACCGTGCCAAGGGCGGCGACCACAAGAGCGCGCTGCTGCCCGTGCAGGACGACGGCACGCTCACCGCGGAGGCGAGCGACAGCGTGGTCAAGGACGTCCTCGGCGGCACCGCCAAGAGCCCCGACCCGGACGCCGCCGTCAGCGTCTCCGTGCGCAACGCCACCGGGGTGGCGGACCGCACCGAGAAGGCCCGGGTGGTCCTCCTCAACGGCGGCTTCACCTTCCGGGAGGCCGGCACCGCCGCCGCCACGGAGGCGGCCTCGAAGGTCGTCTACGCGGACGCCGCCGACAAGGAGAACGCCACCGAGGTCGCCAAGACCCTGGGGCTGCCCGCCGGCTCCGTCACCAAGGGCGAGGTCTCCGCGAACGCCCGGGTCTCGGTCGTCCTCGGCCAGGACTACGAACCCGGCTCGTAGCGCGTTCCGGGCGCACCCCCGGTCATCACGTGGGGTGCGCCCGGCGGTCCGTGAGACCCTTGAGGGCAAGTGCCCACCGACCGAAAGCCTCGCAGTGACCGCAACCGACCGTTCCCTCGAGCTCGTCACCGCCGCCGCCCAGGCGGCCGCCGACAAGCTCGCGCACGACATCGTCGCCTACGACGTCAGTGACGTGCTGTCCATCACCGACGCCTTCCTGCTGGCCTCCGCGCCCAACGACCGTCAGGTCAAATCGATCGTCGACGAGATCGAGGAGCGGCTCAGCAAGGAGCTCGGCGCCAAGCCGGTCCGCCGCGAGGGCGACCGCGAGGCCCGCTGGGTGCTGCTCGACTACGTCGACATCGTCGTCCACGTCCAGCACAGCGAGGAGCGCGTCTTCTACGCTCTGGAGCGGCTGTGGAAGGACTGCCCCGAGCTGGAACTGCCCGAGGACGCCAAGGCCACCCGCGGCAAGGCCGCCGAGCACGCCAAGCTGCAGGAGACCGAGGAGGCGGCGGAGCCGGGCGGTGACTGGCGGTGAGCGCCACCGGTGAGGTGAGCGGGCCCGCGCGCCGGGGCCGCCGCGTCATCCTGTGGCGGCACGGCCAGACGTCCTGGAACGTGGAGCGCCGCTTCCAGGGCTCCACGGACGTGGACCTCACCGAGACCGGCGTCGCCCAGGCCCGCCGGTCCGCCCGTCTCCTCGCGGGGCTGAAGCCCGACGCGATCGTCGCCTCCGACCTGAGGCGGGCCGCGGCCACCGCCGCCGAGCTCGCCGCGCTCACCGGCCTGGACGTCACCCTCGACGAGGCCCTGCGGGAGACCTACGCGGGCGTCTGGCAGGGCCTGACGCACGACGAGATCATCGCCAGGTACGGCGACGAGTACACCGCGTGGAAGCGCGGCGAGCCGGTCCGCCGGGGCGGTGGCGAACTGGAGACCGAGGTCGCCGACCGCGCCGCCCCCGTGGTGCTGCGGCACGTCGAGAAGCTCCCGGAGGACGGCACGCTCGTCGTGGTCAGCCACGGCGGCACCATCCGCACCACCATCGGCCGGCTGCTCGGACTCGACCCGCACAACTGGGAGAGCCTGGGCGGTCTCACCAACTGCTGCTGGTCCGTCCTCGGCGAGGGCGTCCGGGGCTGGCGGCTGCTTGAGCACAACGCCGGCACCCTGCCGGAACCGGTGCTCGGCGACGACGACTGAGAGCGCTCCGATCCGGCCCCGGGACGTCCCGGGACCCGGATTTCACTTTCCGGCAGGTCGCAGGCTAAAGTTCTTCTTGTTCGCCCCGCCGAGCGGGACGGAACACCAGGAGGTCACCTCGTGTGGCAACCAGGGGCTATAGCTCAGTTGGTAGAGCGCCTGCATGGCATGCAGGAGGTCAGGAGTTCAATTCTCCTTAGCTCCACATGACGAAGATCCCGCCTCCCTCAGGGGAGGCGGGATCTTTCGTTGTCCGCCGGTGAGCGGCGCGGTCCTGGCACGCGTATAGCTCTGCGAGGCGTCGAGCCGTGTCCCGACCGGTACCACGGCGTCGCTGACCGTGTCGGCCCGGCCGTGGCAGAATCAAACGGCCGGAAGGGGGCGTGGCCCGACGGGAGGGAGTTGTGATGCCTGCGAGCATCCTCGAGGAGGTCGACCACCTCCTCGGAGCGGTGTCGACGCGACGGACCTCGACCCGCCTCGGCCGCCCTTCCCGCGGCTCCGCGCACGTCGCCCGGATGCTCGGCGACGACGGCGGGACCTCCTCCGCGTGCACGGCCTGCGGCCACAGCCGGAGCTGAGCGATGGGTGCACACAGGCGGAAGTGCGACTGGTGCGGCAGCGGGACGCCGATCGTCCGGGACATGGAACCGCTCAATCCCGACTACCAGTACTGGTGCGAGGAATGCGCGCGGGCGCTGATCATAAAAGGCGACCCCATCGAGACGTACCGCGAACTCGAGGGGGAGCCGATCTACGGCCGGCTGCTGGAGGAGCACTGCACGCTCAAGCGCTTCTACTCGTTCGTGACCGCGTAGCCCCCGGCGGGGGCAATTCGGGACACGGACGGGCGAAGCGAAACCGATTTGGTGTTGGCCCGGGTGGACCGTGTAAAGTTGGCGTCGCCGCCGGGGAAACCGGGCGGACAAAGCAAGGGGCTATAGCTCAGTTGGTAGAGCGCCTGCATGGCATGCAGGAGGTCAGGAGTTCAATTCTCCTTAGCTCCACAGAAGTAGAGGGCGGATCATCCGAACGGATGGTCCGCCCTCGCTGGTTGTGTCCGGCCTCGCTCGGTCGTGTCCGGTGGGGTCCGCCGGTGTCCGGTGGGGTCCGCCCCCGCCGGTCGCGGGGGCGGACCCGTGTCAGCGGCCCAGGGCGCGCCGGCCGCGCCCTGGGGAGAGCACCGGCAGATTGCGGGACGGCGCCTTGGCCTGGGGCGCCTCGTCCTCGATGCGCAGGGCCAGGGCCGGGCAGCGGCGCACCGCCCGCAGCGCCTTCGCCTCCGCGAAACGCGGCACCTGGGCCTGAGCCACCGTCGGGAAGCCGTCCGCGCCGAGCTGGAAGACCTCCGGGAGGATGTCCGCGCACAGGCCGTGGCCCCGGCACAGCGTCCAGTCGACGTAGATCTTCTGGCGGCTGGGCCCGTTCTCCTCCCCGCCGCCGCCCGGGATGCCCGTGGGGGCCCTGCCCCCCTCGAAGAGCGGCAGGACGCCCGCCACCGGCCGTCCGCAGCCGTTGCCGAGGACGTGCGCGGCGAGGTCGTCGGTGAACGCCTTGACGGTCGACTCCAGGAACATCGCGGAGCCGTCCGGGTGCGAACACGCGCCGCGCCGCTTCACGTTCTTGGCGACCTGCTTGACCGCCTCCAGGGCGGCGGGACCGCCGCCCTGGAGGATGTCCTCGAGCCCGCGCGCCGCGGCCGGCAGCCCCAGGTAGCAGGGGCCGCACTGGCCCGCGCTCTCCTCGGCCAGCCACTGCGCCACCCGCAGCGACTCACCCAGCGGGCAGGTGTCCTGACTGATCGGCAGGATCGCCCCCGCGCCCAGCGAACCGCCCACCGCGTCCAGGGAGTTGCGGGAGACGATCGCCTCGTTGACGGTCGCCGCGTCGATCCACTTGCCGTGGTAGCCGCCCGTCAGTACCCCCTGCGGCACCGGCGGCGCGCCGGCGAGCTGCAGGACGTAGCGCAGTGGCACGCCCGTCGGGACCTCGATCACCATGGGGCGGGCCACCGCGCCGGACACCGTGAGCATCACGGTGCCCGGCTCGTCGTACAGGCCGGTGTTGCCGTAGCGCTCCGGGCCGATGCGGGCGGCGATGGCGAGCTGGGCGAAGGTCTCGGCGTTGGACAGCAGCGTGGGCGCGCCGCCGACACCGCTCCTGGAGGCGCTGACCTTGCGGCCCGGCGGGACGGCCGGGCCGCCGTCGATGGAGCGGATCAGGGAGGCCGCCGCGCCGGTGACCATGCGGACCGGGTTGCGCTGCACGCGGGCGCGCAGCGCGGAGCGGCGTCCGTTGTTCAGGCCGCGTTCGGCGAGCGCGGCCTCCATGGAGCGCTGGGTGGACTCCCGGGTGACCCCCACCACGAGCGTGCGGGCGCCCATGGCCTCGGCGCACAGCAGCGCGCCGTCCAGGATGAGGTGCGGGGCACGGTTGATCAGTACCGTGTCCTTGCGGCAGGCCGGCTCGTCCTCGCTGCCGTTGACGACGACGACCGGCCGCACGCCGCGCTTGATCGCCGATTCGGCGACCGAGCGCAGCTTCTTGTGGAAGGGGAACCCCGCGCCGCCTCGGCCCCTGAGGTTGATGCGTTCGGCGAGCTGCGCGAGCTGCTCACCGCCCAGGGGTTCGAGCGGCCCGTGCACCTTGAGGTGCATGGGCAGATCGAGCCGGTCGACAAGGTCGAAGCCCGACGTGAGCTGGGGAAGCCCGACCACGCGGACTTCGGGTACGTCGGGCAGGGCCTCGTTCACTTAAAGCCTCCGGAAGGCGCGTTCCAAGGTTCGCCCGAACCCGGTGCGCCGAAGTCGTGGGACGACGGGGGCGACGCACCGGGGAGTGGTTCATTGGCGGGACCGCTGTTGTACGTGTCACCCGGGTTGTACGTGGCGTGGAGGCCGTTCGTCTCACCGGTGTCGTACACATCACGTGAACCGAACCCGGAGCCGGCCGAATTGTCATAGGCCGGGATGGTGTATCCGGTGTCGTTGAGCGGGTCGTACGCCGACGGCGGGGCCTCGCCGACCGGCGGTGGGGACGGGATCGGCCAGCTGCCCGAGGTGCCGGAGGAGCCGTCCACGCGCGGGACGGCCTCCGTGGGCCGCATGTCCGGCGGCAGTTCCATGCGGGCGGTCGCGTCGGTGAGGGGCGTCTGCCCGGCGGGCGGGCGGCCGGGCGTCGACACCGCGCGGTAGGCGGCCGCGAAGCCGTTCGCCGGTTCCGGGGCGGGGGCGCGTTCGGCGGTCTCGTACAGCGGGCGTTCGCCGCGCGGGCGCTCGCCCCGCGGGCGCTCGCCCCGCCACTCGGCGTCCCCGCGCGGGCGCTCGCCCCGCGCGGAGCCGCGCCCGCCGCCGTATCCCGGCAGGGGGGACCCGGCCGCCCGGGACCTGCTCTCCTTCAGCTGCTCCCCGCGGCCCCGCTGCTGGTCGGCGGTGCCGAGCAGCGCGGTGATCCGGTCGGCGATCCTGCGCTTCACGCGGGGCGGGGAGGCGCGCACGGCGAGGGCCGCCGTGACGCCGACCACCGACAGCCCGTAGAGGACCAGGAAGACCGGCTTCGCCGCCCGACCCGCGTAGAGGCCGTGCACCAGCGCGGCGCACCAGGCCGGATAGGCCAGCATGTGCATCGCCCGCCAGCGGGCCGCGACCGGCGCCGGGGAGGCGAAGCGGTTGCGCAGCACACCGGTGACGCCCACGAAGGACATCAGCAGGCCGGCGAGGGTGCCGAGCCCGATGAGGAAGGACCTGCCGGTGACGGCCTCGTCGTCGGTGAGGAGCAGCCCGAAGGGGATCACCGCGGCGATCCACGTGGTGTGCTCCTGCAGCAGCTTGACGACGATGTGCACCAGCAGGAAGGCGACCGAGGCGACCGCGGTCGTCCGGTGCACCGCCTGCGCCAGGATCCGCTGGCGGGGGCCGAGCAGGATGCGGTCCTGGGCGACGAGTCCCCAGATCACCGAGCAGCTCAGACAGACCAGGGACAGGACACCCGCACCGAAGCTGAGGAACTCGACGAGCCAGTCGTCCGCCGTGCTGTCGTCCGGCCTCACGACCTGCCTCCCGGCGTCACGGCGCGCAGCGGGCACGGCGGAGCCGCAGCCGACCGGCCCCGGGCGGGGGGTGGGCTGCTGTCTGGGCGAGGGTTCATGGGGCAACTCCGAAGGTTCGGTAAAGCGGTCCCGCTGCCGAACTCTAGGGCTCGTCATACCGATGAGTACGAGGTTTGAGTTATTGCGCTGTTACCAAAGGGCGACGAGACCGGTGTGATGCCCCCTTAGCGGTCGTTACGCGAAGTAACCTTTGGCCTTGGGTCAGTGTGCCGGGGAAGCGCGTCGCGGCCGGATCGGCGGCTGCGGTACCCTGGCGCCATGCGTGCCGTACGCCTTCTGCTTAGCGAGCCGCGCTGATCAGTCCCGACCACCGGTGACCGGCAGGTCGGAATCGGCGCGGCGTCCCCTCCTGTGCGAGGGGATTTTTCATTTCCAGGAAGCCGCAGCAGCAGGCAGAGACGATCGATGGAGCATTGAGGACCATGAGCGAGACGAACCCCGCAGCCGCGGAGGCCGCGCCGCACCGCTACACGGCCGCCCTGGCGGCCGAGATCGAGGCACGCTGGCAGGACTTCTGGGACGCCGACGGCACCTACGCCGCCCCGAACCCATGGGGGTCCCCCCGCTCGAGCGAAGCCGGGAGTGGGGGAGGCGACCTGTCGGGTGATCCGGAGACGGTCGCCAGGCCCAAGAAGTTCATCATGGACATGTTCCCGTACCCCTCCGGTGCGGGACTCCACGTGGGACACCCGCTGGGCTACATCGCCACCGACGTCTTCGCCCGCTTCCAGCGCATGACCGGGCACAACGTCCTGCACACCCTGGGCTTCGACGCCTTCGGCCTGCCCGCAGAGCAGTACGCGGTGCAGACCGGCACGCACCCGCGCGTGTCCACCGAGGCCAACATGGAGAACATGAAGTCCCAGCTGCGCCGGCTGGGCCTGGGCCACGACAAGCGCCGCTCGTTCGCCACGATCGACCCGGACTACTACAAGTGGACCCAGTGGATCTTCCTGCAAATCTTCAACTCCTGGTACGACGACGAGGCCAGGCGGGCCCGCCCGATCTCCGAGCTGGTCGAGCGGTTCGAGTCCGGTGAGCGCGCGCTGCCCGGAGGCCGTTCCTGGGCCGAGCTGACCGAGGCCGAGCGCGCCGACGTCCTGGGCGAGCACCGTCTGGCCTACGCCTCCGACGCGCCGGTCAACTGGTGCCCCGGCCTGGGCACCGTGCTGGCCAACGAGGAGGTCACCGCCGAGGGCCGCTCCGAGCGCGGCAACTTCCCCGTCTTCAAGGCCAAGCTGCGCCAGTGGAACATGCGCATCACGGCTTATGCCGACCGTCTGCTCGACGACCTGGACGCGCTGGACTGGCCCGAGGCCATCAAGCTGCAGCAGCGCAACTGGATCGGCCGCTCCGAGGGCGCCCGCGTCCACTTCCCGATCGACGGCGAGAACATCACCGTCTTCACCACCCGCCCCGACACCCTGTTCGGCGCGACCTACATGGTGCTGGCGCCCGAGCACCCGCTGGTCGAGAAGTTCACGCCGCGGGAGTGGCCCGAGGGCACCCACGGGGTGTGGACCGGCGGGCACGCCACGCCCGCGGAGGCCGTCGCCGCCTACCGCGCGCAGGCCGCCGCCAAGTCCGACGTGGAGCGGCAGGCCGAGGCCAAGGACAAGACCGGCGTCTTCATCGGCGCGTACGCCACCAACCCGGTCAACGGCGAGCGGGTCCCCGTCTTCATCGCCGACTACGTCCTGATGGGCTACGGCACCGGCGCGATCATGGCCGTCCCGGCGGGCGACCAGCGCGACTTCGAGTTCGCGCGCGCCTTCGAGCTGCCGATCCGCTGCATCGTCGAGCCGACCGACGGCCGCGGCACCGACACCGGCACCTGGGAGAACGCCTTCGCCTCGTACGACGCGAGGATCATCGCCTCCTCGAACGACGAGGTCTCCCTGGACGGCCTGGGCGTCGCCGAGGCCAAGACGCGCATCATCGAGTGGCTGGAGCGCACGGGCCACGGCGAGGGCACCGTCAACTTCCGCCTGCGCGACTGGCTGTTCAGCCGTCAGCGCTACTGGGGCGAGCCCTTCCCGATCGTCTACGACGAGGACGGCGTCGCCCACGCCCTGCCCGAGTCGATGCTGCCGCTGGAACTGCCCGAGGTCGAGGACTACAGCCCCCGCACCTTCGACCCGGACGACGCCGACACCCAGCCCGAGACGCCGCTGTCCCGCAACGAGGACTGGGTCAACGTCACCCTGGACCTGGGCGACGGGCCGAAGAAGTACCGCCGCGAGACCAACACCATGCCCAACTGGGCGGGTTCCTGCTGGTACGAGCTGCGCTACCTGGACCCGCACAACGACGAGAAGCTGGTCGACCCGGCGATCGAGCGGTACTGGATGGGCCCGCGCGAGGGCATGCCGCACGGCGGCGTCGACCTGTACGTCGGCGGCGCCGAGCACGCCGTGCTGCACCTGCTGTACGCGCGCTTCTGGTCCAAGGTGCTGTACGACCTGGGGCACGTGTCCTCGGCGGAGCCGTTCCACAAGCTGTTCAACCAGGGCATGATCCAGGCCTACGTCTACCGTGACAGCCGGGGCATCGCCGTGCCGGCCGCCGAGGTGGAGGAGCGCGACGGCGGCTACTGGTACCGGGGCGAGAAGGTCTCCCGGCTGCTGGGCAAGATGGGCAAGTCCCTGAAGAACGCGGTCACCCCGGACGAGATCTGCGCCGAGTACGGGGCCGACACGCTGCGCCTGTACGAGATGGCCATGGGTCCGCTGGACGTGTCCCGGCCGTGGGACACCCGTGCGGTGGTCGGTCAGTTCCGGCTGCTGCAGCGGCTGTGGCGCAACATCGTCGACGAGGCGAGCGGTGACGTCACCGTCGTCGACACCACCACCGCCGACATCGACGAGGAGACCCTGCGCGCCCTGCACAAGGCGATCGACGGCGTGCGCGGCGACCTGGAGGGCATGCGCTTCAACACCGCCATCGCCAAGGTCACCGAGCTGAACAACCACCTGACCAAGCGGGGGGGTGCGCTGCCGCGCCCCGTCGCGGAGTCCCTGGTGCTGCTGGTCGCTCCGCTGGCCCCGCACATCGCCGAGGAGCTGTGGCGCAGGCTGGGGCACACGGACTCGGTGGTGCACCAGGACTTCCCGGTGGCCGACCCGGCGTACGTGGTGGACGAGACCGTCACCTGCGTCGTGCAGATCAAGGGCAAGGTCAAGGCGCGGCTGGAGGTGTCCCCGGGCATCGCCGAGGACGAGCTGGAGAAGGCCGCGCTGGCCGACGAACGGGTCGTCGCGGCGCTGGACGGCGCCGGGATCCGCAAGGTGATCGTCCGGGCGCCGAAGCTGGTGAACATCGTCCCGGCGTGAGGTGAGCGTTCCGGGGTCCGGCCGGTGTGATCCGCCGGACGGGCTTCGGGCTTCAGGACGCCCGGTGGTCCGGGTGGTCCCCTAAGGGCAGGTTCGGGGTTTTCCAGGAACTCCGGACCTGCCCGCTGCGTTTACCGTTGAAGAGCGGCGCGAAGTGCGCCGGGACAGGCCGGAAGGGCCCGGAGGAGGAGCTTCGTGGAGACGGTGTTCGCAGTGGTCGCCCTGCTCTTCGTGCTCTTCGTCGTGCTCGGCGCCTACGCCACGGTGAAGGTCGTCGGCGCCGCCAAGCGCAGCGCGGACCGCCACATCACCCAGGCCCGCCGCACGGTCGAGGACCACACTCTGAGGGCCAAGGCCTTCGCACAGCCCGGTCCGGCCGGCGAGATCGCCCAGCTCCGGCTGGGGCTGCGCACCTCCGTGCGGGCCACCCAGGACGCCCTGGAGGCCGCCGTCGCCGAGGACGAGTCCCTCAAGGAGTCCCTCGGCCTCTTCCAGCGGCTCAGCGCGCACGGCCACGAACTGGACGGCGAACTCAGGCGCCTGGAGTCCGAACCGGACCGCACCACCCTCGCCGCCCGGCTGCCCGAGCTGCGCGAGCGCACCGAGCGCATCACGAGCGCCGCGGACTCCCTGCGCTGGGCGGCCCGCGACCGCGCCCGCCGTTTCGCCTCCGACGACCTGGACTCGCTGAGCGAGCAGATCGACATGGAGGCCGGGGCCCTGCGCCACTGGACCACCACGGAGCAGCACCCGGCACCCCCGCCCTGGCCCGAGGCCCCCGCCGCCGACGCCCCGGCCGCCGGGCGGACCCGGCCGGGCACCCCCGGTCCCGCCCCGGCGAAGGAATCGGAACAGCGGTCCGACCGCCCCGCCATCACCCCGCCGTCGCCGCGTCCCGCCTACCCCTGGCAGAAGAAGGCCCGCCCCGAGAGCACCACGTGAGCACCCCCTGATCCGGCCACCGTCGAACCCGCCCCGCGAGGCCGGGCTGCCGCACGGGCACTACGGCAGGTAACCTCCAGCTCATGTCCCGCCATGTCGCGATCGTCACCGATTCAACGGCCTACCTGCCGGCCCGGACGATGGAGCGGCACCGCATCACGGCGGTCCCCCTGACCGTGGTCCTCGGCGACCGCGCGCTCGAAGAGGGCACCGAGATCTCCACCCGCTCCCTCGCGCAGGCCCTGCAGAAGCGGCGCCCGGTCACGACCTCGCGGCCCGGCCCCGAGGTGTTCGCCGAGACCTACCGCAGGGCCGCCGGGGCCGGTGCGACCGGCATCGTCTCCCTCCACCTCTCCGCCGAGCTCTCCGGCACCTACGACGCGGCGGTCGTCGCCGCCCGCGAGGCGCCCGTGCCGGTACGGGTGGTGGACACCGGCATGATCGCGATGGCGCTCGGGTTCTGCGCGCTGACGGCGGCCAGGACCGCGGAGGCGGGCGGCACGGTGGACGAGGCGGTCACGGCCGCGGAGAAGCGCGCGGCGGACACGTCCGCCTACTTCTACGTCGACACGCTCGACTATCTGCGCCGGGGCGGCCGGATCGGCGCCGCGCAGGCCCTGCTGGGCTCGGCCCTCGCGGTCAAGCCACTGCTGCAGCTGGCGGGCGGCCGCATCGAACCGCTGGAGAAGGTGCGCACGGCGTCGAAGGCGATCGCCCGCCTGGAGGAGATCGCGGCCGAGCGGGCGGGCGGGGCGGAGGTCGACGTCGCCGTCCACCACCTCGCCGCGCAGGAGCGCGCGTCGGCCCTCGCGGACCGGCTGCGGAACCGGCTGCCGGGACTGGCCGACCTGCACGTCAGCGAGGTGGGCGCGGTGATCGGGGCGCACACGGGGCCCGGACTGCTGGGGGTCGTGGTCTCGGCCCGGTGAGGCCGGTGCGCCCTACGGGTGACGGAGTTGTCCACAATCGAGCGGTGATCCACGGAAATCGAGCAAGATCATCGCGGATGTGGTGATGTGCCGGATCCTCCTCGCATGGCACTTCGATCACGTTCACGCACAGCGACGGCGACCAGCGGCCCGGGCCGCCCACCCGCCTCCGACGGCCGCGCCCGCCACCGCCGGCCGGCCGGGCCCCGCGGCCGGACCCCGCACCGGCACCGCCGGGCGGCGGCGGAGGAGCTCCGCCGCCGGGCGGAGTCCCTGTTCGACGACGACCACTTCGCGCACAGCAGGCGACCACCGGCCTGGGCCATGACCGGCACCCGCCGCATCAGGCGGGCCGGCCCCCCGGCGACCGTGGACGGGCCGACGGCCGTGGACCGGCAGGCCGCGCGGGGGCGGGAAGCGGCCGCGGGCCCTCCCACGGCGGGGCCCGGTGGTGGTGCGGGCGCGGTGGACGACGAGGGCTGTGCCGCGGGCCCGCAGGAAGCCGGCGACGGGTCCGTACGGGGATGGCGGCGGGAGAGGGCCGGGCTCGCGCTGCGGGAGCGCCTGCCGTTGTGGGTGCGGGCGCGGTGCGGGATGGAGCGGCGGAGCGTGGCCGCGCTGTCGGTGCTGCTCGTGGTCGCCGTGGGATTCGCCGTCCAGCACTTCTGGGCCGGGCGGACCCAGCCGGTGCGGGCGCCGGAGGTGGTGCGGGCGGCGGCCGTTCCGCACGGGGAGCACGTCAGGGACGCGGCGAAGGGGGAGGCCGCGCCGGGCGGTGCGGTGAAGCCCGGCGGCTCGGCGGGGCCCGTGATCGTGGTCGACGTCAGCGGCAAGGTGCGCGACCCGGGAATCCACCACCTGCCCGCCGGTTCACGCGTCGAGGACGCGCTGCGGGCAGCCGGCGGAGTACGGCCCGGCACCCGGACCGACACCCTGAACCGCGCCCGGTTCCTCGTCGACGGCGAACAGGTGGTCGTAGGCGGCCCGGCACCGGCCGGAACAGCCCCCGGCGGCGCTCCCGGTACGGCGGGGGCCGGCCCCACCGCACCGGTCTCCCTCAACACCGCCACCCCGGACCAGCTCGACACCCTGCCCGGAGTCGGCCCCGTGCTCGCCCAGCACATCGTCGACCACCGCACCCGGCACGGCGGTTTCCGCTCGGTGGACGAACTCCGCGAGGTGAACGGCATCGGCGACCGCCGTTTCGCGGAGCTGCGGAACCTCGTACGGCCATGAGGACGGAGGCGACGGACACGGCGGCACCACCGCCCGCGGAGCCCACCGCCCGGCGGCACGTCCACGCCGCCTCCGGGAAGCGGCTCGGCGCCGCGCACCCGAGACAGGAGGGACCGGCGGACCTGCGCCTGGTCCCGCCCGCCCTGGCCGCCTGGGCCACCGCCGCCCTGCTGCTGCACGCCCCGCCCGGCCGGGCGGCGGGCACGGTGATCGTCGCCCTGCTGACAGCCGGCGCCCTCCTCGCGGCGCGCAGCAGCCCGACCGGCCGGGGACGGGCCACCGCCCACGCCGGCGCCGCCGCGCTGCTCTGCGTCGCCGCGGCCGCCGGATCGGCGGGACTGCACGGCGCGGACCTGCGACGGGGCCCCGTGCCCGCACTGGCGCGGGAGTACGCCCCGGTGACCGCCGAGGTCGAGACCACCTCCGACCCCCGGCTCACCCGGCCCAGGGTCAGCGGCAACCACATGGCCCCGACGTCCGTACTGATCGAGGCGGACGTGCGGCGGGTGGAGCGGGCCGGCGGCGCGGCGGAGACGACCCGCGCGCCCGTACTGCTGATCGTCGACCCGCGCCGGGGCGGCCGAACCGCGCCCGGCCGCCCCGGGGACTCCCCCTGGCTCGCCCTCCTGCCCTCCACCCGCATCCGCGTCGAGGCCCGGCTCGCCCCGGCGTCCGCGGGCGGCGACCGGTTCGCCGCCGTGCTGCGGGTGAAGGGCCGAGGCGGCCCGGAGACCGTCGGCCGGCCGTCGGGTCCCCAGCGGCTGGCGGGACGGCTGCGGGCCGGACTGCGGGAGGCGACCGACGGACTGCCGGCGGACGCGCGGGCGCTGCTGCCCGGCCTGGTCGTGGGCGACACCGCCAGGATCACCCCCGAACTGGACGAGGCGTTCAGGGAGACCGACCTCACCCACACGCTCGCCGTCTCCGGCGCCAACTTCACCATCCTCCTCGCCCTGCTCCTCGGCCCGCCCGGCCTGGCGCAGCAGGCCGAGCGACGCGGACTCGCGCCCCGCCTCGGCATCCCCCTGCGGGCCACCGCACTCCTCGGCGCGGCGCTCTCCCTCGGGTTCGTCGTCGTGTGCCGGCCCGATCCCAGCGTGCTGCGGGCCGCCGCCTGCGGATCCGTCGCCCTGCTCGCGCTCGCCACCGGCCGCCGCAGATCACTGGTCCCGGCGCTGGCGACGGCCGTCCTGCTCCTGGTGCTCTACGACCCGTGGCTGGCCCGCAGTTACGGCTTCCTGCTCTCCGTGCTGGCCACCGGCGCGCTGCTCACGCTCGCGCCGCGCTGGAGCGCGGGACTGCGGCGGCGCGGGGTGCCGCCCCGGCTCGCGGAGGCGCTGGCCGCCGCGGGCGCCGCGCAGGCGGTGTGCGCGCCGGTGGTCGCCGTGCTGGCGGCGCGGGTGAGCCTGGTGGCGATCCCGTGCAACCTGCTCGCGGAGTTCGCACTCGCGCCGGCCACGGTGCTGGGCTTCCTGGCCCTGGCGACGGCGCCGGTGGCGATGCCGGCGGCGGAGGCACTGGCCTGGTGCGCGAGCTGGCCGGCCCGGTGGCTCGCGGGGGTCGCCAGGACCGGGGCGGCGCTGCCCGGCGCGGGAGTGGACTGGCCCGGCGGCTGGGCCGGCGCGGCGGCACTGGGCGCCGTCACCCTCACCGTCCTGTTCGTGGGGCGGCGGCTGCTGGGACACCCCTGGTGGTGCGCCGCCTGCGCGCTGCTGCTGGTGCTCCTGGTGGTGCAGCCGGCGCCGCTGACCCGGGTGGTCACGGGCTGGCCGCCGCCGGGCTGGCGCATGGTGATGTGCGACGTGGGCCAGGGCGACGCGCTGGTGCTGGCGGCGGGCGAGGGCGCCGGCGTGGTCGTGGACGCCGGCCCCGACCCGGCCCTCGTCGACCACTGCCTGCGCTCCCTCGGCATCAGCAGGGTCCCGCTCGTCGTCCTGACCCACTTCCACGCCGACCACGTGGCGGGCCTGCCCGGCGTACTGCGCGGACGCGCGGTGGGCGCCGTCGAGACGACGTCCTTCGAGGAACCCGCCGACCAGGCCGCGTTCGTCCGGAGACTCGCCGCCGCCCGGCACATCCCGGTGACGCACGCCGCAGCCGGTGAGGCGCGGCGCACGGGGCAGCTGTCCTGGGAGGTGGTCTGGCCGCCCCCGAGCACCCCGCCGGCCGCGGGCTCCCCGTCCTCGGGCCCGGTGCCGGAGGGCCCGAACGACGCCAGCGTGGCCATGCTGGTCCGCACGGGCGGCCTGCGCCTGCTGCTCCTGGGCGACCTGGAACCCCCGGCCCAGCGGGCCCTGGCGCGATCCCCCGCCGCCCGGCGGCTGGCCGGCGTGGACGTCCTCAAGGTCGCCCACCACGGCTCCGCGTACCAGGACCCGGACCTCGTACGCCGCGCGGCCCCGCGGCTGGCGCTGATCAGCACGGGGGAGGACAACACCTACGGGCACCCGGCACCGGGCACGGTCGCCGCCCTGCGCGCCGGGGGAGCGACGGTACTGCGCACGGACCGGGACGGGGCGCTGGCGGTGACCGGAGGGGAGGACGGGGGCGGGGAACTGCGGGTGTCGCGACACTGAGAGGTGGTGGAACGGAGGGCAACGAGCCCGGGGCGGCGCCACACTGGGGGACATGACTGACCGCATGAACCCCGCGGCGATCGACGCCTACCTGCGCCGCCTGGGCGTCGAACAGCCCGCCTGGCCCACCGTGGACGCGCTGCGCGAGCTGCACCTGCGGCACCTGCGGGCCGTGCCGTTCGAGAACCTCTCCGTCCACCTCGGCGAGGAGATCGTGCTGGACGAGAAGCGGCTGCTGGACAAGGTGGTGGAGGCGCGGCGGGGCGGGTTCTGCTACGAACTCAACGGCCTCTTCGGGGCGTTGCTCGCCGCCCTCGGCTACGACGTCCAGCTGCTCGCGGCGCGGGTGTACGGCGACGGCGGCCGGCTCGGCATCCCGTACGACCATCTGGCGCTGCGGGTACGGACGGTGGACGGCGGCGACTGGCTGGCCGACGTCGGCTTCGGCGCGCACTGCCACCTGCCGCTCGCCTTCGGGGAGCGCGGGGAGCAGGAGGACCCCGGGGGCACGTTCCGGATCACCGAGGCGGGCGCCGACGCGGCCGGGGTGCGCGGCGGGCACGACCGGGTGGAGGCGGCGGACCTGGACGTGAGCCGGAACGGGCGGCCGGTGTACCGGCTGGAGGTCCGGCCGAGGGTGCTCGGCGACTTCACGGCCGGGGCGTGGTGGCACAGCACCTCGCCGGCCTCCCACTTCACGCGGTCGCCGGTGTGCTCGCGGGTCACCGGGGACGGGGGCAGGATCACGCTGAGCGGCCGGCGGTTCACGGTCACCGCGCCGGACGGGACGCGCCGGGAGCACGAGGCGGGAACGGACGAGGAGGTGCTCGCGCTCTACCGGGACCGGTTCGGGATCGCGCTGGACACGGTGCCGGCGGTGCGCGGCACCGGGGAGAGCCGCTGACCCCGGTACCGGGAGAGCCGCTGACCCCGGTACCGGACAATGGCCCGTGTGAGTGATGTGCGACATGTGCTGGTGCTGCCCGACCGTGATGCCGCGGAGGAGGTGGCCGAGGCCCTCGGGGAGCGGTTCGGCGTGGACGAGGAGCCCCGGCTGGTGCGGGACGCGCTCGCCGGTGAGGACGACGCGGAGGACGCGCAGTGGCTCGTCGTGCTGCGGGACGAACCGGGCCGGCTGGACCCCGCGGAGCTGAACGAGTTCGTGGCCGGGTGGGACGGCTGGCGGGAGGAGCCGTAGGGGGATCGCGGCCGGCGCGGCGTTGTCGGTGGCGCGTGGGATGCTTGTCGCGATGGCCAGGAAGACCGCATCCGACGACCCTCTCGCCCCGGTGACGCTCGCCGTGGGCCAGGAGGACCTGCTGCTCGACCGTGCCGTGCGGGAGGTGGTGGCCGCCGCGAGGGCCGCCGACGCCGACACGGACGTGCGCGACCTGACACCGGACCGGCTCCAGCCCGGCACCCTCGCCGAGCTGACCAGCCCGTCGCTCTTCGCGGAGCGCAAGGTCGTCGTCGTGCGCGACGCGCAGGACCTCTCCGCCGACACCGTCAAGGACGTGAAGGCGTATCTCGGCGCGCCCGCCGAGGAGATCACACTGGTCCTGCTGCACGCGGGCGGTGCCAAGGGCAAGGGGCTGCTCGACGCGGCGCGCAAGGCGGGGGCGCGCGAGGTGGCGTGCCCGAAGATGACGAAGCCGGCGGACCGGCTGGCCTTCGTGCGGGGCGAGTTCCGGACCACCGGCCGGTCGGCCACGCCGGAGGCGTGCCAGGCGCTGGTCGACGCCATCGGCAGCGATCTGCGGGAGCTGGCCTCGGCGGTGTCCCAGCTGGTCGCGGACGTCGAGGGCACGATCGACGAGGCGGTCGTCGGCCGGTACTACACCGGGCGGGCCGAGGCGTCGAGCTTCACGGTCGCCGACCGCGCGGTCGAGGGACGGGCGGCGGAGGCCCTGGAGGCCCTGCGCTGGTCGCTGTCGACCGGAGTGGCCCCGGTCCTGATCACCAGCGCGCTGGCCCAGGGCGTACGGGCGATCGGCAAGCTGTCGTCGGCGCGCGGCGGCAGACCCGCCGATCTCGCCCGCGAGCTGGGGATGCCGCCCTGGAAGATCGACCGGGTCCGGCAGCAGATGCGCGGCTGGACCCCGGACGGCGTGGCCGTCGCGCTGCGTGCGGTCGCCGAGGCGGACGCGGGCGTGAAGGGCGGCGGGGACGACCCGGAGTACGCCCTGGAGAAGGCGGTCGTCACCATCGCCCGCGCGGCGCGGTCGAGGGGACGGGCGTAGCGGAGCGGGAAAGCCGGAAGGCCCCGCCCCACCCGGGGAAGGGTGGGGGCGGGGCCTTCGGCTGAAGCGTGTGAGCCCGTACCCGCGTGGCGAACGCAGGCCGCGTACGGGCTCGGGGTGCCGGCCGGGGGCGGATGAGAGAGGGCCCGCCCTGAGTCCCGCCGACGGTCAGATCAAAGGGTGGTTCAGCCCTTGACGGCCGCGACCTTCTGAGCCAGCGCCGACTTCTTGTTGGCGGCCTGGTTCTTGTGGATGACGCCCTTGGAGACGGCCTTGTCGAGCTGGCGCGCGGCGGCGCGCTGGTACTCGGTGGCCTTCTCGACGTCACCCGCGGCGGCGGCCTCACGGGCCTTGCGGATCGCGGTCTTCAGAGAGGACTTGACGGCCTTGTTGCGCAGCCGGGCCTTCTCGTTGGTCTTGTTCCGCTTGATCTGGGACTTGATGTTCGCCACGAATGAGCCTCTACAGGTTCTGGCACGGGCCGCTCGGGTCCCGTGCCGGTGATTTCTTGGGGTGTGCCTCGCGCTGAGAGGGCATGAGACACAGCCCCCCACACTACCAGCGGCCCATTCGCTGGCCCAAACCCGTCTCCGGTCGCCGCCCGTGGGACCATGGAGGCTACGTATCGATCCGACCCGAGACCGCAGACGCACAAGCACACGTATGCGGACGCCTCAAGAATCAGGACCCTGCGTGCCCGCGATCCCCAGCCATGTGCCCGAGCCGAGCCGTACCGACCCCGCGCTGATCCGCAATTTCTGCATCATCGCGCACATCGACCACGGCAAGTCCACGCTCGCCGACCGGATGCTCCAGCTGACCGGAGTGGTCGAGCAGCGGCAGATGCGCGCTCAGTACCTCGACCGCATGGACATCGAGCGTGAGCGCGGCATCACGATCAAGTCCCAGGCGGTGCGGTTGCCGTGGGCGCCCACCCACGACCAGGGCAACACGCACATCCTCAACATGATCGACACGCCGGGGCACGTCGACTTCACGTACGAGGTCTCCCGCTCGCTCGCCGCCTGCGAGGGCACGATCCTGCTGGTCGACGCCGCCCAGGGCATCGAGGCCCAGACCCTCGCCAACCTCTACCTGGCGATGGAGAACGACCTCACGATCATCCCGGTGCTCAACAAGATCGACCTGCCGGCCGCGCAGCCGGAGAAGTTCGCCGAGGAACTGGCGAACCTGGTCGGCTGCGACCCCGACGACGTGCTCAAGGTGTCCGCGAAGACCGGTCTGGGCGTCGAGGCGCTGCTGGACAAGGTGGTCGCCGAGATCCCGGCCCCGGTCGGCGTCAAGGACGCCCCCGCCCGCGCGATGATCTTCGACTCGGTCTACGACTCCTACCGCGGTGTCGTGACGTACGTCCGTGTCATCGACGGCCAGCTCAACAAGCGCGAGCGGATCCGGATGATGTCCACCGGCGCCACCCACGAGCTGCTGGAGATCGGCACCAACTCGCCGGAGATGCTGCCCGCCGACGGGCTCGGCGTCGGCGAGGTGGGCTACCTGATCACCGGTGTGAAGGACGTCCGCCAGTCCAAGGTCGGTGACACCGTCACCAGCCAGCACAAGGGCGCCGAGGAGGCGCTCGGCGGCTACAAGGACCCCAAGCCGATGGTGTTCTCGGGCCTCTACCCCCTGGACGGCTCCGACTACCCGGAGCTGCGCGAGGCCCTGGACAAGCTCCAGCTCAACGACGCCGCCCTGGTGTACGAGCCGGAGACCTCCGCCGCCCTCGGCTTCGGCTTCCGCGTCGGCTTCCTCGGCCTGCTGCACCTCGACGTGATCCGCGAGCGGCTGGAGCGGGAGTTCGGGCTCGACCTGATCGCGACCGCGCCGAACGTGGTCTACCGCGTGGTGATGGAGGACGGCAGCGAGCACACCGTCACCAACCCGAGCGAGTTCCCCGAGGGGAAGATCGGCGAGGTGTACGAGCCGGTCGTGCGCGCCACCATCCTGGCGCCCAGCGAGTTCATCGGCTCGATCATGGAGCTGTGCCAGACCCGGCGCGGTGTCCTGCTCGGCATGGACTACCTCTCCGAGGACCGGGTGGAGATCCGCTACACCCTCCCGCTCGCCGAGATCGTCTTCGACTTCTTCGACCAGCTGAAGTCCAAGACCCGCGGCTACGCCTCCCTCGACTACGAGCCCACCGGCGAGCAGACCTCCAGCCTGGTGAAGGTCGACATCCTGCTGCACGGCGACAAGGTCGACGCGTTCTCCGCGATCACCCACAAGGACCAGGCGTACGCGTACGGCGTACGGCTCGTCGCCAAGCTCAAGGAGCTCATCCCGCGGCAGGCCTTCGAGGTGCCGGTGCAGGCCGCCATCGGCTCCCGGGTCATCGCCCGCGAGACCATCCGCGCCATCCGCAAGGACGTCCTCGCCAAGTGCTACGGCGGTGACATCTCCCGCAAGCGGAAGCTGCTGGAGAAGCAGAAGGAGGGCAAGAAGCGGATGAAGATGGTGGGTTCCGTGGAGGTCCCGCAGGAGGCCTTCATCGCCGTCCTCTCCAGCGACGACAGCGCGGGATCGGGCAAGGGCAAGAAGTAACCGGGGGAGCACCCCGGGGTTACCGCGGGTCACTCTGCAAATCGGGCGGAACGGGGGCCCGTCGCGCGAAAGCGCGGCGGGCCCCGCGCGTTCACCGGGTAGCCGTCTGTACGAAGTGACAGGCCGCAGGCCCTTACGCCATCGCCGGTCGGCCTCTACTCTGATCTCTGCTCGATAGTTACTCGCCAGTTAAACAACGGCGCGAGGAAACCCCAGCCGCAACTGAGCCGGCCGCACCGTCGCGGGCCCCGGAGGATGTCGTGAGCGACACACAGACACTGATCGAGAACCGTCCGCCGAGCGTGGCGACCCTCTTCCTGGAGCGTGTGGCGGCCACACCGGACGCCGAGGCCTACCGCTACCCGGTCCCGGCGGCCTCCGGCGAGGGCCCGGACCACTGGAAGTCCCTCACCTGGGCGGGCACCGCCGAGCGGGTCCACGCCATCGCGGCCGGCCTGATCGAGCTGGGCGTACAGCCGGAGGAGCGGGTCGCGCTGGCCTCCTCGACCCGGGTCGAGTGGATCCTCGCCGACCTCGGCATCCTCTGCGCCGGCGCCGCCACCACCACGGTCTACCCGCAGACCAACGCCGACGAGTCCGCCTACATCCTCTCCGACTCCCAGAGCCGGGTGCTCATCGCGGAGGACGCCGAGCAGGCGGCCAAGGCGGTCGGGAAGCGCGCCGAACTGCCCGAGCTCACCCACGTCGTGGTCGTCGACACGGCCGGCGTCGAGACCGACGACTTCGTGATCACCCTCACCGAACTGGAGAAGCGCGGCGCCGCCCGGCTCCGGAAGGAACCGGAGCTGATCAAGGAGCGGGTCGCCGCGATCACCAGGGACCAGCTCGCCACCCTGATCTACACCTCCGGCACCACCGGCCGCCCCAAGGGCGTCCGCCTGCCGCACGACTGCTGGTCGTACATGGCGAAGGCGATCGCCGCGACCGGGCTGGTCAGCGCCGGGGACGTGCAGTATTTGTGGCTGCCGCTCGCGCACGTCTTCGGCAAGGTGCTCACCTCCGGGCAGATCGAGGTCGGTCACGTCACCGCCGTCGACGGCCGCGTCGACAAGATCATCGAAAACCTTCCGGTGGTCCGGCCGACCTACATGGCGGCCGTGCCCCGCATCTTCGAGAAGGTCTACAACGGCGTCGCCGCCAAGGCGAAGGCCGGCGGCGCCGCCAAGTACAGGATCTTCCAGTGGGCGGCGGGGGTCGCCCGCGAGTACGCCAAGGTCACCCAGGACAACTTCCGCCGCACCGGCACCGCGAGCGCCCCCTTCGGCCTCTCGGCGAAGCACGCCGTCGCCGACAGGCTCGTCTACGCCAAGATCCGCGAGGCCTTCGGGGGTAACCTCCGCGCCTGCGTCTCCGGCTCCGCGGCCCTCGCGCCCGAGATCGGCTACTTCTTCTCCGGCGCCGGCATCCACATCCTGGAGGGCTACGGCCTCACCGAGTCCTCCGCCGCCTCCTTCGTCAACCCGGGCGAGGCCTACCGCACCGGCACCGTCGGCAAGCCGCTGCCCGGCACCGAGGTGCGCATCGCCGACGACGGCGAGATCCTGCTGCGCGGCCCCGGCATCATGCAGGGCTACCACAACCTGCCCGAGAAGACCGCCGAGGTCCTGGAGGAGGACGGCTGGTTCCACACCGGCGACATCGGCGAACTCTCGCCCGACGGCTACCTCCGCATCACCGACCGCAAGAAGGACCTGATCAAGACGTCCGGCGGCAAGTACATCGCCCCCGCCGAGGTCGAGGGCCAGTTCAAGGCGGTCTGCCCCTACGTCTCCAACATCCTGGTGCACGGCGCCGACCGGAACTACTGCACCGCCCTCATCGCCCTCGACGAGGCCGCCCTCACGGCCTGGGCGGCCGAGAACGGCATGGCGGGCAAGCCGTACGCGGACGTCGTCGCCGCGCCCGCCACGGTCGAGATGGTCGACGGCTACGTCAGGCAGCTCAACGAGGGACTCCAGCGCTGGCAGACCATCAAGAAGTTCCGCCTCCTGCCGCGCGACCTCGACGTCGAGCACGGCGAGATCACCCCGAGCCTGAAGCTGAAGCGCCCGGTGGTGGAGCGCGAGTACAAGCACCTCATCGAGGAGATGTACGAGGGCACGCGCGAGGCGTGACCACCACGGTGTGACCGCGGGGGCGGGTTCCCGGGCCGGTGCGGCCCGGGAACCCGCCCTTCTTTTCACGATGACCGGAACAAAACGGCTTTCTGTTCGTTCCTGACCACCCATGGAGCACTGTTCTCACCCCTGGCGGTTCACTTCGGTGACTCGGTGCTTATGACCGGGTCCGGTCTGTCACCCTGTCGGCAGCGATCGAGTTCTCTTCGTACGAACTGCCCGGGGAGCCGCCCATGAGGGCCATTCCGACCCAACGGGAGACCGCCTCGTGCGCCCCCGGCGCGCGGGAGCGCACGTGGGTGGACGCGACCCTGCCCGGGAGCCCCCTCGCGCCGGGCGCCGCACGCGCCGTCCTGCGCAAGGCGCTCACCGAGTGGGCGGAGCTCGCCCTGCCCGGCGCCGAACACCTCACCGGCCGCGTCGGCGACGACGCCACGCTGATCGCCAGCGAACTCGTCACCAACGCCGTCGTGCACGCCGGCACCGAGGTGCGCGTGGCGTGCAGACTGGAGGAGGAGACCGGCGCGCTCGTCGTCGAGGTCGCCGACCGGCACCCCTCCCGCGCGCCGCGCGGCAACGAGCCGGAGGGGTCGCCGTACGACACCCCCGAGTACGGGCGCGGCCTGCGCCTCGTCGCCACGCTCTCCGAGGCCTGGGGGATCACCTACCGTCCGGGCACCAAGACGGTGTGGGCGCGGCTGGCCGCCGGGGGATGCGCGGCGGGCGACCAGGCCGAGGCGTACGCGGAGGAGCGCACGCTGGCGCGCGATCTGCGGGTGGCGGAGATCCTCGCGCCGGAGCCGCCCCGGGCGGAGCAGGGCGTCCCCGATCCGCTGGACGCACTCGACCCGCCGGCCCCCCGGCGCCCGCCCGGCCACCGGGAGGCACCCGGTCCCACCCGTGACACCTCGCGCGGCGGCTCGTACGGCGACGACTGGCTGGCCCGCCGGCACGGGCGGGACGGGACCTGGCTGGGGCGCGGCGCGCTGTCCTTCCTCGCCGAGGCCTCCGACCTGCTCGCCGGGCAGCTCGACGAGGACCTGGTCACCTCGCTCACCGGGCAGCTGATCGTGCCGCGGCTGGCCGACTGGTGCGCGGTCTGGCTGGAGGACGAGGCCACCGGCCACGGCGGCGGCTGGAGCGAGGAGAACCGGGCCGGCGGTCCCCGCCTCGCCCGGGTCTGGCACGCCGGTGAGGACCGCATCGAGGAACTGAGCCGGGCCCTGGAGCAGAACCCGCCCCGCCCCGGCGACCCGTTGTGCCCGGGGCCCGCCCCCTACCGGTGGCCGGCCGGGGCGCCCGGCGTCCCGGCCGACGGCGCCCGCGGCACCGCCCTCGCCTACCGCCTCGTCGCGGGCGGCCGGCCGCTCGGGACGCTGGTGATCGGACGGGGCGGGATCGACCGATTCCCCGACGAGGTCACCGGCCTCGTGGAGGACCTCGGCCGCCGGGTCGCGCTCGCCATCGGGGCCGCCCGGCAGTACTCCCGCCAGGCCACCATCAGCGCCGTGCTGCAGCGCGGGCTGCTGCCCGGCGCCGTCGCCGAGATCCCCGGCGTGCGCAGCGCCCTCGTCTACGAGCCCTGCGACAAGGGCGGACCGAGCGGTGACTTCTACGACCTCTTCCCGGCCGGCCGGGGCCGCTGGTGCTTCGCCGTCGGCGACGTCCAGGGCAAGGGGCCGGAGGCCGCCGTCGTCATCGGCCTGGTCCGGCCCTGGCTGCGGCTGCTCGCCCGCGAGGGCTACCACGTCGCCGACGTCCTGGACCGCCTCAACCAGCTCCTCCTCGACGACGCCACCGAGGCCGCCGACGCCGCCGCCCGCGCGCTGGTGGCCGCCGGTGCCCGCCCCACCGCCCCCGGCGACGGTCCCCAGACCCGCTTCCTCTCCCTCCTCTACGGCGAACTCGTCCCCTTCGACGGCGGCGTCCGCTGCACCCTCGCCTCCGCCGGACACCCGCTGCCCCTGCTGCTCGCCCCCGACGGCTCGGTCCGTGCCGTCGCCCAGCCGCAGACCCTGCTCGGCGTCGTCGAGGACGCCACCTACACCAGCGAGACCTTCGAGATGTACTCCGGCGACACCCTGCTCTGCGTCACCGACGGGGTCACCGAGCGGCGCTCGGGCTCCCGCCAGTTCGACGACGGGGACGGGCTCGCCACGGCCCTGTCGGGGTGCGCGGGGATGGACGCGGAGCCGATAGCGGAGCGGATCACGCAGCTCGTGCACGCGTTCGGGGCCCGGCCGCCCGCGGACGATCTCGCCCTGCTGGTTCTCCAGGCGGAGTGACCCGGCCGGTGCGGGACAATGGAGCACATGCCTTCCGCACTCCCCGACGGCGAGCCCGTCCCCGCCGACGGCGCGCTGCCCGCGTCCGCGCTCGCCGGGGCCACGGACCGCCCCCTCGGGTTCTACCTGCACGTCCCGTACTGCGCGACCCGCTGCGGCTACTGCGACTTCAACACCTACACCGCGACCGAGCTGCGCGGCAGCGGCGGCGTACTGGCCTCCCGCGACAACTACGCCGGGACCCTGACCGACGAGATCCGCCTGGCCCGCAAGGTGCTGGGCGACGACCCGCGCGAGGTCCGCACGGTGTTCGTCGGCGGGGGCACGCCGACGCTGCTGGCCGCCGACGACCTCGTACGGATGCTGGGGGCGATCCGGGAGGAGTTCGGGCTGGCGGCGGACGCCGAGGTGACCACGGAGGCGAACCCGGAGTCGGTCGACCCGGCCTACCTGGCGGCCCTGCGGGCCGGCGGCTTCAACCGGATCTCCTTCGGCATGCAGAGCGCCCGGCGGCACGTGCTGAAGGTCCTCGACCGCACCCACACCCCCGGCCGCCCCGAGGCCTGCGTCGCCGAGGCCCGCGCGGCCGGATTCGAGCACGTCAACCTCGACCTGATCTACGGCACGCCGGGGGAGTCCGACGACGACTGGCGGGCCTCCCTGGACGCGGCGATCGGCGCCGGCCCCGACCACGTCTCGGCGTACGCGCTGATCGTCGAGGAGGGCACGCAGCTCGCCCGCCGCATCCGGCGGGGCGAGGTCCCGACGACCGACGACGACGTGCACGCGGACCGGTACCTGATCGCCGAGGAGATGCTGTCGGCGGCGGGCTTCGACTGGTACGAGGTGTCGAACTGGGCCACCTCGGAAGCCGGCCGCTGCCTGCACAACGAGCTGTACTGGCGCGGCGCCGACTGGTGGGGCGCGGGCCCCGGCGCCCACTCGCACGTGGGCGGGGTGCGCTGGTGGAACGTCAAGCACCCGGGCGCGTACGCGGCGGCGCTGGCGCAGGGGCGGTCGCCGGGGGCGGGGCGGGAGGTCCTGACGGACGAGGACCGGCGGGTGGAGCGGATCCTGCTGGAGCTCCGGCTCGAGGAGGGCGTGCCGCTGTCCCTGCTGAGGGAGGCGGGGCTGGGGGCGTCGCGGCGGGCCCTGACGGACGGGCTGCTCCGGCGGGGCCCGTACGAGGAGGGCCGTGCGGCCCTCACCCTGCGGGGGCGGCTGCTCGCCGACGCGGTGGTGCGGGATCTGGTCGACTGACCTTTCCTCGCCCCCGCCGCCCCTTCCCGTCCCGTCCCCTGGGGGCTGCGCCCCCAGACCCCCCTTCGGCCCTTCGGGCCTCGTCCTCAAACGCCGGACGGGCTGTCTCCAGCCCGTCCGGCGTTTGAGGAGCGGGGTCCGGGGCGGAGCCCCGGGGTCAGGCCGGTGCGGTCACGAAGTCGATCAGTTCCTCCACGCGGCCCAGGAGCTGGGGCTCCAGGTCCTTGTACGAGCGCACCGAGCCGAGGATCCGCTGCCACGCCTCCCCGGTGTTCGCCACGCGCCAGCCCAGCGCCGCGCACACCCCCGTCTTCCAGTCCTGCCCCCGCGGCACCCGCGGCCACCCGGCGATCCCCACGGACGCCGGCTTCACCGCCTCCCAGATGTCGATGTACGGGTGGCCCACCACCAGCGCGTGCTCACTCGTCACCGCCTCCGCGATCCGCCACTCCTTCGATCCCGGCACCAGGTGGTCCACCAGGACGCCCAGCCGCGCGTCCGGCCCCGGCGCGAAGGACTCGACGACCGACGGCAGGTCGTCGACGCCCTCCAGGTACTCCACGACCACGCCCTCGACGCGCAGGTCGTCGCCCCACACCTTCTCGACCAGCTCCGCGTCGTGCCGCCCCTCGACGTAGATGCGCCCCGCGCGGGCCACCCGCGCCCGCGCGCCGGGAACGGCCACCGAACCGGACGCCGTACGGGTGGGCCGCGCCGGACCGGCGGCCGGCCGCACCAGCGTCACCGCACGGCCCTCCAGCAGGAAGCCCCGCGGCTCCAGCGGGAACACCCGGTGCTTGCCGAAGCGGTCCTCCAGCGTCACGGTGCCCGCCTCGCAGCGGATCACCGCGCCGCAGAAGCCGGTGCCGGGTTCCTCCACCACCAGGCCGGGCTCGGCCGCGACCTCGGGGACCGGCTGCGGTTTCTTCCACGGAGGGGTCAGATCGGCGGAGTACTGGCGCATTCCGATGACGATACGAGGATCCCGCCCGCCGCGATCAGTCCGACACGCCGAAGCGGGCCGCCAGGGCGTCGCGCTGGGCCCGTACGAACGCCGCGTCCACCACCGCGCCGTGGCCGGGGACGTACCGCGCGTCCTCGCCGCCCCAGTCCAGCAGCCGGTCCAGGGCGGCCGGCCAGTGCGACGGCACGGCGTCGGGGCCGGCCTGCGGCTCGCCCGACTCCTCGACCAGGTCGCCGCAGAAGACCACCTCCGGGTCGCCGGGGACCAGGACCGCGAGGTCGTGGGCGGTGTGCCCCGGTCCCACGTTCGCCAGCAGCACCTGCCGGCCGCCGCCCAGGTCGAGCGTCCACTCGCCGGACACCGCGTGCCGCGGCGGGACCAGCGCGTCCACGGCCTCCCGGGCCACGCGCGCGTCCAGCCCGTGGCGCACCGCGTCCGCGCGCAGCTCCTCGCGCCCGCGGCCCGTCAGCACCGTCTCCATGCCCACCGCGCCAAACACCTCCGCGTCCGCGAACGCCGCCGCCCCGAGGACGTGGTCGAAGTGGGGATGGGTGAGCGCGAGATGCGTCACACGGCGACCGGTGAGCGCCCGCGCCTCCGCCCGCAGCCGCGCGCCCTCGCCCGGGCCGGAACCCGCGTCGACGAGCAGGACGCCGTCCGCGCCCACGACCAGCCCCGCCGTGCAGTCCCACACCGGCAGCCGGCACCGCCCCACCCCGGCGGCCACGTGCTCCCATCCCGGCTCTTCCCAAGTCACGGTCATACCGGGACGCTATCGGGGACGACGCCGCCCGGCGCGGGGGGCGCGGGGACCGGCCTTGCCCGGGGTGCACCCCCCGGCCGTACACTGGGCGGGGAAGTCTGGCACTCGCGTACGAAGAGTGCCAGGCGGACAGGGAAGGTACCGCGCGGAAGGCTTCTGGAGGTGTGCGCGATGCTCAGTGAACGCAGGCTCCAGGTGCTGCGCGCCATCGTCCAGGACTACGTGGGCACCGAGGAGCCCGTCGGCTCCAAGGCCCTCACCGAGCGGCACAACCTCGGCGTCTCCCCGGCCACCGTGCGCAACGACATGGCGGCCCTGGAGGACGAGGGCTTCATCGCCCAGCCGCACACCAGCGCCGGGCGCATCCCCACCGACAAGGGCTACCGCCTGTTCGTCGACAAGCTCGCCGGCGTCAAGCCCATGAGCCCGCCCGAGCGGCGGGCCATCCAGAACTTCCTCGACGGCGCGGTCGACCTCGACGACGTGGTGGCCAGGACCGTGCGGCTGCTCGCGCAGCTGACCCGGCAGGTCGCCGTCGTGCAGTACCCGTCGCTGACCCGCTCCACCGTGCGGCACGTGGAACTGCTGTCCCTCGCCCCCGCGCGGCTGATGCTGGTGCTGATCACGGACACCGGCCGGGTCGAGCAGCGCATGGTCGACTGCCCGGCGCCGTTCGGCGAGTCCTCCCTGGCGGATCTGCGGGCCCGCCTGAACAGCCGGGTCGCCGGCCGCCGGTTCGCCGATGTGCCGAGCCTGGTGGAGGACCTCCCCGAGGCGTTCGAGGCCGAGGACCGCGGTACGGTCTCGACGGTGCTCTCCACCCTCCTGGAGACGCTCGTCGAGGAGAACGAGGAGCGGCTGATGATCGGCGGCACCGCCAATCTCACCCGCTTCGGACATGACTTCCCCCTCACCATCCGGCCCGTCCTGGAGGCGCTGGAGGAGCAGGTCGTGCTCCTCAAGCTCCTCGGCGAGGCGGGGGATTCGGGCATGACCGTGCGCATCGGGCACGAGAACGCCTACGAGGGACTCAACTCCACGTCCGTCGTGTCGGTGGGCTACGGTTCGGGCGGCGAGGCAGTCGCCAAGCTCGGCGTGGTCGGACCGACCCGCATGGACTACCCGGGAACGATGGGAGCGGTACGCGCAGTGGCACGGTACGTCGGACAGATCCTGGCGGAGTCGTAGTGGCCACGGACTACTACGCCGTACTCGGCGTGCGCCGCGACGCGTCGCAGGAGGAGATCAAGAAGGCCTTCCGGCGGCTCGCCCGCGAGCTGCATCCGGACGTCAATCCTGATCCCAAGACGCAGGAGCGGTTCAAGGAGATCAACGCCGCCTACGAGGTGCTGTCGGACCCGCAGAAGAAGCAGGTCTACGACCTCGGCGGAGACCCTCTCTCGCAGTCCGGCGGCGCCGGCGCGGGCGGCTTCGGGGCCGGTGGCTTCGGCAACTTCTCCGACATCATGGACGCGTTCTTCGGCACGGCGTCGCAGCGCGGGCCGCGCTCGCGCACCCGCCGGGGCCAGGACGCGATGATCCGCATCGACGTCGAACTCGACGAGGCCGCGTTCGGCACGACCAAGGACATCCAGGTCGACACGGCCGTCGTCTGCACGACGTGCAGCGGCGAGGGCGCCGCTCCGGGCACCACCGCGCAGACCTGTGACATGTGCCGGGGCCGCGGTGAGGTCTCGCAGGTCACGCGGTCCTTCCTGGGCCAGGTCATGACCTCCCGCCCCTGCCCGCAGTGCCAGGGCTTCGGCACCGTCGTCCCCACCCCGTGCCCGGAGTGCGCGGGCGACGGCCGGATCCGTTCCCGGCGCACCCTCACGGTCAAGATCCCGGCCGGTGTCGACAACGGCACCCGGATCCAGCTGGCCGGCGAGGGCGAGGTCGGGCCCGGCGGCGGCCCCGCCGGTGACCTGTACGTGGAGATCCACGAGCTCCCGCACGCGCAGTTCCAGCGGCGCGGCGACGACCTGCACTGCACGGTCACCCTCCCGATGACGGCGGCGGCCCTCGGCACCAAGGTGCCGCTGGAGACGCTGGACGGCATGGAGGAGGTCGACATCAGGCCCGGCACCCAGTCCGGCCAGTCGATCCCGCTGCACGGCCGGGGCGTCACGCACCTGCGCGGCGGCGGCCGGGGCGACCTCATCGTCCACGTCGAGGTCCAGACCCCGACCAAGCTCGACCCCGAGCAGGAACGCCTGCTCCGGGAACTGGCCAAGCTCCGCGGCGAGGAACGGCCCACGGGCCAGTTCCAGCCCGGTCAGCAGGGTCTGTTCTCACGGCTGAAGGACGCCTTCAACGGGCGCTGACCGGTTGGCGCCGCTCGGGCGGTGGTCTGCTGCCGGGGGTCCGGGGGTCGTCCCCCGGGCGAGCACGGTCAGCCCGGTCAGCAGGGTCTGTTCTCACGGCTGAAGGACGCCTTCAACGGGCGCTGACCGGTTGGCGCCGCTCGGGCGGTGGTCTGCTGCCGGGGGTCCGGGGGTCGTCCCCCGGACGAGCACGGTCAGCCGGGTCGGCAGGGTCTGTTCTCACGCCTGAAGGACGCCTTCAACGGGCGCTGACGTCCGTGCCCCCGCCCCGCCGAAAAGTGGCTTATGCCAAGAGGAAGGGCGGATTCGGAGTTGGTCGGAGGACGTGACAACATGCCGTCATGTCCTCCGTACTGACCGACATCTGCCCGCACCCGATCGTGCAGGCACCCATGGCGGGCGGTGTCGCCGTGCCACAGCTCGCCGCCGCCGTGTCCGAGGCGGGCGGACTCGGTTTCCTGGCCGCCGGGTACAAGACCGCGGACGGGATGTACCAGGAGATCAAGCAGCTGCGGGGACTGACCTCCCGGCCCTTCGGCGTCAACCTCTTCCTGCCGCAGCCGGAGACGGCCGACCCGGCCGCCGTCGGCGTCTACGCCCACCAGCTGGCCGGTGAGGCCTCCTGGTACGAGACCGCGCTCGGCGACCCCGACGGCGGCCGCGACGACGGCTACGACGCCAAACTCGCCGTGCTGCTGGACAACCCGGTGCCGGTGGTGTCGTTCCACTTCGGCGTGCCGGCCCGCGAGGTCCTGGAGTCCCTGCGCCGCGTCGGTACGTTCACGCTGGTCACCGCCACCACCGCGGAGGAGGCCCGGGCCGTGGAGCGGGCCGGCGCGGACGCGGTGGTCGCGCAGGGCGTGGAGGCCGGCGGCCACCAGGGCACCCACCGCGACGTCCCGGAGGCGGACGGCTCCGGTGTCGGACTGCTGTCCCTCGTCGCCCAGGTCCGGGAGTCCGTCGGCATCCCGGTCGTCGCCGCCGGCGGCATCATGCGCGGCGGCCAGATCGCCGCCGTCCTCGCGGCCGGTGCCGCCGCGGCCCAGCTCGGCACGGCCTTCGTCGCCGCCCACGAGTCCGGCGCGCACGCCCTGTACAAGCAGGCCCTCACCAACCCCCTGTACGTCCGCACCGAGCTGACCCGCGCCTTCTCCGGCCGCCCGGCCCGCGCCCTGGTCAACCGCTTCCTGCGCGAGCACGGCCCGTACGCGCCCGCCGCCTACCCGGACGTCCACCACCTCACCGCGCCCCTGCGCAAGGCCGCCGCCAAGGCCGGCGACGCGCAGGGCCTGGCGCTGTGGGCGGGGCAGGGCCACCGGATGGCCCGCGAGCTGCCCGCCGGGCAGCTGGTGGAGGTGCTGGCCGCCGAACTGGCCGCCGCCCGGACGGCGTTGTCGGCGGGAGGTGCCCGATGACCGCGCCGGTGTTCGTCGTCGACCACTTCGACGCGGGCGGCGGGGGCCGTTACGTGCTCGACGGCCCCGAGGGGCGGCACGCCGTCTCCGTGAAGCGGCTGCGGGCGGGTGAGGACGTCGTCCTCACCGACGGCGCGGGCCGCTGGGCGGACTGCGTGGTGCTCGGCACCGAGGGCAAGGACCGTCTGATCGTCCGACTGGACTCGGTGTCCGAGGAGCCGCCGGAGGAACCCCGGATCACCGTCGTCCAGGCCCTGCCCAAGGGCGACCGGGGCGAGGTGGCCGTGGAGACGATGACCGAGGTCGGCGTCGACGTGATCGTGCCGTGGTCGGCGTCCCGCTGCATCACGCAGTGGAAGGGCGAGCGCGGGGCGAAGTCCCTCGGCAAGTGGCGGGCGACGGCCCGGGAGGCCGGCAAGCAGTCCCGCCGGGTGCGCTTCCCGCGGGTCGCGGACGCGGCGACGAGCAGGCAGGTTGCGTCACTTCTCGCCGAAGCGGACTTCGCGGCCGTGCTGCACGAGAGCGGTACGGAGTTCCTGGCGACCGCCGAACTCCCCGCTTCCGGGGACATCGTGCTGGTCGTCGGACCCGAGGGCGGTGTCTCCCCCGAGGAGTTGGCGCTCTTCGAGGAGGCCGGCGCGCGTGCGGTGCGGCTGGGGCCCAGTGTGCTGCGCACGTCCACGGCGGGTACGGCCGCGGCGGCGCTGCTGCTCGGCCGTACCGGGCGCTGGTCCTGACCCGAGGGTTTTTCGCCCCCGCCGCCCCTTCCCGTCCCGACCCGGGGCTCCGCCCCAGACCCCGCTCCTTAAACGCCGGAGGGGCTGAAGATCAGCCCCTCCGGCGTCTGAGGAGCGGGGACGGGAAGGGGGGCGGCGGAAACCCAAGTGGCCGTATGCGCCCTACCGTCCCGCCTGTGACGGTGGCAGTCTGCCGTCCATGGGGGCGATGAGAAAGGTTCCGCAAGGGGCGCGCCGGTGGCGGCGGCAGGCGCTCGCCGTCGGATTCGCCGTGGCCGCCGTGGCCGGTGCCACCGCGTGCGAGGGCGGCGGACTGAGCTCCGCGGCCGTCGCGTTCACGACCGACGAGACCGTGACCAAGGAGCTCAACCGGCAGAAGGCCGAGGTGCGCTGGCTCAGCTGCACCGCGTCCTTCGGGGACGAGGACCGCTCACCGTCCGCGGCCGAGGACACCGTCGCCTCCGTCGACTGCCAGGGCGAGACCCAGGACGGCAAGGAGATCACCGTCACCGGGAGGATCACCCACGCCGTCAACGGCGCCTGCGTACGCGGGGACCTCACCGCGAAGGTCGGCGGAAAGCGGGTGCTCCGGGTCGACGGCCTGGGCGACTGCGACTCCACCAGCCCGCCGCGCGTGGGCGAACCGACGCGACGCGGCCCGGATCCCACCGTCACCGTGACCGTCACGACGACCGTGTGGTGCGAGCGGTACCCGTCGTGTCGCCCCGTCGAGGGCAAGTGATCCAAACCCCTGTCCAGGCCGCTTCCTCGTGCATAGGGTGATCGGGTGACACAGCCCGCATCGGTCGCATCCGCCGCTTATCTCCGGTTTCCGCATCTGCACGGCGAGTTGGTCGCCTTCACCGCCGAGGACGACGTGTGGCTCGCCCCGCTCGACGGCGGCCGGGCCTGGCGGGTCAGTGCCGACAACGTGCCCGTGACCCGGCCCCGGATCTCGCCCGACGGCACCACCGTCGCCTGGACCTCCACCCGCGACGGCGCCCCCGAGGTGTACATCGCGCCCGTCGACGGCGGCCCCGCCAGACGCCTGACCCACTGGGGCAGCCCCACCACCCAGACGCGCGGCTGGACGGCGGACGGCCGGGTCCTGGTGACCAGCGCCCAGGGCCAGGCCAGTTTCCGCCGCACCTGGGCCCGCGCCGTCCCCCTGGACGGCGGCCCCGCCGAGACCCTGCCCTACGGCCCCGTCGGCGACGTCGCCCAGGGACCGCACACCGTGCTGCTGTCCGCGCCGATGAGCCGTGAGGCCGCCTGGTGGAAGCGGTACCGGGGCGGTACGGCGGGCAAGCTGTGGATCGACCGGGAGGGCGACGGCGAGTTCGTACGGCTGCACGAGGACCTCGACGGGAACATCGAGTGCCCGCTGTGGGTGGGGACGGGGGTCCCCCCGCTCGAGCGGAGCCAAGAGCGGGGGAGGATCGGGTTCCTCTCCGACCACGAGGGCACCGGCGCGCTGTACTCCTCCCTCGCCGACGGCTCCGACCTGCGCCGGCACACCCCGCTCGAGGGCTTCTACGCCCGGCACGCCGCCACCGACGGCACCCGCGTCGTCTACTCCAGCGCCGGTGAACTGTGGCTGCTGGACGACCTCGACGGGGACGGGCCGCGCCGGCTCGACATCCGGCTCGGCGGGCAGCGCGTCGACCTCCAGCCGTTCCCGGTGAACGCCGCCCGCTGGTTCGGCTCCGCGTCCCCCGACCACACCGCGCGCGGCAGCGCCGTCTGCGTCCGCGGCGCCGTCCACTGGATCACCCACCGCGCCGGCCCCGCCCGCGCGCTCGCCGCGACCCCGGGCGTACGGGCCCGGCGGCCCCGCACCTTCCGCGTGGACGGCGAGGAGTGGGTGGTGTGGGTGACCGACGCCGAGGGCGACGACGCCCTGGAGTTCGCCCCCGCCACCGGACTCGCCCCGGGCGCCACCCCGCGCCGGATCGCCGCCGGGCGGCTGGGCCGCGTCGTGGGACTCGCCGTGGCCCCCGACGGCGGTCGTGCCGCGGTCGCCTCGCACGACGGCCGGGTCCTCCTCGTCGAGCGGGAGACCGGTGAGGTCCGGGAGGTCGACCGCAGCGAGGACGGCGACGTCTCCGGGCTGGTCTTCTCGCCCGACTCCTCCTGGCTCGCCTGGTCCCACCCAGGCCCGCGCCCGCTCAGCCAGCTCAAGCTCGCCAACACCACCGACCTGTCGGTCACCGAGGCGACCCCGCTGCGCTTCCAGGACTACGCGCCCGCCTTCACCCTCGACGGCAAGCACCTCGCGTTCCTGTCGACCCGCTCCTTCGACCCGGTCTACGACGAACACGTCTTCGACCTGGCCTTCGTCGAGGGCGTACGCCCGTACCTGATCACCCTCGCGGCGACCACCCCGTCGCCGTTCGGCCCGCAGCGGCACGGCCGTCCCTTCGAGACACCGGACCGCGACGAGACCCCCGACAGCGAGGGCACCCCCGCCACCCGCATCGACCTCGACGGCCTCGCCGACCGCATCGTGCCGTTCCCGGTGGAGGCCGCCCGCTACACCAACCTGCGCGCCGCCAAGGACGGCGTGCTGTGGCTGCGGCACCCGGTGCGCGGCGTGCTCGGCGCGTCCAGGGCCACCCCGGACGACCCCGACCCCAAGACCGACCTGGAGCGCTACGACCTCGACCGGCAGCGCGTCGAGCACCTGGCCGTGGACGCCGACCACTTCGAGGTCAGCGGCGACGGCAAACGGGTGCTGCTGTGGACGGACGGGCGGCTGAAGGTCGTCCCCAGCGACCGGCGCGCCTCCGGCGACGACGACAGCGACACCAACATCACCGTCGACCTGGACCGGATCCGTCAGTTCGTCGACCCGGCCGTCGAGTGGCGCCAGATGTTCGACGAGAACGGCCGCATCATGCGGGACAACTTCTGGCGCCCCGACATGAACGGCGTGGACTGGGACGCGGTCCTGGACCGGTACCGGCCCGTGCTCGACCGGCTCGCCACCCACGACGACCTGGTGGACCTGTTGTGGGAGGTGCACGGCGAGCTCGGCACCTCGCACGCCTACGTCATCCCGCGCGGCGGCCACGGCGACGGCGCGCGGCAGGGGCTGCTCGGCGCGGACGTCTCCCGGCACGAGGACGGCAGCTGGCGGGTCGACCGCATCCTGCCCACGGAGACGTCCGATCCGGACGCCCGGTCGCCGCTCGCCGCGCCGGGGGTCGCCGTCCGGCCCGGTGACGCGATCGTCGCCGTCGCCGGGCAGCCGGTCGACACGGTGACCGGACCGGCGCCGCTGCTGGTCGGGACGGCCGGGAAGCCGGTGGAGCTGACGGTGTCGCCGGCGGGGGGCGGTGAGCCGCGGCACGCGGTGGTGGTGCCGCTCGCCGACGAGGAACCGCTGCGGTACCACGCGTGGGTCGCGGACCGGCGGGCGTACGTGCTGGAGAAGTCCGGCGGGCGGCTGGGGTACATCCACGTCCCCGACATGCAGGCGCCCGGGTGGGCGCAGATCCATCGCGACCTGCGGATGGAGGTGCTGCGGGAGGGGCTGGTCGTGGACGTGCGGGAGAACCGGGGCGGGCACACGTCGCAGCTCGTGGTGGAGAAGCTGGCGCGACGGGTCGTGGGGTGGGACCTGCCGCGGGGGATGCGGGCGGAGAGCTATCCGCGGGACGCGCCGCGGGGCCCGGTCGTCGCCGTGGCCAACGAGTTCTCCGGGTCCGACGGGGACATCGTCAACGCGGCGATCCGCGCGCTCGGCATCGGACCCGTGGTGGGCACCCGTACGTGGGGAGGCGTGATCGGCATCGACAGCCGGTACCGCCTGGTCGACGGAACGCTCGTCACCCAGCCCAAGTACGCCTTCTGGCTGGAGGGTTACGGGTGGGACGTGGAGAACCACGGGGTCGATCCCGATGTGGAGGTCGTGCAGCGGCCGCAGGATCACGCGGCGGGGCGGGACGTGCAGCTGGACGAGGCGGTGCGGCTGGCGCTGGCGGCGCTGGAGTCGACGCCGGCGAAGGTGCCGCCGGTGCTGTCCTGAGCGGGGTCCGTCGTCCCGGGGGTACCTCCCGGGCCTTCAAGGCAGCGGGGGAGGCACGACTGCCCGCGGGTACGATGATCCGTACGTGATCGGCTGGCTTGAGGAGGGTTCATGGCTGGGGAGCCTCAGGACGACTGTCTCTTCTGCAAGATCGTCGACGGGAGCATTCCGGCGACGATCGTCCGGGAGACCGACACCACCATCGCGTTCCGTGACATAAACCCCCAGGCGCCCACCCACGTGCTGGTGATCCCGAAGGCGCACCACCGGGACGCCGCCGCCCTCGCCGCCGCCGCGCCCGGACTCGCCGCGGACGTGCTGCGGGAGACGCAGGCCGTCGCCGACGAGGAAAAGCTGGAGAGCTACCGCATCGTCTTCAACACCGGCAGCGGCGCCGGCCAGACCGTCTGGCACGCGCACGCCCACGTCCTGGGCGGTCGCGGTCTCGAGTGGCCCCCCGGATAAGCCGCCTTGTCCGCACGCGAACTGGTGGTCCTCGGCACCGCCAGCCAGGTCCCCACCCGGCACCGCAACCACAACGGCTACCTGCTGCGCTGGGACGGCGAGGGCATCCTGTTCGACCCCGGCGAGGGCACCCAGCGCCAGATGCTGCGCGCCGGGGTCGCCGCCCACGACCTGAACCGGATCTGCGTCACCCACTTCCACGGCGACCACTCCCTCGGTCTCGCCGGGGTGATCCAGCGCGTCAACCTCGACAAGGTGCCGCACGAGGTCACCGCCCACTACCCGCGCTCCGGGCAGCGCTTCTTCGACCGCCTGCGCTACGCCACCGCCTACCGCGAGACCGTCGCCCTCACCGAGGCCCCGGTCGACACGGACGGTCCCCTCGCCCGCACCCCCGGATACACGCTGGAGGCGCGGAAGCTGTCCCATCCGGTCGAGGCGTACGGCTACCGCCTGGTCGAGCCCGACGGCCGGCGCATGCTGCCCGAGCGGCTGGCCGCGCACGGCATCAAGGGCCCGGACGTCGGCCGCCTCCAGCGCGAGGGCACGCTCGGCGGGGTTTCGCTGGAGGAGGTCAGCGAGGTGCGGCGCGGGCAGCGGTTCGCGTTCGTCATGGACACCCGGCTCTGCGACGGGGTCCACGCGCTCGCCGAGGGCTGCGACATGCTGGTCATCGAGTCCACGTTCCTCGACGAGGACGAGGAACTCGCCGTCGACTTCGGCCATCTGACCGCCGGTCAGGCGGCCCGGGTGGCGCGGGAGGCGGGCGTACGGCACCTCGTCCTCACCCACTTCAGCCAGCGCTACACCGACCCGGAGGAGTTCGAGCGGCAGGCGCGGGCGGCCGGATACGAGGGCGAGCTGACCGTGGCACGCGATCTGCAACGGGTGGCGCTTCCGAAGCGTCGGTGAAACCGCCGTACGATATTTCGATGCCCGTACCGAAAGCCGAACTGCACCTTCATATCGAAGGCACCCTTGAGCCCGAGCTGGCCTTCGCCCTTGCCGCGCGCAACGGTGTCGAGCTGCCCTACGCCGACACCGACGCGCTCCGTGAGGCGTACCGCTTCGAGGACCTGCAGTCCTTCCTGAACCTGTACTACGAGCTCATGGCCGTCCTGCGCACCGAGCGGGACTTCGAGGACCTCGCCGACGCCTACCTCGCCCGCGCCGCCGCGCAGGGCGTGCGGCACGCGGAGATCTTCTTCGATCCGCAGGCGCACCTGGCGCGCGGTGTCGGCATGGGCACGGTGGTCGAGGGGCTGTGGCGGGCGCTGGGCCGGAGCGAGCGCACGCACGGGGTCTCCACCCGGCTGATCATGTGCTTCCTGCGGGACGAGTCCGCCGAGTCGGCCCTGGCCACCCTGGACGCCGCGAAGCCGTACCTGGACCGGATCACCGGCGTCGGGCTCGACTCGGCCGAGGTCGGGCACCCGCCGGTGAAGTTCCGCGAGGTGTACGAGGCGGCCGCCGCGCTGGGCCTGCGGCGCGTGGCGCACGCCGGTGAGGAGGGGCCGCCGGAGTACATCACCGAGGCGCTGGACGTCCTCGGCGTGGAGCGGGTCGACCACGGGCTGCGCTGCGTCGAGGACCCGGCGCTGGTGGAGCGGCTGGTGCGCGAGCGCGTGCCGCTGACGCTGTGCCCGCTGTCCAACGTGCGGCTGCGCACCGTGGACACCCTCGCCGACCACCCGCTGCCGGTGATGCTCGAGGCGGGGCTGATGTGCACGGTCAACTCCGACGACCCGGCGTACTTCGGCGGCTACGCCGGGGACAACTTCGACGCGGTGCGCGAGGCGCTGGGCCTGGACGCGGAGCGTCTGCGCGAGCTCGCCCGCAACTCCTTCCTCGCCTCGTTCCTGGAGGACGACGAGGAGCGGCGGGCGCGGTACCTGGCCGAGGTGGAGGCGTACGACTTCGGCTGACCGGGGTGTTGTGCTTGCCGGTGCTTGCCGGGTGGCGCAGCCGTCCCGCTCACGCGGGCAGTCGTGCCGCAGGGCGGCACGGGTGTGGGCGCGCCGGCACCCCGCAGACGCCGGGCTGCGCGACACCCCCGCTCAGGCCGAAGCCGCGCGCTCGCGTCGCTTCAGCCGGCACCCGGTGCCCGGGTCGCCGCCGCCGTGCCGTAGGCGCGCCGGGCCGGGGCCGGGGTGCCGTCGAGGGGGATCTCCACCACCGGCTGTTCCGGGGCGCCGACCTCGGGGACCGCGCCCGTCGGGGTGCCCGTGGCCGCGGCGACCACGGCCGCCGGGTGGCCGCCGCGGCGGCGGACCGCACCCGGCAGCAGCGGACGTCCGCCGGTGTGCAGGGCGACGGCGGTCATCGGCAGCGCGACCAGCAGCAGACCGGTGCCGAGGACCGCGCCCATCACCGGGAACCCGGCCTGCGCGGACAGCACGCTGCCGGTCAGCGGCCCCGCGGCGGTCCCCAGGGACGACGCCGAGCCGACCAGCACGGCCCAGCGCCCCCGCGGATCGAGCGAGGCCGCCAGCCCGATCAGGTACGACAGCACGACCGGGTAGATCGTGTTCCAGGCGATCTCACCGGCGGCGAAGCTGCCCAGACCGGTCGCGGAGGCGCTGAGCGCGATGCAGCCGGCGATGAGGACCGTGCCGCCGCCGATGGGCAGCGCCCGCCCCAGCCGCGACCCCAGCGCGCCCGCGCCCAGGACGCCCAGCAGCCCGGCGCCCAGCGCCAGCGCGAAGACGACGCCCACGGTCGGCTCGGAGAGGTGTGCCTGGCCGACCCCGATGCGTCCGCTCACGCCCCACAGCGCGTTCTGGGCGAGCGACCACAGCAGCATGGTGCCGGCGAGGACCGCGCCCGAACGCCGGTGCGGCAGACGGGCGGCGCCCTCGGGTCCGGTGCGGCGCGGACCGGGCGTGCCGGCCGGCAGCCGGGACGTCAGCGGCCACACGGCCAGCGCGGTGAGGGCGATGGCGGCCAGGGTCAGTCCGTGCCCCGGCAGGTGGGGCACCGTCAGGTACACCACGCCCGCGAGCGCGGAGACGCTGAGCAGTCCGAGGGTGGAGGCCCGGTGCGGGTCGGGTGCGGCGGCGATCCGGGTGGCGGCGACCGTCGTGGCCGTGCCCGAGCCGAATCCGCCGATCATCGCGCCGGCGACGACGGCCGGTACGGCGGTGGTGAGGGCGGCCCCGCCGTAGCCGACGGCGGCCAGCAGCAGGCCCAGCCGGGCCAGGGTCCGTGCCCCGACCCGCTCCACGCGCGACGCCAGCAGGAACCCGGCGGTCGCGGAACTCAGCAGCAGCGCGCTGCCGACGGCTCCCGCCTGGGTGGCGGAGAGGCCGAGGCCGCGTTCCAGCCGGCCGACGGTGGTCGGCAGCAGGTACGGGGCCAGGTACCCGGCCGTGAAAAGGGCGACGAGGGGCCAGGGGGCGGTGCGAGGGGCGAACACGGGCGTTCCCGGGGCGTGCGGAAGGGACGGTGCGAGGACCGTGGGAGAGGGAGGGGGCGACGACCGTCGACGGACAGGAACGCGCGGGCAATTTGTATCAAGTGAGGGGACGGCAACGGGAGCGCGCAAGGTGTGATCTGGACCACTCTCGCGTTTGAGGTCCCAGAGGTCGGGAAGAAGGGTTCGCCACCGTCGGTGGATGGCCGTGCCACCTGCGGGAATCGTCGTCGCCGACGACCTCCCCCGGTGGCGACATGGAGTGACGTCCGTCACTCTGTCAGGGGTGTGGTGCACACTGGCCTGAACCGCACCACGTCAGGGAGCGCACCGTGATCGCGTCCACCGGGAAGGCACGCGTCGAGGGATCGCACTGCTCGCCCCAGGTCGATCCCCTCGCCGCCCTGCGCACACCGGACGACCCGCCCTGGGACGTCTACCTCACCGGCACCGTCTTCCTCGACATCGTCTTCACCGGGCTCGACTCCGCCCCGGTGCGCGGGACGGAGTCCTGGGCGCGCGGGATGGGGTCGAGCCCCGGCGGCGTCGCCAACATGGCCACCGCCCTGGCCCGCCTCGGCCTGCGCACCTCCCTCGCGGCGGCCTTCGGCGACGACCACTACGGCGAGTACTGCTGGGACGTGCTGGAGCAGGGCGAGGGCATCGACCTCTCCCCGTCGCGCACCGTGCCCGGCTGGCACTCCCCGGTCACCGTCTCCATGGCCTACGACGGCGAGCGCACGATGGTCTCCCACGGCCACGAACCGCCCCCCGAGCAACCGGCCCGCCCGTCGCCCACCACCACCCTCAAACGGCATCCCCCGGGCGCGGACCTGCCCCCGTGCCCGCCCCGCGCGCGGGCCGCCGTCGCCTCCCTCACGCCCGGCCGCGGCGCGCCCTGGATCGAGCGGGCCGCGCGCGAGGGCGCCCGCATCTTCGGTGACGTCGGCTGGGACGACACCGGGGCGTGGGACCTGGCCGCGCTGCCCGACCTGCGGCACTGCGAGGCGTTCCTGCCGAACGCGCAGGAGGCGATGCGGTACACCCGCACCGACTGCCCCCGCGCGGCGGCGCACGCCCTCACCGAACACGTGCCGGTCGCCGTGGTCACCCTCGGCGCGGAGGGCGCGTACGCGGTGGACCGGCGTACGGGGGAGACCGCGTCGGTGCCGGCGATCGAGGTGGAGGCGCTCGACCCGACCGGGGCGGGGGACGTGTTCGTCGCCGGGTTCGTCACCGGGACGCTGGCGGGGTGGCCGCTGGCCGACCGGCTCGCCTTCGCGGGGCTCACGGCGGCGCTCTCCGTCCAGGAGTTCGGGGGGTCGCTGTCGGCGCCGGGGTGGGCGGAGATCGGGGCGTGGTGGCGGCGGGTGCAGTGCGCCGAGGGGCAGGACCCCTCGGCGCTGCGGCGGTACGAGTTCCTGGCGGGGCTGGTTCCGGGGGAACTGGTGCGGCCGTGGCCGCTGCGGCGGGCGGTGCCGACGATCGGCTTCCGCCGGTCCGCCTGACACGGGGGCCCACCCCCGTATCCCCGGGTGGGGGCCCGTCCCCGCACTCCCGCAGCAGGGGCTCCGCCCCCGCCCCCGCCAAGGGGCTCCCGCCCCCTGGACCCCCGGCCTATGCCCACCCACCACCCGACCCGGTCGGCTGGAAAGCGGACCACGGGCCCGGGTGTCGTTCCGACTCGGTGGGCCGGGGCGCGGGTCACCGAGCCCGGGGTGTGGGGTCGGCTCGGTGGATGAGAGGCCCCGTAAAAGTCCTACGGGCTTGTCACCCCTCCGTCGTACCCTGGGAATCGTGAGGCCGCCCTCCGCTGAGCGGCCGTGACGAGGAGGATCCGCAGGCCTTCAGAGCCGGCCCATGACTCAGACACCCACAGCTCACACCCCCGCGCAGGGGCAGGCGAGAGTGCAGCTCACCGTCCCCGCCCAGCACCCCATGGTGACCGTGCTGGGTTCCGGGGACTCCCTCCTGCGCGTGATCGAGAAGGCCTTCCCGGGGGCCGACATCCACGTCCGGGGCAATGAGATCAGCGCGGTCGGCGACGCCACGGAGGTCGCCCTCATTTCGCGCGTGTTCGACGAGATGATGCTGGTGCTCCGCACCGGGCAGCCGATGACGGAGGACGCAGTGGAACGCTCGATCGCCATGCTCAAGGCGAGCGAGAACGGGGAGAGCGACGGCCAGGAGACCCCGGCCCAGGTGCTCACGCAGAACATCCTGTCCTCGCGCGGCCGCACGATCCGTCCCAAGACGCTCAACCAGAAGCGCTACGTGGACGCGATCGACAAGCACACCATCGTCTTCGGCATCGGCCCGGCGGGCACCGGCAAGACGTACCTCGCCATGGCCAAGGCGGTGCAGGCCCTGCAGTCCAAGCAGGTCAACCGCATCATCCTGACCCGCCCCGCGGTCGAGGCCGGCGAGCGGCTCGGCTTCCTCCCGGGCACGCTCTACGAGAAGATCGACCCGTACCTGCGCCCGCTCTACGACGCCCTGCACGACATGCTGGACCCGGACTCGATCCCCCGGCTGATGGCGGCCGGGACCATCGAGGTCGCGCCGCTGGCGTACATGCGCGGCCGCACGCTGAACGACGCGTTCATCATTCTCGACGAGGCCCAGAACACCAGCCCCGAACAGATGAAGATGTTCCTCACCCGCCTCGGCTTCGACTCGAAGATAGTGATCACCGGTGACGTCACGCAGGTCGACCTGCCCGACGGCACCAAGTCCGGACTGCGGCAGGTCCAGGACATCCTGGAGGGCCTGGACGACGTCCACTTCTCCCGGCTGTCGTCCCACGATGTCGTCCGGCACAAGCTGGTGGGCCGTATCGTCGACGCGTACGAGCAGTACGACAGCCGGCACGGCACCCAGAACGGCACCCACAAGGGCGGCCGGGGCAAGTCCGGGCACAAGGGGAAGTAGACCGAGCACCAGATGTCGATCGACGTCAACAACGAGTCCGGAACCGAGGTCGACGAGCAGGCGATCCTCGACATCGCCCGCTACGCGCTCGCGCGGATGCGCATCCACCCGCTCTCCGAACTCTCGGTGATCGTCGTGGACGCCGGCGCCATGGAGCAGCTGCACATCCAGTGGATGGACCTGCCCGGGCCGACGGACGTCATGTCGTTCCCGATGGACGAGCTGCGGCCCCCGTCCAAGGACGACGACGAGCCCCCGCAGGGGCTGCTCGGCGACATCGTGCTCTGCCCCGAGGTCGCCGCCAGGCAGGGCGAGGAAGCGCCGACGCGGCACACCATGGACGAGGAGCTCCAGCTGCTCACCGTCCACGGTGTGCTGCACCTGCTCGGCTACGACCACGAGGAACCGGACGAGAAGGCCGAGATGTTCGGTCTGCAGGCCGCCATCGTGGACGGCTGGCGCGCGGAGAAGGGCCTCACCGGCCCGTCCCCGGCCCCGACCGTGTCATGAGTCCGACACTCGTGCTCGGGGCGATCGCCCTGGTCGTCGTCGCCTGGCTGGCCGCCTGCGCGGAGGCCGGCATCGCCCGCGTCTCCAGCTTCCGCGCCGAGGAGGCCGTGCGCTCCGGCCGCCGGGGCAGCGCCAGGCTCGCGCAGATCTCCGCCGACCCCACCCGCTACCTCAACGTCGCGCTGCTGGTCCGCGTCGTCTGCGAGATGGCCGCCGCCTCACTGATCACCTACGGCTCCCTCCGGGAGTTCGACGGGACCGCCGAGGCGCTGCTGATCGCCATCGCGGTCATGGTCCTCGTGTCGTACGTCGCCGTCGGGGTCTCCCCGCGCACCATCGGCCGCCAGCACCCGCTGAACACGGCCACGGCCGCCGCGTACGTCCTGGTGCCGCTCGCGCGGATCATGGGCCCGATCCCCTCGCTCCTCATCCTCATCGGCAACGCGCTCACCCCCGGCAAGGGCTTCCCGCGCGGCCCCTTCGCCTCCGAGGCGGAGCTGCGCGCGCTGGTGGACCTGGCGGAGGCGGAGTCGCTGATCGAGGACGAGGAGCGCCGCATGGTGCACTCGGTCTTCGAACTGGGCGACACGCTCGTGCGCGAGGTCATGGTGCCGCGCACCGACCTCGTGGTGATCGAGCGGTACAAGACCATCCGCCAGGCCCTCACCCTCGCCCTGCGCTCCGGTTTCTCCCGGATCCCGGTGACCGGCGAGAGCGAGGACGACATCGTCGGGATCGTCTACCTCAAGGACCTGGCCCGCAAGACGCACATCAGCCGGGACGCCGAGAGCGAACTGGTCTCCACGGCGATGCGCCCGGCGTTCTTCGTGCCGGACACCAAGAACGCCGGCGACCTGCTGCGCGAGATGCAGAAGGAGCGCAACCACGTCGCCGTCGCCGTCGACGAGTACGGCGGCACCGCGGGCATCGTCACCATCGAGGACATCCTCGAGGAGATCGTCGGCGAGATCACCGACGAGTACGACCGTGAACTGCCGCCCGTGGAGGAGCTCGGCGAGGACCGCTACCGGGTCACCGCCCGCCTCGACATCGGCGACCTGGGAGAGCTCTACGGCCTGGAGGAGTTCGACGACGAGGACGTGGAGACCGTCGGCGGACTGCTCGCCAAGCACCTCGGCCGGGTGCCGATCGCGGGCGCCTCGTCCGTGGTCGCCCTCCCCGACGCCCGCGAGGTGCGGCTCACGGCCGAGGCGGCGGCCGGACGCCGGAACAAGATCGTGACGGTGCTGGTGGAGCCGGTGGGCCCGGCGGACCCGCCCGCCGACGAGGAGGAGAAGCCGGAGTGACCCCGCGGGAGCTGCGCGCCCTGTGCCTGTCCTTCGACGCGGCCGTCGAGGAGTTCCCCTTCAACCCGGAGACCTCGGTCTTCAAGGTCGGGGGCAGGCTCTTCGCGCTGACCGCACTGGACGCGCGGCCCCTGAAGGTCAACCTCAAGTGCGACCCCGAGGACGCCGTCCGCCTCCGCGCCGGACACCCGGACCTGATCGCCCCCGGCTACCACATGAACAAGCGCCACTGGAACACGGTGACGGTGGACGGCGCCCTCCCGGACCGCCTGGTCCGGGAGCTGGTCGAGGACTCCTACGACCTGGTCGTGGCCGGTCTGCCGCGAGCGGACCGCCTCCGCCTCGACCGCCCCTGAACTCCCTCTATGCTCGGATCATGACCGACAGCAGCGCGCTCGACCCCGAGGACCGCAAGATCGTCACCCTGGCCCGCTCCGCGCGGGCCCGCAACGGCGTGCCCGAGGGGGCCGCCGTGCGCGACGAGACCGGGCGGACGTACGTCGCCGGGACCGTCGCGCTGGACTCCCTGAAGCTCAGCGCCCTGCAGACGGCGGTGGCGATGGCCGTGGCGTCCGGCGCGAAGTCGCTGGAGGCGGCGGCCGTGGTGACGGAGGCGGAGTCGGCGTCGCCCGAGGACCGCGCGGCCGTGCGGGACCTCGGCGGCCCCACGACACCCGTGCTGGTGGCCGGTACGGACGGGACGGTCCGCGAGACGGTCACCGCGGGCTGAGACCGCGGCGGTCACCTGTCCGTCACCGGTGGTGAGTAGGCCGGATTCCCACCTTGTCGCGCACTGCCTCCCGCGCATCAATGGAAACGCCGGACCGACGGGACGCCGGCCGGCGTGACACCCGGCCCGTTCGTCCTCGACCGATCCGGCCGTGCGCACGGCCGGGCGGGACCCGCACGGGCGCCCCGCCCGGCCCGTTCCGGACGGTGGTGCGGCGAGGTCTCCCGCATCAGGGAGAATGGGCGGCATGAGCGTTCGTACCCAGTCATCCGAGCAGCCCGCCGAAGCTGTCCACCGGGCCGGCTTCGCCTGCTTCGTGGGCCGCCCCAACGCGGGCAAGTCCACCCTCACGAACGCTCTGGTCGGGCAGAAGGTGGCGATCACCTCGAACCGGCCGCAGACCACCCGGCACACCGTGCGCGGGATCGTGCACCGCGAGGACGCGCAGCTGATCCTGGTGGACACCCCCGGACTGCACAAGCCGCGCACCCTGCTCGGCGAGCGGCTGAACGACGTGGTCCGCACCACCTGGGCCGAGGTCGACGCGATCGGCTTCTGCATCCCCGCGGACCAGAAGATCGGCCCCGGCGACCGCTTCATCGCCAAGGAACTGGCCGGGATCAAGAAGACCCCGAAGATCGCGATCGTCACCAAGACCGACCTGGTGGACGGCAAGGCGCTGGCCGAACAGCTGATCGCCGTCGACCAGCTGGGCCGGGAGCTGGGCATCACCTGGGCCGAGATCATCCCGGTCTCGGCGACCGCGAACCAGCAGGTCGACCTGCTGGCGGACCTGCTGATCCCCCTGATGCCCGAGGGCCCGGCGCTCTACCCCGAGGGCGACCTCACCGACGAACCCGAGCAGGTCATGGTCGCGGAACTGATCCGCGAGGCGGCCCTGGAGGGCGTCCGCGACGAGCTGCCGCACTCCATCGCCGTGGTCGTCGAGGAGATGCTCCCGCGCGAGGACCGCCCCGCCGACAAGCCCCTCCTCGACATCCACGCCAACCTGTTCATCGAGCGCCCCAGCCAGAAGGGCATCGTCATCGGCCCCAAGGGCAAGCGCCTGAAGGACGTCGGCATCAAGTCCCGCAAGCAGATCGAGGCCCTCCTCGGCACGCCCGTGTTCCTGGACCTGCACGTGAAGGTCGCCAAGGACTGGCAGCGCGACCCGAAGCAGTTGCGGCGTCTGGGCTTCTGATGGGGGTGGGCGTCGGCATCGAGTTCCGCGAGCGGATCGAGGTGCTGCGCGGAACGCCCGCCACGCGGCGGTAGCCGCATGTCGGTACAGCCTGGACCTGCACGTGAAGGTCGCCAAGGACTGGCAGCGCGACCCGAAGCAGTTGCGGCGTCTGGGCTTCTGAGCTCACCGGCGCTGTTCGCGCAGCAGCTTCCTGAACCAGCCGTACGACGCCTTCGGGGTCCGCACCTGCGTGCCGAAGTCGACGTGGACCAGCCCGAAGCGGCGGGCGTAGCCCTCCGCCCACTCGAAGTTGTCCATCAGCGACCACACGAAGTAGCCGCGCACGTCCACGCCCGCCTCCACCGCCCGGTACAGCGCGCGGATGTGGCCGTCGAGGTAGGCGATGCGGTCCCGGTCGTCCAGACCGTCGTACGCGCAGCCGTTCTCGGTGATGAGCACCGGCGGGAGGCGGTCGCCGTACCGGGCGCGGAAGGTGGTGAGGACCTCCGTCAGGGCCTCGGGGACCACCGGCCAGCCGAAGTCCGTCACCGGGTGGCCCTCGGTCTCCCGCACCGAGAAGGGGAGGCCGGCCGGCATCCGGACACCGCCGAAGTCGATCTCCGTGCCCTGCGGGGCGCCCACGCTCGTCGGCGCGTAGTAGTTGATCCCGTACCAGTCCAGCGGTTCGGCGACGATCTCCAGGTCCGCCTCGACGTCACCCGGCATCAGCTCGCCGATGCCCTCCGGGTAGCGGCCGAGCAGCAGCGGGTCGGCGAAGAGGCGGTTCAGCAGGAGGTCGTAGAGACCGGCCGCCGCCACGTCCGCCTCGTCCTCGGAGGCGGGCCAGACCGGACCGTGGGAGTTCGCGATCCCGATGTCGCCGGCCCCCGACGCCCGCAGCGCCCTCACCGCCAGGCCGTGCGCGAGGAGCTGGTGGTGGGCCACGGGAAGCGCGTCGAACAGCAGTCTCCGGCCGGGGGCGTGCACGCCCAGCGCATGCCCCAGCAAGGTGTGCTCGGCGGGCTCGTTGAGGGTGATCCACTTCGTCACCCGGTCGCCGAGCCGCCCCGCGACCTCCGACGCGTACGCGGCGAACCGCTCGGCCGTGTCCCGCTCCAGCCAGTCCAGCCCGGCCGGCAGATCCCAGTGGAACAGCGTCGGCACCGGCCGTACGCCCGCCGCGCACAGCTCGTCGACCAGCCGGTCGTAGAAGTCCAGGCCGCCGCGCGACCGCACCCTCGGCCAGGAGACCGAGAAGCGGTACGCGTCCACGCCCAGGCCGGCCAGCAGCGCCACGTCCTCGCGGTGGCGGTTCACGTGGTCGCAGGCCACCGCCGCCGTCGAGCCGTCCCGCACCCGCCCCGGCCCGTCCGTGAACACGTCCCACACGGACGCCTCACGCGTGTCCACCGCCCCCTCGATCTGGTGCGCCGAGGTCGACACGCCCCACAGGAAACCGGCCGGGAAACGGGGGATCGGGTTCGTCGTCGCCATGGCCCGGATCATCGGCACCCGAACCGGACCACGTCAACGCCCCTGCCGCAACGGCCTGTTACGCGCCCTCCTTCAGCACCCTCCTGATCAACTCCCGCTGCTCCTCGGTCAGCCGGGGATCCGCGCAGTACACCGACCTCCCGTCCACCGTGATCCGGTAGCCGAAACCGTCCGGCACCCCGGCCGGAGGCGTGCCCCGGCCGGAGGCCATCACCCGCTCGGCCAGGGCGTGCCACTCGTGGGCGTCGGCGCGGCCCGAGGTGTCCACCTCGGCCCGCCGCTCGATCCCCGCGAACCCGCCCGTGCGCCGCACCTGAATACGCATGGGTCCGTGTCTAGTACGGAACTACAGCGTCCGCACCCCCACCCGCTCCCAGGCCTTCGACACCGCCTGGAGCTCCCCGCCCTCCCCGTACCGGGCGCGCGCCGCCTTCACCGTCAGCGTCGCGAAGTCCGTGAACCGCGCGTCCTGTTCCAGCTCCCCGCCGGTCAGCACGTCGTACCAGACCTGCCCCGCCCGCTCCCAGGCGTGCCCGCCGAGGGTGGTGGCCGCCAGGTAGAAGGCGTGGTTAGGGATGCCCGAGTTGATGTGCACGCCGCCGTTGTCCCGGCCGGTGTGGACGTAGTCGTCCATCGTCGCGGGCTGCGGGTCCTTGCCGAGGACGTCGTCGTCGTACGCCGTGCCCGGCTCCTTCATGGAGCGCAGCGCCTTGCCCGTGACGCGCGGGGCGAGCAGCCCGGCCCCGATCAGCCAGTCGGCCTCGTCGGCGGTCTGGCCGAGCGAGTACTGCTTGATGAGCGCGCCGAAGACGTCCGACACCGACTCGTTGAGCGCGCCGGACTGGCCGAAGTAGTCCAGGTTCGCGGTGTACTGCGTGACGCCGTGGGCGAGTTCGTGGCCGATGACGTCGATGGGGATGGTGAAGTCGAGGAAGATCTCCCCGTCCCCGTCGCCGAACACCATCTGCTCGCCGTTCCAGAAGGCGTTGCTGTAGTCCTCGTCGTAGTGCACGGTCGCGTCCATCGGCAGCCCGTCGCCGTCGATCGAGTCGCGGGAGTACGCCTTCAGGAACAGCTCGAACGTGGCGCCGAGACCGGCGTAGGCGCGGTTGACGGAGGCGTCCCGGCCGGGCGCGTCGCCCTCGCCGCGCACCTTCGTCCCCGGCAGGCGGGTGCCGTGCCGGGCGTCGTACACGGTGCGCCGCGGCTTGCCGGGCTCGGCCTCGGCGAGCGCGGCGACGGCCGGCGCGCCGACGACCGTGGTCAGCCGGCGCCGGGTGCGCTCGTAGGCGTCGCGCCGCAGGGTCCGGCGCGCGGGTCCGTGGAGCACGGGGTCCTCGGCCTGCGCGAGCCGGTCGAGGACGTGTGGCGGGACGATGGTGCAGAAGACGGGCTCGAAGCCCCCGTTCTCGGTCATGTCCGGCACCATCGCACCGTGTTGCCCCGATGTCACTAGGAGCGATATTGATCGGATGAAATGTCGGGAATCAACTGTCGTGGGGGTGGCGGTGTGTTATCAGTGCGAGTGGTTTGTGACCGATTGCGCAGTTCCCCAAGCCCCTTTCGAGTGGCGCGGTCCCGCATACTGATACACGCGGCCCGCGTCCGGGAAAGCTCGGCTAGCATGCTCTGCATCATGCGTTTCGGGCTGCTTCTCCTTAGCTGCCGCGGTGAGGGTCTGCAGTAGAGGCCGACCCCCTCCCCGCGGAGTTCGGCGCTGCGCCGTCGGCCGTCCATCAGGACACACCGAGGAGCCCTCGCACCATGGCGAACCGCCAGCAGCCCAGTCCCATGCCGATCCACAAGTACGGCCGCTACGAGCAGGTCGACATCCCCGACCGCACCTGGCCGCAGCAGCGGATCACCACCGCCCCCCGCTGGCTCTCCACCGACCTGCGCGACGGCAACCAGGCCCTGATCGACCCCATGTCGCCCGCCCGCAAGCGCGCCATGTTCGACCTGCTGGTCAAGATGGGCTACAAGGAGATCGAGGTCGGCTTCCCGGCCTCCGGCCAGACCGACTTCGACTTCGTCCGCTCGATCATCGAGGACCCGGACGCCATCCCGGACGACGTCACCATCTCCGTACTGACCCAGGCCCGCGAGGACCTGATCGAGCGCACGGTGGAGTCCCTGAAGGGCGCCAAGCGCGCCACCGTCCACCTGTACAACGCCACCGCCCCGGTCTTCCGCCGCGTGGTCTTCCGCGGCTCCAGGGACGACATCAAGCAGATCGCCGTCGACGGCACCCGGCTGGTGATGGAGTACGCCGAGAAGCTGCTGGGCGACGAGACGGAGTTCGGTTACCAGTACAGCCCGGAGATCTTCACCGACACCGAGCTGGACTTCGCGCTGGAGGTCTGCGAGGCGGTGATGGACGTCTACCGGCCGGGACCGGGCCGCGAGATCATCCTCAACCTGCCCGCCACCGTAGAGCGCTCCACCCCGTCCACCCACGCCGACCGCTTCGAGTGGATGGGCCGCCACCTGTCCCGCCGCGAGTACGTCTGCCTGTCCGTCCACCCGCACAACGACCGCGGCACGGCGGTGGCGGCGGCCGAGCTGGCGCTGATGGCCGGCGCCGACCGCGTCGAGGGCTGCCTGTTCGGGCAGGGCGAGCGCACCGGCAACGTCGACCTGGTCACCCTGGGCATGAACCTGTTCTCCCAGGGCGTCGACCCGCAGATCGACTTCTCCGACATCGACGAGATCCGTCGCACGTGGGAGTACTGCAACCAGATGGAGGTCCACCCGCGCCACCCGTACGTGGGCGACCTGGTCTACACGTCCTTCTCCGGCTCCCACCAGGACGCCATCAAGAAGGGCTTCGACGCCATGGAGGCCGACGCGAAGGCCAAGGGCGTCACCGTCGACGACATCGAGTGGGCGGTCCCGTACCTGCCCATCGACCCCAAGGACGTCGGCCGCTCCTACGAGGCCGTCATCCGCGTCAACTCGCAGTCCGGCAAGGGCGGCATCGCGTACGTCCTGAAGAACGACCACAAGCTGGACCTGCCGCGCCGGATGCAGATCGAGTTCTCGAAGATCATCCAGGCGAAGACGGACGCCGAGGGCGGCGAGATCACCCCGGCCGACATCTGGGCGGTCTTCCAGGACGAGTACCTGCCCAACCCGGAGAACCCCTGGGGCCGCATCCAGGTCGCCAACGGGCAGTCCACCACCGACCGCGACGGCGTGGACACCCTCACCGTCGAGGCCACGGTCGACGGCGCGGAGACCACCCTGGTCGGCAGCGGCAACGGTCCGATCTCGGCGTTCTTCCACGCGCTGCAGGGCATCGGCATCGACGTGCGGCTGCTGGACTACCAGGAGCACACCATGAGCGAGGGCGCCTCCGCGCAGGCCGCCTCCTACATCGAGTGCGCGATCGGCGACAAGGTGCTGTGGGGCATCGGAATCGACGCGAACACCACGCGGGCCTCGCTGAAGGCGGTCGTCTCGGCCGTCAACCGCGCGGCGCGCTGACCAGCCGAATCAGCGGTTCGGGGCCCCGCTCGCCGGAAATCGGCGGGCGGGGCCCCGTCGTATACCGGCCATCTCCGTGTGCGGGTCACGGAAAGGTCTCGTCCCGGGTGCTGACTCCGCCTCGTGGATGTGGCTAACATCACGCAAGTGCGGCGATGACGCCGTGGCGGTTATGGAGGTGCGACGTGCTGCCAGGACGGGGACCCAACGGCCGTGCCGCTGCCGCCAGACTGTCGCGCCTGCTGGGCACCCGGACCGCGTGGACGGCCGTCGGCGACGGGGAGTTCTTCTGCCCCGGCTGCGGCGGCGACCGCAACTACCAGCGGCTGACCGGACACCGCCGCTTCGCCCTCCTCGGCGTGCCCGTGCTGCCGCGCGGCGAGACCGGGCCGGTCGTCGAGTGCGCGGCCTGCCGCCGCCGCTTCGGCACCGACGTCCTGGACCACCCCACCACCACCCGCTTCTCCGCGATGCTCCGCGACGCCGTCCACACCGTCGCCCTCGCGGTGCTGGCCGCCGGCGGCACCGGCTCGCGCGCCTCCCTGGAGACGGCCGCGGCCGGGGTGCGCGCCGCCGGCTTCGACGACTGCACCGAGGAACAGCTGGCCGCGCTCGTCGAGGCGCTGGAGGCGGACACCGGCCGCTTCACCGGCGAGCCCTGCACGGCGGGTCTGGCGATCGAGCTGCACGAGGCACTGGACCCGCTGGCCCCGCACCTCGCCGCGCCGGGCCGTGAGTCGATCCTCCTGCAGGGCGCCCGCATCGCCCTCGCCGACGGCCCCTACACCCCCGCCGAGCGCGATGCCCTGGCCACCGTGGGCGCGGCCCTCACCATCTGCTCGGACGACGTCACCCGTCTGCTGACGGCGGCACGCACCCCCTCCTGATGCGGCGGCGGGCCGGCCGCTCCGGGACGGCCCGGTGCGCCTCACAGCACGAGGCACATCACCTTGCGGTCCTCACCCGGACCGAAGTAGTCCCGGCGCAGTCCCCCGTCGGGCGGCTCCGGACGGAACCCCAGGGAGTCGTAGAGCAGGATCGCGGCGTCGTTGGCGGGCTCCACGGTCAGCCGGACCCGTTCGGTCCCGCTGCGGCGCAGGCGCGCCAGGACCTCCACCATCAGCTCCCGGCCCAGCCCGTGCCGGCGCCGGTCCTCGGCCACGCACAGACCGAGGATCCAGCTGTCCCGGCCGATCGCCGTGGTGGCCGCCAGGACGTAGCCGCGCAGACGGCCGTCGCCGTCGTCGAGGACGAGCAGATGACCGGCGTGACCGGCGTACAGGTCGAAGAGCTGCCGCAGCAGGAACGCCGGATAGGCGACCTTCTGGAAGACCTCCTCGTCGAGCCGCTGCAGCTCGGGCAGGTCGGACTCCCGTGCCGTCCGCAGCAGCGGGGGCCGTGATTCCGGTAGAGGTGTCGGCCGGGTGAGGCGCTTCTCGTGGTCCAGGGCGCGCTCAAGCGGTTCGGCGGTCATGCCACCCCCAGTCGGGACGTGAGACGTCAACGCGGCAGCCGTGGCCGCCGTTCACACGAAGGGGGGAACGGGGCCCCGGTGGCGGCCGGTGGCTGCTCCTGGCTAGAGTGAGCGTCCAACTCGCCGTGTGCAAGGGCGAGTTCAGGTGTGACAGGACTGTGCTGGCGTGCGCCCGACGTGCGCCCGGGCACGGAGGACTGGCGTGTTCCTGGCTGTCTCCGGGTGCCGGGCGGGCTTACCGTGCGAGCACCGGAGCCGCCTCTTCGTCCGCCGGCGGCCACCGCTGACTCGTGCGCTGGGCACACGGTCTTGTCCGACACCGAATGGAACCTGGCAGGGTGATGATGGATCGCAACGCCGACGCACCATGGTCGAAGTTCGATCCGGAGGTGTACGTCGACCTCAATTACCGCACCCCGCTCGAGGTCGATCTGCTGATCGTGGGCCTCATGCGCGACTATTTCAGCCGCTGCTACGAGCGGGGGGTCCCGGCCTCGGTCCGCGGGGTCGACGTGGGCGCCGGCGCGAATCTCTATCCGGCCCTGTCGATGCTGCCCTGGTGCGAGAAGATCCTCCTTCTGGAATATGCGACTCCGAATGTCGAGTACCTGGAGAAACAGGCGTCCGGCGGGGGGTACGACACCGCGTGGGACGCGTTCTGGGACGTACTGGGCCAGGCTCCCGCCTACCGGGACGTCGATCCGAGGAACCGGTTCGGCGAGATCGTCCGGGTGGAGCGCGCCAACCTGCTGGACCTCGACGGACAGCGGCGCTGGGACATCGGCACGATGTTCTTCGTCGCCGACTCGATGTCCGAGTGCCCCGACGAGTTCCAGCGGGGAGTGGAGTGCTTCATGGACGCGCTGAACGGGGGAGCCCCCTTCGCCGCGGCGTTCATGAAGGAATCCCGCGGATACCAGGTCGGCGCACACAGATATCCCGCCTGCCGGGTGAACGCGGACCGGGTCCGGGAGAGCCTGGAACCCTTTGCCGCAGAGCTGGAAATCCACGACATGGACCACATGGTGCGGCCGGGTCACGAGGGAATGATTCTCGCGCTGGGGCGGCGGAATCCGGCGATTGCCACCCGTTAGGAACGGGGACCATGCCTGAACACAGGGCAACGAGATCTGTACGAGGGGTGCGGGGATGCAGATCAAGCCACGGCAGCACATGCTGGAGATCTGGCGGGCCATGGCCCGCCATTCGTTCGACGGCGGAAAGCTCGTCTGGGAGGACACCGACGGGCTGAGCAGCGTCGCCGACGCCGAGCGGCTGCTCTGCCTGCTGTACCCCGCCACCGAGGTCCCCGCCTTCCGCCTCGACCAGCCGGACACCACCGAACGGGACGTGCTGCGCGCGCTGGAGGGGGTCGGCAGCCGGCTGGAGATCCCGCCCAACCTGATCACCGCGCTCTCCCAGTTCATGCGCAGCCACACCGGACCCGACGACAGCCCCACCTTCGCCGGCGGACACTACTTCAGACCGGCCGAACCCCAGCAGAAACTCACCCACGAGCAGTACCAGCTGGGCGTGGTCGACTCCTACTCCATGTCCGTCACGCTCTGCCTCGCCACGCTCGGATTCCTCAAGGTCTACGAGCCCAGCACCACCCGCCCCGACGTGCGCAAGGCCCTCGGCGAGCTGAGGGAGGCCACGAACACCCGGCTGACCGCCGCGATGATCAGCCTCCTGCGCTCCTTCACCGTCAACGTCTTCGACGCCGAGTCCGAACAGGGCCGGCGGCTCATCCAGGTCATCGGCCAGGACCGGCAGTCCGACCGGGCCGTCCTCCAGCAGTTCTCCCGCCGGTTCCGCCCGCTGCGCGCCACGATCATCGAAAGCCTCAGCCGCGGCATCCAGGTCGACGAGAGCATCCGCGACGAGAGCCAGCTCTTCGAGTGCGGCTGGGCCTGGGGCGTGGTCAAGGACGCGCCGACCATCACCGACCTGGACGGCCGGATCCCCGGCCAGCCCGACGGCATCGCCGACCGGCTGCCGTACGTGTACTTCACCGTCATCGCCCTGGACGGCATCCAGGACCTGTTCTCCGACCGCACCCTCACCCTGGGGCTGCTCGACGCCGACCAGCAGAAACTCGCCGAGGCGTTACGCCTGCGCTGGGAGCTCAGCCAGCAGTACTGGTCGGCCGTCGCCCGGTTCGGCAGCGAGCGCTGGCCCCTGGAGGACCTGCCCTGGCAGACCACCGGACTGCGGCTGGAGTCGGAGTACTTCTCCCTGACCGTCGCGGCCATCCTCGTCCACGACCTGGTCCGCCGGAAGGCCACCGACGACGACCTCACCCGCACCGTCGCCATCATGGAGCGCCTGGCCGACCGGGGCCGCGTCACCAGCCGCATGACCAGGAACGACCCCGTCATCGAGCTGCACAACCCGGGCGTCACCATGCCGCTCGCCGGATCCGAGCGCTCCGGCGGACCCCTGCTGTGGCGGATGACCGACTTCTCGGCCCAGCTGCTCAAACGGATCATCCAGCTCGCGGAACTCTCCCGGAACATCGAGGCACAGGACCGGCTGCTCCGCCTGGGCGAGCAGGCGTTCGAGCACCTGTGGAACCGGCGCATCGAGGACGGCGAGGGAGCCGGCCTCTGGGACAACGCACGCGCCGTCTACCCGGACACCCGCGTCGGCCGGCGCCTCTCCTGGAGCATCACCGAACGCGTCACCGAGTGCCTGGTCGCCGCCCGCAACCTCTACGAACAACAGCCCATCCGCAGCCCCGAACTCGCCCAGCTGGCCCGGGACCTGCTCAGCGAGGCCACCCACCTCTTCGGCAAGGAACAGCTGGAGGCCTCCGCCGGCGCCGACGGAAGCCGGGGCCGGGCCATGCGGAGCATGGAAAGCCGGCTGGACCACGCCCGCAGCCTGGTCGACGAGCGGCCCGCGACCGCGTTCGCCCTGGCCCTGCCGGTGCTCCAGGAACTCGACACCCTGGCCCAGGCCCGAGGCGCCGCCACGCAGGAGGTGTGAGCCGTGCTCGTCTTCGCCGCCTCCGACAAAGGAGGCACCGGCCGCTCGGTGACCAGCGCCAACCTGGCCTACCAGCGCGCCCTCACCGGCGACCACGTGGCCTACGTGGACTTCGACTTCGGCTCGCCCACCGCCGCCGCCGTCTTCGACGTGCCCGGCGCGATGCGCGGCACCGAGGAACGCGGCCTGCACTCCTACCTGGAGGGCACGGTCACCGAACCGGCCAGGATCGACGTCTGGCGGCAGACCGAGCACCCCCAGCTGCGCGCCCGGCCCAACCAGGCCGGCCGTCTGGTGCTGCTCCCCGGCGACGCCGGCGGCGGCGAGTTCGCCACCGGCGAGGACTCCCTCGAACGGTGCGTCGACCTCCTGCTGCGGCTGCACGGCGAGTTCGACCTGATCGTCGTCGACCTCAGCGCCGGCCGCAGCTACGCCGTCGACATGGTCCTCGCCGCGACCGCCCACCCCCGGATGCGCTACGTCCCCTTCCGCTGGCTGGTCTTCCACCGCTGGACCCGGCAGCACGTGATCGCCGCCGCCGGACTCGTCCACAAGGACCACGGCATCATCAGGGGCGGCGTCGAACGCGGCCACGACGAGGAGGCGCTGCTGGGCGCCCTCCGCCTCGTCCGGGCCGCCGTACCCGATCCGGACTCGCCGCTGTGGTCCCAGGGGACGCCCGCCCAGGCCGCCTGGATGCAGTCCTGCGACGAGACGCTGCGCCGGCTCGCCGCCGAACACCGCATCGGCGACAGCGTGGTGCTCGGCGTCATCCCCCTGGAACCCATCCTGCAGTGGCGCGAACAGCTCATCACCGAAGAGGACGTCCTCTCCACACAGATCGCCAACAAGGAGACACTGGAGGCGCTGGAGGAGATCGCGCGACGTCTCACCGACGACGACTGCTGGGGGCGGCCATGACGGAAGCGGTGTTCCGCGAGACGGCCGCCGAACCACGCACCCGGGCGGTGCCCCTGTCCCACCTCTCCCTGGAGCTCGGCCACCTCTACATGGAGGACTTCGAGGCCGGGCCGGAACACCTGCGGCGGCACTTCGAGCGGGTACGCCCCTGGGCGGAGGCGGCCCGCGCCGGCGCGGCCGCCGCCACCGGCGGCACACGCCCCCGGATCAGCACCTGCTTCCTCGTCGACGACTACTTCACCCGCTTCTCCGGTCCCGCCGACGTCGTCCCCATGCTGCTCCGGGAGGCCGACCGGGCGGGACTCGTCGTCGACTACCTGGCCCGCGAGTCCGGCTGCGCCGTCGCCGGCAAGGTACCGGTCGCCGAGGCCGTGGCCGGACGCATCGTCGAGGAACCGCCCCCCGGCAGCCACGGCCTGCGCCCGCCGGCCGCGCAGACCGGCTGGCTGGCCAACGGCGAGCGCAGCCCCGTCGCGCGCGCCCCGCAGGCCATGAAGCCGGCCACCGCCTGGCAGCCGCCGAAGGAGACCGCCGCCCGCCGCCACTCCGTCTTCCTGGACGTCGAACTCTGGGACGACGGCCCCGACGGACACCGCACCTGGTCCTGCCCCTTCCTCGCCGCGGTGTGGCAGCTCGCCCGCCTCGGACTGCTGCGCAACGACGGCGAGGCCGTCCTGGTGCCCCAGCCGCACACCGCCCCCGCCTTCCCCGAGGACTGGGACGAACTGCCCCCGCTGCTCCGGCTGAACCCGCGGGCGGACCCGTTCGCCGCCTACCGGACCTGCTCGGTGCTGCCCAACCGGTTCTTACCCGTCGAGCACGCCGTCCGCGTGATCCTCGACCAGATCGAGGTCGACCCCGGAGCACTGGACCAGGCCGCCGGACGCGCCGCCCGCGAGAACGCGGCCGTCCCCGACTCGGTGGCCGACCGCGTCTCCTACGTCTTCTACGCGGGGCAGTGACATGACGCCGCAGGAGACCCCGCCCCCCGTCGTGCTCGCCTGCGGCGAGGTCCGCACCTGCCTGCTGCCGGCCCTCCAGGCCCTCGACAGCCGCGCCGCCGCCCAACTCCTCGGACTACGCGCCGACGAACGCGTCCTGCTCTCCGAGCGCCCCAACCTCTACGGCCGCTCCCCGGACACCCTCACCGGCGTCGACTGCCCCCTGCCCAGCGCCAACGGCGCCAGGATCCGCGCCGTCGGCACCGTCGCCGCCCGGGCCTCGCTCACCGAGGGGCGTGTCCTGCAGAGCTCCGCCTACTTCCGGGTGCCCGCCGCGGGCCCCGACCACCGACGCCCCTGGGGCCACTACCTCGTACGGCCCGGAACCCTCGAGCCGTTCGGGAGACTGCCCTGCGAGGCGGTCGCCCAGGGCCTGCTGAACGGCGGGCGGCACGGCGAACTCGACGTCGGCCTGATCGCCGACGGACTCCTCACCCGCCTGCTGCGCCACCCCCTGCTCGACCAGCGCCCGCCCCTGAAGTCCCGCCCCACCCGGCTCCGCTGGGTGGCCCTGCCCACCGGGCGCGACGAGGAGCCGTCGATCGAGCGGTTCACCCTCGCCGAGGACGAGCTGCGCACCGTACGGCTCCGCGTCCCCGCCGGCACGCCCGCCGGCGAGATCGCCGGGCTCTGCGACGACCTCGCCCTGCACGACTGGCTGCTCACCACCGTCGTCCGCATCCTGGACGGCATCCGGCTGGGCGCCGTGGAACCGTCCGCCCGGCCGCGGTCCCGGGCCGGCGAGGACCGCCCCGCCGTCGTCACGGCACTGCGGCCCGCCGTCGACCACCTGCTGCACCTGTGGATGCCCCGGGCCCGCGTCGCGCACGGACTCGCCCCGCTCTGGGAGGCGCTGGAGGACCGTCCCGGCTTCACCCGGCAGTGGCGGACGCTGGTGCAGCGCATCCGGGACCAGCTCGCCCTGCACGCGATTCCCCCGCCCCACCGGGAGGCCGAGCTAACTCCCTGACCGCGGGCCCGGCCCCGCACCACCCCGACGCACATCCCCGCACCTCGATCCGACGCGCATCCCAACGGGGGGAGAAGCGAGATGAGCACGGCACAGTCACCCCAGCCCGAGAACACGGCACCCCTGCCCGGCGCGGGGGGCGCGCCCGGACGCGAGGGCGGTCCGGCGATCCCCGGCCCGGCCCGGTCCCGGCCGCCCGGCGTCCCGGACGGCACACCCCCACGCCCCTGGACCCGCTTACCCGACCGGACCGAGTGGACGCGCGGACTCCTGACCGGCCTCACCGCCGGCCTCGCCGTCTGGGGCGTCGCCGCCCTGCTGAGCCCGGAGGCCGGAGCGCTCCGGCAGCTCGCCGCCGCCGCGCTCTGCGCCGCCGCCACGGTGGCCGCCCGCCTCCTCCTCGCCCGGGACCGGGGACCCGACGAACAGGCCCTGCGGACCCAGAGCGTCCTCACCGAGACCGCCGCCACCGTGCGGGACGGGCTGCGGCGGCACGACGACGACCTGCGGACCGGCCTGGCCCGGCACACCGAGGACATCCGGCAACTCGTCGAGAACCGCCTCGCCCAGCAGGCCCAGGCCCCCGAGTCCTACCCGCCGCTCGACCGCGTCCGCACCGACGGCGTACCGGAACTGGCCAAGCGCTTCGCCGAGGCCCTCGCGCCCGGACCGTCCATCCTCTACACGTTCGTCCGCCTGGAGATGCAGCGGGTGGTCGGGCACATGGCGGCGCTCACCAGCATGAGCGTGGAGTGCCACGGCGAGAACCACGACTGGATGCTCAGTCTCACCCACGCCGCGGAGCAGTCCATCTGCGCCATCAGCACCTCCGTCGACCGCGAGTTCTGGAACAGCGAGCCCGCCAGCCGCTACCTCGACGCCCAGCGGGAGGCGATCGAGGAACACGGGGTGCCGGTGCGGCGGCTGTTCCTGCTGGCGAGCGCGCGCGAACTCGACGACCGGCTGCTGCGGCTGTGCGACGAGCAGAAGGCGCTGCACATCGAGGTCCGGGTGGCGGTGCTGCCCGAACTGCCGCCGCACCTCCAGCGCGGCACCACCGACGACTTCATCGTCTACGACGAGGAGGTCTCCTTCGAGATCGAGCAGGACCTGCGCGACGTCAACGTCAGGACCCGGCTCATCGCACGACGGGACCACGTCCAGGACCGGATGAAGCGCTTCAGGGAACTGTGGGAGGCGGGCATGAGCATCCGCGAGCTGGAGGTGCGGGTCGACGACGAGGAGGACGGCACCTGGATGGTCGACCGGGCGTAGCGTCCTTGTCCTCGGCGCCTACGACACCGACGAGAACACCTTGACATCCTCCCCTTCCTCGAGGGAGGGGGGATGTCAACCTGGGTGGGTCGGGGTTCACGGGCGTTCGAGCGGCTGGTGGCCGCCTTCCTGGTGAAGGACACCCGGCCCGCCGAACTCCTGGACGCCATCCGCACGGTCGCGGCCGGCGAGGCCCTGCTCTCACCGGGCCCCGCGGCCCGGCTCGTCGAACGTTTCCTGCGCGGCCCGTCCGCGCCGGTCGCCGCCGGTCCCGGTGCCTCTCCGACCGCGAGCGCGAGGTGCTCACGCTCGTCGCGCGCGGCCTGAACAACGCCGAGATCGCCGAGTCGCTGGGGCTGAGCCCGCTCACCGCGAAGACCCACGTCAGCCGGACCATGGGCAAACTCGCGGTGCGGGACCGGGCGCAACTGGTGATCGTGGCGTACGAGCCGGGGCTGGTGGCGCCGGGGGCGCCGTGAGGCCGCCGTCTCAGAGGGTGTGGTGCAGCCAGCGCTGGATGGTGCTGTTGATGCTGCCGGACAGGGCGCTCAGGCTCTCGATGGCCTCACGGTCCTCGGGCCGGGGCGGGATGCCGGCGGCGGTCAGGGCGGCGTGCAGCTCCAGCCGGCGGCGGTCGCGCGGGCCGATGGCGGTGTCGAGGCGGTCGGCCGGGTGGGGCGGGGCCAGCAGGTAGTCGCCCTCCAGCGTGAACGCGGTCGCGGTCATAGCGGTCTCCTCACCAAGAGGTGTCGGTACTGCAGGACAGGAGGCCGACTGCGGGAGCCCCGGTTGCGCACGGGGCGAAACCTCACGCCAACGGCGTCATCGACAGCTCATCGTCCGGTCGGACGAACGGCCCGGAGAGCGCTTGAACACCTGTCGTCAGCGGCAGTACACGTCCCGGCCGGGGCGCTCGCCGGTGGCGAGGAAGCGGGAGACCGTGCGGTCGCCGCACTCGTTGCCGTTGGCGAGATAGGCGTCATGGCCGGTGGAGTTCACGGTGACCATGACCGCCCGCCGGCCCAACGCCTCTCGCAGCTTCAGCGCGCCGCTGAGCGGGGTCGCGACGTCCCGTTCGTTCTGGACCAGGAGGATGTCGGACGGTCCCCGGCCGGTGATCCGTACAGGTGCCTCGCGGGGCGGGTACGGCCAGGCGGCACACGGCATCGCGTTGCGCGGCATCCCTGCGGTGAGCGGGTACGCGGCCCGGCTCTCCGCGACGCCCTTCTCGTACACGGCGGCCGACTTGGGCCAGGCCACGTCGTTGCAGAGCGTCCCCACGCCGACAGCGGTCACGTTCTGCAGCACCGACTCCGGCGGGGCGGACGGCGCGGGCGGTACGGTGCCCTGCCGGGCGGCCAGCATCAGCTTGGCGAGGGCCGGGTAACCGCTCGGCCGGTAGAGGCTGTCCAGCAGGGTCTGGCGCAGGACGTTGCCGTTCAGCTCGTCCGGGTTGGCGCCGGGCCAGGGGAGCGGCTCACGGTCGAGACGGGCGGCGAGCCGCAGGAACAGCGGACGCACCTCGGCGGCCGTGTCCGCGATGCGGTCCGGGTTGCCGGGCGCCGACGCCCACGCCGCGAAGTGCGGGAACGTGTCCTCGACACCCCGCTCGTGCCCGGCGAGCCAGGCGCGGGCCACCCGGGTGGGGTCGGGGTCGTCGTTGCTGTCCAGCACGATCCGGTCCGTCCGGTGCGGGAACATCTGGCTGTACACGGCACCGACGTACGTCCCGTACGAGACACCCCACGCGGAGATCTTCCGCTCGCCCAGCGCGGCCCGGAGGCGGTCGAGGTCGCGGGCGTTGTCGCGTGTGCTGATGTGGCGGATCAGCTCACTGGCGTTGCGGACGCAGGTGGTCGAGATGCGCTCGGCGGTGGCGATGTTCCCGTCGATCGAGCCGTCCGGCGCGGGCCAGGGGCGCAGCTTGGAGGTGGCGAGGTCGGCGCGGTCCAGCCCGCAGCCGACGGAGGTGGAGGGGGCGACACCGCGGGGTGCGAAGCCGATCAGGTCGTACTGGTCGCGTACGTCCTGCGGCAGCTTCTGTCCCTTGCCGGAAGGGTCGTTGAGGCTGGAGCCACCCGGTCCGCCGGGGATGAGGAAGAGGGCGCCACGGCGGGATGCGGGGCTCTCGGCGGGGACACGGGAGACGGCGAGGGAGATCTGCGGGCCGCCGGGGTCGGCGTGGTCCATGGGGACCTGCAGGGTGGCGCACTCCTGGCGGGGGTCGGCGCCGGCCGTGCCCGCGCAGGGGCCCCAGTCGAGGGACGCGGGTACGGCCTGGGCGGTCAGGGGTGGGAGCAGGGCGACGAGGAGGGCGGCGGGTACGGCGGTGAGGGCGAGGGTGCGTGTGGTTGACGGCATACGTACGAGCTTTGCTGCACCGCGGCCTTGCTCACATCCGGGCAACGCCCCTGTTCTTGCTGGGGTTTACCCCTGGGGGTCGTGGTGGACGCCTGCTTCCACGTGGCCGTGGGGCCGCCCGCTTCTTCGTCAGTGTCGTGCTTCCGCGGTCCGCGTCAAGGGCGCTGCGTTCCGCTGCGCTCCACTCCGCGTCGGCTCCGCCGATGGGCCTGCGGCCCACCCTTGACCCGGCCCGCTCCAGCACGGGGGAGAAGCGTGCGGGCGGCCGGAGAGGAACGGGTGGCCAGGCATGTCGGCGGCCTGCCGTCGGCTGCGGGGTGAGCGGGGTCCGCGGGCGCGCTCGCGCCTCGCCCGCACGCCGGGTCGGTTCAGCGGCGAACGGTGAGTGGGTGGGGCGCACTCGCGCCTCGCCTGCACGCCGGGTGGGCTTGGCGGCGAATGGTGGGTGGCGGGATGATTGGAGCAGTTCTCCCGTGGCGGGCAGGCAAGACGGAGGTCAGGGGCCATGAGGAGGGGCGGGGGATTGGAGAATTGCTCCAATCTCCCCCTTTCCCCTTGTTCCGCCACCGGCAAGACACACTCCGCCAACGCCACCACCGCCCTCCTCCTCTCCCCCCCACTCGGCGCTCGCCGCTGAGCCGACCCGGCGTGCAGGCGAGGTGCTGGTGCGCGCCCCCCACCACCCACTCACCGCTCGCCGCCAAGCCCACCCGGCGTGCCGGTGGGGTGCGAGTGCGTCCGTGAACACCGTCGGCCTGGCAGCGGACGGCAGGCCGCAGGCGTGCCCGGGCCCCCGCTTTTCTCCGGGCCACTCGCTCGCTTCTCCCTCGTGCTGGAGCGGGCCGGGTCAAGGGTGGCCCGCAGGGCCATCGCCGAAGGCGACGCGGAGTGGAGCGCAGCGGAACGCAGCGCCCTTGACCCGGGTCGCGGAAGCACGACACTGGCAAAGAAGCGAGTGGCCCAACGGTGGGGGTGAACTCCGTCCAGGTACACGCTCCGGCCGACGGTCACGCCTCGACGGGCTTCCCGTACGGTCCCTCGGTCACCTTCAGCCGCTCCAGGGCCGCCAGCCGTACCGCGAACACCACGGCGGCCCCGGCGGTGGCGGCGTACAGGAGGTCGACCGCCAGGTACAGCGTCACGGCGTCGTCGATCCCGCCGAGCGAGTCGGCCGTGTCGAAGCGCGTGGCGGTGTACCGGCCGAGCAGGGTCGTCCCGGCGAACAGGCCCCACCACAGGTTCACCGGCCACATCGGCACCCGGCGCTGCTGCCCCTCGGTCGGCAGGGGAGAGCAGGCCCCCCACATGTCGACGGCGACGCGGTAGGGCAGCCACAGGTTGGCCACGGGGACGAACCACGCGCCGATCGCCCACCCGGCCCCCATGCGGAACCGGTCCGGTGCCAGGAGCCCGGTGCGGCGGCGCGTCAGGAAGAACCAGGTGATGAAGAGCACCGCGCAGAGCAGGCTTGTGGCCACCTGGACCTGCCCCGCCCTCTCGTACAGCGAGTACGCGGACTCCAGGCTCGACGCGGTCGTGACGGTCACGTCGCCGTCGACCACCGAGCGGAGCCGGACACCGGTGTACACGGCGAACAGGTCGCCGAGCGCGGCGGCGGCGAACGCCGCCACCACGGCGATGAGGAGGCCGCGCGAGGCGAGCGACGGCACGCTGCCGGGCAGCGGGGAAGGCGGGCGGAGCCCACTCTTGGATGCGAACATGACGACGGCCCCCCACGGGCGGTAAGACGATGATCACCCGCGGAAGATCGCGCGCGGACGCACGATATGCCGGACGGTGAAAGCCCGTCCAGAACAATTCGCCGTCAGACGGTGCGGATGAAGTCCGCCCAGGCGACCGACCCGACGACGATCACCGGCCCGTCGGTCAGCTTGCTGTCCCGGACGGGCACGACGCCCGCGACTGTACCTGCACCAACACCGCTCGCTTCGGCGCGAGCGCCGCCAGGTGTTCCAGCTGCCGCGTCGTCGCAGCGGCTCCGCCGACCGGGACATGCAGCACGTGCTCATGGAGGACGACCCAATGGACGGGCCGTGTCGCGTCGCCGGGGATGCGCCGGCGCTCCATTCGGCCGGACACCTTGTCCTCTTGTCCTCGATGTACGCGTCCGAGGCGAATGGGTTCATCGCAAGCGTCACCGCCCGCGCGTACTCCGGAGTCTGCAACAGGCCGGGTACAAGTGCGGGCGCGAAGTCGCAGATCTTCGTCGCCGGCTCTTCCGGATCCGCCGCCTTCGCGAAGCAATCCGCGTACCGCCGATCGTCAATCAGCTTCCTGCACAGCCGCTCGAAAATACCGTCGGTTTGCAGCGCATCGTCGATCCGCTGCGCCACATCCCATTGCGGCTTGCGAATCGCCTGTTCGAACTGGCCGATGCAACCGCCGGACACGAACACCCGTGCACCCGGCTCCACCTGCGTGAACCCCGCGTCCTCGCGCCGCTGCTTCAGTTCCGCGCCGAAGAAATCCCACACCGCTTGACGCGAACCATTGGCCATAACCAATCCCCTTGTGCTGACTCGCACTTGTAGTGCACAGCCTCCTGTCGAGTGCAGGCAGGGCACGGCATTCTGGAGGCGCGAAGAGTGAAACCGGAAAAGCGAGGGGATCACCGTGGAGGCACGACACCCGGCGCTCTGCGCCGAAGAAGCGGAGGAAGTGGTGAAGGAATTGCGGGCGGCACTAGCGAAGGCAGGAATTTCCCTGCCGTCACTGGGGCTGGACCCGGTGAGTCTTGCGCGGGAGGCGCCCTGTCCACTCGTCGAACTGGGGCGGTGTTCCGTGGAGACCGCGCGGCGGATCGCGGCGGCGGTGGTGCGGTGAAGCCGCCCGTCGGCGCGCATGTCGTGGACACCCGGACCGAGCGGATCGGCGTGGTCATGGGGCATGAGGGGCCCTACGTCCAGCTGAGGCCGTACGGCGGAGGCCGGGAGTGGGACGCCGACCCCGGTGTCGTACGGAACGCCACGCCCGCCGAGCGGCTGCGCGCGGCGACGGCGTACGCCAATGCCCGGAGCCGGGGGGAGGTGCCGTGAACGTGGGCGACAATGGATGCCATGAGTCTGTTCCGCGACGACGGCATCGTGCTGCGCACCCAGAAGCTGGGTGAGGCGGACCGGATCATCACACTGCTCACGCGCGGTCACGGACGGGTACGCGCGGTGGCGAGGGGCGTGCGCCGGACGAAGTCGAAGTTCGGTGCGCGTCTCGAACCGTTCTCGCACGTGGACGTGCAGTTCTTCTCCCGGGGGAGCGAGCTGGTCGGCCGCGGTCTGCCCCTGTGCACGCAGAGCGAGACGATAGCCCCGTACGGGGGCGGGATCGTCACCGACTACGCGCGCTACACCGCGGGCACCGCCATGCTGGAGACCGCGGAGCGGTTCACCGACCACGAGGGCGAGCCGGCGGTGCAGCAGTACCTGCTGCTGGTCGGGGCCCTGCGGACGCTGGCGCGGGGCGAGCACGCGCCGCACCTCGTGCTCGACGCGTTCCTGCTGCGCTCCCTCGCCGTCAACGGGTACGCGCCCAGCTTCACCGACTGCGCGAAGTGCGGCATGCCCGGGCCGAACCGGTTCTTCTCGGTCGCGTCGGGCGGTTCCGTCTGCGTCGACTGCCGGGTGCCCGGCAGCGTCGTACCCTCACCGCAGGCCCTGGGACTCCTCGGAGCGCTGCTTACGGGAGACTGGGAGACCGCGGACGCGTGCGAGGCACGGTACGTCCGGGAGGGGAGCGGGCTGGTGTCCGCCTACCTGCACTGGCACCTGGAGCGCGGTCTGCGCTCACTGAGGTACGTCGAGAAGTAGGCACGAGGAGACGAGAGACACATGGTGGTACGCGGGTTCCTGGGGCGTCAGCGCCGGGAGTACAGGACGCCGGAACCGCACCCGTCCGGCGCGCGGCCTCCGAAGATCCCCGGGGAACTGGTCCCGAAGCATGTGGCGATCGTCATGGACGGCAACGGGCGGTGGGCGAAGGAGCGGGGGCTGCCGCGCACCGAGGGGCACAAGGTCGGGGCCGAGCGGGTGCTGGACGTGCTCCAGGGCGGGATCGAGATGGGGGTCGGCGCGATCTCGCTGTACGCCTTCTCCACCGAGAACTGGAAGCGGTCGCCGGACGAGGTGCGCTTCCTGATGAACTTCAACCGGGACTTCATCCGCAAGACGCGTGACACGCTCGACGAGCTGGGTGTGCGGGTGCGGTGGGTCGGACGGATGCCCAGGCTGTGGAAGTCGGTGGCCAAGGAGCTGCAGGTCGCCCAGGAGCAGACGAAGGACAACGACCGGCTGACGCTGTACTTCTGCATGAACTACGGCGGGCGGGCGGAGATCGCGGACGCCGCGCAGGCGCTGGCGGAGGACGTGCGGGCGGGGCGGCTCGACCCGTCGAAGGTCAACGAGAAGACCCTCCAGAAGTACATGTACTACCCGGACATGCCGGACGTGGACCTGTTCCTGCGGCCGAGCGGTGAGCAGCGCACGTCGAACTACCTGCTCTGGCAGAGCGCGTACGCCGAGATGGTGTTCCAGGACGTCCTGTGGCCGGACTTCGACCGGCGTGACCTGTGGCGGGCGTGCCTGGAATTCGCCTCCCGGGACCGGCGGTTCGGCGGGGCGATCCCGAACGAGGAACTGCTGGCCATGGAGGGCACGCAGCCCGACGGCTGACGCCGGGCCGCGGGACGCCGGGTTCCGCCCCATGGACCACCAGGGGCGGGACATCGCTCAGGACGGCGGCACCGACGCCGTCGAGCCGGCCCACCGGCCGACGGCACCGACGTCCTCCGGGGCGTCCGGGTCCCGGAGGACGGACCCGAGCGCGGCCCGCGCGGCGAGGAGGACCTCCAGCGGCTGCGGGACCCGCTCGACCGGCACCTGTCCCGGGTGTGGCGGGCGAGCGCGGTTACGCCGCCGCCGCGCAGTCCGCGCAGGTGCCGAAGATCTCCACCGTGTGCGCCACGTTGACGTAGCCGTGTTCCGCCGCGATGGCCTCCGCCCACTTCTCCACCGCCGGGCCCTCCACCTCCACCGCCTTGCCGCAGTTGCGGCAGACCAGGTGGTGGTGGTGGTCGCCGGTGGAGCAGCGGCGGTAGACGGACTCGCCGTCCGCGGTGCGCAGGACGTCGACCTCGCCGGCGTCGGCGAGGGACTGGAGCGTGCGATAGACCGTGGTGAGCCCGACGGAGTCGCCCTTGTGCTTGAGCATGTCGTGGAGTTCCTGCGCGCTGCGGAACTCGTCGACCTCCTGGAGGCAAGCCGCCACGGCGGCACGCTGCCGGGTGGAGCGGCCCTTCACGGGCGGTCCTGCGGTCGTCACCGGATTGCCTCCTCACATCTGGCCTCTGCCGGGGCCATTGTGCCAGTCCGGGCACGGGACGGTCAGGCGCCGACCGTGCCGCCGGTCGTGCGACTGGCCGGAATGGTGCACTCGGCGGGGTCGCCGCCGGGCTGCGCGGCGGCCAGCGCCCGGGCGCGGCGGCGGGCCAGCGGGGCGGCCAGCGCGGTCAGCGCGATGAACGCGGCGATGGTCAGCAGCACGATCGTCGCGCCGGGCGGCACGTCCTGGTAGTACGAGGTGACCGTGCCGCCGATGGTCACGCTCACGCCGATCGCGACGGCGATGGCGAAGGTCGCGGCGAAGCTGCGGGTGAGCTGCTGGGCCGCCGCGACGGGCACCACCATGAGCGCGCTCACCAGCAGCAGGCCGACCACGCGCATCGCGACGGAGACGGTCACCGCGGCGGTGACCGCCGTGAGCAGGTTCAAAAACCGCACCGGCAGGCCCGTCACCCGGGCGAACTCCTCGTCCTGGCTGACCGCGAACAGCTGCCGGCGCAGTCCGACGGTGGTCACGACCACGAAGGCGGCCAGCAGGCAGATCGCGGTGACGTCGGACTCGGAGACCGTGGACAGGGAGCCGAAGAGGAACGAGGAGAGGTTCGTGGTGGAGCCGCCGGGAGCGAGGTTGATGAACATCACGCCGCCGGCCATACCGCCGTAGAAGAGCATCGCGAGGGCGATGTCGCCCCGGGTCCTGGCGTACCAGCGGACCAGTTCCATGAAGACGGCGCCGAGGACGGAGACGAGCGTCGCCATCCACACCGGGGACCAGCTGAGCAGGAAGCCGAGGCCGACGCCGGTCATGGCGACGTGGCCGATGCCGTCGCCCATCAGGGCCTGGCGGCGCTGGACCAGGTAGATGCCCACGGCGGGGGCGGTGACGCCGACCAGGACGGCGGCGAGCAGCGCCCGCTGCATGAAGGCGTAGTCGAGGATTTCCATCAGCTGAGCAGTCCCGTGCGGATCGGTTCGGTGCCCGCCGGCGCGTGCGGGTGTACGTGGTCGTGGCCGGGCAGCGCGTGCTGGCCGACGGCCTTCGGGGGCGGGCCGTCGTGCAGGACGCAGCCGTCGCGGAGGACGACCGCCCGGTCGATCAGGGGCTCCAGGGGGCCCAGCTCGTGCAGGACGAGGAGGACCGTGGCGCCCTCGGAGACCTGGTGCCTCAGGGTCTCGGCGAGGACCTCCTGGCTGGCCAGGTCGACGCCCGCCATCGGCTCGTCCATGATCAGCAGTTCGGGGGCGGCGGCGAGCGCGCGGGCGATCAGGACCCGCTGGTGCTGGCCGCCGGAGAGGGCGTCGACGGAGTCCTTCGCCCGGTCCGCCATGCCGACCAGGTCCAGGGCGTGGCGCACGGCCTCGCGGTCGGCCTTGCGGAACAGGCCGAAACGGGTGCGGGCCAGGCGGCCGGAGGAGACCACCTCGGTCACCGTGGCCGGGACGCCGCCCGCGGCGGTGGTGCGCTGCGGGACGTAGCCCACGCGCGCCCAGTCGCGGAACCGGTGCCGCGGGGTGCCGAACAGCTCGATCTCGCCGGCGCCGACCGGCACCTGGCCGATGACGCTGCGCACGGCCGTCGACTTGCCGGAGCCGTTGGCCCCGAGCAGGGCGACGACCTCACCGCGGTGCACGGTGAGGTCGATGCCGCGCAGGACGGGGCGCGAGCCCAGCTCGGCGCGGACGCCGCGCAGGGATATGACGGGCTCGGTCATGCCGTCCTCCGGTGGTTCGTCGGTCACTTGGCTCCCAGAGCCGTCTGCAGGGCCCCGAGGTTGGCCTCCATGACCTGGAAGTAGTCGTCGCCGCGGGACTTGTCCGTGATGCCCTCGATCGGGTCGAGGACGTCCGTCTTCAGTCCGGCGTCGCCGGCGAGGGTCTTGGCGGTCTTGTCGCTGACGAGCGTCTCGTAGAACACGGTGGTGACGCCGTCGGCCTTGGCCATCTTCTCAAGTTCCTTCACGCGTGCCCCACTGGGCTCGGACTCGGGGTCCAGGCCGCTGATGGCCTCCTCGGTCAGTCCGTAGCGCTCGGCGAGGTAGCCGAAGGCGGCGTGCGTGGTGATGAAGACGTCGGTCTTCCTGTCCTTCAGGCCGGTCTCGAAGGCGGTGTCGAGGTCGTTCAGCTTCTCGACCAGGGCCTCGGTGTTCTTCCTGTAGTCGGCGGCGTGGTCCGGGTCGGCCTTCTCGAAGGCCTTGCCGACGCCCTCGGCGACCTCGGCGTACTTGACCGGGTCGAGCCAGACGTGGGGGTCCTTGCCGCCCTCGTGCTCGTGGGCGTGCTCCTCCTCCGCGGCGTGCTCGTCCTCCGCGGCGTGCTCCTCCTCCTCGGCGTGCTCGTCCTCGGCGTGCTCGTCCTCGTGGCCGCCGGCCTCGGTGCCGTGCTCCTCCAGCGTGGTCAGGGTGGCCGCGTCGATCTTCGTCTTGACCTCGGACTGGCCGATGGCCTCGTCGACGGTGGGCTGGAGGCCCTTGAGGTAGAGGGCCGCGTCGGACTCCTGGAGCTGCGCGGTCTGCTTGGCGCTGATCTCCAGGTCGTGCGGCTCCTGGCCGGGCTCGGTGAGACTGGTGACGTTGACGTGCTCGCCGCCGATCCGCTCGGCGAGGAAGGCCATCGGGTAGAACGACGCGACGACGTCGAACTTGTCGGTGTTGCCCGCGGCGGCGCTGTCGGAGGAGCAGGCGGTCAGGGTGCCGAGACCGAGGGCGGTGACCGCGGCCAGGGCGGCCGCGGATATGTGATGTCGTCGTACGTTCATGACAGTCATTTTCAACAAATATGGAAACCGTTGTCAACAAAGCACGTGAGAGGGCTGTAGGGGACACCGAATTGGTCGCGGGGCAGGCCGCGCCGGTAGCCTGAGGGCTTCGCTGGAAGCAATCTCGCTTCGTCGCCCGTCGTCGTAATGAAGAGAGCACCGTGGCCGCCGACAAGATCGACACCATCGTCAGCCTGAGCAAGCGCCGTGGCTTCGTATTCCCCTGCAGTGAGATCTACGGTGGCCAGCGGGCCGCCTGGGACTACGGACCGCTGGGTGTCGAGCTCAAGGAGAACCTGAAGCGCCAGTGGTGGCGCTACATGGTGACGTCGCGCGAGGACGTGGTCGGTATCGACTCGTCCGTGATCCTGGCCCCCGAGGTCTGGGTGGCCTCCGGTCACGTCGCCACGTTCACGGACCCGCTGACCGAGTGCACCTCCTGCCACAAGCGGTTCCGCGCGGACCACCTGGAGGAGGCGTACGAGGAGAAGAAGGGGCACGCCCCGGAGAACGGCCTCGCCGACCTCAACTGCCCCAACTGCGGCAACAAGGGCACCTTCACCGAGCCCAAGCAGTTCTCGGGTCTGCTCTCCACCCACCTCGGCCCGACGCAGGACTCCGGCTCCATCGCCTACCTGCGCCCCGAGACCGCCCAGGGCATCTTCACCAACTTCGCCCAGGTGCAGACCACTTCGCGCCGCAAGCCGCCGTTCGGCATCGCCCAGATGGGCAAGTCCTTCCGCAACGAGATCACGCCCGGCAACTTCATCTTCCGCACCCGCGAGTTCGAGCAGATGGAGATGGAGTTCTTCGTCAAGCCGGGCGAGGACGAGAAGTGGCAGGAGTACTGGATGGAGCAGCGCTGGAACTGGTACACCGGCCTCGGCATGCGCGAGGAGAACATGCGGTGGTACGAGCACCCGAAGGAGAAGCTCTCCCACTACTCCAAGCGCACCGCTGACATCGAGTACCGCTTCCAGTTCGGCGGCAGCGAGTGGGGCGAGCTGGAGGGCGTCGCCAACCGCACCGACTACGACCTCGGCGCCCACTCCAAGGCCTCCGGCCAGGACCTGTCCTTCTTCGACCAGGAGGCCGGCGAGCGCTGGACGCCGTACGTCATCGAGCCGGCGGCCGGTGTCGGCCGGGCCATGCTCGCCTTCCTGCTCGACGCCTACGTCGAGGACGAGGCGCCCAACGCCAAGGGCAAGATGGAGAAGCGGACCGTGCTGCGGCTCGACCACCGCCTCGCGCCGGTGAAGGTCGCGGTGCTCCCGCTGTCCCGCAACCCGGAGCTGTCGCCGAAGGCCAAGGGCCTGGCGCAGTCGCTGCGGCAGAACTGGAACATCGAGTTCGACGACGCCGGCGCCATCGGCCGCCGCTACCGCCGCCAGGACGAGATCGGTACGCCGTTCTGCGTGACCGTCGACTTCGACACGCTGGACGACAACGCGGTGACCGTGCGCGAGCGCGACACCATGAAGCAGGAGCGCGTCTCGCTCGACCAGATCGAGGGGTACCTGGCGGCCCGTCTGATCGGCGCCTAGCCGCTTCGCGGACCGTCCCGGGCCCCCGGTACCGGATCACTCAGTGGTCCGGTACCGGGGGCCTCGCCGTGGACGCCCGCCGGTTCGCCGGGTCCACCGTCGCCTGGTGCGCCTCCGTCAGGTGCTCCTGCGCCCTGAGCCACGGCAGGAAGGGGGCGCCCCTGTGCCAGCCGCAGGTGTCGCACCGGAGCGTCCGCTGCAGGCCGGTGCGTTGGACGCGCACGACGTGTGCGCGGCCGTGCAGGTCCCAGCGGCTGATCTTGCTCGTGTCGATCTGCGGCATGACGCCTCCGGCGGTCCGCGAGTGGGTGTCGCCGTTTCTACTGCCCCTCGCTCCCGCGGGCAGTCGTGCCTCCCCCAGTGCCTTGAAGGCCTGGGAGGTACCCCCAGGGCGGCACGGGTGGGCGCTGGGGGTACCCCTCTGGGGGAGGCACCCCGCAAGCGCCGGGCCGCGCAACCCCACCCCCGGCCCACACCGGCACCGGGCCCTGTGAAGCCTCGCTGAACCGCTCAGGCGCTGACGCCCGTGCTCCTGCGCATCTCCGGCGACTCCAGCCGCTCCGCCGTCCGCTCGGCGGTCCCGCGGGCCCAGCGGCCCGAGGTCAGCGCGCCCACGGCCAGCACCGAGAGGCCGCACCCCACGAGGATCCACCAGGCCGGCCGCGCCGCCGCCACGAACGTGTCCGCGTACGACGACGAGCCCACCCCCGCCGCCAGCACCGCGCCGATCACCGCGACGCCCAGCGCCTGGCCCAGCTGACGGCTGGTGGACGCGACCGCCGAGGCCACTCCCGCCTGCGCGGTCGGCATGCCGGAGACGGCGGTGTTGGTGATCGGGGCGTTGACGAAGCCGAAGCCGACGCCGAAGAGGACGTACCCGGTGAAGAGCGTGGCGTTGGACGTCTCGGCCTCGAAGAGGGCGAAGAGGAGCCCGCTGACCGTCATCGCGCCGCCGGCGACCAGCAGCGGCAGACGCGGGCCCCGGCTGCCGACCAGCCGGCCGGAGAGCGGGGCGCACAGGAAGGTCGGGACGGCCATCGGGAGCATCCACAGGCCCGCGTGCAGGGCGCTCAGGCCCCGTACGTTCTGCAGGTACAGCGTGGACAGGAACAGGAAGCCGCCGAGCGCGGCGAACGCGCCCACGGCTATCACCGTGGCCCCGCTGAACGGAGCGGAGCGGAAGAAGCGCAGGTCGATGAGGGGTTCGCGGCGGCGGGGCTCGTACCACAGGAGGGCGAGCAGGGCGATCAGGGCGACGACGGCGAAGGGCGCGGTCACCGGGAGGGAGGCGTGCGGGGCCTCGATGATCGCGTACGTCAGGGAGCCGAACAGCACGATCACCAGGAGCTGGCCGACCGGGTCCGGGCGGCGGGCCCTCGGGGCGCGGGACTCCGGGACGAAACGCCAGGTGAGCAGCAGCGCGGCCAGGCCCACCGGCAGGTTGATCCAGAAGATGGAGCGCCAGCCGACCGACTCCACCAGCAGCCCGCCGACCAGCGGTCCCGCGGCCATCGAGATGCCGACGACCGCGCCCCACGCGCCGATCGCGCGGGCCCGCTCGCGGGGGTCGGTGAAGGTGTTGGTGATGATCGACATGGCGACCGGGTTGAGCATCGAGCCGCCGACCGCCTGCACCATCCGGAACACGACCAGCCAGGACAGGTCCGGTGCCAGTGAGCACAGCACCGAGCCGAGGGTGAAGACCACCAGGCCCGCCATGAACACCCGTCTGCGGCCGATCCGGTCGGCCGTGGAGCCCGCGAGCATCAGCAGGGAGGCCAGGACGAGCGTGTACGCGTCGATGGTCCACTGCAGACCGGAGGTGCTCGCGTCGAAGTCCCTCTGCAGGGCGGGCAGGGCGACGTTGAGGACCGTGTTGTCCAGGCTCACGATCAGCAGGCTCATGCAGCAGATCGCGAGCACCAGCATGCGTCGGCCGTGGCTGAGCTCGGGCATGGGTGCCATCGTACGCGCATGTCGATAGTGCGGTTAACTAATGACCGTTACACGGTCTCCGGACGCCGACGTACCGGGTACCCCTCGGCATGCGGGACAATGAGGGAATGTCCACGACCACGCCCACCGTGAACACGACCCTGAGCATCGGCCCGCACGCGGTGCGGCCGCCCGTCGTGCTCGCCCCCATGGCCGGGATCACCAACGCGCCCTTCCGCACCCTGTGCCGGGAGTTCAGCGGCGGCAAGGGCCTCTTCGTCAGCGAGATGATCACCACCCGGGCGCTGGTCGAGCGCAACGACAAGACCATGCAGCTGATCCGGTTCGACGAGAGCGAGAAGCCGCGCTCCATCCAGCTGTACGGCGTCGACCCGGCGACCGTCGGCAAGGCCGTCCGCATGATCGCGGAGGAGGACCTCGCCGACCACATCGACCTCAACTTCGGCTGCCCGGTCCCCAAGGTGACCCGCAAGGGCGGCGGCTCGGCCCTCCCGTACAAGCGGAACCTACTGCGGTCCATCCTGCGCGAGGCCGTGAGCGGCGCGGGCGACCTGCCGGTGACGATGAAGATGCGCAAGGGCATCGACGACGACCACCTGACCTACCTGGACGCCGGCCGGATCGCCGTCGAGGAGGGCGTGACGGCCATCGCGCTGCACGGCCGCACCGCCGCCCAGCACTACGGCGGCACCGCCGACTGGGACGCCATCGCCCGGCTGAAGGAGCACGTCCCGGAGATCCCGGTGCTCGGCAACGGCGACATCTGGTCGGCCGAGGACGCGCTCAGGATGGTGCGCGAGACCGGCTGCGACGGGGTGGTCGTGGGCCGCGGCTGCCTGGGGCGGCCGTGGCTGTTCGCGGACCTGGTCGCGGCCTTCGAGGGGCGCACGGACTCCTTCGTACGGCCCACGCTGCGCGAGGTCGCCGACGTCATGGTCCGGCACGCCGCGCTGCTGGGGGAGTGGATCGGCGACGAGTCGCGCGGGGTGATCGACTTCCGCAAGCACGTGGCCTGGTACCTGAAGGGCTTCGCGGTCGGCTCCGGGATGCGGAGGCGGCTCGCGGTCACCTCCTCGCTGGAGGAGCTGCGGGCCGGGCTCGACGAGCTGGACCTCGGCCAGCCCTGGCCGTCCGGCGCCGACGGCCCCCGCGGCCGTACGTCCGGCAACAACCGGGTGGTGCTGCCGGACGGCTGGCTGAAGGACCCGTACGACTGCGCGGGCGTCGGCGAGGACGCGGAACTGGACACCTCCGGCGGCTGATCAGCCCCTGGTGGGGCGCGGGACGGAGCCGTAGGCCGTCAGGAAGCGGTCGCGGAACGAGCTCATCCGCCACACGGGCGCGTCCTCGGCGGGGGTGAGCCCCTCGGTCCAGTTCCAGGCGTCGGTCCGCTCCAGCACCTCCGGGTCCTTGGCGACGATCGACACCGGCACGTCCCGGCTCGCGCGGTCGCCGCTGACGCGGGCGATGGGCTGGTGGTCGCCGAGGAAGACCAGGACGGTGTCGTCGGTGCCGTAGCGCTCCAGCCACTGGGTGAGGGCGGTGACCGAGTACTGGATCGATCTCCCGTACTCCCGCCGGGACTCGGTGGAGTCGGCGACGACGTCGGCGGGTTTCCTCCCCGCCCGCCGGATCGCGTCGAAGACCGAGCCGTCGCCGAGTTCGTCCCAGTCGACCAGTTCCGGGACCGGGGCCCAGGGCTGGTGGCTGGAGGTGAGGATGATCTCCGCCATCAGCGGCCGGTCGCGCCCGCGGCCGTGCTCCAGGCGCTGGAAGGCCTCCAGGGCGTACTGGTCCGGCATGGTCGACCAGCTGAACTTCGGCCCCCGGTAGCCGAGGTCGAAGGCGTCGTAGACCTTGTCGAGGCCGTACCACTCCGCCTCCGGCCAGGCCTTCCGCACCCCGGGCATGATCCCGACGGTGTCCCAGGCGCCGGTCTCGCGGAACGCCCCGGTGAGGGTGAGGCGGTCGCCGGAGGTGACGGTGCGGTAGCGCTGCTGGTTGTCGACCCAGAGGCCGGACAGGGCCGTGGAGTGGCCGAGCCAGCTGCTGCCGCCGTACGTCGCCGAGGTGAGCCAGCCGCTGCGGGCGTGGTAGCCGGCCCGCGCGAGCGCGGCGGTGCGCGCGTCGAGGGTGCGGGTGACGCCGGGGGCGATCAGCGGGTCCTCGACGGCCGTGCGGCCGTAGCTCTCGATGAAGGCGAGGACGACGTCCTTGCCGCGCAGGTCCGGGACGAGCCGGCCGGGGGGAGTGGCGCCGAAGGCGTCCGCCCGTGCCTCCCGCGCGAAGGCCGCCTCGTCGCGCAGGGTGTCCACCACGCGCCGCGTCTGTCCCTTCAGGGCGCCCGCGGCACGGTCGGAGGCGACCGGCACGCCGGAGACCTGGATACCGAGCGCGGCGCAGGCGACCCACGCCGTCCCCGCGATCAGCGCGCCCCGGGTGGCGCGGACGCGGTGCCGGGCCAGCAGGTTGCCGAGCCGGACGGTGGCCAGCGCCGTGACGGCCACGAGGAGCAGGGCGAGGACGACCGCGCCGACGGCGGCGGCGGTCGCGGCCGTGGAGCCCGTCGAGTCCGCGACATAGCTCTGCGCGTCGTCGAGCAGCCCCCAGTCCAGCAGGACGTTGAAGCCGCGGCCCAGATACGCGGTGAACCCGATGTCCAGCAGGTTCAGCACGGTCAGGACGCCGATGCCCGCCCCGTACAGCGCCGCCACGACGATCCGCGGCCGGCGCGGCAGGGCGAGCAGCAGGACGGCCCCGATGATCGCCTCCGCCGGTATCCGGGTGAACCGGCCGGGCCGGAGCCCGGGGGCGGTGTTCGGCATCAGGAGGGCGCCGACGACGAGGGCGGCGGCGAGGACGTGCAGCGTCCGGTGGAGCACGCGGGCGGCTGCGGGGTGGGCGTCGCGCGCGTCGCGCAGGCGTGTGAAGACAGGCAACCCGGAGGTCCCTTCCGTACCGAGCCCGGTGGGAGGCGGACCCGGCGTGGGGGTCCGGGTCCGCCGCCGTTCCGTACGGGTGGAGCGGCGGGTGTGTTCATCTGACCGGGGATTTTGGATGCCGGGGCCGGGTCCGGGGCCGGGTCCGGGGGAGCGGGGCGCCGGATGTAGTCCGGATGGTGGAATCCGGCTCGCCACGGCAGCGTGATTCTCGCCACCCTTGATAAGGGTTGCGCTCAGATGAGCGAATCGTGGGCGCTTGCACTTCTCAAAGGACGGCACTCAGTGCCATCTCTTGATCGTTCATCGAGCGAAATCAAACGTGGTAATTGCCGCTCAGGTGAGCACTCAAGGGGTCGATCGGGAGGCTGGTGCGTTCAAGAGGTGAAAACATTCGGCCGCCATGACTTGCCAAGCTTTGACTTTCGATCCGCTGGCGGACGAGTGGTTACAGGCGCATGACGCACAAGTGGACGTACCCAGACGCCTTTGATCTGGGTACATTCCTCGCCGTCAGGGCAGCCACCGCGTCCTCGAGGAGTCGAGACCCGTGTCGGAAAACAAAGATCCCCACGTAGCTCAGTCGGGCACGAGCGTTGAGGGCGTGAAGTTCGTCTACGACTTCACCGAGGGCAACAAGGACCTGAAGGACCTGCTCGGCGGCAAGGGCGCCAACCTCGCCGAGATGACCAACCTGGGCCTTCCCGTCCCGCCCGGCTTCACCATCACCACCGAGGCCTGCAAGACCTACCTCGACAGCGGCGAGGAGCCGGCGGCACTGCGTGACGAGGTGAGTGCGCACCTCGACGCCCTCGAAGCGACCATGGGCAAGAAGCTCGGCCAGGCCGACAACCCCCTCCTCGTGTCGGTCCGCTCGGGCGCCAAGTTCTCCATGCCCGGCATGATGGACACGGTCCTCAACATCGGCCTCTCCGACAAGTCCGTGCAGGGCCTGGCCGAGCAGGCCGGCGACGACCGGTTCGCGTGGGACTCCTACCGGCGCCTCATCCAGATGTTCGGCAAGACCGTCCTCGGCGTCGACGGCGAGCTGTTCGAGGACGCGCTGGAGGCGGCGAAGGCGGCCAAGAAGGTCACCGTCGACACCGAGCTGGAGGCCGCCGACCTCAAGAAGCTCGTCACCAGGTTCAAGAAGATCGTCAAGGCCGAGGCCGGCCGGGACTTCCCGCAGGACCCGCGCGAGCAGATGGACCTCGCCATCAAGGCCGTCTTCGACTCGTGGAACGGCGACCGCGCCAAGCTCTACCGCCGCCAGGAACGCATCCCGCACGACCTCGGCACGGCCGTCAACGTCTGCTCCATGGTCTTCGGCAACCTCGGCCCGGACTCCGGCACCGGCGTCGCCTTCACCCGCGACCCCGCCTCCGGCCACCAGGGCGTCTACGGCGACTACCTGCAGAACGCGCAGGGCGAGGACGTGGTCGCGGGCATCCGCAACACCGTGCCGCTCGCGGAGCTGGAGTCGATCGACAAGAAGTCGTACGACCAGCTGATGCAGATCATGGAGACGCTGGAGAACCACTACAGGGACCTCTGCGACATCGAGTTCACCATCGAGCGCGGCCAGCTGTGGATGCTCCAGACCCGGGTCGGCAAGCGCACGGCGGGCGCGGCCTTCCGGATCGCCACGCAGCTGGTGGACCAGGGCCTGATCGACGAGGCCGAGGCGCTCACCCGCGTCAACGGCGCCCAGCTCGCCCAGCTGATGTTCCCGCGCTTCGACGAGGACGCCCAGGTCGAGCAGGTCGGACGCGGTATCGCGGCCTCGCCGGGCGCGGCGGTCGGCAAGGCGGTCTTCGACTCGTACACCGCCGTCAAGTGGTCGCGTTCCGGCGAGAAGGTCATCCTGATCCGCCGCGAGACCAACCCCGACGACCTGGACGGCATGATCGCGGCCGAGGGCATCCTCACCTCGCGCGGCGGCAAGACCTCCCACGCGGCCGTGGTCGCCCGCGGCATGGGCAAGACCTGTGTCTGCGGCGCGGAGGAGCTGGAGGTCGACACCAAGCGCCGCCGGATGACCGTGCCCGGCGGGCACGTGGTGGAGGAGGGCGACGTCGTCTCCATCGACGGCTCGTCCGGCAAGGTCTACCTGGGCGAGGTCCCGGTCGTCCCCTCCCCGGTCGTGGAGTACTTCGAGGGCCGGATGCACCCGGGCGCCGACGACGCCGACGAACTGGTCGAGGCCGTGCACCGGATGATGGCCTTCGCCGACCGCAAGCGCCGGCTGCGGGTGCGGGCCAACGCCGACAACGCCGAGGACGCGCTGCGCGCCCGCCGCTTCGGCGCCCAGGGCATCGGCCTGTGCCGTACCGAGCACATGTTCCTCGGCGACCGCCGCGAGCTGGTCGAGCGCCTGATCCTGGCCGACACCGAGGCCGAGCGCGAGGAGTCCCTGAAGGCCCTGCTGCCGCTGCAGAAGCAGGACTTCGTGGAACTCTTCGAGGCGATGGACGGCCTCCCGGTCACCATCCGCCTGCTCGACCCGCCGCTGCACGAGTTCCTGCCCGACATCACCGAGCTGTCGGTCCGCGTCGCCCTCGCCGAGTCCCGGCAGGAGCCGCACGAGAACGAGCTGCGCCTGCTCCAGGCCGTGCACCGGCTGCACGAGCAGAACCCGATGCTGGGCCTGCGCGGCGTCCGTCTCGGCCTCGTCATCCCGGGCCTGTTCACCATGCAGGTGCGGGCCATCGCGGAGGCGGCGGCCGAGCGCCGGGCGGCCAAGTGCGACCCGCGCGCGGAGATCATGATCCCGCTGGTCGGCACGGTCCAGGAACTGGAGATCGTCCGCGAGGAGGCCGACCAGGTCATCGCCGAGGTCGAGCGGACCACCGGCACCTCGCTCAAGCTCGCCATCGGCACGATGATCGAGCTGCCGCGCGCCGCGCTGACCGCCGGCCAGATCGCGGAGGCGGCGGAGTTCTTCTCCTTCGGCACCAACGACCTCACCCAGACGGTGTGGGGCTTCTCCCGGGACGACGTGGAGGCCTCGTTCTTCACGGCCTACCTGGAGAAGGGCATCTTCGGGGTGTCGCCGTTCGAGACGATCGACAAGGACGGCGTGGGCTCGCTGGTCGCCGCCGCCGCGAAGGCCGGCCGCGCCACCCGCCCCGACCTGAAGCTCGGCGTCTGCGGCGAGCACGGCGGCGACCCGGAGTCGGTCCACTTCTTCCACGAGGCCGGCCTGGACTACGTCTCCTGCTCCCCGTTCCGCATCCCGGTCGCCCGCCTGGAGGCCGGCCGCGCGGCCGTCACGTCGACGGGCAGCGACCACCGGTAGGGGCACGCGAAGCCCCGGAGCCGTTGCCTGTCACCCGACCACCCTCACCGATCGGCAGCGGCTCCGGACCACGAGAAGAGGGCGGCACCCGTGCGGGGGTGCCGCCCTCCCGCGTGTGCGGGGGCCGGTCCCGGAACGTACGGACCACCACGACGGGGAGGGCGGGGACCCGGTGCCACTCGGTGTGCGCGGGAGCGGCATCGGGCCGCTGAGCGGTCCGGCCGGTGCCCTCGCGGCCCGGGCGCTCCCGGCGGTCCTCGCCGGTCGGCGCGGGGGCGGGAAGACCGGCTCCCTGCTGCTGTCCTGGTGAGCCGGGAGCCGGTCTCCGTACGGGGGCGGCAGCGGGCGGAACCGGTGTGGCCCGCCGGACCCGCCCATCGGCCGGCGCGCGACCCGGACGCGCGCCGGCCGATGGGCGGCTATGCCGCCTTCACCTCGTACGCCGTCACCCGTACCGTCTCGTCGTCCAGGCACTGGCCCGACTCCAGGTCGAAGCGCTGCTTCAGGAGCGGGGAGGCGACGAAGGGGCGGCCCCGGTGGGTGCCGGTCAGGCCGCGGGAGAGGACGGCCGCGCCGGTGAAGGGGTCGCGGTTGTCGATGGCGTACAGGCGGCCGGTGCGGTCGGCGAAGACGGCGACCTGGCGGCCGTCGGGCAGCAGGGCGGCCACCCCGCGGCCGGGGAGCAGCGTGCTCAGGTCGCAGACCGTGAACCAGTCGTCGGCGAGGCGGAGCCGGACCTTCAGATCGGTGGTCTCGAGTGCCAGGGTCATCGCGTGGCGCTTCCTTCCAGGATCTCGTCGGCGGGGCGGAGGCCGATGTTCAGCAGCGGCAGGTCGGGCTTCATCTGGTCGCGCTCGGGGACGAAGGCGACCACCGGGTCGGGGGTGTCGGGGGCGTTCACGAAGGACACGAAGCGGGCCAGCTTCTCCGGGTCGTTGATGGTCTCGGCCCACTCGTCGCGGTAGTGCGAGACGTGGGCGGCCATCAGGGCCTCCAGCTCGTCGCAGATGCCGAGCGAGTCGTGGACGACGACGTCCCGCACGTGGTCCAGGCCGCCGGGGATGCGGTCCAGCCAGACGCTGGTGCGCTCCAGACGGTCGGCGGTGCGGATGTAGAACATCAGGAACCGGTCGATCAGGCGGATCAGTTCGGCGTCCGAGAGGTCCTGCGCGAGCAGGTCGGCGTGGCGCGGGGTGGCGCCGCCGTTGCCGCCGACGTAGAGGTTCCAGCCGCCCGCGGTGGCGATGACGCCGAAGTCCTTCGACTGGGCCTCGGCGCACTCGCGCTGGCAGCCGGAGACCGCGGACTTGAGCTTGTGCGGGGAGCGCAGGCCCCGGTAGCGCAGCTCCAGGTCGATCGCCATGCGCACGGAGTCCTGGACGCCGTAGCGGCACCAGGTCTGCCCGACGCAGGACTTCACCGTGCGCAGCGACTTGCCGTAGGCGTGGCCGGACTCGAAGCCGGCGTCGACCAGGCGGGCCCAGATGACGGGCAGCTGCTCCACCCGCGCGCCGAACATGTCGATGCGCTGGCCGCCGGTGATCTTCGTGTAGAGGCCGAAGTCGCGGGCGATCTCGCCGATCACGATCAGCTTCTCCGGGGCGATCTCACCGCCGGGGATGCGCGGCACGACCGAGTACGAGCCGTTCTTCTGCAGGTTGGCCAGGAAGTGGTCGTTGGTGTCCTGGAGCGCCGCCTGCTCGCCGTCCAGGACGTGCGTGCTGGCGCCGATCGTCGGGGCGAGGGAGGCGATGATCGAGCCGACCGTCGGCTTGCAGACCTCGCAGCCGTCGCCGCCCCGGGCGGACTCCCGGCCGTGCCGGTCGAGCAGGTCCCGGTAGGAGGTGATGCGCAGGGCGAGGACGATCTCGTACAGCTCCTCGCGGGTCTGGGAGAAGCAGCCGCACAGGCCCTTGTCGACCTCGACGCCGCTCGCCTCCAGCTCGGCGTTGATCAGCTGGCCGAGGACCTTGACGCAACTGCCGCACGTGGTACCGGCCTTGGTGCACTTCTTCACCTCGGGCACGGTGGTGCACCTGTGTTCGGTGACCGCTTCGCGGATCGTGCCCTTGCGGACGTTGTTGCAGGAGCAGATGATCGCGTCGTCCGGCAGCGCGGACGGGCCGAGCTGGACGGGAGCCCCCGCGCCGGCCGGCAGCACCAGCGACTCGGGCGGGACCGGCGGGACGGAGCCGGTGAAGGCCTTCAGCGTGCCGTACGCCTCCGCGTCGCCGACCAGGATGCCGCCGAGCAGCGTGCCGTCCCGGCCGATGACCAGCTTCTTGTACAGGCCGGCGCGGGAGTCGGAGTAGACGACGTCCAGGCAGTCGCCGGCGGTGCCGTGCGCGTCGCCGAAGGACGCCACGTCCACGCCGAGCAGCTTCAGCTTGGTGGACAGGTCGGCGCCGGTGAACGCGGACTCGTCCTCGGCGATCGTCGCGGCGGCCGTCTCGGCCTGCTCGTAACCGGGCGCGACCAGGCCGTACACCCGGCCGTCGGCGGCCAGCGCGCACTCGCCGATCGCGAACACGTGCGGGTCGGTGACCGTGCGGCACTGCTCGTCGACCGCGATGCCGCCGCGCTCGCCGACGGTGAGCCCGCAGTCGCGGGCCAGCTGGTCGCGGGGGCGGACACCGGCCGAGAACACCACCAGGTCGGTGGTGAGTTCGGAGCCGTCCGACAGCTTCATCCCGGTGACCGCGCCGTCCTCGCCGACCACGATCTCCTGGGTGCCGACGCCGGTGTGGACGGACAGGCCCATGTCCTCGATGGTGCGCAGCAGCGCCGCGCCGCCGCCCTCGTCGACCTGGACGGGCATCAGCCGGGGCGCGAACTCCACGATGTGGGAGGTGAGTCCGAGGCCCTTGAGCGCACCCGCCGCCTCCAGGCCGAGCAGACCGCCGCCGACCACGGCACCGGTCGTCGACTTCCTCGCGTACTCCTCGATCGCGAGCAGGTCCTCGATGGTGCGGTAGACGAAACAGCCCTCGGCGTCCTTGTTCGGCACCGGCGGCACGAACGGGTAGGAGCCGGTGGCCAGGACCAGGACGTCGTAGCCGACGACCAGCCCCGAGCGGGCCGTCACCGTGCGCGCCGCACGGTCGACCGTCTCCGCCGGGTCACCGACGTGCAGCTCGATGCCGTGCTCCTCGATGAACGCCATGTCCGTCATGGACAGGTCCTCGGGCGTCCTCCCCGAGAAGTACGAGGTGAGCTGGACCCGGTCGTACGCGGGGCGCGGCTCCTCGCACAGCACGACCACGCGGTGCGTGGCGGTCAGGCCGCGTCCGGCGAGGGCCTCCAGGAAACGCTGGCCGACCATGCCGTGGCCGACGAGCACGATCGTGGGGGATGCCCCGGGAGTGGCGGTCATCAGGAGCCTCCATCGTTGGTGAGCAGGTGGAGCAGGGGCCCGCCGTCGGAGGGGAGCGGCTCTGCTCCCTCCCAGGCGCGCGCGAGGGCGCCGACGGTGCCGAGTTCGCCGACGAGGACCCCGCCGACCAGGCGGTCGTCGCGGACGACGACCTTGCGGTAGGTGCCCCGGGTGGCATCGGCGAGCTGGACGACGTCGTCGCCCGGCAGCGCCTCGGTCTCGCCGAAGGCGGCCAGGTCGAAGGGGCTGTCCGGCCCGGTGAGGGTGAGCCGGGTCAGGGAACGGGTGCCCGTGTAGCGGGAGTCCGCGTCGCCGGCGAGCAGCGCGGCGAGCGCGTCGGCCTGTTCCAGCGCCGGGGTGGCCAGCCCGTACACCGTGCCGGCGTGCTGGACGCAGTCGCCGACGGCGTGGACGTACGGGTCGGAGGTGCGCAGCTCGTCGTCGACGACGATGCCCTTGCGGACCTCGATTCCGGCGGCCTGCGCCAGCCCGACGCGCGGGTGCACCCCGCAGGCCAGGACCACGAGGTCGGCGTCGAGGGCGTACCCGTCGGCCATCTCCACCGAGCGGACCGCGCCGTGGACGCAGCGCACGTCCCGCACCCGGCACTCGGTGTGCACCTCCACGCCGAGGCCGGTCAGGTGCCGCTCGACGAGCTTGGAGGCGGCCGGGTCCAGCTGGCGTTCCATGAGCCGCTCGGACTGCTGGGCGAGGACGACCTGCGCGCCGCGCACGGCGAGCGCGCGGGCCGCGGAGACCCCGAGCAGCCCGCCGCCGATCACCACCGCCCGCACCCCCGGCCGCACCGCCTTGGCCAGGCCCAGGCAGTCGTCCAGGGTGCGGAACGCGTGCACGCCCTCGGGCAGCTCGTGGTCCTCGGTGAACAGGCCGCGCAGCGGCGGCAGTACGGGGTTGGAACCGGTGGCCAGGACCAGCCTGTCGTATGCGATCACCGAGCCGTCCGCGCAGGCGACGGTCCGCCCGGCGCGGTCGATGCCGGTGACCCGGGCCCGGATCAGCTCCGCGGGCGCCGGCAGGGCGATCACCTCGGGGCTGTAGCGTCCGGCCAGCACCTCGGCGAGCAGCACCCTGTTGTACGGGCGGTGCTCCTCCTCGCCGACCAGCGTCACGGGCGTGCCGAGCTCGCCGAGCCGCCGAGCGAGTCGTACGCCCGCGAGGCCGGAGCCGATCACCACCACACGCTTATTCGAGGTCATGTCCTTGAGCGTGCGGTGCGGGTGTTACCCGGTGGCATCACCTCTGTTTCCCGCACGGAACGCTGCCCTCAGCGGTGGACGGGGAGGGATGTGAGGGTTCCGGGCACCGGCCGGGCGGGCGTGTGAGGGGGCCAACCTCAATAAACGCTCATCTCGATGGACGCAGCATCTACCCCGTCCCTAGGCTCGCGGCCATGCCCGACATCCCCCTGACCACGGTCGTCCTGCTCTGTCTGGCCGCCCTCGCCGCCGGCTGGATCGACGCCGTGGTCGGCGGCGGCGGGCTGCTGCTCCTGCCCGCCCTGCTGCTCGGCCTGCCCTCCGGCACCCCCGCCGCGCACGCGCTGGGCACCAACAAGGCGGTCGCGATCGTGGGCACCACGGGCGCGGCGGTGACGTACGCCCGCAAGGCGCCGGTCGACGTGAGGACCGCCGTGCGCATCGGCCTCGCGGCCCTCGCCGGATCGTCGGCCGGGGCCTTCTTCGCGGCCGGGATGAGCACCGAGGTCCTCAAACCGGTGATCATGGTGGTGCTGCTCGCCGTCGCCGCCTTCGTGATCCTGCGCCCCGCCTTCGGCACGGCCCCCGCCACCGGCCCGGCCACCCGCCGCCAGATCCTCGCCGCGATCGGCCTGGCCGGACTCGGCATCGGCTTCTACGACGGTCTCGTCGGCCCCGGCACCGGCACGTTCCTCGTCCTGGCGCTCACCGCCGTGCTCCACCTCGACCTGGTCACCGCCTCCGCCACCGCCAAGATCGTCAACTGCTGCACCAACGCCGGCGCCCTCGCCACCTTCGCCTGGCAGGGCGCGGTGCTGTGGCAACTGGCGGCGCTGATGGCGGTGTTCAACCTGGCGGGCGGCACGCTCGGCGCGCACACGGCCCTGAAGAAGGGCAGCGGCTTCGTCCGCGTCGTCCTGCTGACGGTCGTCTTCGCACTGGTGGCGAACCTGGCGTACGAGCAGTGGCTGGCCTGAGCGGCACACGGTGGTCGACCCGGCTGACGTGATCCGCCCGCGGGAGTTCGGGCGGCGCGGCCCCGCTCAGCGGCTGTCCGTCAGGTGGGCGTACACGACGACGTTCCCCCGGTACCCGGTCGTCCGGGAGTAGCCCCCGCCGCAGGTGATGACCCGCAGCTCGGGGCGGTGCGCCGCGCCGTACACCTTCGCGTCGGGGAAGGCCCGCGCGTCGTGCACCTCGACGGCGTCCACCACGAACACGGCGACGGTGCCGTCGCGGCGGTCCACCTCGATGGTGCTGCCCTTGCGCAGGGCGCCGAGGGAGTAGAAGACGGCGGGCCCGTCGGCGTTGTCGACATGGCCGGCGACGATCGCGGTGCCCGTCTCGCCCGGGGTGGCGCCGGCCTCGTACCAGCCGGCCAGGTTCGCGCGGTCGGCCGGGGGGACGTCGAGGCTGCCGGTGTCCGTCAGGCCGAGGCCGGTCAGGGGCGCGTCCACGTGGATCGCGGGGATGCGGACGCGGGCGGGAGGGGAGGGCGGCAGGGCGGGGGCCGGGGCGGGGGCCCGGCCCGCGCTGCGGTCGTCGTCCGTGTGCGCCTGGGCGGCGGACGGCTGCGGCGGCGCCTGCGTCCGGATCCCGTCGCGCAGCAGCCAGGTTCCCGCACACAGGGCGCACACCGTGACGGCGGCTATCGCTGCGTTGCCCGGACCCCCGGTCCGGTGGAACCTGTGGAGCATGGCGGACTGACCTCATCTCGAGTCGGCCCCGTACCCCCCTCCGGGCCGCGAGGGGCGTCGGACCCGGAGGGGGAGGGGACATGCGGTACCGGCGGGACGGGCAGCGGAGGGTGCCCGTCAGATCCCGTCGCCTCTCGCCCGGCGATGCAGGAGCCAGGTACCGCCCGCGGCGGCGACGGCGAGAGCCGTCACACCGCCCGCGGTCTGCACGGGGTCGGGGCCCAGCGCGCCCCCGACCCCCGTCTTCACACTTCCCCGGGGAACCGTCCGCCGCGCGTCGGGCGTCAGCGTGACCACCAGGTCGCCGGCCACCCGCCGGCCGCTCCCGTCGCACGCCGCGACGATCTCGTACGTCCCCGGCTGCGCGCTCGGCGGCACCCTGAACTGTCCGATCGCGTCCCGTTCGTGCGCGCTCGGCGCCAGCGTGAACCGGCCGGAGCCCACGGCGGTGGCGTCGCCCGCCGCGGTCCCGTCGTCGCCGCACCCCGCGGTGTTCACCGTGACGTGCGATCCGGGGACGACCGAGGACGGGTACACCTCCAGGCTCCCGGCCGGCTCCCCGGCGTACGCGGGCGTGGCGAGCGGCCCCGCGGCGGCCACGGCGAGCACGGTACCGGTCAGCAGCCGGACGGTACGTCGCATCGATGCTCCCTAGAGCGGTCCACGGCCCGCGGCACCTCCATGTGCCGCCGTCGGACGCGTCCCTGCCCCTTTGAGGTAAGTGCCACCGGGCCGCCGCCGCTTCCTGAGGGAGCGTCAGGAGACTGGCTGAACGGGTATCAGGCACACCCGAACGGCCCTCCTCTTCACGGCGTTTCAGCAGGTCACCGGTGCCGCGACGATCCGCTCGCGGTAAAGCGTCCGAAGGGGGCGGCGCATGGGGTGAACGGGTGACCGGCGCGTCGGCGAGGACCGCCCGCGGGGCCGCGTCCAGGGCGTTACCCCCGCCACTCCCCGCCCTCGACCGGCTTCCCCCGCGCCCGCAGCCGGGCGGTCACGGCGGGGGCGGCGACGTACACCCAGGCCCGCACCGCCGTGCCGTCGCCGGTCCGGACGACGTCCCGCGCCACCCGCTCGTAGAGGTTGCGCGGGTCGCCCGGCACGTACTCCTCCAGCCGGTCCAGCTCGGCGAGCAGCCCCGGGTACGCCTCCGGCAGCGCGGTCACCAGCTCCCCGCTCACCACACCGCCCGGCTCCTCGACGGCGTACGGGTACCCGGGCCCCTCGTACAGCACCGCGCCCCGGAGCCGGCCGGGTTCCTCGCGCAGGGTGCGGCCGCGCAGGAAGAGGTCGTGGTTGCGCTCGCCGGGGCGCAGCGTGCCGTAGACGAAGAAGGGGAGGACCACTGGTTCACCTGCGCGGACGGTCGGGGGAGCCTGGCGGGGACGATTCTCGCCCGCGCGCACCCGTGGCCCCTCGACCGGCCCCGCTACGCCGAGGCGGGCGCGGGCCGGCCGGCCTCCACCGTCTCCAGGCGCACCGCGCACGCCTTGAATTCCGGCATCCGGGAGGTCGGGTCGAGGGCGGGGTTGGTGAGGGTGTTGGCGCGGCCCTCACCGGCCCAGTGGAACGGCATGAAGACCGTGTCCGGCCGGATCGCGGACGTGATCCTGGCCGGCGCCACCGCCCGCCCCCGCCGGGACACCACGGCCACCGGATCGCCCTCGGCCGCGCCGAGCCGCTCCGCCAGCCGGGGGTGCAGCTCCACGAACGGGCCGGGCGCGGCGGCGTTCAGCTCGTCCACGCGCCGGGTCTGGGCACCGGACTGGTACTGCGCCACGACCCGCCCGGTGGTCAGCAGCACCGGGTACTCGTCGTCGGGTTCCTCGGCGACCGCCCGGTGCGAGACCGGCGCGAAGCGCGCCCGCCCGTCCTCGGTGGCGAACCGGTCGAGGAAGAGCCGGGGGGTGCCGGGGTGGACGCCGGCCGCCGGGTCCCCGGGCGCCGGGCACGGCCAGAACACGCCGTTCTCCTCCGCCAGCCTGCGGTAGGTGATCCCCGAGTAGTCCGCGGGGCCGCCCGCGCTGGCCCGGCGCAGCTCCTCGAAGACCTCCTCGGGATCGGTCGGGAACCTCTTCTCCGGGCTCCCCTCCCCACCCAGCCGCGCGGCCAGCTCGTGCATGACCTCCAGATCGCTGCGGACGCCCTCCGGCGGGGTGATCGCGCGCCGCCGCAGCAGCACCCGCCCCTCCAGGTTGGTCGTCGTCCCCGTCTCCTCCGCCCACTGCGTCACCGGCAGGACGACATCGGCGAGCGCGGCCGTCTCCGACAGCACGACGTCGCACACCGCCAGGAAGTCCAGCGAGCGGATCCGCTCCTCGACGTGCGCGGCGCGCGGCGCCGACACCACCGGGTTGGAGCCCATCAGCAGCAGCGAGCGGATGTCCGTGCCGAGCGCGTCCAGCAGCTCGTACGCGCTGCGCCCCGGGCCGGGAAGGCTGTCCGGGTCCACGCCCCACACCCCGGCGACGTGCGCCCGCGCCGCCGGATCGGTCAGCTTGCGGTAGCCGGGCAACTGGTCGGCCTTCTGGCCGTGTTCGCGCCCGCCCTGCCCGTTGCCCTGCCCGGTCAGGCACCCGTACCCGGACAGCGGCCGGCCCGCCCGCCCCGTCGCCAGGCACAGGTTGATCCACGCGCCCACCGTGTCCGTGCCCTTGGACTGCTGCTCGGGCCCGCGCGCGGTGAGCACCATCGCGGCCTCGGGCTCGCAGAACAGCCGCACCGCCTCCCGCAGCCGGGGGACGGGCACGCCGGTGATGCGCTCCACGTACTCCGGCCAGTGCGCCATCGCGGCGGCCCGGGTCTCCTCCCAGCCGCTGGTGCGCTCCCGGATGTACGCCTCGTCGGTGCGCCCCTCGGCGACGATCAGGTGCAGCAGGCCCAGCGCCAGCGCGAGATCGGTGCCGGGACGCGGCGCCAGGTGCAGATCGGCCTGCTCGGCGGTCTTCGTGCGGCGCGGGTCGACGACGATCAGCGTGCCGCCGTTCTCCCTCAGCTCGGTGAAGTACCGCAGCGACGGCGGCATGGTCTCCGCCGGGTTCGACCCGACGAGGATCACGCAGCCGGTCCTCGGGATGTCCTCGAGCGGGAACGGCAGCCCCCGGTCAAGACCGAACGCCCTGCCGCCCGCCGCCGCGGCCGACGACATGCAGAACCGCCCGTTGTAGTCGATCTGGGAGGTCCCCAGCACCACCCGCGCGAACTTGCCGAGGCTGTACGCCTTCTCGTTGGTCAGCCCGCCCCCGCCGAACACCCCGACCGCGTCCGCCCCGTACTCCGCACGCGTCCGCCCCAGCCCCGCGGCGACCCGCTCCAGCGCCTCCTCCCAGGAGGCCGGCACCAGCGCGCCCCCCTCGGACCGCACCAGCGGCGAGGTCAGCCGCACGCTCGACGACAGCACGGCGGGCGCCGTGCGCCCCTTCCCGCACAGCGCCCCCCGGTTCACCGGGAAGTCCGCGCGCTCACTGACCTCGACGGCTCTCCCGTCGGGGGCCGGCGTCAGATTCATCCCGCACTGCAGGGCGCAGTAGGGGCAGTGCGTGGGCGTCACGGTGTCTCGCATACGGCCCAGGCTGCGCCGCCGGTGTTACACACCGCGCCGGCCGCTGTTACACCCCGGGTACGGCGACCTCCCCGCCGGCCGGGGCCCGCGGTGAGGCGTCGGCGGAGTCCCGTTCAGACGCCGACGAGCCGGATACGGTCACCGCACAGCCGGGACATGCCATCGATGTCGGACGTCAGTATGACCACCGGGCCCGGCTGGCGCAGCGCCATCTCGGCCACCGTCGCGTCGATCGCGTACGTGTGCCCGTGCAGGCCGGCGGCCTTGAGCAGCTCCGCCGCCGCTTTCGCCGCCTGCTCGGTCACCGGCTCGACCTTGACGCGGGACAGCGCCCACCGCAGCCGGGCCGTGTTCACCCGCGCGTGACTCACTTCCACGATGGTGTTGGCTCCGACGACGAAATCGGCACCCATCGCATGGAACACCTGGAACATCGCGGCGATCTTGCGATCCTGGGCGATCCAGGCGGAGAGGCCCTCGGAGTCCAGGACGACGGTCTCGACGTGCCCGCTCACGCCGCGCCCGCCGACCCGTCGGCATCGGTGTTCCCGAAGATCCGGGAGCGGGCCTTTGCGAGCTCCTCCTCGGTGAAGGCTCCGTACTCCTCCTGGTGGTGCAGCAGATCGGCCCCGAGCAGCTGGTGCCGCAACTGACGCGCCACCGCTTCGGCGACGTAGCCGGAGACGTTGTCGGTGAGCTTCTTCAGTTCGGCGACCTGCTCCGTCGGGAGCGTCACCGTGATCCGCGTCGTGTCCGCCACGGAAGCGAGCATGCTGGAGTATGCGTGACACGTCAGTCCGGCGTCCCCGGGCCGTGGACGCCGGCCAGCGCCCGCTCCACCCCCCGCTCCCGCGGCCCGAGGAAGCGCGGATCCGGGCGGAACACCGCGTCCAGCGCCGCCTTCCCCGCCGCGAAGAGCTCACGGACGCCCCCGTAGTACCAGGTCACGTCGTGGCGGTCGGCGACGCCGACGCCGTACGAGGCGACCCCGGCCGTCCGGCACAGGGCCACCGCGCGGCGGATGTGGAAGCCCTGGCTGATCAGCACCGCGCGGTCCACGCCGAAGACCTTCTTCGCTCGGACGCAGGAGTCCCAGGTGTCGAAGCCCGCGTAGTCGCTGACGATCCGCGCGTCGGGGACGCCGTGCCGGATCAGGTACGCGCGCATCGCGTCCGGCTCGTCGTACTCCTCGCGGCTGTTGTCGCCGGTGACCAGGACCACCTCGATCCGTCCCGCGTGGTACAGCTCCGCCGCCGCGTCCAGCCGGTGCGCGAGGTACGGCGACGGCTCCCCGTCCCACAGCCCCGCGCCGAAGACCACGGCGACGTCGGTGCGCGGCACGTCGGCGGTGGTGCGCAGCCGGTCGTCCGTCGTCAGGCGCAGCCAGGTCGCCGGCAGCAGCGCCAGCACGCACACCGCGACCACCCCCCGCACCAGCCGCCGCCACCCCGTACGGGTGCGCGGCAGACGCGGACGGCGGACTCTGAGACGGCGCATCGGACGGGTCCTCCCCGGTCGGTCCTCGACCGGGAGAGACGCCCCGCCGAGCCCTCCGGTTCGCCTCACGCTCCGTGACCGGCTTCACGCGCGGGGCGGAACGCCAGGTCGACCCGCCTCACATCCACCGCCGCCCCCATGGTGAACCGCTGGAAAACACCCGTCACGCCCGCGCAACGGGAAGGCAACGTGCCGCCTTCACGATCGGTGCATGACGGCGTACCCCCCGAACGACCACGACACCCGGCCCGCCCTCGTCGTCGTGGCCCACGGCAGCCGCGACCCGCGAGCGCTGAGCACCGTACGGCGGCTCCTGGACCGCGTCCGCGCGCTGCGGCCGGACCTGCCCGTGCACCTGGGGCACATCGAGCTGAACGCGCCCCTGCTCCCCGACACCCTCTCCGAGCTGGACGCGCGGGGCACCGGGGCCGCCGTCCTCGTGCCGCTGCTGCTCAGCCGGGGTTACCACGTCAAGCGGGACATCCCCGAGATGGCCGCCGAGGCGCGGCTGCACGCACGCGTGGCCGCCCCGCTCGGCCCGCACCCCCTGCTCGTGGACGCCCTGCACGCCCGCCTCACCGAGGCCGGCTGGCGCACCCCGGCGGACGCGGCGGCCCGCCGCGCGAGCGGGATCGTGCTCGCCGCCGCGGGCTCCCGCGACCCCGAGTCGGGCATCGACACCGGCCGCACCGCGCGGCTGCTCGCCGAACGCCTCGGCGTCCCCGTGGTCCCCGCGTACGCCTCCGCCGCCGCCCCCACGGTCCCGGACGCCCTGCGCGCCCTGGCCGCCCGGGGCCGCCACCGCGTGGCCGTCGCCTCCTACTTCACCGCCCCCGGCCGCTTCGCCACGGAGTGCGCGGCGGCCGCGCCGGGCATCGCGTCCGCCCCCCTGGGCATCCACCCCGCCATGGCCCACCTCGTCCTCCACCGCTACGACCAGGCCCTGAGGACCCCGTCCACCGCACCGCTGGAGATGGCGTCGGCCGTCTGAAGGGGTGCGGGGCACCCAAGGGGCGCAGGGGCACCCGAGGGGCACGGGGAACTGCGCAAAAAAGGAGTCCGGGGGCGCAGCCCCCGGGGAAGGGACGGCAGGGGCGAGGAAGACCGGACGCGTAAGTCACCCCCGCTGTCACACCTCCCCCGTACTGTCATGGCATGGAAGGCACCGCACCCCCCGCCGCATACGACCCGACGTCGGTCGCCCGCTGGGCCCCCGAACCCGACAAACGCCCCGGCCGCACCGCCTTCCAACGCGACCGCGCCCGCGTCCTGCACTCGGCCGCCCTGCGCCGCCTCGCCGGAAAGACCCAGGTCGTCACCCCGGGGGAGCACAGCCAGGTCTGGGACGCCAGCCCCCGCACCCGCCTCACCCACTCCCTCGAATGCGCCCAGGTCGGCCGCGAACTCGGCGCGGCCCTCGGCTGCGACCCCGACCTCGTGGAGGCCGCCTGCCTCTCCCACGACCTGGGGCACCCGCCCTTCGGCCACAACGGCGAACAGGCGCTGAACGAGTTCGCCGAGGACTGCGGCGGCTTCGAGGGCAACGCCCAGTCGCTCCGCCTCCTCACCCGCATCGAACCCAAGCGGTTCACCCCCGAGGGCTCCGTCGGCCTCAACCTCACCCGCGCCGTCCTCGACGCCGCCACCAAGTACCCCTGGCCCCGCGGCGCCCACCCCACCGACCCGGCCTCCCCGAAGTTCGGGGTCTACGAGGACGACCGCCCCGTCTTCGACTGGATCCGCGAGGGCGCCCCCGGCACCCGCACCTGCTTCGAGGCCCAGGTCATGGACTGGTCCGACGACGTGGCCTACTCGGTGCACGACGTGGAGGACGGCCTGCACGCCGGGCACATCGACCCCAGCTGCCTGCACGCCGAACCCGAGCGCCGGGCGGTCTTCGCCGTCGCCGTCGGCCGGTACGTCCCCGCCGGCACCGACCCCGCCGAACTCGAGGAGGCCCTCGACCGCCTCCTCGACCAGGAGTGGTGGCCGCACGGCTACGACGGCACCGCCGTCGCCCAGGCCCGCCTCAAGGACGCCACCAGCCAGCTCATCGGCCGCTTCTGCCTCGCCGCCGAGGGCGCCACCCGCCAGGCATGGGGGTACCGCCCAGGCCGTTCAGGCACTGGGGGAGGGGGCGGGCGGCTCACCCGGTACGGCGCCGAGCTGGTCGTACCGCGCGGCATCCGCATGGAGTGCGCGGTCCTCAAGGCGGTCGCCGACCGGTACGTCATGCAGCGCGCCGAGCAGGAGCTGCTCCGCGCCGACCAGCGGATCGTCGTGCTGGAACTGGCGGAGGCGCTCACCTCCCGCGCCCCCGACGGCCTGGACCCCCAGTTCCGCACCCTGTTCGACCGGGCCCCGGACGACCGAGCCCGCAAGCGCGTGATCGTCGACCAGATCGCGTCGCTCACCGACGCCTCGGCCCGCTCGCTCCACGCCCGTCTCACCGGGCAGGCGTGAGCCGTATGGCCTGATCGGCTCACTCCCCCTTCCGGCAGCACCCTGCGTGCGGGACGCTCGCAGGTGGCGACACCCTTACGAGGAGGCAACGACGTGGTCGACGCGGATCAGACATTCGTCATCGTCGGAGGCGGCCTGGCCGGCGCGAAGGCGGCCGAGACGCTGAGAGCGGAGGGCTTCACCGGCCGCGTGATACTGATCTGCGACGAGCGCGACCACCCCTACGAGCGTCCGCCCCTCTCCAAGGGCTACCTCCTCGGCAAGGACGAGCGCGACAGCGTCTTCGTCCACGAGCCCGCCTGGTACGCGCGCCACGCCATCGAACTGCACCTCGGCCAGACCGTCGACGCCGTCGACCGCGGCGCGAGGACCGTCCGCTTCGGCGAGGACGGCACCGTCGTCCGCTACGACAAACTGCTGCTCGCCACCGGCGCCGAGCCCCGCCGCCTGGACATCCCCGGCACGGACCTCGTCGGCGTCCACCACCTGCGCCGCCTCGCCCACGCCGACCGCCTCAAGGGCACCCTGACCTCCCTCGGCCGGGACAACGGCCATCTGGTGATCGCCGGCGCCGGCTGGATCGGCCTGGAGATCGCGGCGGCGGCCCGCGGGTACGGCGCGGAGGTCACCGTCGTCCACCGCGGCGAGACCCCGCTGCACTCGGTCCTCGGCCCCGAGCTCGGCCAGCTCTTCGCCGAACTCCACCGCGAGCACGGCGTCCGCTTCCACTTCGGCGCCACGCTCACCGAGATCACCGGCCAGGACGGCATGGTCCTCGCCGCCCGCACCGACGACGGCGAGGAACACCCGGCGCACGCCGTCCTCGCGGCGATCGGAGCTGCCCCGCGCACCGCGCTCGCCGAGGCGGCGGGACTGGAGCTCGCCGACCCCGCGGACGGCGGCGGCGTCCTCGTCGACGAGCGGCTGCGCACCTCCGATCCCGACGTCTACGCGGCCGGCGACGTCGCGTCCTTCCCGCACGCCCTCTTCCGCACGCGGCTGCGGGTGGAGCACTGGGCCAACGCCCTCAACGGCGGCCCGGCGGCCGCCCGCTCCATGCTGGGCCGGGAGGAGATCCACGACCGCGTCCCCTACTTCTTCACCGACCAGTACGACCTGGGGATGGAGTACTCCGGATGGGCGCCGCCCGGCTCGTACGACCAGGTGGTCATCCGTGGTGACGCGGGCAAGCGGGAGTTCATCGCGTTCTGGGTGAAGGAGGGGCGCGTGCTCGCGGGCATGAACGTGAATGTGTGGGACGTCACGGAGCCCGTCCAGGGGCTGATCCGGAGCGGGGCCCCGGTGGACACGGAGGCCCTGGCGGACCCGCACGTGCCGCTGGAGAGCCTCGTCGCCTAGGCGTCCGCCGGGTTCTGCCGCGCGGCGCGTGCGGGAAGCGCCGGGCTTTCCCGCGCCCACGCGGCCGAGCCGCACACGTCACGGCCCGGCGCCCCTCCGGCTCCCCGGGGTGTCGGTCCGCACCCGTAGAATTCACGCGTGGCTGGGCGGATCAACGATGAGGACGTGAAGGCGGTTCGGGACGCGGTTCCGATCGACGCCGTCGTGTCCGAGTACCTCCAGCTGCGGAACGCGGGCGGCGGGAACCTCAAGGGGCTCTGCCCCTTCCACGACGAGAAGTCGCCCTCCTTCCAGGTCAGCCCGGGCAAGGGACTCTTCCACTGCTTCGGCTGCCAGGAGGGCGGCGACACCATCACGTTCGTGATGAAGATCGACCACCTCTCCTTCTCGGAGGCGGTCGAGCGCCTCGCCGGACAGGCCGGCATCACCCTGCGCTACGAGGAGGGCGGGTACAACCCCACCCACCAGCGCGGCGAGCGCATCCGCCTGGTCGAGGCCCACAAGATCGCCGCCGAGTGGTACGCGGAGCAGCTCGCGACCTCCCCCGAGGCGGACACCGGCCGGGTCTTCCTCGCCGACCGCGGCTTCGACCAGGCCGCCGCCGTCCACTTCGGCGTCGGCTACAGCCCCCAGGGCTGGGACCACCTCACCCGCTTCCTGCGCGGCAAGGGCTTCAGCGACAAGGAACTGATCCTCTCCGGCCTCTCCCAGGAGGGCCGCCGCGGCCCCATCGACCGCTTCCGCGGCCGGCTGATGTGGCCCATCCGCGACATCGGCGGCGACGTCGTCGGCTTCGGCGCCCGCAAGCTCTACGAGGCGGACACCGGCCCGAAGTACCTCAACACGCCCGACACCGCGATCTACAAGAAGTCCCAGGTCCTCTACGGCATCGACCTGGCGAAGAAGGACATCGCGAAGTCCTCCCGCGCGGTCGTCGTCGAGGGCTACACCGACGTCATGGCCTGCCACCTCGCGGGCGTGACGACCGCCATCGCCACCTGCGGCACCGCCTTCGGCGGCGACCACATCAAGATCCTGCGCCGGCTGCTCATGGACAACGGCAGCGCACGCGTGATCTTCACCTTCGACGGTGACGCGGCCGGCCAGAAGGCGGCCCTGCGCGCCTTCGAGGACGACCAGAAGTTCGCCGCCGAGACCTACATCGCCATCGCCCCCGACGGCATGGACCCCTGCGACCTGCGCCTCGCCAAGGGCGACCAGGCCGTCGCCGACCTGGCCGAACCCCGCACCCCGCTCTTCGAGTTCGCCCTCCGCCAGATCGTCCGCCGCTACGACCTCGACACCCCGGCCGGCCGCGCCGCCGCCCTCGACGAGGCCGCCCCGATCGTCGCCCGCATCAAGAACAGCGGAGCCCAGCACGAGGTCGCGGTGCAGCTCGCCGGGATGCTCGGCATCCTCGACACCCAGTTCGTCGTCAAGCGGGTGGCGCAACTGGCCCGCTGGGCCCGCGAACGCGGCGGCAAGGGCCCCGCCCCCGACCGCCGGCAGCACGGCGGCGGCCCCCAGCAGTACGCCCCCGCCCAGGCCGCCCCGCGCGGTCCCGCCCTCAACCTCCGCAACCCGGTCTTCGCCACCGAACGCGAACTGCTCAAGCTCGCCCTCCAGCGCCCGGAGCTGGTCTCCCCGGCCTTCGACGCGTACGGCGTCGACGAGTTCACCGCCCCGCCCTACGCGGCCGTACGGCAGGCGATCCTGGACGCGGGCGGCGCGGAGTACGGCACCCAGGACCCGCAGGAGTACCTGATCCGGGTCCGCGAGGCCGCCCCCGACGACACCGTCCGCGCCATGGTCACCGAACTCGCCGTCGAGGCGATCATGCTGCACCGGGGCGTCAAGGAGGTCGACGAGACCTACGCGGGCGCCCAGCTGGTCACCGTCCGGCGCCGCGCGGTCGAGCGCCGCATCCGTGACGTCGCCAGCCGCCTCACCCGCCTGAGCACCCACGGCGACCCGGGGGAACTGGCCGCCGTGCAGAACGAGTTGTGGGTGCTCCAGCAGTACGACCAGGCCCTGCGGGAGCACGGCGCGGCCGCGCTGTGAGGGCGGCCGGGGGCGGGCCCGGGTAAGCGGCCGGTCACCGGCCGGACGCAAAAAGTCATCGCACGCCCCTCGTGGGGACGATGTGTCGTACCCCACACTGGACCCGGTGCCCGAGTCCTCGGAGCGCGGCCGATCCGTCACCGACGGATCCCGGACATCCGCGGTTCCGCTCATCGCGTACGGGACGGACAGCGGCGAGGCCGCCGGCTCCGTCCCCGAAGTACCGCTGCCCCACCCCCCCGGCAGCGATCATCCTGGAGGTCGCCCCCGTGCAGACCCAGACCCTCACCCAGCCCGACGCCGACGTCCTCGTCGCCCTGCCCGCGCAGAGCCGCGTCGCGCACCACCCCGAGACACCGCCCGAGCCGTCCGAGCCGACCGAACCCGTCGAGCCGGCCGCGCCCGTCCGCACCGAGACCGGGGGGCCCTCCTCGGACCTGTTCCGGCAGTACCTGCGCGAGATCGGGCGCATCCCGCTGCTGACCGCCGCGGAGGAGGTCGAACTCGCCCGCCGTGTCGAGGCCGGGCTGTTCGCCGAGGAGAAACTGCGGCTGGCTCCCGATCTGGACAGCCGGCTCGCCGTCGACCTGGACCGGCTCGTCGTCATGGGCCGGATGGCCAAACGGCGGCTGATCGAGGCGAACCTGCGGCTCGTCGTCTCCGTCGCCAAGCGGTACGTGGGCCGGGGGCTGACCATGCTGGACCTGGTCCAGGAGGGGAACCTCGGGCTGATCCGGGCGGTGGAGAAGTTCGACTACGCGCGGGGGTACAAGTTCTCCACGTACGCCACGTGGTGGATACGCCAGGCCATGTCGCGGGCGCTGGCCGACCAGGCCCGGACCATCCGCGTGCCCGTGCACGTGGTGGAGCTCATCAACCGGGTGGTGCGGGTGCAGCGGCGGATGCTGCAGGAGCGCGGGTACGAGCCGACGCCGGAGGAGGTCGCCGCGCACCTGGACCTGCCGCCCGAGCGGGTGGGGGAGGTGCTGCGGCTGGCGCAGGAGCCGGTCTCCCTCCACGCGCCGGTGGGCGAGGAGGAGGACGTGGCGCTCGGTGACCTCATCGAGGACGGGGATGCCGCCAGCCCCGTCGAGTCGGCCGCGTTCCTGCTGCTGCGGGAGCACCTGGAGGCGGTGCTGTCGACACTGGGGGAGCGGGAACGGAAGGTCGTGCAGCTCCGGTACGGCTTGGCCGACGGGCGGCCCCGTACGTTGGAGGAGATCGGCCGCCTCTTCGGCGTCACCCGTGAGCGCATCCGCCAGATCGAGTCCAAGACGCTGAACAAGCTCCGCGACCACGCCTTCGCCGATCAGCTGCGGGGGTACCTGGACTGAGTCTCCTCGCCCCCCGCCGCCCCTGCCCGTTCCCATCCCCCGGGGGCGCTGCCCCCGGAGCCCCCGCTCCTCAAACGCCGGAGGGGGTGACTCCAGCCCCTCCGGCGTTTGAGGAGCGGGGTCCGGGGCGGAGCTCCAGGTTCGGGACGGGTAGGGGCGGCGGGGGCGGAGAAATCTAGTCGACCTCCGCCACCGCCTCCGCGAACTGGGCCTTGTAGAGGCGGGCGTACGCGCCGTCCGACGCCAGGAGCTTCTCGTGGGCGCCCTGTTCGACGATCGAGCCGTTCTCCATGACCAGGATCGTGTCCGCGTCCCGGATCGTGGACAGCCGGTGCGCGATCACGAACGACGTACGCCCGTGGGCCAGTTGCGCCATCGCCTTCTGGATCAGCACCTCCGTACGCGTGTCCACGGAACTCGTCGCCTCGTCCAGCACCAGGATCACCGGGTCGGACAGGAACGCCCGCGCGATGGTGATGAGCTGCTTCTCGCCGGCGCTGACCCCGCTGCCCTCGTCGTCGATCACCGTGTCGTACCCGTCGGGCAGCGTCCGGACGAACCGGTCGGCGTGCGCCGCGCGGGCCGCCTCCTCGATCTCCTCCCGGGTGACCTCGCGCGCCGCGCCGTAGGCGATGTTCTCCGCGATCGTGCCGCCGAACAGCCAGGTGTCCTGCAGCACCATGCCGATCTGGGCGCGCAGTTCGTCCCGGGACATCCGGGCGATGTCCACCCCGTCGAGCGTGATCCGCCCGCCGGACACCTCGTAGAACCGCATCAGCAGGTTCACCAGCGTCGTCTTGCCGGCGCCCGTCGGGCCGACGATCGCCACCGTGTGGCCCGGCTCGACCGTCAGCGACAGGTCCTCGATCAGCGGCTTCTCGGGGTCGTACCGGAACGACACGTGCTCCAGCGCCACCCGCCCGCGCGGCTCGGCCGGCCGCTCGGCCGGCGAGGCGTCGGCCCCCTGCTCCTCGGCGTCGAGCAGTTCGAAGACCCGCTCCGCCGAGGCGACCCCCGACTGCACCAGGTTCGCCATCGAGGCGACCTGCGTCAGCGGCATGGAGAACTGCCGCGAGTACTGGATGAACGCCTGTACGTCACCGATGGACAGCGAGCCCGACGCGACCCGCAGGCCCCCGACGACCGCCACCAGCACGTAGTTGATGTTCGAGACGAAGAACATCAGCGGCTGCATGACGCCGCTGTTGAACTGCGCCTTGAACCCGGCCTCGTACAGCGCCTCGTTCTCCTCGGCGAACGTGCGCGCCGACTCCTCCTGACGCCCGAACACCTTCACCAGGGCGTGCCCGGTGTACATCTCCTCGATGTGCGCGTTGAGGGTGCCGGTGCTGCGCCACTGCTGCACGAAGTGCGGCTGCGACCGCTTGCCGACGCGCGTGGCGACGACGAACGACAGCGGCACCGTCACCAGCGCGACCAGCGCCAGGATCCAGGAGACGTAGAACATCATCGCGAGCACGCCGATGATGGTGAGCAGCGAGTTGATCAGCTGGCCCATCGACTGCTGGAGCGTCTGCCCGATGTTGTCGATGTCGTTGGTGGCGCGGCTCAGCACCTCACCGCGCTGCCGCTTGTCGAAGTACGACAGCGGCAGCCGCGACAGCTTGGTCTGCACGTCCTCGCGCATCCGGAACATGGTGCGGTTGACCGCCCGGTTCACCAGCCGGGTCGCGACCGCCATCAGCAGACCGGCGACCAGGAACACCGCCAGCGCGAGCAGCAGGACGTGGCCCACCGCCGTGAAGTCGATGCCCTCGCCGGGGGTGAAGTCGGTGCTGCGGAGCATGTCGGCGACATCGCCCTCGCCGCGCTCCCGCATCGAGTCGAGCACCTGTTCCTTGGTGGCGCCCTCCGGCATGTCGCGTCCGACGATGCCCGCGAAGACCAGGTCGGTCGCCGCGCCGAGGATCTTCGGCCCGATCACGCTGAGCCCGACGCTCAGTACGACACAGGCCAGCAGCCCGTGGATCGTCACGCGTTCCGGCCGGAACCGCGCGATCAGCCGTCTGCTCGACCCCTTGAAGTCGATCGTCCGCTGGTCGGGGCCGCCCCCGGCCATCATCCGTCCTCCGGGCCCCGCCATCAGGCAGCCTCCGCTTCCGTCAGCTGGGAGAGCACGATCTCCCGGTAGGTCTCGTTGTCCGCCATCAGTTCGTGGTGCCGGCCGGTGCCGACGACCCGGCCCTCGTCCAGGACCACGATCCGGTCGGCGTCGCGGATGGTCGCCACCCGCTGGGCGACGATCACCACGGTCGCCTCGGCCGTCTCCCGTCCGAGAGCCGCCCGCAGGGCCGCGTCGGTGGCGTAGTCGAGCGCGGAGAAGGAGTCGTCGAAGAGGTAGATCTCCGGGCGCTGCACCAGCGTCCGGGCGATCGCGAGCCGCTGCCGCTGACCGCCGGAGACGTTCGTCCCGCCCTGGGCGATCGGCGCGTCGAGACCGCCCTCGAGCCGCTCCACGAACTCCTTGCCCTGCGCCACCTCCAGCGCGTGCCACAGCTCCTCGTCGGTGGCGTCCGGATTGCCGTAGCGCAGGTTCGTCGCCACCGTGCCCGCGAAGAGGTACGGCTTCTGCGGCACGAGTCCGACCGTCCTCGCCAGCAGCGCCGGATCCACGTCCGCCACGGGCACCCCGTCCACCAGCACCTCGCCCTCGGTCGCGTCGAACAGCCGGGGCACAAGGCCGAGCAGCGTGGACTTGCCGCTGCCGGTGGAACCGATCACGGCCGTGACCTCGCCGGGCCGCGCCACCAGGTCGACGGCCTTCAGTACCGGCTCCTCGGCACCCGGATAGCGGAAGCCCGCGCCCCGGATCTCCAGATGCCCGTGCCGGCGCAGCTCGGTGACCGGCGCGAGAGGCGGCACCACGCTGGAGGAGGTGTCCAGCACCTCGTGGATGCGCTCGGCGCACACCTCGGCGCGCGGCACCATCATGAACATGAAGGTGGCCATCATCACGGACATGACGATCTGCATCAGATAGGCGAGGAAAGCGGTCAGGTCGCCGATCTGCATCCCGCCGCCGTCGATGCGGTGCGCGCCGAACCACACCACCGCGATCGACGACAGGTTCACCACCGTCATGACCACCGGGAACATCAGCGCGAGCAGATTGCCCGTGCGCAGCGACATGTCGGTCAGTTCGGTGTTGGACTTCCGGAACCGCCCCTGCTCGTACGCGTCCCGCACGAAGGCGCGGATCACCCGGTTGCCGGTGATCTGCTCGCGCAGCACCCGGTTCACCGTGTCGAGCCGCTCCTGCATGGTCCGGAACAGCGGACGCAGCCGCCGTACGATCAGCGTCACGCAGACGCCCAGCACCGGCACCACGGCGACCAGCACCCCGGAGAGCGGGACGTCCAGGCCGAGCGCCATCACGATGCCGCCCACACACATGATGGGCGCCGACACCATCAGGGTGAACGTCATCAGGGCCAGCATCTGCACCTGCTGGACGTCGTTCGTCGTACGGGTGATCAGCGAGGGCGCGCCGAAGTGACCCACCTCACGCGCGGAGAACGACTGCACCCGGTCGAACACGGCGGCGCGCACGTCCCGCCCCAGGGCCGACGCGGTCCGGGCGCCGTAGTACACGGCGCCGATGTTGCACACGACCTGGACCAGCGAGATGCCGATCATCAGGGCGCCGTGGCCCAGGATGTAACCGCTGTCACCTTCGACGACGCCCCGGTCGATGATGTCCGCGTTGAGCGTGGGCAGGTAGAGCGAGGCGCAGGTCTGCAGGAACTGCAGCAGCACCAGCAGGGTGATGGGTCTCTTGTAGGGCCTCAGATGGGTCCGCAGGAGTCGTATGAGCACGCTGAATCTCTCGAAGTGGTCGGCGGGGGGCGTTGGTTGCCCGTGGCCCCTATCGTCGAACACTCCACCCGCGTTACCTCAACCGAATTAATCGGTCCGGTCCCCGCTGTCGCGCTACGGGCGGAACGCCCCCGGATGTGTCTGCTCGCGCACCGACACGTACTGCTGGCGCACCGCCTGGCCCACCGCCAGCTCCTCCCCGGGATCCAGCACCTGCGCCACCGGGCCCGGCCAGACCGGCGGGGTGCGCGGATCGAGGGCGCTCTGCGACACGCCGAGCGCCCACGCCGCCTGCCGGGCCGCGCCGATCGCCGCGTAGTCCGCGGGCTGCGGCACCACCACCTGCGCCCCGAACAGCGCGGGCGCCGCCGACTGCACGGCCGGCAGCTCCGCGGCCGGGCCCAGCAGGAAGACCCGCCGCACCTCCACGCCCCGGCCGCGCAGCACGTCCAGCGCGTCCCCGAGCCCGCACAGCATCCCCTCGAACGCCGCCCGCGCCAGGTGTTCCGGCCTCATCGACTCGCGCCGCAGCCCCGCCAGCGTCCCGGCGGTGTGCGGCAGGTTCGGGGTGCGCTCACCCTCCAGGTACGGCAGCAGCACCAGTCCGTGCGCCCCCGGCGTCGACTTCATCGCCAGGTCGGACAGGCTCTCCAGATCGGGCACCCCGAGCAGCTCGGCGGTCCCGCGCAGGGCGCGCACCGCATTCAGGGTGGTGACGACGGGCAGGTGCATGCCGGTCGCGTCCGCCAGGGAGGTGATCATCCCGTACTGGTCGACGAGCGCCTCGGGGTGCACGGCCATCACGGACCCGGACGCGCCCAGCGACACCACCGCGTCACCCAGCCCGATCCCCAGCCCGAACGCCGCCGCCATCGTCTCGCCCGTACCGGCGGAGATCAGCAGCCCCTCCGGCGTCGTGCCGGCCGCGTCCGCCGGGCCGATCACCTCGGGCAGCATCGCCTGGTGGCCGAGCGCCAGCTCCACCAGGTCGGGCCGGTAACCGCCGGTCGCGGCGGCCCAGTAGCCGGTGCCGGACGCGCCGCCCCGGTCGGTGGTGCGCCGCACCGGCCGGCCGAGGAGCTGCCACACCAGCCAGTCGTGCGCCTGGAGCAGTACGGCGGTGCGCGCCGCGTTCTCCGGTTCAGTGCGGGCCATCCAGCGCAGCTTGGTCACCGGCTGCGCGGCCCCCGGCACACAGCCCACGGCCTGCGCCCATGCCTCGCGTCCGCCGAGCGCGTCGACCAGATCCGCCGCCGCGACCTGCGCCCGCTTGTCGCCACCGGTCATCGCCGGCCGCACGGTGTTGCCCTGCGCGTCCAGCGGCACCAGCGCGTTCGCCTGCGCGGAGACGCCGATGGCCTGCACGCCCTCCAGCAGGCCGCCGCCCGCCGCCTCGCCGAGGGACAGCAGCCAGGCCTGCGGGTCGACGTCGGAGGGACGGCCGCCGCCGTCGGCGCCCTGCACCGGATGCCGGGCGTATCCCTGCCTGAGCACGGCTCCGGTGTCCGTGTCACAGACGACGATGCGAGTGAAATCCGGTGCGCTGTCCAGTCCGGCGACTATCCCCATGCGGCCGATTTTGCCGCATGGGGAGGGGTGGGTGGGGCGTGGGCGCCCTGGAGCGGAACAACCATCAGGTGTTGCTCGTGCCCCAGTCGTCCTCCGCCGGGCCGTGGGCGGTGCGTTCACGGAGGGTGCGGACCCGCTGGGCGACCGAGTCGGGCATCCGGTCGCCGACCTTGTCGCTGACCGCGTGGTACGCCTTGTCCGCGAACTCGCGGCCCTGCTGCGCCGCGCTCTCCGCGGTGTTGCGCACGGCGGGGTTCCGCGTGAACTGCTGCGCGGACCTCTTCAGCTGCTCGTAGCGCTCGCGTCCGGCTCTCGTGCCCAGCACGTAACCCAGGACGACTCCGGTGACGAACGTGAGCCGGTAACGCATGGCGGCCACCCTTCCCGTTGTTCCAGTCTGCGTAGGCATCACGGCGCCGCGACAGCGCCGGGGAGTACTGATTGGCGGAGCACCCCCCTGCTTGCGCTAATGTATGTGTCGCAGCGAGCGCGCGCCCCCTGGCGAATACCCAGGCGGATGCGTTCGATGCAGCGAGTCATTCCTCCGTAGCTCAATTGGCAGAGCAGCCGGCTGTTAACCGGCAGGTTACTGGTTCGAGTCCAGTCGGGGGAGCTCGGTCCTCCGTAGCTCAATTGGCAGAGCAGCCGGCTGTTAACCGGCAGGTTACTGGTTCGAGTCCAGTCGGGGGAGCACGCTGAACAAGGACCCCGTAGGGGTCCTTTTTCATGTCCGGGGGAACCGTACGGGGCTCGGCGAGGTCTCCATGGTCACGAAGACCGTACGCGGCCGACCATCCGAAGCAGGAGATCGTATGAGCGGCTATGCTGCGGCAGACGGCGCGCACACATGTACGCGACACGCCGTTATGGGGCGGTAGCTCAGCCGGTTAGAGCAGCGGACTCATAATCCGTCGGCCGTGGGTTCGAGTCCCACCCGCCCCACCACCGACCGCGGCGGAGCACGCCGCGGGAAGGCGTGTCCGGCCCGCCCCCTCGGGACGGGCCGGCGGAGTCGGCCGCGGCGGCCGGGGCTCAGCCGCCCCCGCCGTCGTCGGACGGGCCGGGGGTGTCCGACGGTTCGCGTTCGCCCTCCGCCTGTGACGGGGTGGAGTGCGGGACGTCGGGGGTGGTCCATTCGTCGTCGTCCCGGTCGCCCTCTGCCTGGGACGGAGTGTGTTCGATCGGCTCGCTCATGGTGCTGCCTCCCGATCGCGGGGCCGGTGGTCGTCCGTCGCCGGGTACCCCGTGCGGGCCGGACTCACCGCGACGAACGGCGGGCGAGGGCCCGGGACAGGGCGGCGCGGACCTCCTCGGGCGGGGGAGCGCCCTCCGCCTCCGCGGAGACGGTGAGCGCCTCCGCCACCGCGCGGAGCTTGGTGTTGGACAGCTGGGACGCCTCCCGCAGGATGTGCCAGGCCTCGTCCGGGGTGCAGCCGTACGTGGCCATCAGGACGCCGCGGGCCTGGTCTATCACCGGGCGGGAGACGATCGCCCGCCGCAGCTGCTCGATCTCCTCCTGGAGCATGTGCAGCCGCTCCTCCCGCTCCAGCGCCACCGCCGAGACGGCCCCCGGCGGCGCGCCCTCCGGCGCCGGGGAGCGCAGCGGGTCCGTGGTGTCGAGGCCGGCGAGTTCCAGGATGCGGCGCGGCTGGCCGTTCCAGCGGGTGGCCGTGACCGGCACCGACCGCCGCCGGCCGTGGTCGCGCAGCACCTCCAGGAACTCCAGCCCCGCCGTGTCCATGAAGTACACGCCGCTCATGTCCACGTCGACGCGGGCCGTGCCGGCGGGCAGCCGCGCCAGCTTCTCGGCCAGGGCCTGGGCGCACCCGCGGACCAGCTCGCCGCGTGGGGCGAGCAGCGCCCGGTCCGCCTCCGTGCGACCGCCGATGACCAGGGTGGCCGGCCTTCCGGGGGGAGGGAGGGATGCCGCGGAGGTCATGTCACCGCCTTGTCGTCCTCATGGGGGTCGGGGCGTTCGGGTGGGGCCCGGCCGCCGCCGGCACCGGAGCGGTAGGCTGCGCAGGGTCCCGGCCGCGCTGGGGGTGCGCCTGCCCACCCTGCGGCGTACTACACACCGTGCCGGGGAATGGCGGGGAGCCGACGGGGTACTCAGGGGCTCGGGAGCGTGGGGAGACGGGTGTTGGGCGATCACCACCGTACGCCGTGCGGGCCCGGGACTCCGGCGCCGTGTCTGACGGTGCGCCCGCTGGAGGACGGCCGTGGGGTCCGGGCGGCCGGGGAGATCGGCCTGGCCACGCATACGATCTGGGAGCGCGTACTGGAGCAGGCGGTGCGCGAGGGTGAAGCCGTGTACTACCTGGAACTGTCCGAGGTGACGTTCGTCGACGTCGCGGGCGCCGGAGCGCTCGCGGCGGCCGCCGGGCGCCTCGGGGACGGCCGCCGGTTCGTGGTACGCCGTCCACCGCCCGCCCTGTGCCGGGTACTGGACATGTTCTGGCCCGGCCTGCCGGCGATCGAGGTGTCGAGGTGAGTGCCGCGGCCGAACCCCTGGGCGGCTCCCCCGGTCCCTTCGTCCACCCCGCCCTCTTCTACCGGGACGACCAGGAGTACCTGGAGGGCACCGTCCCCTTCGTGCGCGAGGGGCTCGCGGCCGGCGAACCCGTGGCGGTCGCCGTACCCGGTGACCGGCTGCGGCTGGTCCGGGACGCGCTCGGCGACGACGCGGACGCCGTCCGCCTCCTCGACATGCGCGAGGCCGGACGCAACCCCGGCCGGATCATCCCCGGCGTGCTGGGCGCCTTCGCCGACGCCCAGCCGGCCGGGCGGCGGGTGCGGATCATCGGCGAGCCCGTCTGGGCCGGCCGCTCCGCGACCGAGTACCCCGCCTGCGTCCAGCACGAGGCGCTGATCAACACCGCCTTCCGGGACCGCGCGATGACGATCCTGTGCCCCTACGACGCCGTACGCCTGCCCGCGCACGTCCTCGCCGACGCCCACGCCACCCACCCCACCGTCATCCCCGCCGGGTCCCGCCCGGTGCGGGGCAGCGAGGCGTACGCCCCCGACGCGGTCGTCGCCCGCTACAACGAGCCGCTCCCCCTGGTGACGGACGCGATGACCTTCCCGTTCGTCGCCGAGTCGCTGACCCCGGCCCGGCACGCCGCGTCCGACGAGGCACGGCGGCTCGGCCTCACCGGCGTCACCCTGGGGGACCTGGCGATCGCCACGGCCGAGCTGACCACGAACAGCGTGGTGCACGGCGGCGGTTCGGGGGTGCTGCGGATCTGGGCCGAGGACGGCCACGTGCTGTGCGAGGTGCGCGACGGGGGCCGGATGACCGACCCCCTCGCGGGGCGCCGCCCCTCGTCCCGCGACCAGCGCGGCGGGCGCGGCCTGCTCATGGTCAATCTGATCGCCGACCTGGTCCGCGTGCACACCGGGGACGAGGGCACGACGATCAGGTGCTGGTTCCCCCGCTGACGGACCCCCGGCCGCCCGCGGGCGCGCACCGGGGACGGGGCGCGCCGGCCCGTCCGCCGACGCCCGCCCGGCTCAGGCGCGCAGCGGGTCCAGCACGATCGGTGCGATCCTGCCCTCCAGCATCTCGCCCAGCCCCTGCACGGCGCAGAGTTCCGGCCGCTCGGCGATGTGCACCGGCATGCCCGTCGCCTGACGCAGCATCTGGTCCAGGCCCGGCAGCAGGGCGCTCCCGCCGACCATCATGATCCCCCGGTCGACCAGGTCGGCGACCAGATCCGGCGGGCACTCCCGCAGCACCTTGCCGATGCCGTCGAGGACGGCGGTGAGCGGCGTCTGGATGGCCCGGCGCACGGCGGCCGTGTCGACCTTCACGGACCGGGCCAGACCGGTGGCCACGTCCCGCCCGTGGATCTCCGTCGACGCCGGGCCCTGTGGGGTGAGCCCGTTGCCGTGCAGGGCGAGCTGCAGGGGCCGTACGGACTGGCTCGGCAGCATCAGCTCGTGCTGGTGGCGCAGGTGCTGCACGATCGCGTTGTCCACGGCCTCGCCGCCGACGGGGACGCGTTCCGCCGTCACGATCGCCCCGAGGGAGAGCACGGCCACCTGCGTGGCCGCCGCACCGCACACCATGATCATGGTGGCCTCGGGCCGCTCCACCGGCAGACCGCAGCCGACGGCGGCGGCGATGAGCGTGTCGACCAGCTCCACCCGGCGGGCGCCGAGACCGACCAGGGTCTCGATGGCGGCGCGCCGGGCGAGCGGATCGGCGTCGTGCGGGACGCAGGCCGCGGCCCGCAGCCGGGGCCTGCGGCGCAGCGTGCGGCGCGTCTTGTCGCCGATCAGGTGCCGCAGCATGCGCTGGGCCATCTCGATGTCGACGACCGTGCCGCCGGAGACGGGCCGTACGACGTGGATGTAATCCGGCGTGCGGCCCGTCATCTTCTCCGCGAACTCACCGACCGCGATCAGCGCTCCGGTGCGGGTGTTCACGGCGGCGGTGGACGGCTGGTCGACGACGAGTCCGGCGCCCTTGACGTACACCCGGGTGCGGGCCGCCCCCAGGTCGACGGCGAAGTGGCAGCGGCGCAGCTGCTCCAGACTGGCGGTCACGGCAGATCCTCCCGAGTGCGCGCCCAGCGGCCCGCCGGGCGGCGGACCTCTCAGGCATCGTGCGCGGCGGGCGGGGGCGGGCGCCTTTCCTGGGGGGCCGGGTGGGGGGCCGCCGAACGGGGCCTCTCAGGCACGGGGGGTGCGGTCCGCCGGTCCCACGACCCCCCGGACCACCCCCAGTTCCACCAGGTCCTGCGGGCGGAGACGGAGTCGGTCGGCCGTCTGCTCCGTCTCCTCGGGCGGGCGCTTGAGGATGGCCGCCGCGAGTTCCGGGGCGATCACCGAGAAGTAGCTGTCGGGGGTGGCCCAGGTGTTGCCGGGGGCGGCGAGGGCCAGCGCGCCGCCGGAGCCGCCCTCGCCGACGACCAGCGTGGTGACCGGCGTACGGGCGGCGGCCACGGCGCCGAACAGGTCGGCGATGGCGGGCCCCGCGCCCTGCCGCTCCGCCTCCGCGTCGTTCGCCGCGCCCGGCGTGTCCACCAGCGTCAGCACCGGGATGCCGAGCCGGTCCGCGAGCCGGACCAGCCGGGCGGCGGTGCGGTACCCGGCGGGACGGGTGGCCGTCCCGGTCTGCGCCGCGTAGGCGACCGTACGGCCCCCGTGCTCGCCGAAGCCGCAGAGCATGCCGTCCGGGTCCGTGCCGCCGCAGCGGTCGCCGCCGAGGGTGACGCGGGAGGTGAGGAAGGCGTCCAGGTACGCGGCGGCGCGCGGGCGTTCGCGTGAGCGGGCGCGGCGGACGGCGTCCCAGCCGGTGGCCGGGAGGTCCTCCGCGCCCAGCGGGGGCGGCGGCGGGAGCGGCGCGGTGGAGGGACGGGTCAGCAGCCGCAGCCAGCGGCCCAGCGTCCCCCGCAGTTCCTCCGGCCGTACCAGCGCGTCCGCCGAGCCCGCCGCCACCTGCGCCTCGGCCGTGTAGGCCGCCGGGTCCGCGTCCGCGGGCCGCACCCGTGAGCCGGCGAAGCCGACCTGCGCGCCGGGCAGGGCGAGGACGACGTCGGCGCCCGCGCCCAGGGTGGCCCATCCGCCGCCGGTCGTCGGGTCCCGCACCACCGCTATCTGCGGCAGCCCGGCCTCCCGGGTGAGCGCCGACGCGCGGGCCACCCGCTGGAGCTGGGTGAGGGCGAGCATGCCCTCCTGCATCCGGCTGCCCCCGGTGGCGACCAGCGGCACCACCGGCAGCCGGTGCGCGCGGGCGTGGGCGTACGCCGCCACCAGCCGGTCGCCGGTGCGTTCGCCGAGCGAGCCGCCGAGGAAGCCGAACTCGAACGCGACGAGGACCGCCCGGGTGCCCCCGACGCCCGCGGTACCGCAGACCACGGACTCCTGCTCGCCGGTGCGCTCGGCGGCGCGGGCGCGGGCGGCGCCGTAACCGGGCCAGCCGAGCGGACCGTCGGGGGAGGGCTCCCCGGCCGGGTGGCCGAGTTCGGTGAAGTCGTCCGCGACGAGGGCGACGGCCTGCCGGGCGGACAGCCGGTCAGCCACGCGACAGCGCCCGCTTCATGATCTTCCCCATGTCGTTGCGCGGCAGGGAGCCGAGGTGGTGGACCACGCGCGGGCGCTTGTGCGGGGCGAGGCGCCCGGCGACATGACCGGCCAGCTCCTCCAGACCGGGCGGCGACTGCGGATCCGCCGGCACCACCCACGCCACGATCCGCTCGCCCAGATCGGCGTCCGGCTCCCCGGTGACCGCGGCCTCCCGCACCCCCGGGTGCTCCAGCAGCGCGTTCTCGATCTCACCCGCGCCGATCTTGTACCCCCCGCTCTTGATCAGGTCGGTGGCCTTGCGGCCGACGATCCGGACGTGGCCGTCGGCGTCGCGCACCGCCACGTCCCCGGTGCGGAACCAGCCGTCGGCCGTGAACGCGGCGGCCGTCGCGTCCGGCCGGTTCAGGTACTCCGTGAACAGGTTCGGCCCGCGCACCTGGATCTCACCGACCGTCTCGCCGTCGTACGACGTCACCGGCGACCCGTCCTCCTCCACCAGCCGCAGCTCCACGCCCGGCAGCGGCACGCCCACCGTGCCGGGGCGGGCCTCGCCGTCCGCGCGGACGGCGGTGTTCATCAGCGTCTCCGTCATGCCGTACCGCTCGACGACCCGGCGCCCGGTCGCCGCCGCGATCCGCTCGTGGTCGTGCACGGGCAGCGCGGCGGAACCCGACACCAGCAGCCGCGCCCCGGCCAGCGCCCGGGCCAGCTCCGGCGCGCCGGGCAGCGCCTGAGCGAGGCGGTGGTACATCGTCGGCACGCCGAACAGCACGGTCGCGCCGTCGTTCAGCTCACGTGCCACGCCCTCGGCGGTGAACCCGCCCAGGTGGCGCAGGGAGCCGCCGAGGCGCAGCGGGCCGAGGGTGCCGAGGACGAGGCCGTGCACGTGGAACAGCGGCAGCCCGTGCACCAGCACGTCGTCGGCGGTCCACCGCCAGGCGTCGGCGAGGGCGTCCAGGGTGGCGGCGATCGCGCGGCGGGGGATGACGGCGCCCTTGGGCGGGCCGGTGGTGCCGGAGGTGTAGACGATCAGGGCGGGGTCCTCCGCGTCCCGTTCCCGGTCGTCCGGGAGCACACCCCGTGCCGCCGGGTCCACGTCGAGGCGGGGCAGGTCTCCCAGCGGGGCCGGGAGCCGCTCACCGGGCGCGGTGAGCAGCAGGTCGGGGGCGCTGTCGGTGAGGATGTGGCCGAGTTCCTTCTCACCCGACCTCGGGTTGAGCGGCACCACGGTCACCCCGGCGAGCAGCGCCCCGGTGACCGCGACCGCGGTCTCCAGTGTCGGCGTGGCCCACACGGCGGCCCGCCGCGCCCGTGCCAGGCCCCCGGCCACCGCTCCGGCCGCCGGGGCGAGTTCCCCGTACGTCAGTGAGCGCTCGCCGAAGCGCAGGGCGGCCCGGCCGGCCGGGCCGTCGGTCAGGGCCGGGAAGAGAGAGGACACGTGTCGTACTCCTTGATTCGCGGGCGTGCGAAGACCGCCGGTGCTCGTGCCACCCGGAACCTACCTCCGCCGGACGGCCACCGCCACGGGCCCCCGCGTCCGCACGCCGGCCGGGGCGCGCCCCTGGACCGGGGCCCGGAGGGGAGCGCCGGCCGCCTCCCGGCCGCCGAGCGGCCTGTCGCGGTACCCGGCGCGGTTGCTAGCCTGCCCGTCGATCAGCTGTTCGTACGAGGAGGGAATCGCCGTGCCCCGTATCGCGCTCGTGACCTGCCGGCCCGGCCCCGAGGTCGCCGAGGACCGGGACCTGCCGGGACTGGTGCGGGCGCTGGAGGAGGCGGGGGCCGAGGCGTCCGCGGAGGCGTGGGACGACGACTCCGTCGACTGGTCCGGCTTCGACCTCGCCGTGATCCGCTCCACCTGGGACTACAGCTGGCGGACGGCGGAGTTCACCGCGTGGGCCGAGCGGTGCGGCGGGGCGACCCGGCTGGCCAATCCGGCGGACGTGGTGCGGTGGAACACCGACAAGCGGTACCTCGGGGACCTCGCCGGAGCCGGGGTGCCGGTGGTGGACACCCGGTACCTGGCGCCCGGGGACGCCCTCGACCTCCCCGACGGCCACGAATACGTGGTCAAGCCCACCTCCGGCGCCGGCGCCCGGTTCGCCGCCCGCTACACGCCCGAGGAGCACGACACGGCCGTACGGCATGTGCGGCGGATGCACGCCGAGGGGTTCACCGCGATGGTGCAGCCGTATGTGCGCGGCATCGACACCGCCGGCGAGCGGGCGCTGCAGTTCTTCGGGGGGAACCTGCTGCACGTGAGCCGCAAGGGGCCCGTACTCGCCCCCGGCACGCCCTACGACCGGCGCAAGGTGGCCCACCCCGGACTGACCGGCTGGACCCCGAGTCTCGTCGACACCGCCCTCGCCAGGAAGGCGCTGGCCGCCGTGCCGGGCGCGCCCGAGCTGCTGTACGCGCGGGTCGACGTCGTGGACGGGGAGGACGGCCAGCCCCGTGTGATGGAGCTGGAGCTGGTCGAGCCGAACCTGTTCCTGTGGCTGCACCCGCAGTCGGAGCCGCGCGTGGTGGAGGAGATCCTCAAGGCCGCGGCCCGCTGACCGCCGTACGCTGCGGCAGGCCCCGGGTGAACTCCGCGACCACCTCACGCCGTGCGCCGGCCGCCGGCGCCAGTACCTCGAAGCGCAGACCGGGCCGGAGCGGGACCGGTCACCGCCACGCCTCGCACTCCGGGGCGCCGACCCTGCGCGGGGTCCGGGACTCCGGTCCGCCGAGCACGGAGCGGTACCGGGAGAGGGCCGGGCGGGAGCGCGGCGAGCGGGTCACCGCCGGCCGGCGCCCGCTGGCCTCGCGCCGGTCCGCGGGGGAAACGCCCGGGTCGCGCCGCGCGTCCTGCACCGGGCCAGGATGGTGGCCGGCCGTGCGGCGCGGCGGCACGAGCGGGAAGCCGAGCGGGGTGAACGGACCGGTGGGGCGTTCTCCGGTGGGCGTGCGCACGATCGCCCCCCCCACCGGCGGCGCTCCGGGGCGGCGCCGTCCGGCAGGAACGGCAACGGCACCGGGCCGGCGTGGCGCGGGCCCCCGAGCGGCCGGACGGCGGCACCCGGCGCAACGGTCCGTACGGGACGGCGTACTCCGCGGGGGACGGCGTCCGTGGCGCGGGCCCGGCGGCTTCGCGGTGGGCCGGGGGTTCCCCGCATGCGACGGTGATCGTGACCGTCCCATTGCCCGGATACGCCCGGCTGGCTAGCCTGTGTGTTCGCCATTCCGATCGCCTGTTGAAATCTCGAACGACCGCAGGCGCCTGAGACACATAGGGAGGGGGCCGGTCGTGGGACGCCTCGTACCAGCCGTGACCCGGGCTCTCGACATTCTCGAGCTCTTCCTCGACGGGGACGGGACGCTCTCCGCCCCCGACATCGTGCGCAGGCTGCAACTGCCGCGCACCACCGTGCACGAGCTGGTGACCACGCTCGCCGCCCGGAAGTACATCGTCCCGGTGGCGGGCCAGCCCGGCCGCTACCGGCTGGGCGTGCGCCCGTACCAGCTCGGCGCCCGCTACGCCGAGCACCTCGACCTCGCCGCCGAGGGCCAGCAGGTCGCCCGCTCGGTCGCGGAGACCTGCGACGAGACGGTGCACGTGGCGATCCTGGAGGACACCGACGTCATCTACATCGCCAAGGTGGACTCCACCCACGCGGTGCGGATGGTGTCCGCGGCCGGCCGCCGGCTGCCCGCCCACTGCACCTCCGTCGGCAAGATGCTGCTGGCCTCCCTCCCCGAGCACGAACTCGCCGCGCGCGTCCCCGACGACGCCGGGCTGTCCGCGATGACCCCCAACAGCATCACCGACGTGGCCGCCCTGCGCGAGACCCTCGCGGAGATCCGCGCCCGGGGCGTCGCCGTGGAGAACCGCGAGTCCAACCCGGACGTCTCCTGCGTCGCCGCCCCGGTGCGCGACCGCACGGGGCAGGTGGTCGCCGCGCTGTCCATCTCCGTACCGATGATCCGCTGGAGCGACGAGCGGCTCGGCGAGCTGGAGCGGCTCGCCGTGAAGGGCGCCGCCGAACTGTCCGAGCGACTGGGCCACCGGAGCATGCCATGACCCGCACCCACGACACCTATGACATCGCCGTCCGCGCGGAGGCGGCCCTGGGCGAGGGCCCCACCTGGGACCCGGCCACCGGCCGCCTGCTGTGGATCGACATCCTCGGCTCCCGCGTCCACACCTACGACCCGGCCACCGGCCGGCGCACCCTGCGCCGCACCGACCAGCACGTGGGCGCCGTCAAGCCGCGCGCGGGCGGCGGCCTCGTCCTCAACCTGCGGGACGGCGTCGGCCTGCTCGACCCCGACGGCGCCTTCCGCTGGCTGCACCGCGAGGTCGTCCCCGGCCGCCGCGCCAACGACGCCGCCGTCGCCCCCGACGGCAGCCTCTTCACGGGCACCATGCGCTACGACGAGGCGCCCGGCGGCGGCACGCTCTCCCGCGTCACCGGCGACGGCACGGTCAAGCTCCTCCTCGACGACGTGGCGGTGAGCAACGGCACCGGCTGGAGCCCCGACGGCCGGCTGATGTACTACATCGACTCGCCCACCCGCCGCATCGACGTCTTCGACGTCGGCGAGGCGGACGGCAGGATCACGAACCGCCGCTCCCTGGCCACGGTCGAGGACGGCGCCGGCTTCCCCGACGGCCTCGCCGTCGACGCCGACGGCTGTGTGTGGGTCGCCCTGTGGGGCGGCGGCGCGGTACGCCGCTACACCCCCTCCGGCGACCTGGACCGGGTCGTCCCGCTCCCCGTCCCCCTCGTCACGGCCTGCGCCTTCGGCGGCCCCGACCTGAGGGACCTCTACATCACCACGGCCCGAGTGGGCCTGACGGCCCCGCACCCCCTGGCGGGCTCCCTGCTGGTGGTGCCGGACGCGGGCCAGGGGCTTGCGCAGCCTCCGTTCGCGGGCTGACGCCGCACTCCCCGGAGGGGCTGCACATCAGCCCCTCCGGCGTTTGAGGAGCGGGGGTCCGGGGCAGCGCCCCCGGGGACGGGACGGGAAAGGGCGGCGGGGGCGGGAACCCCTTCGGCTCACACCCCCGTACGGTCGAGCCCCCGCAGCACCTCGCGTTCACCCGGGGTCAGCGGAGGCTCGACCGACGGGGGGAGCGGGGAGCCGGCCAGGGCCGCCAGCACCGCGGAGGGACGGAACATCCGCGTCGGCGGTGTGCGCAGGCTGGTGACGTCCCAGAGTGCCGAGGCCGCCGCGTAGGAGCCCGTCGCCGCCCTCGTCATGCGCCGCGTGTACGCCGTCAGCACCCGGTCGGCGACCCCCGGCGCCCCGCCCCGCACGCCCGGACAGAGCACGTCCTGGCCGACGGCCATGGACCACGCCGGGTCCGCCGCGCGCGCCGCGCCCCGCACCACCCGCCGCGCCAGACCGGGCGCGCCGAGACCGCCGGACCGGCCCAGCTCGCGGCCGAGGACCCGCGCGCCGAACGCGGCCACCGACATCCCGTGCCCGTACGCCGGATTGAACGTGGCCAGCGCGTCCCCGAGGACCACGAACCCCTCCGGCCACCGCGGCATCCGCTCCAGGTACCGCCGCACATTGCTCGTCGACCGGCTCAGACGCACGTCCGTGAGCGGCTGCGCGCCGGAGATCAGCCGCCCCACGATCGGGTCCGGCAGATCGAGCGCGTACCGCAGGAACCCCTCCGGATCCGCCGGCGGCTCACCGCCCCGCGAGCCGCCGCAGCTCACCAGCCAGCGGCCCCCCTCGATCGGCAGCACCATCGCGCTCCGCGCCGGCCGCGAAGCGTACGGGTCGGCCTGCACGATCGTCAGCGGGAACCGTTCCGCGCCGTCCGGCACCCGGTACACGCGCGACGCGTTGACCAGCCCGGAGTCCACCGCCCGCTCCTCCACGCCGGTCAGCCCGAGCCCCTCCAGCCAGCTGACGACCCGCGTCCCGCGTCCGCTCGCGTCGACCACCAGGTCCGCCTCGAGGTCGGTGTCCCCGCCGGGCGCCGCGATCCGCACCCCGCGCACCCGCCCAGCGGAGCCCGTCAGCCCCACCACCGCCGCCCTGCGGATCTCCACCGGCACCTGTTCCCGTACCGTCGTGCGCACCACCCAGTCCACCAGGGCCCGGCTGCACGTCACCATCGCCGGGCTCGCGCGCCGCCACCGCCGCAGCCAGCCCTCGGACGTGAGCGCCAGCATGCCCGAGCCGAGCGGGATCTCGTGCGCCCCGGCGGCGAGCAGCCGCCCCCGCAGCCCCGCGCCCGGCAGCAGTTCCTCCATGGCGTCCATGCCGCCCGCCATCAGCAGATGCGCGTGCCGCCCCTGCGGCAGCCCCTTGCGGTGCTCCGGGCCGTCCGGCAGTTCGTCGCGGTCCAGGACGATCACCTCGTCCGCTCCCGCACGGGACAGCACCGCCGCGGCCAGCGTGCCGGCCAGGCCGGCACCGATGACGACAGCTCTACGCGACATGGGGCTCCTCGGGTTCGGTCACGGTTCCGGGCGTGGCGGGCGGCACCGCGCCCCCGCGCGCGGCGGGCGGGCGGTGCAGCGCCTGCGCCAGCTCCACCAGTCCACCGGTGCCGGAGACCTCGGTGGCGTGCAGCCGGTACGTACCGGCGGTCGCGGGCGGTTCCTCGCGGGCGGCGGCCCGGCGCGCCGCGTCGGCGAGCATGGCCGCCTCCGCCGCGAGCCGCGCCTCGTGGGGGGAGCGGCCCGCGCGCAGGGCGGTGTCCCGGACCCGCTCACGGACCCGGTGGTCGAAGTAGGGCGCCAGTGCGAGCAGGGCGTCGTGGATCGACACCTCACGCCACTGCAGCCGCGCCTGCGGCAGCTGCCACCAGGCGGTCTGCGGCTTCGGTGCGGTCGACGCCGACCGCACCAGCGACCACAGCGGGCCCAGCCGCCGGTAGTCACCGAGCCCCCGCCACTGCGCGAGGGCGGACGGCAGCAGCCTCGGCAGCGCGAACCCGGCCGAACACAGCAGCGCGGCCAGCGAGGCCATCGGCGGGGCGACCGTGGTGGACAGGAAGTCCAGGTCGTGCCCCGACCAACGGGCAGCCACCGCCGTGTACTTGGCCAGCTGGAACCCCACCACGTCCAGCAGCGCCCCCAGGAGGATCAGCCGCAGCCCGGTCCGCAGCAGCCCGCCGACCTCGCGCCCCCACTTGACGCAGACGGCGCACATCACCAGCATCGCCGCGCTGTGCCCGACCAGGTACAGCAGGATCATCTCCCGCATGAACGGGGTGTTGGCGTAGTACGTGTCGAGGTCCCTCAGCCGCTCGGTGTCCGCCTCGGCGAGCGCGAACAGCACGACGATGGCGACCACCAGCAGACCGTAGGCGGCCACGCTGCGCAGCACCATGCGCCGCACCCGCTCCCGCGACCCGCCCCGCCAGTTGATCAGCAGCACCAGCACCGCGCAGCTGTACGCGGAGAGCATCCCGTAGGTCAGCGGGGCCCCGAAGTTGGGGACGCCGGTGAGGGAGTTGACGGCGGCCAGGCTGGCCGGGGCGGCGCACGCGAGGACCAGGGCGCCCAGGACGATCGCCGCGCAGGTGGACAGCGTCAGCGGGTTGCGCGGGGCCGCCGCGCGCGGGCGGCGGAACAGCAGCACGGACGTCATCCCGAACACGAGGGCCGCCAGGTAGACGACGAGACTCATACCGGCCGGCTCCTCTCGTCCGGGGCCCGTCTCACGCGGTCCCCGCCGTGGTCGTACCGCTCGGCACCGCGGCCGCCGGCGGCGGAGCCGCACCGGCCAGCGCGTCGGCGATCCGCACCAGGGCGGCCGGGTCCGGCACCCGGTCCAGGAGCCGGGTCCCGCCGCCGGCGCGCGGCGGGACCCGGCGCCCCGGTTCCGCCTCGTCGCGCACCGCGGCGCCGATCACCGCCGCCCACGCGGCGGCCTCCGCGCGCTCCGCCTCCCCCGTCGCCACCAGCACACCGGCGCGGGTCCGGTCGTACAGCTCCCGGTTGAAGTAGGCGTCCAGGTGGCCCAGCGCGTTGTGGATGCTGGTCTGCCGCCACACCAGCCGCGTCGTGGGGGAGGCGAACCTGGGCCGGGGCAGCCGCAGCGTCCGGCGGGTGAGCAGGTCCTCCAGCGCCCGCTCCAGCGGTTCCAGCCGGGCGTACGTCCGCCGCGCCCGCCGCCACTCGGTGACGCGGGGCGCCGCCAGCGGCACCAGCACCCCGACCACCGTCAGCAGGGCGCCGAGCCCGGCGGCGGCCGGGGAGACGGTGGTGCCGAGCTCCGACCAGTCCCGCCCGGACCAGCGGGCGCCCACCGCCACCAGCTTGGCCACGCTGTACCCGGCCCCGCACAGCGAACCGGTCCCCAGCAGGACCAGCCCCGCCCGCAGCCCGCCCCCCACCCGGCGCGCCCAGCGCAGCGACGACACCGTGGTGACGGTCACCGCGGTGAGGTGCGCGACCAGGTACAGCACGATCATCTGGGCGATGAACGGCGTCGTCGCGTAGTAGGTGTCCAGGTCGGTGCGGCGCTCCACGGGCGCCTCGCCGAGTGCGAACGTCACCGCGATGCCGAGGACGACGACGGCGTAGGCGAGCAGCCAGCGGCGGGCGGTGCGGCGCACCCGGGGTCCGCCGCGCCAGTGCACGATGAGGACCTGGGACGCGGCGCAGTACCCGGTGATCACCACGTAGGTGACCGGTGCCGCGAGGTTCGGCACGCCGCCGATCCGGTTGACGGCGCCGACCGTCGGCGGCGCCCCCAGGAAGAAGCACAGCCCCGCGAGGCCCAGCACCGCGCAGATCGACCGCAGATACGGATCGCGCCGGTGCCGCAGCAGATCGGGGGCCTTCACCAGCAGGCCGAGCCAGAGCACCCCGCAGCTGACGTAGTTGATCAGGCCGTTCATCCCCTGGTCCCGCGGTAGTTGAGCGCGGCCCCGATGCGTCCGGCGAGGTCCCGCGGGTTCTCCGGGTCCCCGCCCCGCGCGGCGTACACCGAGTCGGTGGAGGCCTCCAGCCAGGCCCGCAGCCGACGGCCCATCAGCATGCCGAACCGGTCGGCCTCCTGCTCCTCCGCCAGGCTGAAGTCGGTGCGCGCGGCGACCGGTCCGGGACGCCCGCCGGCGTCCGCCGGGCGGCGGCTCATGTGCCACACCTCGTGGCAGAGGATCACGATCTGGTGCCACACGGCGGCCCGCTCGTCGACCACCACGTCGTCGTGGTCCTCGCGCTCCAGCCACAGCCCGCTCGCCGTGTGCGGGGGGAAGGCCGCCCGGTGGACGACCACGTCACGTCCCCGCCAGGCGCTGACGGAGGCGACCAGCGCCTCGAACAGGACCTCGGGGTCCGCCGGGACCGGCACCCGGATGGGGTCGGTGAGGGCGTCAGCGAGCCGACGCATCTCCTTCCTGGTACGCACCGCTGTCTCCCCGCTCCCCTGGGTGTCGCCCGGTCACCTGTGCAATATGCCAAGTCGGGTGCCCTCCCGGCCAGTTCCGCGGGTGACGCGGTCACCCGGTGACCGCCGCGGTGTCCCCGGGTGCCACGGCGGGCGCGCGGACCCCGTCCCCCCGCTCCCGTGCGCCGCCGGACCCGGAGCCGTTCGAGCCTACGCGGCCGGACGTGTCCGCGTCATGCGAGGGACGTCCGCGGAAAGTCCCGTCACGAGTTCTTGTCCGGGTCATTGACGCGCCGGTCCATCACCTCTACGGTCCGTTCGAAGTTGCGGGCGTCATTCGATATCTCGAACGATCCATGAACGGATGGGGCAGGGAATGGGACGACCTGGCCTGAATCGCAGGCAACTCCTCTCCGGAATAGGCGGGTTGACCGTCGCCGGAAGCTTCGGCTTCGCGGCGCTCGGGACCGGGGCCGACGCGCTCGCCTCCGGGGCGGACACCCGTGTGCGCTACTGGAACCTCTTCAGCGGCGGCGACGGATACAACATGATCGCGATGCTGGACTCCTTCCGCGAGGAGACGCCCGGCATCGAGGTGAAGGACTCCACCCTCCAATGGGGCAGCCCCTTCTACACCAAGCTCGCCATGGCGGCCGCGGGCAACCGCGCACCCGACCTCGGCGTCATGCACCTGGGCCGCGTCACCGGCTTCTCGCCCGGCCGCCTCCTCGACCCCTGGGACGTCGGCCTGCTCGCCGAGTACGGCGTCAGGGAAGCCGACTTCAACCCCGAGCTGTGGAAGCGCGCCGTCATCGACGGCAAGCTCTACGCCCTCCCGCTCGACATCCACGTCCAGCTCTGCTTCTACCGCAAGGACGTGCTGAAGAAGGCGGGCCTGCTCGGCGCCGACGGCCGCATCGTGCCCGTGACCTCGGTCGACGCATGGTTCGACGTGCTCAAGGAGGCCAAGGGGGCCGCCGGGAAGGGCCTGCAGACCCTCGGCATGTGGTCCGCCGACCAGAACTTCCAGTGGTGGTTCTTCGTCGCCTTCTACACCCAGCTCGGCGGCACCTGGTTCGACGACGCCAACACCGAGGTCACCTTCGACACCGACAAGGCCACCCAGGTCCTGGAGTTCCTGCGCCGGCACGTCACCGAGGGGTACGCGAACCCGGACTTCGCGGGCGGCGCGGGCGCCGAACAGTTCGTCAACGGCGGCCCCTTCGTCTGGGAGGGCAACTGGTCGGTCCCGGTCTTCGACAGCGCGGAGATCGACTACGGCGCGACCCCGCTGCCGCCCGTCTTCGGCAGACAGGCCACCCACGCCGAGTCGCACGCCTTCGTCCTGCCGCACCAGTCCGGCCGCGGCGGCGCCGCCAACGAGGGCGCGCACCGGCTCGCCGCCTACATCGTCCAGCACGCCGGGCAGTGGGCCGCCGGCGGGCACATCCCCGCCCACACGCCCACCCTGTCCACCGCCGAGTACCGCGCGCTCGACCCGCAGAGCGAGTACGTGTCGGCGATGGACCACCAGGCCACCGAGCCGAAGGTGTGGTTCGCCGGCTCCACCGGCATCCTCGCCCAGCGCGTCGGCCCCGTCGTCGTCTCCTCGACGATGGGCTCCGCCAGGCCGGACGCCGCCGCCCGCAGCATGAAGAGCACGCTCACCCGGCTGCTCGCCTCGAAGAACCCCATGGACGGCCGCACCGCCGCGCAGGGAGGTGCGGCCGCATGACGACGACCGGCGCAGAGACCGTCATCGCGCCCACGCGTGCGCGGACCGCCGTGGACAGCGCCACCGTCCGCCGCAAGCAGGGCTTCCAGCACGGCGGCTGGTTCGTCGCCCCGTTCCTGGCGCTGTTCGCGCTCTTCGTGATCTGGCCGCTGCTGCGCGGCCTCTACCTCAGCTTCACCGACGCCAACATCTCCGGCGACGGCGCGAACCTCATCGGCCTCGACAACTACCGCGAGGCCCTCGACGACCCGCTGGTGTGGGAATCGCTCGGCCACAGCGCGTACTTCACGCTCCTCGTCGTGCCCTGCATCACGGTCCTCGCCTTCCTCCTCGCGATGCTCGCCCACCACATCGAGCGCGCCACCTGGCTGTGGCGGCTGTGCTTCTTCGCCCCGTTCCTGCTGCCGTCCACCGTCGCCGCCAACCTGTGGCAGTGGCTGTTCAACCCCGGCACCGGCATGATCAACCACGTCTTCGGCGTCGAGACGCCGTGGCTGAACGACACGTCGTACGCGATGCTCGCCGTCGTCATCTGCACCCTGTGGTGGACGGTCGGCTTCAGCTTCCTGCTCTACCTCGCGGCCCTCCAGGGCATCCCCGCACACCTCTACGAGGCCGCCGAGCTGGACGGCGCGAACGCCTGGCACCGGATGGTCCACATCACCCTGCCGATGCTGCGGCACATCACCGGCCTCGTCGTCGCCCTGCAGGTCCTCGCCTCGCTCCAGGTCTTCGACCAGGCCGTCGTGATGATGGACTTCCTGCCCGGTCCGGAGGGATCCACCAGGACGTTCGTGCAGTACACCCTCGAAGAGGGCTTCACCGGCTACCGCGTGGGCTACGCCTCCGCGATCTCCATCATCTTCTTCGTGATCATCGCGGCCGTCGCCCTCGCCCGGATGTGGCTGCTGCGCAACCGTGAGGAGGGCGGCCGATGACCACCGCCGCACAGCAGACACGGGCCGGGTCCCGCCGGAGCCGGACACCCGGCCAGATCGTCCTCACCCTGCTCGGCGCCGCCGTCTCCGTGGTGTTCCTCGCCCCGCTCGTCTGGGCCCTGTTCACCTCGTGGAAGTCGGAGACCGAGGCCGTCGAGGTACCGCCGCACTGGCTGCCGGAGGAGTGGACCGGCCAGGCGTGGACGGCCATCTTCGAGACCGGCAACATCACCAACTGGTTCGTGAACTCCCTGGTGGTGTCCGTGTGCGTGACGACGGTCGTGCTGGTGGTCGGCGCACTCGCCGGGTACGGCTTCGCCCGCACCGAGTTCCGCGGCAAGAACGTCCTGATGGGCGTGGTCATGGCCGGCCTGATGGTCTCCCCGGCCGTACTCGGCGTCCCCCTGTTCACCACCGTTCAGCAGATGGGCATGGTCGACACCTACTGGGGCATGATCCTGCCGCAGTGCGCGCCCGCCGCGATGGTCTACATCCTCTACAAGTTCTTCCAGGGCATCCCGCGCGAACTGGAGGAGGCCGCCTTCATCGACGGCGCCGGCCGCTGGCGCGTCTTCCTCACGATCATCGTGCCGCTGTCCCGCCCCTCCCTCGCGGCGGTCGGCATCTTCACCTTCATCAGCTCGTGGAACAACTTCCTCTGGCCCTACATGGTCACCAACAACCCCGACCTGATGACCATGCCGAACGGCATCGCGACCGTCATGAACTCCTACGGCATCCAGTGGGCCCAGCTCATGGCCGGCGGCCTCATGGCCGGCCTGCCGCTGATCGTCGTCTTCGTCTTCTTCCAGCGCCAGATCGTGGCGGGCGTCGCCCACACGGGTCTGGCTGGCCAGTGACCGTGCCGGGAGGCGGGCCGCTCCACGCCGGCCACCGGCCCGTGCGCCGACCGCACGGGCGGACCGACGCCGGGGCCGGGCCGGCGGAGAAACGGCCGGCCCGCCGTCCTCCGGGAGCGCGGGGGACCGCGCGACCGGCACCCCCCGCGAACCGCAGCCGCGATGACACACCAACCCCCTCTTCGGAAGGCGCACATGCGAACCGCCCGTTTCACCCTGGACCCCGCCTTCACCGTAGGTGAAGTGAACCCCCGCCTCTTCGGATCGTTCGTAGAACACCTGGGCCGCTGCGTGTACACCGGCATCTTCGAACCCGGCCACCCCACCGCGGACGAGGCCGGCCTCCGCCAGGACGTCCTGGACCTCGTCAGGGAACTGGGCGTCACCGCCATCCGCTACCCCGGCGGCAACTTCGTCTCCGGCTACAAGTGGGAGGACTCCGTGGGCCCGGTGGAGGACCGCCCCCGCCGCCTCGACCTCGCCTGGCGCTCGACCGAGACCAACCGCTTCGGCCTCTCCGAGTACATCGCCTTCCTGAAGAAGGTCGGCCCCCAGGCCGAGCCCATGATGGCCGTCAACCTCGGCACCCGGGGCGTCGCCGAGGCCCTGGAGCTCCAGGAGTACTCCAACCACCCCTCCGGCACGGCCCTGTCGGACCTGCGCGTCGAGCACGGCGACAAGGACCCGTTCGGCATCCGCCTGTGGTGCCTGGGCAACGAGATGGACGGCCCCTGGCAGACCGGCCACAAGACCGCCGAGGAGTACGGCCGCGTCGCCGCCGAGACCGCCCGCGCCATGCGCCAGATCGACCCCGGCGTCGAACTCGTCGCCTGCGGCTCCTCCGGCCAGTCCATGGAGACCTTCGCCGCGTGGGAGGCGACGGTCCTCGAGGAGACGTACGACCTGGTCGACTACATCTCCCTGCACGCCTACTACGAGCCGCTCGACGGCGACGTCGACTCCTTCCTCGCCTCCGCCGTCGACATGGAGTCCTTCATCGAGAACGTGGTCGCCACCTGCGACCACGTCGGCGCCCGCCTCAAGTCCGGGAAGAAGATCGACCTCTCCTTCGACGAGTGGAACGTCTGGTACCTGTCCCGGACCGAGGCCCAGGTCAGCGCCCTGGACTGGCCCGAGGCCCCCCGCCTGCTCGAGGACAACTACAGCGTCACCGACGCCGTCGTCTTCGGCTCGCTCCTCATCGCCCTGCTCCGGCACGCGGACCGCGTCACCGTCGCCTGCCTCGCCCAGCTCGTCAACGTGATCGCCCCGATCATGACCGAGCCCGGCGGCCCGGCCTGGCGGCAGACGACGTTCTTCCCGTTCGCCCAGGCCTCGAAGCACGGCCGGGGCGAGGTGCTCGACGTCCGGGTGGACTCACCGACGTACGAGACGAAGAAGTACGGCGAGGCCGACCTGCTGCACGCCACCGCCGTGCGCGCCGAGGACGGCACGGTCACCGTCTTCGCCGTCAACCGCAGCCGCACCGAGCCCCTGCCGCTGGAGGTCGCCCTGAGCGGCCTCGGCCTCACCTCGGTCGTCGAGCACAGCGCCCTCGCGGACGCCGACCCCGACGCCCGCAACACCCTCGCCGAGCCCGAGCGGGTCACCCCGCACCCGGTCGACGGCACGACCCTGGACGACGGGCGGCTCTCCGCCGTGCTGGAGCCGCTGTCCTGGAACGTGATCCGGCTGGCGTGAGCCGCCGGGGCGGTGGGCTCACCTCCCCGGTGAGTCCACCGCCTCCACCGGAACCCCGCCCCGCGCCGCGCCCAGCAGCGTCAGCCGTACCTCGCGCGGACCCGAGGGTGTGGTCCCGTCGGACAGCACCGCCAGGGCCAGTGTGTTGGTCCCCCGTGTGCGCAGGATCCCGTTCGGCAGGACGAAGGTGTGCTGCGGGCCCACATCGTTGATGTACTGGCCCATGTTCCAGCCGTTGAGGAAGATCTGGACCCGGTAGGCACGCCCGGGGTCGTCGTCGATCGTGAGTCCGACCGAGGCGTCCACGTCGGTGGGCACGTCCAGCCGGAACCCCGTCCGGTACCAGGCCACCCCCTGCCGCCGCTCCTCCCGCGGGAACCCGGCCTTTGGCCACTCCCGGTCGTCGAACCCGGGCAGGTGCCAGCCCTCCCGCTCCCCGTACAGCCCGCCGTTGTTCAGCGGCCCGCGCACCCGGTCCGGTGCCGCGGCGCCCTGGATCCGCCACTCCACCTCCCGGGACGCGCCCCCGAACCGGGCCGACACGAGCCCGCGCGCGGCCCCGTGCGCGTCCGCCCGCTCGCCCCCGTCGTGCTGCATCGGCCGTACCAGCACGGACAGCACGTGCCGGCCCTTCCCGCGCCGCTTCCCCGGCACGGCGAAGGAGGCCGTCGCCGTCCACGTGCCCCGCTCCACGGTGTCCCCGTCCGGCACCGGCATCCGGTGCGTGCCCAGCGGGCGGCCGTCCAGCCAGGCCATCAGCAGTCCCTGCGTACCGGTGCGGTAGGACAGCGACACGGACTCGACGCCGCGCGCGTCCTCGAACCGCCCCCGGTACCAGACGTCGCCGTAGTGGAAGCCGTAGTCGTCCGCGAGGAGGACGGGACCGCCCCCGGGCACGGGCGTGGTGCCGTGCGACGGGGTCCGGTCGGCGGCCGGCCACGCCGAGTCGTCGAAACCGGCCTCGGACTCCGGGTTCTCCGTCCGCCCGCGCCAGCCCTCCAGGGCGGGCAGCCGCACCTCGGGCGCGCCCGGCATCAGCCCCTCCATCAGCAGGCTCCCGGCCCGGCTGACCTGGGTGCGCACCGGCCGCCCGTTCCAGGTCACGGCGGTGATCCCGCGCGGTACCCACACCTCCAGGCCGGTCTCGCCGACGAGGTCGCCGACGAGGTGGGCGGTGGAGCCGCGCAGGGTGACCGAGCGCAGCAGCGCCGGGCCGTAGACCAGCAGCGAGCCGGACGGGGTCTCGTACGGCCACAGGCGCAGCGCCGTCGCGTCGTCGGCGAACAGCAGCACCATGGGCGTCTCGGAGTCCCCGCCCTCGACCAGCACCCGGCTCAGCCCGCCCACGCCCAGCGGCACCACGACGTTCAGCCTGCCCCGGTCGTAGGACCACCCGGGCTCGTCGTCCAGCCGGGAGGTGAGCGGCTCGCTGTCGCAGTCCAGCGCGACCTGCGCCGTCTCACCGCGGCGGCCCGCGAACACGGCGATGTCCTGCCGCCCGACGGCCGTGCTCAGCAGGGGCTGCGCGGTGGTGTACGCCAGTTTCCGCCGGCCCAGTCCCAGCCCGGTGACGAGCAGCTTGGCGTCCCGCGCGCCGACGGTGACCGGTACGTCGATGCCGGAACCCGGCAGCATCGAGTCGACCGGCTCCCCGGAGTCGTTGCGCAGGACGTACACCCGGGCGCCGGTGTCGGGATTGACCAGGCGGCGCACCTCCAGCCGGCCGTCCTCGGCCCGCACCTCCTCCGCCGGGTCCAGCCGGGCGAGGTCGGGCACGGTCCGCAGCAGATGGCCGAGCTGCTGGAGCGCGGCCGTCTTCGGCGTCGGCCGGCGGCCCTCGTCGATCGCCGCCCCGTAGTCGTACGAGGTGTAGACGCCCGGCGCGGGCAGCCAGCCCCAGGAGGTCCCGCCGAACGCCATGCGGACGCTGTGCGCCGTGACGCCGTCGGCGAGGCTCCTGAGGTGGTCGCGCCGTTCGTGGGCCGCGTCGTGCGTGCGCCGCACCTCCGCGTACCCCTTGCCGCCGGAGGCGGCCCCGCCCCACGGATCGGCCGCCCCGCCTGCCACCGTGGCGACGAACGCGGGCGTCGGCCGGCCGGTCCCGCGCCCGCCGGGGTGCCCGTCCGCGTGGAACAGCGGCACGTCGATGCGGTCGGCGCGCGCCTTGTCGTACAGGTGGGTCAGGTAGGCGCGCCCGGCCGCATCGCCGAGGGAGATCCCGGGCCCGGCCTCGAACTGGTACAGCAGCACGGTGCCGCCGCCCGCGGTGAACAGGTGCCGGACGGCGATGCGATTGACGGCGCTCAGCCACTCGTCGAGGTGCCGCAGGTACTCCGGGTCGGCGGTGCGGGCGCCGTTCCCGGTGGCCGCCAGCCACCCGGGGAGGCCGCCGGCGTCGAGGTCGGCGGACCCGAGGTACGGGCCGGGACGCAGCACGACGTACAGCCGCTCCTCGGCGGCCATGGTCAGGAAGAGGTCCAGGTCCCGCACCCCGGTGAAGTCGTACTCCCCGGGCGCGGGGGAGTGGTGGTTCCACGGCACGGGGACGCCGACCGCGTTGCAGCCGTGGGCGCGCAGCTTCTGCAGCACGTCCCGCCACAGGGACGGGCTGGGCAGCCGGAAGGGGTGCATCTCGCCGGACCACAGCACCAGGCGCCGGCCGTCGACCAGCAGCGAGTACCGGTCGTGGCCGATCCGGTGCCGCTTGCCGTCCGCGCTCGGGGGAGGGGGCGGCGGGCCCGTCGGCACGCCGCGCGGCCCGTGCGCGCCGGTCGCCGCCCCGCCGCTGCCGGCCAGCGCGAGACCGAGCGCCGCCGTACCGGCCAGGGCGGTGAAGGTACGCCTGCTGAGCTCCAAGGGAGCGCCTCCTGTTGTGCTGCCACACGGGGTGCCGGTGGGCCATTGTCCACGAACCGGTACTCCTGTGTTCACGGAGGGTTCCGTTAAGTCTGTTGTCTCCCGTTTTGGAATGGTGAAAGCGAATGGCCGGAGTTCGCCCCGTCCGCCGGTGGGGCGGCCGGCCCGGCCGGGGGCACCGGTCCGGGCGGCGGGGGCGGAGGGCGCCTTCCCGGCCGTCGGTTCCGGAACGCGCGCCGCTCACGGGGCGGGCCCGCGGCGGGGATCACTCCCCGCCGTCGTGGTCGCGCAGGTGGAGCGAGCGCAGGGCCACCTCGAGGGCGAAGCGGTGGTCGGGGTCGGTGAGCCGGTCGCCCAGGTGGGCGTCCAGGTTCCGCAGACGGTAGCGGACGGTCTGGGCGTGCACGCCGAGTATCTCGCCGACCTGCTCGGCGGGCGCCCGGGTGGAGACGTGCACCCGGAGCGTCTCGACGAGCCGGTGGCGCCGGCTGGCGGGCAGCCCGTCGAGCGGGGCCAGTTCACGGGCCGCGAGGTGGTCGACGAGGGCGGGGTCGGACAGCAGCCACAGCGTGATCAGGTGGTCCTCGCAGCGGACCAGCGGGGCGTCGGGCACCACGCCGTCGTCGACGAACTGGAGCACGCGGCGCGCCCAGCGGACGGAGTCGGCGGCCTGCGCGAGCGGTACGGTCAGGCCCACCGCGGCGCGGGTGCCGGACAGGGCCCGGCCGAGCACCGCGAGGCGTTGCGGGGTGAGGTCCCCGGGGACGAGCAGGTGCGGCTGCGGGATGTCGAGGTCGGCGAGGACGTCGCCGTCGAGGGCCGCCTGGATGTGGTCCGGCACCGGGGGGCGCAGCGCGACGAGGGTGCACGTGCGGGGCAGTTCCCAGGCGGCGGCCTCGCACAGTTCGGAGACGGCCGTCTGGGGCAGCGGTGACGCGGCCAGGATCAGGTGGAGTAATCGTCTCCGTAACGCGGACACTTCGGAGGCGGCCCGCTCGCGCACCTCCGCGTACCCCTCGCGGGTGACCGCCTCCAGTTCCTCGACGTACGCGAAGAGGGCGTCGGCGAAGGCGAGGATGAGGGTGGGGGAGAGGTTGTACTGTCGCCCCACCGTCCTGGCGCGGCGCAGCGCGATGCGGGCGCCGAGCCGGTAGGCGCCCTGCAGGGTCTCCAGGTCGCGGCCCTCGTAGGCCTCCACCCGGCCGAACCTGCGCAGCAGTTCGTCCCGCAGTTCCGAGCTCCTGCCCGGATCGGCCACCCGGTCCACGAAGGCGGTCAGCGTCTGTTCCACGCCCTGGCGGATCGCGTCCCCGTCCGGGCCGTTGAGCAGCCGGCCGTAGACCGGGTAGGCGCGGGTGACCTCGGCCCGTATCTCGTTCAGGAGCCCCGGCAGCTCCGGCCGTATGAAGGCCGCGAACTTCCTGGGCAGGGGCTCGAGCGGTTCACCGACCTCCGGGGGCCGTGTGATCGAGGGCATCAGTCACCCCTTGCTCTCCGACGTGTCCGGCGCGGCGGCCGGGCGGGCGTCCGGCCGGGTGGCGGACGCCCACCCGGACCGGTCCACCAGGTCATGCCGGTCTGAGAAGCTGAAGCTAAATCAACTTCCTTTTCTTGTACACGGGTTGAGTGAAATTTCTTCACCGGTGCACGGGCCGGCCGCCGCAACGGCCGGGAACCGCTGCCGCGTGGCCGTTACCTGACGGCGGAGTGCCAGTTCTCCGCGAGCACCTTGCCGGCCTCGGGGGCCACGGTGCCGGGCGCGTTGAGGCCGGTGAGGTGGGTCCGGGTGTCGTCGAGGGTGAGGCTGTTGTTGCCGGAGGCGGAGGGCAGCCCGCTCTTCGCGTTGACCGCGGCGTTGATCAGGCCGATGTTCAGACCGCAGCCGGTGGCGGCGGGGACCGCGAAGGTGCTGTCGTTCTGGGTGGCGCCGGTGAGGTTGATCCGGCTCATGTCGCCGGCCTCGTCCGGGGTGCCGTCGCCCTTGAAGAAACTCATCCCGAAGTCGGGGTTGTTGCGGTTCTCCGGGCGCAGCAGGATCGGGTTCGACTTCGATCCGATGTAGCAGTTGCCGCCCAGGAGCGGGTTCTCCAGGTGGATCCGGACCGGCAGGGCGACGATGGGCAGGTCCGTGAGGACGCCCGCGGTCTGGTCGAAGGCGTAGGGCGAGCCGACGGACTCCATGGTGGCGGTGATCCTGTTGAGGGTGGAGTTGTCGAGCGTCTCGCAGATGGCCGTGATCACCGGCATGTTGCTCGGGCACATCAGGCCGAGCAGACCGCCGGGCACGGTGGCGGAGTCGGCGACGAGCGCGCCGGAGGGCGGGGCGACGACGCTGCTGGTGCCGTCCGCGTTCTGGACGACGCCGATCTGGAGGTTGGTCCTCCCCGTGACCACGGTGGTCTTGCCCAGCTTGATGGAGCCGCTGGCGGAGGTGGAGACCACGCACTGCGGGGTCTTGTCGAAGCCGTCGGCGGCCAGCATCGCCGGGGCGTCCACGGGGCAGCGGGTGAAGGGGGCCCACTCGCCGTTCAGCGCGGGCTCGGCGGCGGTCGCGGTGCCCAGGGAGGCGAAGGCGCCGAGCGCGGTCAGGGCGGAGACGGTGGCGATCCTGGCGCGGGTGGTGAGCAGGGGCATGGGTGGTGGCCTTCCGTGGAGGAGGGGGTACGGCTCAGCGCTCGGGTACGGGGATCTTCAGGGGCTGCAGGTCCTCGGTGCACTCGTCGGGGTTGAAGACCTGCACCGCGCACGTCTGGCCCTGGATCTGCTTGACGTAGTTGCCGGGGCCGGAGACGGAGGCGGTGAGGAGGCGGTCGAGGTTCTCGCCGCCGGTCCCGCAGCCGGTGAAGGCGGGGACGGTCACCTCTCCGGTCAGGGGACCGCCGGAACTGAGCAGGTAGCCGACGGGCATCTCGGGGGGCTGGTGCGTACTGCTCCCGAACAGCACCATGTGGTCGCCGGGATACGCCGAGGGATCCGGTTCGGGGGAGCGCAGGGGGCTCTTCGTCCTGCAGCCGGCCCCGACGTCCAGGGGGGTCCCGTTGACCTCGAGAGCGGTCACCCGGAGCACCAGCGGGACCCGGGCACGGGTCTCGAAGGTGGTGTATCCGGTCTCGAACACGGTCTCGCCGGCGACGTCCAGGGTGAGGGGACCGGTCTGCTCCAGCACCATCGTGGCCCTCGTCGGCACGAAGCCGAAGCTCAGGAAGTCGGCCTGGAACGGCGGGGTCCGCGCGCGTCCCTGGTGGTGGAGCCTGCCCTCCGAGTGCTGTTTCAGGTAGGCGCCGGAGAAGTCCGGGAAGAAGTCGACGATGTCCAGGGGACCTTGCTCGACGAGGACGCAGGACAGGGGGATGAGCGAGGCCCCCCGCAGCTTCCGCACGTTCGAGTAGCCGGTGATGTAGGCGTTCAGCGACGCCGACGTGGACGGATTCCCGTCGTCGTAGCGGCAGGGCGGCGCGTCGCGCCCCGCGGCGGTGCCGGGCGGGTTCTCCGCCACCCCCGGCGCACGGTCCCCCCGACCGTCCCCCTCCCCGTCCCCGGGCGTCCCGGAGGACGGGTCCGGTGCTGCGGGGGAGGAGCCGGGCGCGGACGGCGAACCGCTCGGCTCCGGCGTGTCCGTGCCGACCGGCACGGTGGCCAGCAGCCCGTTCTCCGGGGTGTCCCCGGCGGGGGAGCAGTCGAGGGTCGGCGCGCCGGGGCCGGCGGCGGTCCCGTCCGCCGTGCCGGGCTCCAGGTCGACGGCGAGGTTCCCGGCGGAGAACGTCAGGTCGCCCTCGCCCTGTCCGGTCACCGAGGGGACGTCGCCCGTCGTGGTCAGCGCCAGCGGTCCGGAACCGGGCAGGGGGACCGGCTCCGCGGTGCCGCGCCAGGTCGCCTCGGCGGCGGCCTCGCCCTGGGCGACGCCGACGGTGAGACGGGTGGCGGCCCGGACCGTGGCGGCGTCGGACGCGGTGAGGTCCGCGACCGCCTCCGCCGGGAGTTCCACGGTGGTGGTGACGTCGGCGGGGGAGAACGCCCCGCCCGGCTCCGCCCGGTCCGGGAACGTCGCCGAGACCCGGACCGTCACGGGCTGCCGTCCGGACGGCAGCGCGCAGACGTAGGGGAGTTCGGCGTCCACCTCCTGGGTGCCCGCGGCGGACGCCGCGGCCGGGACCGTGGCGGCGAGCACGACGAACGCACCGATCGCCGCGCTCCTGGCACGGACACGGGGTGGCCGCGGCGCGGTGGCACGATGGCCTCTCATACAGCTCCACTCGGGTCGTTCGGCAGCGGGTTACGGAGGGCTCGGCCGGGCAGTCCGCGTCCGCCCGGCCGGGGACGCCGGCCGGGCGGACGCGGACGGGCGGCGCCTTACGGGTTGGAGCCGACGATCTTCGGGATGGTGCCGTTCGACGCCTTGATGGCGTAGTTGCCCTTGAAGACGGGCTTGGTGGCGGTCGTGACCACCGAGCCGCAGTTGACGGGGGCGGGACTGGAGCTGACGACCAGGTCACCGGAGACGCTGTTGACGGCCAGGATGCCGGTGGAGTTGGTGTAGGTGGCCGAGGCCTTGCCCGTCACCGTGAACTTGCAGGCGCCGGCGGTCACGTTGGCCGTGACGTTGCCGACGTAGCCCTTGGTGACGCCGGTCGAGGCGGTGTAGTCCTGCGCGACGACGGTCCAAGGAGTGACCGCCACGGTGGTGACGTTGCCCAGGACGCTGGTGCACGGCGAGGCGGAGGTGCCGAAGTTGATGGCGTTGATGGTGGCGACCGTGGCCGGGTTGCCCGTGGTGCTCGCCATGCCGCCCGAGGCGCCCGAGGTCGTGCACGTCATCGGGATGGTGGCGGTCAGCACGATGTTGCCGCTGTTGGTCGCCGTGTAGCTGCCCGTCGGGGTGACCGTCCACACGGTGGAGGGCACCGCCGAGGCGGGCGCGACGGCGAGGCCGAAGGCGGCCGCGGCCGCACCCGCCACGACAGCGGTCGTTCTGAGGGTTTTCTTCATGGCTCTGGGACTCTCCTTGTATTGACCGGCAGAGATGGGCCGTGGCCGGGGTGATCGATGGGGAGGCCGTACGGCCCGCGGCTCGATGGTCCCTGTCCGCGAGCAACGACGTTACTTGCGGGAAACTTGGCCGAACAATGGCACCGTTCATGATTCTTTGAAAAGGGCAACCATCTGTTTCCGGAGTGAGCGGATCGCGAGCCCGCTTAGTCATCGGGTGTCAATGTCGAGGTTTCCGTCCGATGGTGCGGACGTTCCCCTTTCCTCGCCCGGTATCGGGCCGGAATGCTCACGCGGTGACAAGTTCCCGACCGGGTTTTGTCTGCTCCCTGACAGCTTCCGGATGGCTGAACCGGAGGTCCTGGAAAACTCGGATTCCGCTCTTGCCCGCCGAGGTTACTCGGCCGTAACGTGCCGGTGTGGTGCTCGGTTCCAGGTCGGTGGCCCCCGTCGGCCGGAGCCATGACGGATGCTTTCCGGCCGCGCCCTTCCACCGGGGCCGGACGTCCGTCGGCAGGGTCCCGCGGATCCACACCCCCCAGAGCCGCGGGACCCTGCCTGTCTCCCCGGAGACAAGTTCGGGTGCGCCATGTTGTCTGCACGGTGACAAAGTCCACGAGGGCGGCGGGAAACCGGCGCCGCACCCGTTGTCAGTGCGTTCCGCGCCGACTTAACGTGCGCCCGCGGCGCGCGTCCGACACACGTCCGCTGGAGGTGACATGGGAATCGAAGTGGTGGTCGAGGGCTTGACCAAGTCCTTCGGTAGGCAGAGCATCTGGCGGGACGTGACACTCACCCTTCCTGCCGGAGAGGTGAGCGTGATGCTGGGCCCGTCCGGCACCGGGAAGACCGTTTTCCTGAAGTCGCTCATAGGGTTGCTCAAACCCGAGAAGGGCCGTGTTCTCATCAACGGGGTGGACATGGTGAACAGTCCCGAGAGGGACATATACGAGACCCGGAAATTGTTCGGGCTCATGTTCCAGGACGGAGCCCTCTTCGGGTCCATGTCCCTCTTCGACAACATCGCCTTCCCGCTGCGCGAGCACACCCGCAAGAAGGAGTCCGAGATCCGCCGCATCGTCATGGAGCGGATCGAGGTCGTCGGGCTGCTGGGCGCGGAGGGCAAGCTCCCGGGGGAGATCAGCGGCGGCATGCGCAAACGGGCCGGCCTGGCCCGCGCGCTGGTGCTGGACCCCCAGATCATCCTCTGCGACGAACCGGACTCCGGGCTCGACCCGGTCCGCACCGCCTACCTCTCCCAGCTGCTGATCGACCTGAACGCGCAGATCGACGCGACGATGCTGATCGTCACCCACAACCTCGACATCGCCGCCACCGTGCCCGACAACATGGGGATGCTCTTCCGGGGCGAGCTCGTCACCTTCGGTCCGCGCGAGGTGCTGCTCACCAGCGAGGAGCCGGTCGTGGCCCAGTTCCTCGACGGCCGGCGCGAGGGACCCATCGGGATGTCCGAGGAGAAGGACGCCGCCACCCTCGCCGCCGAGGCGGACGCCGCCGGCGCCGCCGGGGCCCGGCCCCGGGCCATCGTCCCGCAGCTGGAGCCGTCGTCCGGCCTCCCGCCGCGCCGGGCCGTCACCCGGCGGCGCGAGCGTGTCATGGGCATGATCGACCAGTTGCCGCCCGCCGCGCGCTCCGCCATCCGCAGGACCTACGCCGAGAGCGCCGGGGCACCCACCCTGCCGATGCCCGCCGCCGGGAGCGGCGCATGATCACCGGTGCGCTGCGGCAGACCGGCCGGCTGTTCGCGCTCGCCGCCGAAGTGAGCCGCGCCGTCTTCCGAAGGCCCTTCCAGTTCCGCGAGTTCATCGAGCAGTTCTGGTTCGTCGCGGGCGTCACCATCCTGCCCGCCGCCCTCGTCTCCATCCCCTTCGGCGCCGTCATCGCGCTCCAGGTCGGCTCCCTGACCCAGCAGTTGGGCGCCCAGTCGTTCACCGGGGGCGCCAGCGTCCTCGCCGTCGTCCAGCAGGCGAGCCCGCTCATCGTGGCCCTGCTGATCGCCGGCGCCGGCGGCTCCGCCATCTGCGCCGACCTCGGCTCCCGCAAGATCCGCGAGGAGCTCGACGCCATGGAGGTCATGGGCGTCTCGCCCGTGCAGCGCCTCGTCGTGCCCCGGGTCCTGGCCACCATGGGTGTGGCGGTCCTGCTCAACGGCCTGGTCTCCGTCGTCGGCACGCTCGGCGGCTACTTCTTCAACGTCGTCATGCAGGGCGGCACCCCCGGCGCCTACCTGTCCAGCTTCTCCGCCCTGGCCCAGCCGGCCGACCTGTACATCAGCGAACTCAAGGCGCTGGTCTTCGGGTTCATCGCGGGCATCGTCGCCGCCTACCGGGGCCTCAACCCGCGCGGCGGCCCCAAAGGCGTCGGCGACGCCGTCAACCAGTCCGTCGTCATCACCTTCCTCCTGCTCTTCTTCGTGAACATGGTGATGACGGGCATCTACCTCCAGATCGTCCCGCCGAAGGGAGGCTGAGGCCCGATGGCCTCCCCGCTCGCCCTGCTCGACCGCTCCGGCGACCACCTGCTCTTCTACGCCCGGGCGCTGCTGTGGGTCCCGCGGACCCTGCACCGCTACCTCAAGGAGGTGCAGCGCCTCCTCGCCGAGGTCGCCTTCGGCTCCGGCGGGCTCGGTGTCATCGGCGGCACCATCGGCGTGATGACCGCGATGACGCTCTTCACCGGAACCGTCGTCGGACTCCAGGGCTACGCGGCCCTCGACCAGATCGGCACGGCCGCGTTCACCGGATTCGTCTCCGCCTACTTCAACACCCGCGAGATCGCCCCCCTCGTCGCCGGCCTCGCCCTCTCGGCGACCGTCGGCGCCGGCTTCACCGCCCAGCTCGGCGCCATGCGCATCAACGAGGAGGTCGACGCCCTCGAGGGGATGGGGATCCGCTCCATGCCCTACCTGGTCACCACGCGCATCATCGCCGGGGTCGTCGCCATCGTCCCGCTCTACGCCATCGGGCTGCTCTCCTCCTACCTGGCGTCCCGCTACGTGACCGTCCTGTTCAACGGCCAGTCCCGGGGCACGTACGACCACTACTTCAACCTCTTCCTCTCCCCGACGGACGTCCTGCTCTCGGTGCTGAAGGTGCTGATCTTCAGCGTGATGGTGATCCTCGCCCACTGCTACTACGGCTACCGCGCCACGGGCGGCCCCGCCGGCGTCGGCGTGGCCGTCGGCCGGTCCGTGCGCAACGCCATCGTGCTGATCAGCGTCACCGACTTCTTCCTGTCGCTCGCCCTGTGGGGCGCGACCACGACCGTGAAGGTGGCGGGGTGAGATGAGCGGAGCACGAGGCGAGACGCTGCGCCACCGGTGCGCCGGGGTGGTGTTCCTGCTGGTGCCCGTCCTGCTGGTGTGGCTGGCCGTCGCCGTCTACGACAAGGAGTTCACCGACTCCGACCCGGTGGTCGTCGAGACCGGCAGCGTCGGCAACGAGATGCACCTGGGCGCCGAGGTCAAACTGCGCGGCGTCGTCGTCGGCGAGGTCCGCGCCGTCGACGCCACCGGCGACGGGGCCCGGCTCACCCTCGCCATGAAGCCCGGCGCCCTCGACGACGTACCCTCCGACGTCCGCGCGCAGATGCTGCCCACCACCCTGTTCGGCGAGCGGTTCGTGGCCCTCGTGCCGCCGGAGGACCCCTCGGACCGGCCACTGGCCGCCGGAGCCGTCATCCCGCAGGACCGCTCCGAGAACGCCGTCGAACTCCAGCAGGTCCTCGACGACGTCCTGCCGATGCTCACCGCGGTCCAGCCGCAGAAGCTCTCCGCGACCCTGTCGGCCGTCTCGCGCGCCCTGGAGGGACGCGGCGACCGGCTCGGCGACACGCTCGTCCGGCTGGACGCGCACCTCAAGGAGTTCAATCCCCACCTGCCCGCCCTCAACCGGGACCTCAAGCACCTGGTGAAGGTCGGCCACGTCTACGCGGACGCCGCGCCCGACATCATCACGGCGCTCACCGACTTCACCACCACCAGCGGCACCCTCGCCGAGGAGGAGGCCGCCTACGCCCGCACCCTCGGCGCCACCACCCGGACGGCCGAGGACATGACGGCCTTCCTGCGGAAGAACGAGGACACCGTCATCCGGCTCAGTGCCGCCGGCCGCCCCACCCTGGAACTGCTCGCCGAGTACTCCCCCTCCTTCCCCTGCACCCTGCGCACCCTCGCCGAGTTCGTGCCCGCCATGGACAAGGCGCTCGGCAAGGGCACCGGCCGGCCCGGCATCCACGTCGACGTCACCACCGTGCCCTCGCGCGGCGCCTACCTGCCCGGCCGCGACACCCCGGTGTACGACTCCGGCGGCGGCCCCCGCTGCCCCTCCGTGCCCTACCTCGGCACACTCGCCCGGCCCGCCGCGCAGGCCTCCGCGGCGGCCGGCCAGGACCTCGGGCCCGCCAACTCCCCGCAGGAGAACGACCTCGTCAACGAACTGCTCGCACCCGCCACCGGCCGGCCGCCCGGTGAACTGCCCGACTGGAGCAGCCTGCTCGTCGGCCCGGCCTACCGCGGCACGGAGGTGACCCTCGGATGACCGCCCCGGACAACGCGCACACCCGCCGCCGCCCGCTGACCGGGCCGCTGCTCAAGTCCCTGGTCTTCGTGGTGGTCACCGGCATCGCCACGACCGTGCTCGGCCTCAGCGTCGCCAGCACCGGCGTCAGCACCGGCACCACCACCTACCGGGCCCTGTTCACCGACGTCACCGGACTCGTCGACGGCGACAGCGTACGGATCTCCGGGGTGAAGGTCGGCGAGGTGACCGACGTCCGCGTCGTGCAACGGCGCACCGCGCAGGTCACCTTCACCGTCCGCGACGACCGCCGGCTGCCCCGCTCGGCGACCGCCGCCGTGAAGTACCTCAACATGGTCGGCCAGCGCTACGTCGCCCTCGACCGCGGCACCGGCAACCTCACCGGCACGCTCGAGGCGGGCGACACCATCCCGCTCGACCGCACCACGCCCGCCCTCGACCTGACCCTGCTCTTCAACGGGTTCAAGCCGCTGTTCGAAGGGCTGTCCCCGAAGGACGTCAACGAACTCGCCGGCTCGATCGTGCAGGTGCTCCAGGGCGAGGGCGCCACCGTCGACGGCCTGATCCGCCACGTCGGCTCGCTCAGCACGACCGTCGCCGCCAAGGACGAGGTGATCGGTCAGGTCGTCGACAACCTCACCACCGTCCTGGACACCCTCAACGACCGCGAGGACGGCTTCGACGACCTCGTCGTCACCCTGCGGGACCTCGTCACCGGCTTCAACGACGACCGCGAACCCCTCGGCGAGGCGGTCGAGGCCATGGGCGAGCTGACCACCGTCACCGCGGGGCTCCTCGAGGACGGCCGCGCCCCCCTGAAGCGGGACATCCGCGAACTGGGCCGGCTCTCGACGGGCCTGGGCGAACACACGCCCCGGATCGAGGACTTCCTCGACCGCACCCCCGCCAAGATGACCGCCCTGGCCCGCCTGTCCTCCTACGGATCGTGGTTCAACCTCTACCTCTGCGAGGCACGTGTGAGCGGAGTGACCACCTCCGACGGCTCGAAGCCGCCGACCGGCATCGCGATCACCGAACCGAGGTGCCGCGCATGAGGCCCTTCGCACGGCGCGACCGGACCGACGGGGCACGGGCCGCCGGGGCCGGGAGGGCGGCCGGACTCCGGCGCCCGCGCATCCGGCCGGTCAAGGAACGCGACCCCGTCGCCGTCGCCGTCGTCGGGCTGGCCGCCCTCGCCCTGCTCGCCGCCCTCGTCTACCACGTGGACCGGCTGCCGTTCGGCGGCGGTACGCACTACAGCGCCGACTTCTCCGAGGCCGCCGGCCTCGACGAGGGCGACGAGGTGCGCATCGCCGGCGTCAAGGCCGGAGAGGTCACCGGCGTCGCCCTCGACGGCGCCAAGGTGAAGGTCACCTTCGAGGTCGAGGACGCCTGGATCGGGGACCGGACGACCGCCGCCATCGCCATCAAGACCCTCCTCGGCGACAAGTACCTGGCGCTCGACCCGCTCGGCTCCGGCCGGCAGGATCCCGGCAGCCGCATCCCGCTGTCCCGCACCACCTCGCCCTACGACGTGACGCAGGCGTTCCAGGACCTCGGCTCCACCGTCGAGGACATCGACACCCGGCGGCTCGCGGAGAGCTTCGCGACCATCTCCGACACCTTCGAGAACTCCCCGCCCCATGTGCGCAAGGCCGCCGACGGCCTGTCGGCCCTGTCGAAGTCGGTCTCCGAGCGCGACGCGAAGCTCTCCGAACTCCTCAAGGGCAGCGCCCGGTTCACCAAGACGCTGCAGAACAGGAAGTCCAGCTTCGAGACCCTCCTGGAGGACGGCGGCTCCCTGCTCGGCGAACTCCGGGACCGCCGCGACGCCATCCGCTCCCTGCTCAAGGGAAGCAGGAAGCTCGGCGCCGAACTCGGCGGCCTCGTCGACGACAACGAGAAGCAGCTCGGCCCCACCCTCGAGGCCCTCGGCCGGGTCACCGGCGTCCTGGAGAAGAACAACACCCAGCTCGGCAGGACCCTCGCGCTGGTCGGCCCGTACTACCGCCTCGTCGGCAACACCCTGGGCAACGGCCGCTGGTTCGACAGCTACCTGTGCGGCGTCGTCCCCCGCGACTACCTGCCCGAGACGTCCCTGCCCGAGACCGGCTGCATGCCGCCACGACAGACGGCGGCCCAGGGGAACGGTGAGCGATGAGCAGACGCAGAAGAGTCCTCACCGGCGTGCTCGCCCTCGCGGTGCTCGTCGCCGGCGGCCTGACCACCGCCCGGGTCCTCGACTCCGACGGCACCCGCATCACCGCCTACTTCGACCGCGCCGTCGGCATCTACGCCGGTTCCGACCTGCGCATCCTCGGTGTGCGGGTCGGCGAGGTGGAGTCGGTGCGGCCCCAGGGCACCACGGTGCGCGTCGGCCTCCTGCTGGACGAGGGCGTGAAGGTCCCCGAGGACGCGCGGGCCGTCGTCGTCGCGCCGAGCGTCGTCGCCGACCGCTATGTGCAGCTCACCCCCGCCCACAGCACGGGCCCCGCCCTCGCCGAGGGCGCCGTGCTGCCCGCCGCGCGCAACCGCACCCCCGTCGAGATCGACCGGCTCTACGACTCGATCACCGAACTCGGCGAGGCACTCGGCCCGGACGGCGCCAACGCCGACGGCGCCCTGTCCGAACTGCTGAGCACCGGCGCCGCCAACCTTGACGGCAACGGCGAGGCCATCGGCGACGGCATCGAGGAGTTCGGCAAGGCGGCCAGGACCCTCGACGGCAGCAGCGGCGACCTGTTCAGGACGCTGCGCAGGCTCCAGACCTTCACCACCATGCTGAAGGAGAAGGACACCGACGTGCGCACCGCGCAGGAACGCCTGGACGAGGTCGTCGGCTTCTTCGCCGACAACAAGGACGACCTCGCCGGCGCGCTCGAGGAACTCGGCACCGCCCTCGGCCGGGTCAAGACCTTCGTCGAGGACAACCGGGGCGAGCTGAAGGAGAACGTCGACCGGCTCGTCCCCCTCACCCGGACCCTCGTCGAGCAGCGGGCCTCGCTCGCCGAGGCGCTGGACGTGGCGCCGCTGGCCGCGGGCAACGTCGTGAACGCCTACAACCCCGACACCCGCACCCTCGACGGCCGCGCCGACCTCAACGAGATCAGCATGGGCGGACCGCTGCTGCCGCTGCCCGCGTCGGGCGGCTCCGCCCCGAGCGGCGACGGGCCCGCGGCCACCGGGAAGGGGGAGCGATGAGGCGCCGCACCCGGCACTCCGGTCCCAAGGCCGCGGCGGTGCGGCGCGGCGCGCTCACCACGGGCGGCGCCGCCGGCCTCACCCTGGGCGGGCTGGTCGCCCTCGGCCTCGGCTTCACCCTGGCCCTCGGCGCGGTCACCGTCGAGCTGCCGCGCTTCGACGGCATCGAGGACCTGCCGCTGCCCGGCGGCGCCGACCTCGGCGACCACCCCTACACCGTCACCGCGGAACTCCGGGACGTGCTCAGCCTGGTCCCGCAGTCCGCGGTGAAGGTCAACGACGTCGCCGTCGGCCGGGTCACCGCCGTGGAACTCGGCCGCGACGACTGGTCGGCCCGCGTCACCATGGAGATCAACGGCGATGTGCGGCTGCCCGCCGACGCCGCCGCCCGGCTCGAACAGTCCAGCCTGCTGGGCGAGAAGTACGTCCAGCTCGTCGCGCCCGAGCGGGCGGCCGGAACCGGGAGGCTCGAGGACGGGAGCGTCATCCCGGCCTCCCGCACCAGCCGCAGCACCGAGGTCGAGGAGGTGTTCGGCGCGCTGTCCCTGCTCCTCAACGGCGGCGGGGTCAACCAGCTCAGGACCGTCAACCGGGAACTCAACGCGGCGCTCGGCGGACGCGAACCCGAGGTCCGCTCCATGCTGAAGCGGGTCAACACCCTGGTGACCGACCTCGACGACCACCGGGGCGACATCACCGACGCCCTCGACGCCGTCAACCGGCTCTCCACGACCCTCGCCACCCGCAAGGACGACGTCGGCACCGTGCTCACCGACCTCTCGCCCGGACTGAAGACGCTCGAGAAGCAGCGCGGCTCACTGCTGACCATGCTGCGCTCCCTCGACACGCTCTCCGGCGTCGCCGTCGCCACCATCGACGCGAGCAAGGACGACATGATCGCCGACCTCGAGGCCATCGCGCCGACCCTGAAGGCGCTCGCGGACGCGGGCACGGACCTGCCCGACTCGCTGGAGGTGCTGCTGACGTACCCGTTCACCGACGAGGTGCTGCGCGGGGTGAGGGGCGACTACCTCAACGTGTACCTGGACATGGTCGCCACGCCCGGGACCCAGGTGATCCCGCCGCTGGTGCCCCGGGGCACCGCGTCGCCCTCCGCCCCCGCGGACGGCGGGCCGGACGCGGCCGGCCGGGAGCGGTCCGCGGGGAGGACCGGCGGGGAGGGCGGGTCCGGCGGGGAGGGCGGGGCCGCCCCGCCGCCGTCCCCCTCGCGGCGGCCCACGCCGTCGGGGTCCTCCCCCCTGCCCCTGCCCTCCGTCCCCGCCACCGGGACGGCGGCCGGCCCGGCGGTCACGGGGGGAGGTGAACCGGGTTGATCACCCTCGCCGTACGGCTGAAGAACCTCGCCTTCCTCGTCGTCGCCGTCCTCGCCCTCTCCTTCCTCGGCATCCGCTACGCCGACCTGGGGCGGTACGCCGGCATCGCCGACTACTACACGGTCGACGTGCGACTCCCGCGCACGGGAGGCCTGTTCACCCACTCCGACGTCACCTACCGGGGCGTCTCGGTGGGACGCGTCGGCCCGATCGGCCTCACCGCCGACGGCGTCGTCGCCGAACTCCGCATCAAGAAGTCCGCCCCGCGCATCCCCGCCGACACCCGCGCCGTGGTCGCCGGGCTCTCCGCCGTGGGCGAGCAGTACATCGACCTGCGGCCCGAGAGCGACGGCGGCCCCTACCTCGCCGAGGGCACCCGCATCGAACAGACCGACACCCAGGTGCCCAGACCCGTCACCGACGTGCTCGCGAGCGTGGACGACCTCGCCCGCTCCGTCCCGCTCGACGACCTGCGCACGGTCGTGGACGAGTTCGGCAAGGCCTTCGAGGGCCACGGCGACGACCTCCAGGTCCTGCTCGACAGCGGCAGCGACTTCGTGGAGGCCGCCGACCGCGCCCTGCCGTCCACCGTCCGGCTCATCACCGACGGCGAGACCGTCCTGCGCACCCAGGCCGAGGAGGAGCGGGCCATCCGCGACTTCGCCGTCGGGGCGAAGGAACTGGCCCGCACCCTCAAGGGCTCCGACGCCGACCTGCGCCGCCTCCTCGCCGTCACGCCCGAGGCCGCCACCCAGGTCAGCGGCGTCCTGCGGGACCTCGACCCGAGCCTCGGCGTCGTCCTCGCCAATCTGCTCACCACCTCGGAGATCGCCGTCACCCGGCAGCGCGGTACGGAGGAACTCCTCGTGAAGCTCCCGGCGGCGGTCGCCGCCGGCGCCACCGCCGTCGACGGAGGGAAGCTGAACCTCGGCATGGCCGTCACCTTCTTCAAGCCCCTGCCCTGCACCGCCGGATACGGCGCCACCCGCTACCGCAACGGGCTCGACCTCGGCACCACGCCCGCCCTCAACACCGGCGCGGCCTGCACCGCCTCCGCCGCGGAGGGGTTCAACGTGCGCGGCGCGGCGAACGCCCCGAAGGGCGGCGCGGTGCCCGAGCCGGCCAGACCCGGGACCCTGCCCTCCGGCAGCGGCGGGGCACGGACGGGCGGACCGGCCGCGCTCCCCGGCGCCCTCGCCCTGCCCGGCCAGGCAGGTGAGGCACCCGGGGACATGGCGGGCCTCCTCGCCCCGGCCGGCGGGAGCACGCGATGAGGCGGGCCCGGGCGCTCACCGGCGCGGGGCTCGCCCTGGCGCTCGGCTTCTGCGGCACCGGCGCGTGGACGTACGCGCAGGCGCGCACCGACGACGCGCTGGTCCACGGCCGGGAGCGCGACCGGGCGCTCGCCGACGGACGGGAGGGCATCGCCGTGCTCACCACGCTGGACGCCACCACCCGGCAGCGGGCGGAGCAGGGCGTCCGGGCCTGGCGCGACGTCTCCACCGGGCCGCTGCGCGAGGAACTGGGCCGTACCGAGGCCGAGGCGGGCGCCTCGGCGCGCGGCACGGTCACGGAGGCCGCCGTCACCGTCCTCGACACGCGGGCCGGTACGGCCAAGCTCATCACCACCGTCCGCGTCGAGGTCACGCCCGCCGGGGCGAAGAAGCCGGCCACCGACCGCAAACGCCTGGAGGCGGTCCTGGCCCGCACGGGCGAGGGGGAGTGGAAGGTGAGGGCGCTGAGCGCGGTACCGCTCTCGGGGGAGCGGGAGGACGGGGACCGATGACACCGGCACGGCTGTCGCACGGCGGCGGGGCGCGGGACTCCGCGCGGGACGCCACCCCGGGAACGGTCCCCGCGGCCCCGCCCACCGAAGAGGGAACGCCCGGGGACGGGCCACCCGGGAACGGACTCTCCGCCGGTGGGCCCTCCGAGGACCGGCGTTCCGGCAACGGGCCCTCTGGGGACCGGCGTTCCGGCAACGGGCCCTCTGGGGACCGGCGTTCCGGGAGCGGGCCCTCCGGGGACCGGCGTTCCGGCAACGGGCCCTCTGGGGACCGGCGTTCCGGCAACGGGCCCTCCGGTGACCGGCGTTCCGGGAGCGGGCCCTCGGGGGAGGGAGCCTCCGGCGACGGGCCCACCGGGGACGGGGCGTCCGGCGTGGAGGACCCGGACGGCGGGCTCTCCGCGGAGCAGCCCTCCGCGGACCCGGTGGAGGGTGTCCGGGCCGGTCGGCCGTCGGGCGGCCGGCTGCGGCGGGCCGCTCTCGCCGGGATCGCCGCGGCGCTCGTCCTCGGCGGCTGCGGTTTCCTCTACGGCGCCCACCGGCTGGAGTCGACCGAGTCCGCCCGGAACCGCGCGCTCACCGACACCGAGGCCACCGACCGCGTCGCGGGCGAGGTCGGCAACGCCCTCGCCCGTGTCTTCTCCTACACCCCGGACGGCACCGCGGCCGCCGCGCGCTCCGCGGACTCCGTCCTCGGCGGTCGCGCCGCCCGCCAGTACCGGGAGCTCTTCGACCGGGTCCGCGGGGACCTCGCCGAGCAGCGCGTCACCCTGAGCACCCGCGCCGTCCGCACCGGGGTGATCGAACTCGACGGCGGAAGGGCCCGCCTGCTGGTCTTCCTCGACCAGACCTCCCGCCGCGGCAAGGGCGAGGCCACCACCGTGGCGGCCCAGCTCACCGTCACGGCCCGGCTGGAGAACGACCGTTGGCGGATCGTCGACCTCAAGGCCCGCTGACACGTGCGCGGGAGACTGGAGCACCCCATGGAACGCGCGGTCCGCGCCCTCGCCGCACACCGCCCCCGGACCCTGCCGTCCCTGGTCCTCGCCCTCACCCTCGTCGCGGGCGGCTTCGCGGCGTGGACGGGGCAGGACTGGTACCGCGCGGCCCACGACGACCGGGCCGCGTACGCCGCGCAACGGGACGAGGCACTCGCCGCCGGGGAGCAGGCCGTACAGAACCTCAACACGCTCGACCACCGGGACCTGAACCAGGGCCTCGACCTGTGGGAGTCGTCGACCACCGGTGAACTGCACGAGCAACTGGCCGCGGGGCGCGACGAGTTCGCCGAGCAGGTGAAGGCGGCGAAGACGGTCACCACGGCCCGGGTGCTGTCGGGCGCCGTCACCGAACTCGACGACCGCGCGGGCCGCGCCCGGGTGCTGATCGCCCTGCGCGTCACCGTCAGGGCGTCCGACGGCGCGAAGACGGACAAGGACAGCCGCATGCTCGGCGAACTCACCCGCACCGGGGGCCGGTGGAAGCTGAGCGCCCTGGGCCAGGCCCCCGTGGGCGGCGCACCGACCGGCTGAGCCGGTTCCGCACCGCGCAAGCCGCCGCACCGAGAGGACAGCACGATGTCGACGACCCGCCACCACATCAACCGCCAGCGGCGCCGCCAGGCCCGCGAGACCCGGTCCACCCCCTCCGCCGGGGCCCCGGAAAGCGCCGGCGGCCGGACCCGTACGGGCGGCACGGCCGTCCTGCCTCCTCCCGGTTCCCCGTCCTCCGCGCGGACGACCGGGACGACCGGGGCGACCGGGACGGTCGGGACGACCGGGACGACCGGGACGGTCGGGGAGGCCGGGACGGCCGGGGAGGGAAAGGCGTCCGGGGCCGTGGTCGGCGAGAAGGCCGTCCGGACCCGGTCGCGCCGCCCGTGGGTCCTTGCGGCGCTCTGCGCGCTGACCGTGCTCCTCGGCGGCTTCGCCGGCTGGGCGCACGCGGAGGCCGAAGCGCTCCGGGACGACCCCGCGCGGCGCAACACCGCCCTGACCGACCTCGCCCGCACCGGCGAGATCAAGGGACAGGCGTCCAAGGCCGTCGACCGGCTCTTCTCCTACGACCACACCGACCCCGGCGCCTTCGAGCAGGCCGCGCGGGACCTCCTCACGGGAAAGGCCGTCGACCAGCACCGCACCCTGCTCGCCGACGTCCGCGAGCGGGCCGACGAGCAGAAGGCGGTGATCACCACGACGGTCACCGAGAGCGCGGTCGAACGGATCGACGGCCACCGGGCCCGGGTCCTGGTCTACGCCGACCAGAGCAGCGTCGGCACCGCCGGGGACAAGGCCGCCACGGACAAGGCGAACAAAACGAACAAGACGGACGGGGCGAGCAAGGAGGACAAGGCGGACGGCGGGGACGAGGGCGTGTACGCGGGCGCCATGCTCGCCGTCGACGTCGTGCACCGCGACGGACGGTGGCTCGTCTCCGGCATCGACACCTTCGGCCGCTGAGGGCCGCGCGACCGACAGGACCCACAGGCCCACAGGCTCACACGCCCCCGCATCCGACAGGAGTGACAGCCATGCCCGTACGCCGCGCACGACGTCCGCGCACCGGCCGGAGCCGCAGGGGACTGCGGACGACCGCCGTCACCGTGGCGGCCATGGCGGCCCTCACCGCCTCCCGGGCGCCCGGACTCGCCGGGGACATGGAGGACGCCCGCACCGCTCCGTCCGCCGACGACGCACGCGGGACGGCGGCGGACGGCCCGTACGCCGAGCCCGCTCCGCCGGGCGACGGTTCCTACCACACCGAACTCCCGCCCCTGACCACCCGGGACGCCGCCCCGGCCACGCCGGCGCTCGCGCGGGACCTCCGCTCCCAGTCCGGCATCCCGGCCACCGTGCTGCGCGCCTACCGCGCCGCCGAGACCTCCGTCGGCAGGACGGACCCCGGCTGCCGGCTGCCCTGGGAGTTGCTCGCGGCGATCGGCAAGGTCGAGTCCGGCCAGGCGCGGGGCGGCGCGGTCGACCGCAGTGGCACCACCCTGGGCCGGATCACCGGGCCACCGCTCGACGGCCGGGGGTTCGCCCTGATCCGGGACACGGACGGGGGCGCCCACGACGGTGACACGGTCTACGACCGCGCGGTGGGGCCGATGCAGTTCCTGCCGTCCACCTGGGCCCGCTGGGGCGCGGACGGCAACGGCGACGGCCGCGCCGACCCGAACAACGTCTTCGACGCGGCCCTGGCGGCCGGGCACTACCTGTGCGCGGGCGACCGGGACCTGGGCCGGGCCGCGGACCTGGACCGGGCGATCCTCGGCTACAACCACTCGCACGCCTACCTGAGGCTGGTCAGGTACTGGCTGGACTTCTACCGCCGGGGGGTCCACACCGTCCCCGACGGCGAGGGCGTCGTCCCGAGGAGTCCCGGCGCGGGCGGCGACACCCCGGCGACCGAGCCCGTGGACCGGGGCGGTGGCGGGGCCGGGAACGGCGGTGGCGTCATCATCGGCCCGGACCCGAGCGCTCCGGGCAGCCCCGAGCCGTCCCCGGGCCCTTCCTCGTCCTCCCCGCAGCCCTCCTCCTCCCCGTCTCCCGGCCCCAGCGCCTCCCCGACGGCGCCTCCGACGAGCCAGGAGCCCACGGAGCCGCCCGGCGAGTCCCCCACGCAGAGCCCGTCGCCGTCACCGGACCCGACCGACCCGGACCCCTCGCCCACCGACCCGGACCCCTCGCCCACCGGCCCGGGCGACTGCCCCACCGAGTCCGAGGCCCCGTCCCCCGACCCCGCCGCCTCCTCGCCCTGCCCGACCCCGTCGGCCACCTCGTCCGGGTGAAAGAGGGCCCCGGAGGCCCGTGACCACCCGGCGGCACGGTGGTCACGGTCCTCCGGGGCCGACGTTCGGAAGAGGCTGCGCGGACCATTGACGCGCACGTGGTTCGATTCTACGGTCCGTTCGAACTTGCGATCGCTGTTCGGTATTCCGAACACAAGCCGACCCCCACCGCAAGGAGAACCCCGCATGGGCCGCACCCTCCGCACACGCACCGCACTGCTCGCCCTCCCCGCCGCCGCCCTCCTGGCACTGATGCCGACCACCGCCTCGGCGTACCCCAACCCCGGCCGCGTCACCGGTTCCGTCGTCACGCACGACCCGTCGATGATCCGGACCTCCTCCGGGCAGTACCTCCTCTACGCCACCGGCGGCGGCATCTCCCACAAGACCTCCACCGACCGCACCGCCTTCTCCGCCGGCGCCGACGCGTTCTCGTCCCGCCCGAGCTGGTGGCGGAACTACTCCTCCGTGCCGGAGGCCTGGGCGCCGGACATCTCGTACCACGGCGGCAAGTACCTGATGTACTACTCCGTCTCGTCGTTCGGGTCGAACACCTCCGCCATCGGGCTCGCCGGCTCGACCACCGGGCAGCCGGGCAGCTGGAGCGACTACGGCATCGTCTACACCTCGAACTCCTCCAGCGACTACAACGCCATCGACCCCAACCTCTTCGTCGACGACGACGGGAAGTGGTGGCTCTCCTTCGGCAGCTGGTGGACCGGGATCAAGATGATCCAGATCAACCCGTCCACCGGGAAGCAGCTCTCCTCCCACACCACCCGCTACTCCCTCGCCTCCCGCCCCTCCGGGACGAAGGCCGTCGAGGCGCCGTTCATCGTCAAGCGGGGCGGCTACTACTACCTCTTCGCCTCGTACGACACCTGCTGCGCCGGCACCGGCTCCACCTACAAGGTCAAGGTGGGCCGCGCCACCGCCGTCACCGGGCCGTACCGCGACAAGAACGGCGTCGCGATGATGAGCAACGGCGGCACGCCCGTACTCGAGTCGCACGGCAGCGTCATCGGCCCCGGCGGCCAGTCGATCATGAACGACGTCGACGGGGACCTGATCGTCTACCACTACTACGACGGCAACGACAACGGCACCCCCAAGCTCGGCATCAACCTCCTGAACTGGAGCAGCGGATGGCCCGTCGCCTACTGACCCTGCCGGCCGCGCTGCTGCTCGCCCTCCCGCTGGGCCGGCCGTCCGCGCAGGCGGCCTCCTTCGGCAACCCCGTCAAGGCCCAGAAGGGCGCCGACCCCTGGATCGTCCGCCACGCCAACGACTCCGCCTCCGAGGGATGCGACAACGGGCGCACGACACGGGCCCAGAGGTTCACCTGGAACTCCGACGGGTCACCGAACCTCGGTACGCCCGTCCGCCTCGGGGCGAGCCAGGCCGGGCCCTCCGGCGAACCGTCCACCGTCTCCACCACCTACACCCTCACCAACCGCGACAGCGGCAAGTGCCTCGACTTGGCCGGGAGTTCCTCCGCCGACGGCGCCCAGGTGCAGCAGTACGCCTGCAACGGCGGCGCCAACCAGCGCCGGCGGCTGGAGGACCTCGGGGACGACACCCACCGGCTGGTCAACGTCGCCACCGGCAAGGTGCTGGACACCGAGAACCGCTCGTCCGCCGACGGCGCCGACCTGCGGCAGTGGTCGTGGCTGAACAACGCCTGCCGGCAGTGGAGGCCGAACCCGGCCTGGACGTGTCGTCCGGTCTACGCCGTCCCCGCCGCGTCGGGCCAGCTCCGGCTGTGGGGCCACCCGGCCGCCGGGGCGGGCGCCGGCCCCGGTTCGGTGACTCCCCGCACCTGTGCCGCCGTGAGCCCACCCTGAGCCGGTACTCCCGGCGGGGTGGGCCCGGACATCGCCGCCGCGGCCGGTGCCTGCGCCACGGGAGCCGTGGGGGGCATGGGAGCCACGGGGACCACGGGGGGCATGGGAGCCACGGGGGCCGCCGGGGCGGTCACGGAGGCGGCGGGGGCCATGGCGGCCACGGGGGCCAGGGACTGCGGCAGGGGTTCCGGCTGGGGCACGTGCCGCGGAACCCCCGCCGAAGCCGCGGCCGGCACCGGCATCCCGCCGCCCGCGCCCACCGCGGGGGTGGACGCGGCGGCGGGGAGCGGCATGCCGGTGCCGGCGGACGGAGCGGCGGCGAGCCCCGGGGCGCCGGCACCGGCGGCTTGGGCGGCGAGCCCCCGCACACCCGACCCGTTGGTCCGGCTCACCAGGCGGTCCACGGCCGCCGTGCCCGAGCTGTAACCGGTCCCTGTGGCCTGCTCGGGCACGGCGGATCCCCTCCTGGACGTCCCGTAGAGCACCTGTTCCAGTCCGGACACCAGGCGCCGCACGTCCACCTGGGGACGCACCACGAGACGCAGGAAGCGGCTGGACGAGCCGATCTTGTTGCCGCACTCCCGGACCAGGATCCGGTGCTCGGTGAGCATCCGGTCACGGACCACGGTTCCCTCGGCGCCCACGGGGAGGCGCACGAAGAGGAAGTTGCCCTGGGAGGGGTAGACCGTCAGCCCGGGCAGCGAGGAGAGCTGGCCGGACATGTCCATCCGGTCGCGGCGGACCTGGTGCAGGCTCTGGGCGTACTCCGCGCCGTGCTCCCTCAGCATGAACACCACGTGCTCGGCGAAGGAGTTGAGGTTCCACTTGGGGAGCATGGACCTCACCCGCCCGGCGAGGGCCGGGTTGGCGACCAGGTAGCCGAAGCGGATGCCGTGCAGGCCGAAGTTCTTGCCGAGGCTGCGCAGCACGACGACGTTGGGGCGCAGCATCGCCTCCTGCACCACGCTCGGTTCGTTCTCCGCGTCGGCGAACTCCAGGAAGGACTCGTCGATCACCACCAGGTCCAGGTCGGCCATGGCGTCCATGAACTGCACGATCGCGTGCTTGTGCAGGAAGCCGCCGTCGGGGTTGTTGGGGTTGCAGATCACCGCCACCCGGGTGCCCCTGGCCCGGATGAACTCCGCGTACTGCGCCAGGTCGAGGGCGAAGCCGCCGGCCTCCTGGAGCGGGAACATGTCGACCCGTTTGCCGGTCTCCATGGGCTGGTCGGTCCAGCGGCCGAAGGTGGGGACGGGGACGGCGAGGGACTCACGGACCAGGAGGTGGTCGATCCAGGTGATCAGCTCCGTGGAGCCGTTGCCCATCGCCACGCACTGCGGCGGCAGCCGGAGCAGGCTGCACAGCTCGGCCGTGATGGTGTCGGCGCTGCTCGGGTAGTACGTGATGATGTCGCGCAGCCGGGCCGCCATGTCCTCGAACATGGCGGGGGTGGGGAAGTACGGGTTGCAGGGGATGCAGAAGTCCACCGGGCCGGCCCCGTCGCTCTCCCGTGTCAGCGCCGCCATCGACGGGCTGTGCGCCGCGGTGCTGCGGAACAACGAGGTGACGTTGTCGGCCATGGAACCTCCGTGTACGGCGGGCCCGCCGGGGAGGTGACGGGCCCGTCATGCCTGGGTGGCCCGCGCGGGGGAACACGGGCCACCCAGGAGTACGGAGCGGGACGCGCCGCCGTTCAGCTCATGTGAGGAAAATGTGACGACGGCGGTCCCCGGGGCTCACGTCCCGAACGAATGGACCGTCGTCGTCCGGTACGTCTGCCCCGGCCGCAGCACGGTCGACGGGAACGACGGCTGGTTCGGCGAGTCCGGGAAGTGCTGGGTCTCCAGGCACAGCCCGTCGCCCTGCCGGTAGACCCGGCCGCCGGTGCCCACGAGGGTGCCGTCGAGGAAGTTGCCGGAGTAGAACTGCAGGCCCGGCTCGTTCGTCGCGATCCTCAGCGTGCGGCCGGAGGACGGGTCACGCAGCAGCGCGACCTGTTCGGGACGGCTGGTGAGGCCCTTGTCGAGCACCCAGTTGTGGTCGAAGCCCTGCCCGTACAGCACCTGCTGGTGCGCGGTGCGGATGTCCCGGCCGACCGGCTTGGCCCGGCGGAAGTCGAAGGGGGTGGCCGCGACCCGCGCCAGCTCGCCCGTGGGGATCAGCCCCGAGTCGACCGGCGTGTAGCGGGAGGCGGCGATGGACAGCTCGTGGTCGTGGATCGAGCCGCTGCCCTCGCCGGCGAGGTTCCAGTAGACGTGGCTGGTGAGGTTGACGACGGTGGCCCGGTCGGTGGTGGCCTCGTAGTCGACGCGCCAGTCGCCGTCGCGGGTGAGGGTGTAGGTCACCTTCACGCGCAGGGTGCCCGGGTAGCCCATCTCGCCGTCGGCGCTCGTGTGGTACAGGTACAGGCCGACGTCGGAGTCCCGGGTGAACGGCTCGACGTCCCAGACCCGCTTGTCGAAGCCCTGGGATCCGCCGTGCAGGCTGTTCTCGCCGTCGTTGACGGAGAGCTGGTACTGCGTGCCGTCGAGGGTGAAGCGGCCCTTGCCGATGCGGTTGCCGTAGCGGCCGATCAGGGCGCCGAAGTAGGGGCTGGAGGCGACGTACTCCTCGATCGTGCCGAAGCCGAGGGAGACGTTGGTGTACCGGCCGCGGCGGTCGGGGATCTCCAGGGACTGGACGATGCCGCCGTAGGAGAGGACCTTCATCCGGGTGCCGCCGTTCTCCAGCGACCAGCTGTGCACCTTGGTGCCGTCCGCGAGCCTGCCGAAGAGCGACTTCACCGGCTTCCCCCTGCCCGACGCGGCGTGTGCCGTGCCGCCGAACGCGGTGGTGGTGGCGGCGACACCGGCCGCCGCGGCCCCTGCGATGACCGTGCGTCTGTTCAGTTCCATCCGTGCGGCTCCCGAAAAGGAAGGGGCCCCGCCTTCCGGCGGGGCCCGAGCTGACTTACGAACCGGACTTGCGCTTGTTCCACACGTCGAAGCCGACCGCGGCCAGCAGGGCGAGCCCCTTGATGACCTGCTGCCAGTCGGTGCCGACGCTGAGGAGGTTCATGCCGTTGTTCAGCACGCCGAGGACGAGACCGCCGATGATCGCGCCGAGCACGGTGCCGACACCGCCGCTCATGGACGCGCCACCGATGAACGCCGAGGCGATCGCCTCGAGTTCGTAGTTCAGGCCCGCCTTCGGAGAGGCCGCGTTCAGACGGGCGGCGATCGCCAGACCCGCCAGGGCCGCGAGCACGCCCATGTTCAGGAAGACCAGGAAGGTGACCTTCTTGTCCTTCACGCCGGACAGCTTCGCCGCCGGCAGGTTGCCGCCGATCGCGTAGATGTGCCGGCCGAAGACCGAGTTCCGCATGAGGTAGCCGTAGCCGACCACCAGCGCGCCCAGGATCAGCAGGATGATCGGGGCGCCCTTGTAGCTGGCGAGCAGCAGGGTGACCGTGAGGAGCGCGGCGGTGATGGCGACGAGCTTCAGCAGGAAGAGGTTGAGCGGCACCACGTCCAGCGCGAACTCCTGCTGGCGCTTGCGGTCGCGGAGCTCCTGGAGGACCACGAAGGCGATCATCGCGAAGCCCAGCAGCAGGGTGATGTTGTGGTAGTTGGTCTCCGGGCCGACCTCGGGGAGGAAGCCGTTGCCCATCTTCTGCAGGCCGCCCGGGAACGGGCCGAGGGTCTGGCCCTCCAGGAGGATCTCCGTCACACCGCGGAAGACCAGCATGCCGGCGAGGGTGACGATGAACGACGGTATGCCGAGATAGGCGATGAAGAAGCCCTGTGCCGCGCCCGCGACGGCGCCGGCCAGCAGGCACAGCACCACGGCGATCGGCCAGGAGAGGTCGTGCTGCACCGTCAGCACGGCCGCGAACGCGCCCACGAACGCCGTGAGCGAACCGACCGACAGGTCGATGTGGCCCGCGATGATCACCAGCATCATGCCGATCGCGAGGATCAGGATGTAGCTGTTCTGCAGGACCAGGTTGGAGACGTTGCGCGGCAGCAGCAGGTCGCCTTCGGTCCACACGGCGAAAAGCGCCACGATCAGGCCGAGGGCGAGCAGCATGCCGTACTGGCGCATGTTGCGGCGCAGGCCGTCCAGCACCAGGTGGAGCAGGCCTTGGCCGGAGGCCGATCCGGTGCCGCCCGGCGGCGCCGGGGCCGGGCTCTTGGCGGTCACATCCGTGCTCATCGGGTTACCTCTTTGTCCTTCGTCATCTGGCGCATCAGCGATTCCTGCGAGGCCTCGGCCCGCGAGAACTCACCCGTGAGCCGCCCGGCGGCCATGGTGTAGATGCGGTCGCACATACCGAGCAGCTCCGGCAGCTCGGAGGAGATGAAGACGACCGCCTTGCCCTCGGCGGCCAGCTTGTCGATGACCGTGTAGATCTCGTACTTGGCGCCGACGTCGATGCCGCGCGTCGGCTCGTCGAGGATCAGCACGTCCGGCCCGGCGAAGATCCACTTGCTGAGGACGACCTTCTGCTGGTTGCCGCCGGACAGCTTGCCCACCGGCTCGAACACCGTCGGGGCCTTGATGTTCATCGACTTCCGGAAGCCCTCGGAGACCTGCCGCTCCTCGTGCTCGTCGACGACGCCCCGCTTGGCGACCTTGCCGAGGGCGGTCAGCGAGATGTTCCGGTTGATGGTGTCGAGCAGGTTCAGGCCGTAGTGCTTGCGGTCCTCGGTGACGTACGCGATGCCGTGGCCGACCGCCTCGGGGACGGTCTTCGTACGGATCTCCCGGCCGTCCTTCAGGACGGTGCCGCCCGCGTGGCGCCCGTAGGACCGGCCGAAGACGCTCATCGCCAGCTCGGTGCGGCCGGCGCCCATCAGGCCCGCGATGCCGACGATCTCACCGCGCCGGACGTTGATCGACACGTCGTCGACGACCTTGCGCTGCTGGTCGATCGGGTGGTGCACGGTCCAGTTGCGGATCTCCAGCGCGGGGGCCGTGCCCTCCTCCGGCTGGTGCGGGGTGCGTTCGGGGAAACGGTGGTCGAGGTCACGGCCGACCATGCCGCTGATGATCCGGTCCTCGGTGGTTCCCGGGTCCTTCACGTCGAGCGTCTCGATCGACCGGCCGTCCCGGATGATCGTCACCGAGTCGGCGACCTTGCGGATCTCGTTCAGTTTGTGGGAGATGATGATCGAGGTGATGCCCTGCTTCTTCAACTCCAGGATGAGATCGAGGAGTTTGTCGCTGTCCTCGTCGTTTAGGGCCGCGGTCGGCTCGTCGAGGATGAGCAGCTTCACCTTCTTGGAGAGGGCCTTGGCGATCTCCACGAGCTGCTGCTTGCCCACGCCGATGTCGGCGACGCGGGTCTCCGGGTGGTCGGTGAGACCGACCCGGCGCAGCAGCTCGGTGGCGTGCCGCAGGGTCTCGTTCCAGTTGATCAGCCCGCGGGTGGCGTGCTCGTTGCCGAGGAAGATGTTCTCCGCGATGGACAGGAACGGCACCAGCGCCAGCTCCTGGTGGATGATCACGATGCCGTGCTGCTCGCTCGCCCGGATGTCCTTGAACCGGCAGGGCTCCCCCTCGAAGAGGATCTCGCCCTCGTAACTGCCGTGCGGATGGACGCCGGAGAGCACCTTCATCAGGGTGGACTTCCCGGCGCCGTTCTCGCCGCAGATGGCGTGGACCTCGCCCTGCCGGACGGTCAGCGTGACGTCCGACAGCGCCTTGACGCCGGGAAAGGTCTTGACGATCGAGCGCATTTCCAGGACGGGTCCCGCCATGGTCGTGCCTTCCAATCAGTGTGGGCCGGCGGTTACTTGAGGTCGCTTTCCTTGACGTAGCCGGAGTCGACGACCGTCTCCTGGTAGTTCGCCTTGTCGACCGCGACCGGCTCCAGCAGGTACGCCGGCACGACCTTCGCGCCGTTGTCGTAGGTCTCGGTGTCGTTGGTCTCGGGCTTCTTGTCATTGAGCAGCGCGTCGACCATGTTGGTGGCCACCTTGGCGAGTTCGCGGGTGTCCTTGTAGACGGTCATCGACTGGTCGTCGGCGATGATCGACTTCACCGAGGCGACCTCGGCGTCCTGGCCGGTGACGACCGGCAGCGGCTTGCTCTTGGTGCCGTAGCCGTCGGACTTCAGCGCCGAGATGATGCCGATGGAGATGCCGTCGTACGGAGAGAGGACCGCGTCGACCTTGCCGCTCTTGTAGGACTTGGTGAGGATGTCGTCCATGCGGCGCTGGGCGGTGGCGCCGTCCCAGCGGAGCGTGGTGACCTGGGTCAGCTCCGTCTGGCCGGACTTGACGACGAGCTGCTTCTTGTCGATGTACGGCTGCAGGACGTTCATCGCGCCCTGGAAGAAGTAGCGGGTGTTGTTGTCGTCGTTGGAGCCGGCGAACAGCTCGAGGTTGAAGGGGCCCTTCTCGCCGCCGTCCTTCAGGCCGAGCTTCTCGACGATGTAGGTGCCCTGGAGCTCGCCGACCTTCTCGTTGTCGAAGGAGGCGTAGTAGTCGACGTTCTCGGTGCCGAGGATGAGCCGGTCGTAGGAGATCACCGGGATGTCCGCGTCGGCGGCCTGCTGGAGCACGTTGTTCAGCGACTTGTTGTCGATGGCCGCCACGATCAGCGCGTCCACGCCCTGCGTGATCATGTTCTCGATCTGCGAGACCTGCTGGTCGGGCTCGTCCTCGCCGTAGACCAGCTTGGTCTTGAAGCCCTTGGACTCCAGGTTCTTGACGACGTTGTTGCCGTCGGCGATCCAGCGCTCGGAGGACTTGGTCGGCATCGCGATGCCGACGGTGGCCCCCTCCGCGCCGCCCTTCTTCTCCTCACTGCCGCCCTCGCCGCTCTGGCCGCAGGCGGACAGGGTGAGGGCGAGGGAGGCGGCCGAGGCGACGGCGGCGAGTGCGGCTCTGCGGTTACGCATGATCATCATCCTTGATGTGTGTGCGGGGTCGGTCCGGACGGGCGAGGCGCTTCCGGGGGAGTGGTCAGGAGACCGAGAAAGAGGTGCGTGCGATTCTGCGCGGCTGTGTCTGCTTCTGTGAAGCCGAGTTTCCGGAACGTTATGACGAAATTTCGAACCGGCTCAGATCACCCGGAAGCCGCGAACCGAGCGGCGCCATGTCGCCGTCCGCGCCGTGCCGGGCCAGCAGGTCCAGGGCCAGCCGGCCGCGCCGCACGCGCTCCTTCGCGGTCGCCAGGGTCAGCTCCCGCATGTGGTGCCCGTACGGGTAGATCCCGGGCGCCTTGGACAGGCCGAACTTCAGGTACAGCGGGGCGCCGCGCCGGATGAGTTCGGCGACCTCGTACATCCGCACGTAGCCGCCGAGGTCGTCGGGGGCCTCGATGTACATGTCCATCGGCGTGGCCGAAACCCGCCGTATCTCGGTGAGGTGGTCGAGGGTCAGGTCGCTGGGGACGTTGATCGAGTCGGCGCCGAGCCGCTCGTAGACCGCGAACGAGGCCGGGTTGACCGGCCCGACGAGCGCCGAGAGCTTCAGCGTGGTGTCGGCGGGCAGCAGCCCGGCCGCACGCGCCCGGTGCAGCGTCCACAGCACGCCCTCGTCGGCGACGAGCAGGCACTTCACGCCCAGCTCCGTGGCGCGCACGGCGTCCTCGACGCAGCCGGCGACCGCGTCGTGGCCCCGGGCGCGCAGTCCGGCGCCGCCCGAGTCGGTCCGGGTGGAGCCGCCGATGTCCCAGGTGCCGCGCGGGCCGGTGAACAGGCAGAGCTCGATGTCGCGCTCCGCGGTCGCCTCGGCCATCTCGGTGATCTCGGCGTCGGTCAGCATCCAGACGCCGCTGCCCTGGCTGATCCGGTGGATCGGCACATCGAGGCGCGAGGCCTCCTTCAGGACCACGGCCAGCGCCTCGGGACCCTCGCACGAGGGGATCTCGGTGCGCCAGCGGCCACCGCCGGGGAAGGTGTGCGGCGAGGCGTCGGCGGGGTCGAGGGCGGGCGCGCTCAGGCCGAGCGCGGTGAGGGTCTCCTCACCGGGCCTGCGGGGAGCCGTGGCGGAAGCGTCGGTCACAGGGTGTCCTTTGGTTCGGTATGTCGGACGAAGTTCGCGGCCCGGGGTGCGAGTCGGGCGGGAAGGGAGGGGCGTACGCCGGTACGGGGACCGTCAGGTCGCCCCCGTACCGGCGTACGGGCTAGGGACGCAGCAGGACCTTGCCCACCTTCGGGTCGCCGGACCCCACCAGCTCGATGGCCTGCGGGAACTCGGCGAGCGGCAGCTCATGGCTGACCAGCGGCAGCGGATCGAGCAGCCCGGCGCCGAACACCCGCACGGTGTGCGCCCAGGCGTCCGGCGGCGCACCGAAGACGGTGTGCACCTCCAGCTGCCGGACGACCAGGTCCGTGGGGTCGAGTCCGTCGGCCCCCGGCGCCGGGATGCCGGTGAGGACCAGCCGTCCGCCGCGCCGCAGCAGCGAGGCCGCGATGCGGGCCGCGTCCGCGGACCCGGCGGTCTCGATCACCACGTCGAAGTCGTCCGGGAGCGCCTGGTCCTTGGTCCGGAAGTCGGTGGCCCCGTACTGCCGGGACAGCGCCTCGCGGTCGCCCCGGGAGCCCACCACCAGCAGCTCGGAAGGGGAACCCGCCCGCAGGAACTGCACGGCGAACATTCCGAGCGTGCCGGTGCCGACCACCGCCACCCGCTCACCGGGCACGGCGTTCGCCTTCAGCGCGGCGGCGGCGATGCAGGCGGCCGGCTCCAGCAGCGCGGCGGCGCTCAGGTCGGCGTCGTCGGGGAGGACGTGCAGCAGCCGGGCCGGGAGGGTCAGCGTGGCGGCCATGGCGCCCGGCTGGGTGAACCCGGTCTCCTCGTAGCCCGCCGAGCACAGCGTCGTCTCACCGGCGTGGCAGCGGTCGCAGACCTGGCAGTTGCGGAAGCCCTCGCCGACGACCTTGCGGCCGACCAGCGCCGGGGGCACCCCCGCGCCCACGCGCTCCACCGTCCCGGACCACTCGTGGCCCGGAGTGAGCGGGTACCGCACGTATCCCTCGGGCCGGTTGCCCTGGTACACCTCGCGGTCACTGCCGCAGATGCCCGCGGCGTGGACCCGGACCAGGGCCTCGCCGGCCCCGGGCTCGCGCGGCTCGTGCGGGACCAGACGGTGCTCGCCGGGTCCCTCGACGACGACCTGGGTGCTCATCGCGTCCCTCCGGGGCGACGGCCGGCGGCGGTCACTTCGTGCCCTTGGGCTTGCGTGTCTCCCAGCCCTCGGCCCACAGGTCGAACCGGGCCTGCTGCTGCGGGAACTCGGCCGCCGCGTCGACGTCCAGCTCCACGCCGAGACCGGGGGCGTCGGAGAGGTGGAAGCAGCCGTCCTCCGGGTTCACCTGGGGCGCGCCCTTGACGACCTTCTTGATCTCCGCGTCCGCGAAGTCGTTGAAGTGCTCCAGGATCTTGAAGTTCGGGGAGGTGAAGCCGACCTGGAGGGACGCTGCGGTGAGCACGGGACCGCCGACGTTGTGCGGGGCGACCAGCATGTAGTGGGTCTCGGCGGTCGCGGCGAGCTTGCGGGTCTCCCAGATGCCGCCGATGTGGCCGACGTCCGGCTGCAGGATGTCCACGGCCTGGCTCTCGAACAGCTCGCGGAACTCGATGCGGTCGTGGATGCGCTCACCGGTGGCGACCGGCATGTCGACCTTCGCGGCGACCTTCTCCAGCGCCTTGAGGTTCTCCGGCGGAACCGGCTCCTCCAGCCAGGCCGGCTTGAACGGCGCCAGCTCGTGCGCGAGGCGCACGGCGGTGGCGGGGGAGAAGCGGCCGTGCATCTCCAGCATCAGCTCGGCGTCGGGGCCGATGGCGTCACGGACCGCCTCGATCAGGGAGACCGCGTACAGCGTCTGCTGGTGGTCGAGCTCGAAGTGGCCGGTGCCGAAGGGGTCGATCTTGAGTGCCCGGTAGCCGCGCTCCATCACGCCCTGCGCGGCCTTGTGGTACGCCTCGGGGGTGCGCTCGGTGGTGTACCAGCCGTTGGCGTACGCCTTGACCTTGTCGGTGACCTTGCCGCCCAGCAGCTGCCAGACGGGCACGCCGAGGGCCTTGCCCTTGATGTCCCAGCAGGCCATCTCGACGACGGCGATGCCGGACATCACGATCTCGCCGGCGCGGCCGTAGTCGCCGTACTTCATCCGGCGGACCAGGTCCTCGACAGCGAACGGGTCGGAGCCGAGAATGTGGTTGACCTCGGCTTCCTTCAGGTAACCCAGGAGGGCGTCGGTGTGGCCCAGCATCCGGGTCTCGCCGACTCCGGTGATTCCCTCGTCGGTGTGCACCTGGACGTACGTCAGGTTGCGCCACGGCGTCCCGACCACGTGTGTGCTGATTCCGGTGATGCGCACGGCAGTTAGCCCCTCGCTGTGGTGGTGGACCTTTTCGTCGGTGTTCACAGTTCGACGTGTTCGATATTTCGTCACCCGTTCGAAATGCTGGCGTGACAGTAAGGAGGGGACGGCGGGGGTGTCAATGGGTCGCGCGCATAACGGTTTCGACAGTTTCGAAACCATTGGGTAATGGTCCGCACCGAACCTTCACAACAAGGCCTATGAATCGGGCCCGAACGGAACCTAACCTTCCCGCGTCATGGACTTTTGCCACCCGTGCCGACGGCACCTCAACGGCGCCCTGGCCTGCCCCGGCTGCGGCACGCCCGTCGAGGCGCTCCGCGCCCGGCAACAGGAGCCCGCGGGGCACGAGGACGGGGCGTACGGGACCGTCCGGGCCGGGGAGGCACCCGGCGAGTACGACGACGAGCCGCGGGGCGAGGAGCCGCGCGGGCGCCGGGCGGACCGGGGCCGGAAGCCGGACCCGGACCCGGGCCCGGACGGGGCTCCCGCGGCGGGCGGGAGCCGCCGGGACCGCAAGGCCGCGGCGCACCGCCGCCGGCGCAACCGCAGCCTGCTGGTCGCGGCCGGGTTCATGCTCGCGGCGGGCGGGCTGAGCCTCGCGGAACTCGGCCTGGACGCGTCCGGCTCGGCCCCGGAACCGGCGTCCGCCGGGCAGGAGGCCGCGGCCGGCGGCGCGACGGAGGTGGAACCGGCGGAGTCCGCGGAGTCGGCGGGCGGCGGCGTCACGGACACGGCGGCGCCCGGAAAGTCCGCCGGTGCGGAGGCATCTGAGTCCCCGTCGGCTTCCGGCTCCGCGGAGGAGACGGGGTCCGCCGACGCGGAGAAGGAGACGGAGAAGGAGGCGGAGCCGGAGGACGGGACCGACGGGGACGCGTCGTCCGCCCCCGCGGATCCGTCCGCGCCCGACCCGACGGCGCCTGCGCCGTCGGAGCCCCCGGCGGACCCGGGGACCCCGGAGCCGGACCCGACGACGGAGGAGCCCGAACCGGAGCCCGAGCCCACGGAGACCTGCGACCGTTTCCTGTGGTGGTGCACCTGACCCGGCGCTTCTGCGGGCAGTCGTGCCGCAGGGCGACGGGGGTACCTCCCGCTCATGGGGGTCCCCCGCTCATGGGGTCCCCCCGATCGAGCGAAGCCGAGAGCGGGTGAGAAGCCGAGAGTGGGTGAGGCACCCCGCAGGCGCCGGGCCGCGCGAACACCCCCGGCCCGCACCCGCGCAGGGCGCCTGACGCGGCGCCGGACCGCGCGGACCCGCCCCCCGGCCGGTACCGACGCGGGGCACCGGGCCGCGCGCCCCGCCCACCGGCCGTAGGCGGCTACCGCAGCATCCTGCGCAGCGCGTCCCGCAGGGCCACCCGCTCCGCCTCCGAGAGCCCCGCCAGCGGCTCGCGCGCGAACCGCAGCGACTCCCGCAGGCTCCGCGCCACCCGCCGCCCCTCGGCCGTCGCCGCCGCCAGCTTCACGCGCCGGTCCGCCGGGTCCGGCCGGCGCTCCACCAGGCCCCGTGACTCCAGCCGGTCGACGATGCCCGTGACGTTCGACGGCTCGCACTTCAGCCGCTGCGCCAGCTTCCGCATCGGCAGCGGTTCCAGGGACAGCAGACTGAGCAGCTTCGCCTGGGCACCCGTGAGGGCATGACCGGCGGCGGCTTCCTCGTACTCCTCGTGGTAGCGGGCCACCACCGAGCCGATGAGCTCGACGACCTCCAGGGTGAGGGCGTCGGGACGGCGCGAGGTGGTGTCGGGTGTGGCCATGCGCTCCAGGGTACCCGCTTGCTTGACATCCTGAAATATTCAGTCGCATGGTTGTTTCAGGTAATGAACTATTCGACGAAAGGTGCCGGGCCATGACCTCTCCCGCACTCCCCACCACCGGCCGCGAGTGGCATCTGCTGAGCCGCCCCGTCGGCTGGCCGAAGCCCGAGGACTTCGCCCTCGTCGAGGCGGAGGTCCCCGCCCCGGCCGAGGGACAGGTGCTCGTACGGAACACGTACCTCTCCGTCGACCCGTACATGCGCGGCAGGATGTCGGCCGCCAAGTCCTACGTCGCCCCGTACGAGCTGGGCAAGGCCATGCAGGGCGGCGCCGTCGGCGAGGTCGTCGCGTCGGCCGCCGAGGGGATCGCCGTCGGCGACCACGTCCTGCACTTCTTCGGCTGGCGCGAGTACGCCGTCGTGGACGCGAAGAACGCCGTCAAGGTGGACCCGGAGGCGGCGCCCCTCTCGGCCTACCTGGGCGTGCTGGGCATGACCGGCCTCACCGCCTACGCCGGCCTGCTGCGCACCGCAGCCTTCAAGGAGGGCGACTCCGTCTTCGTGTCCGGCGCCGCGGGCGCCGTGGGCAGCCAGGTCGGGCAGATCGCGAAGCTCAAGGGGGCCTCGCGGGTGATCGGCTCGGCCGGCTCCGACGAGAAGGTGAAACTCCTCGTCGAGGAGTACGGCTTCGACGCCGCCTTCAACTACAAGGACGGCCCCGTGAGCGAGCAGCTGCGCGCCGCCGCCCCGGACGGGATCGACGTCTACTTCGACAACGTCGGCGGCGACCACCTGGAGGCCGCCGTCGGCTCCCTCAACCGGGACGGCCGGATCGCCGTCTGCGGCATGATCTCGGTCTACAACAACACCGAGCCCGCCCCCGGCCCGCGCAACCTCGCCCGGCTGATCCAGACCCGCGGCCGTATCGAGGGCTTCCTCGTCGGCGACCACTACGACCTCCAGCCGCAGTTCGTCCAGGAGGTCGGCCCCTGGGTCCGCTCGGGCGAGCTGAAGTACCGCGAGACGGTCGTCGAGGGCATCGAGAACAACCTCGAGGCGTTCCTCGGCGTCCTGCGCGGCGACAACACCGGAAAGATGATCGTCAAGCTCTGACCCGGCCGTGACGCCGCCCGCCGACGGTCGTTGCGCACGACGGGGGCCGCACCCTTGGACGTGGGGTGCGGCCCTCGCCCGTACCAGGGAGGAGGGCGCCCCGATAGGGTCTCCCCATGCGCGATCTTGGGGCGGGTTTCCGGTATCTCCTGAAGGGCCAGCGGTGGGTGGTCCGGCACGGCAGGCAGTTCGGGTTCGGACTGCTGCCGGGGCTGATCACCCTCGTGCTGTACGCGGCGGCGCTGGTGGCGCTGGCGCTCTGGGGGGAGGACTTCGTCACGTGGGCGACCCCGTTCGCCGACGACTGGTCCAGCCCCTGGGCCGGACTGTTCCGCGGCTTCCTCACCGCCGTGCTGTTCGCGCTCGGACTGCTGCTGTCCGTGCTCACCTTCACCGCGGTGACCCTGCTGGTCGGGCAGCCGTTCTACGAGAACCTCTCCGAGAAGGTCGACCGTGACGTCTCGCCCGACGGTACCGCGCCCGAGTCGGGGCTGCCGCTGTGGCGGGAGCTGTGGATCTCGGCCCGCGACAGCCTCCGCATCGTCGTACGGGCCCTCCTGTGGGGCGTGCTCCTCTTCGGGCTCGGCTTCGTCCCGGTGGCCGGGCAGACCGTCGTACCGGTGATCGGGTTCTTCGTCACCGGGTTCTTCCTGACCGAGGAGCTCACCGCCGTCGCGCTCCAGCGGCGCGGGGTCGAGGTGCGCGAGCGGCTCGGCCTGCTGCGGTCCCGCAAGACCCTGGTGTGGGGCTTCGGCACCCCCCTGGCGGTGGCCTTCCTCGTCCCGTTCGTCGCCGTGTTCCTGATGCCCGGCGCGGTCGCCGGCGCCACCCTCATGGCACGCGACCTGCTCGGTGAGGAGACCGCCGGGGACGGCGGCGAGGAGGCCGAGGAGGAGGGCGTTCCGTCGTGACCGAGCTGCTCGCCGTCGCCGTCATCACCGTCCTGGCCGTGATCGCCCCCGGCGCCGACTTCGCCATGGTGGTCCGCAACAGCTACCTCTACGGCCGCCGCACCGGCGTGCTCGGCGCGCTCGGCGTCGCCGCCGGCGTCCTGGTGCACGTCACCTACACGATGCTCGGCGTCGGGCTGCTGATCGCCTCCTCGGCCTTCCTGTTCACGGTCGTCAAACTGGTCGGCGCCGCCTACCTCGTGTACATCGGCGTCCGCACCTTCCGCACCCGCGGCGAGGTCACCGTCGACCTGGCGAACGGGACGGGGCTGACCCCGTTCGCGGCGCTGCGCACCGGCTTCCTGACCAACGTCCTCAACCCCAAGACGACCCTCTTCGTCGTCTCGACCTTCGCCCAGGTCGTCAGCCCCGGCACCCCGGTCCTCCAGCAGGCGGGCTACGGCCTGTTCATGTCGCTGGCCCACCTGCTGTGGTTCGGCGTCGTCGCGGTGTTCTTCTCCCACGACCGGATGCGCGCCCTGATGCTGCGCGGCCAGAGGGTCCTCAACAAGGTGATCGGGTCCGTCCTGGCCGGCCTCGGCGTCAGCCTCGCGTTCGCCCCGTCGCACTGACCGCCACGGTCACGATCGACCGCACCTGCGCGATGATGTCCAGCCGGTTCCGCACGAACCCGGGGTCGGTGACCTCGGTGGTGTTCCCGGCGCCGAACTGCAGGACGGGCGTGTGCACGTGCCCGCCCGGCAGCTCCTCGTGCAGCCCGAGCCGGTCCCGGAGCAGCGTCGCCCGGTAGGCGATCTCGTTGGAGAGGTAGTCCCCGCCGCCCCCGGCCCGCGCCGTCGAGCCGGGCGTCGGCCCCTGGGGCCGTACGACCGGCTCGGTGCCGCCCGCCGGGATCTCCGTCACGCCCGTGTTGTCGTACACCGGGAACCGCCCGGTCTCCGCGGCGACGATCCGCGCGTACGGCAGCGTCGTGGACGTCCACTGCGGCTGCGAGGCCGGGTCGGTGACCGGGATCGTCTCCGTGCGGCCGGTGTTCTCGTTGTCCCCGAAGCCGCCCCGCCACGCCCCGTTGGTCCGCTCGACGTCGAAACGGCCCACCCGGCCCTGGCTGACGGTGGTGAACAGGTCGATCCCCGGCAGGTGCGGCCGCAGCGCCCGTTCCACCGTTCCCCGCGCGAAGTCCCGCCAGCGCACCGGGAACACGGCCGTCTCGATGCGCGCCGGGCCGTCCGCGGTCTCGATCACCGTGCCGTCCAGGGCGAGCGCCGCGGCACCGGACGGGTTGGAGATACGGATGTCCCGGTCCAGGGTGAACGGGTCGAAACCGGTCACCAGGATCCGCTTCACGCCCCTGCCGTGCGGATAGCGGATCGCGGTCTGCCCGCGCGAGGTCCGCTCCAACTCGTCGAGCAGCCGCGCCCGCCGCTCCTCGTCCAGCCGGAACCCCGGCTCCCAGGTGCGCAGTTCACGGGTCATCCCGAGCCGCGCCCAGTACAGCGGCCGGTCGTCGTCCCGGCTGAGGTCACCACCCGCCGGACCGCGCCCCTGCGCCCGGTCGACGGCCCTGCGCCACAGCTCCGCCCCCTCGCGCACGACGGCACGGCGGGCCTGGGCGTAGGTGTGCGCGCGGTCGAGCGCACGGGCGAAGTCCGGTGCCACGTCGGCGAATCCGGAGCGGCGGAGTATCTCCTGCGGGACGGCCCCGTCCAGGCGGCGCTCCTCGACGGTGGGGGAGGGGGCCGGCTCGGCGGCGGTCGCGGTCGTGGGGGCGGCGAGGCCGGTCAGCAGGGCCAGACCGAGGACACCGATGCGAACACGTACGGATCTCAAGGGGGTTGGGCCTTCCGTCGTCGTGGGGGTACGGGATGCCGGAAGGCCGCAGTATCGCCTGACCGCGGTGGATCACGCCACGGTGCGGGTGTTCGGGCGCGGCCGCGGTGGGGCCGTGACGGGGCCGGCCCGGAAAAAGAGATGTGAAAGGTTCGTACGGGATTGAAGCGGGCAGTCTGATGGAGGGCCGCCGGAGCACGACGGGGATTAACGTCGGATCCGGGAAGCACCCGCATGAGCAGCCCCGGTCCGGGACCCTGACCCCGGACCGGGGCTTGTGCGTGCGCGGGCCGGCCGGGTCAGCGCACGCCGAAGCCGTACACCGTCTCGGAGCGGAACACCTCGCCCGGCCTCAGGACCGTGCTCGGGAACTCCGGACGGTTCGGGGAGTCGGGGAAGTGCTGGGTCTCCAGCGCGATGCCGTCACCGGGGGCGAAGGGCTCCCCGATGTGGTCCGCGGTGTACAGCTGCATCCCGGGCTCGGTGGTCGCCACCGTCAGGACCCGGCCCGACGCCGGGTCGTACAGCTCGGCGACCTCCTCGGGAGCCGCCGTCACCCCCTTGTCGAGCACGAAGTTGTCGTCGTACCCGGTGCCGGCCCTGCGCGCCTCGCGGAAGTCGAAGCGGGTGCCGGTGACGTCGGCGAGCTCACCGCTCGGGATCAGGTCCGCGTCGGACGGGGTGTGGCGGGAGGCCGCCAGCCGCAGCTCGTGCCCGGCCGCGCTGCCCGAGCCGGCCAGGTTCCAGTACGAGTGGTTCGTCAGGTTCACGTGCGTCGGCGCGTCCGTCACCGCCTCGTACGCGATCCCCAGCGCGCCCCGCTCGTCCAGCGTGTACGTCACGGAGACCTCCAGGCGGCCCGGGAAGCCCTCCTCGCCGTCCGCGCTGACCAGGGACAGCCGCAGGCCGTGCGCCACCGGGCGGACGTCCCACACCCGCTTGTCGAAGCCCCGCTCACCGCCGTGCAGCGAGTTCGGCCCGTTGTTCGCGGCGAGCGTGTGCTCGCGCCCCTCCAGGGAGAAGCGGGCGCCCCCGATCCGGTTGGCGTACCGGCCGATCAGGGCGCCCAGGAAGGGGTCCGGATGCCGGAGGTAGCCGTCCAGGTCGGAGAACCCCAGCACCACGCTCCCGGTCCGTCCGTCCCGGTCCGGCACCTCGACGTCCTGCACGATGCCGCCGTAGGACAGGATCCGGACCCGTACGCCCGCCCGCTCCAAGGTCCAGCGGTGCACCGGCGTGCCGTCGGAAAGTGTGCCGAAGAGTTCGTTCATGTGCGAAACAATAGGTCACGGCCGCTTCGCCGTGACCGTCCGGTACGCGATCTCGGCCAGCTCGGCCTGTCCGTCGACACTGGGGTGGAACCAGTCCCAGCGGCTCAGCTCGCCGGTGCCGAAGCGGTACTCGTACACCGCGCCGCCGTCGGAGCGGCAGCGGCGGTCCTCGGCGCAGACCTCCGCGAGCACCTCGTTGTAGTCCTCCACCCGGTCCTGCACCGTCTCGCGCCGCAGCGTCGCCGCCGCGTCCAGGGCGTCCGCGTCGCCCAGCATCGACGGGCAGATGCCCAGCTTCCACACCTGCTTGCCCAGCGGATTGGTCCGCCCCTGCGACCAGAGCCGCATCAGGTCCGGCACGCTCGCCACGTACACCTGCGCCTTGGGCAGTGCCCGGCGCAGCGTGCGCATCGCCTCCTCGAAGTCGGCGCGGAAGTCCGCCACCGGCGTCATCGCCGACGTGGTCTCCCGGCAGGCGTCGTTCGCCCCGGCCATCACCGCCACCAGCTCCGGGCTCCGCCGCACCGCCCGCGCCATCTGCCCCGGCAGATCCGCCATCCGGGCCCCGGTCACCGAGTGGTTCCAGCTCCGCTCGGCCGCCCCCGCCCGCCCCAGCAGCCGCACGGCGAGGCTGTCGACCTCCGCGCTGTCCCCCGTCGCCCACGACACCTCGGGGCAGTCCGTCAGCACCGCGCACGCGTCGAAGCCGCGTGTGATGGAGTCCCCCACGGCGGCGACCGAGTCCGGGCGGGTGTCCCACACGGGCGTGGGCTTCGGGGACGGCCGCCCCTTCCGGGCCCCCATCCCCGACGGGGCGGGGGAGTCACCGCCGACGGCGTCGCAGCCGGCCACGCCCAGCACGGCGGCCGTCACCACGGCGAGCACGGCCCGTGCACGGCGCCCGCGCCTCCGTGTCGCCTGCTCCATCCGTGGCCTCCCCGCGCGTCGTGACCGGTCCGTCCCCCGCCCATGACAACGTACGGGGGTTCCCACCCCCACCCGTACAGGCGTCCTGCCGGGTGAATGAGGCAGGTTTCCCGGCACCGGGACCGACGGTACGTCACACTCCTTGCGCCGTCGCACGGTAGCCTCGCCATCAACGTGGTCCGCCCGGGCCGCGGCCGTTCCGTCCGTTCCAAGACGACCCGCTCAGCCCGGAGGTTCCGGTGACGACCCGTGGAGTTCTGTACGTGCACTCCGCGCCGCGCGCGTTGTGCCCGCACGTCGAGTGGGCCATCGCCGGGGTGCTCGGCACGCGCGTCAGCCTGGACTGGATCCGCCAGCCCGCCGCCCCCGGCACCTGGCGCTCGGAGTTCTCCTGGCAGGGCCAGGCCGGCACCGCCTCCCAACTCGCCTCGGCGCTGCGCGGCTGGCAGATGCTGCGCTTCGAGGTCACCTCGGAACCCTGCCCCGCCGCCGAGGGCGAGCGCTACAGCTGCACCCCCGACCTGGGCATCTTCCACGCCGTCACCGGCATCCACGGCGACATCCTCATCCCCGAGGACCGCCTCCGCGCCGCCCTGGTCCGTTCCCGGACCGAGGAGACCGACCTCGAATCGGAGATCGCCCGACTCCTCGGCAAGCCCTGGGACGACGAACTGGAACCCTTCCGCTACGCGGGCGAGGGCGCCCCGGTCCGCTGGCTCCACCAGGTGGTCTAGCGAAAACGCGCCCCGAAAGGGGCGCGGGGCTGTGCCGGCATGCGGCTCCGCCGCGCGGGCGCGACCAGCCCCCACGGACCCGCACCCGACCGATCCCCCCGGGGTCGAAGGGGCGGAGCCCCTTGAGGACGGGACGGGTGAGGGCGGAGGGGGCGAAGAAACTCCCGGCACACCCACCCCGGCGGCGACGCACGGAAAAGGGCCCCCACCCGAAGGTGGAAGCCCTTCATCCCGCCGACGCCCGTGTCACACGGACCGGAACGCCAGCACCACGTTGTGCCCACCGAACCCGAACGAGTCGTTCAGCGCGGCGATCCGCCCGTCCACGGGCAGCTTCCGCGCCTCACCCCGGACCACGTCCGCGTTCGCCTCGGCCTCGGGGTCGAGGTTCTCGACATTGATGGTCGGCGGAGCCACCCGGTGGTACAGCGCGAGCACGGTGGCCACCGACTCCACACCACCCGCCCCGCCGAGCAGGTGCCCGGTCATCGACTTCGTCGCGGAGACCGCGAAGTGGTCCGCGTGGTCCCCGAACACCTTCCGCAGCGCCTTCAGCTCCGCGACGTCCCCCGCAGGGGTGGACGTCGCGTGCGCGTTGACGTGCACGATCTCGGCCGGATCCAGGTCCGTCCGCTCCAGCAGGTTCTGCAGGGCGTGCGAGATGCCCCGCCCCTCCGGCTCGGGCTGCACGATGTCGTGCGCGTCGGCCGAGATGCCCTGACCGACCGCCTCCGCGTACACGCGGGCGCCGCGCGCGGCGGCGTGCTCGGCGGACTCCAGGACGACGACGCCCGCGCCCTCGCCCATGACGAAGCCGTCACGGGCCATGTCGTAGGGGCGCGAGGCGCCCTCGGGGTCGTCGTTGTTCTTGGACATCGCCATCATGTTGCCGAACGCGGCGATCGGCAGCGGGTGGATCGCCGCCTCCGTGCCGCCCGCGACGACGACGTCGGCACGGCCGGTGCGGATCATCTCGATGCCGTAACCGATGGCCTCGGCACCCGACGCGCACGCGGAGACCGGGGTGTGCACACCGGCGCGGGCGCCCACCGCGAGACCCACGTTCGCGGACGGGCCGTTCGGCATCAGCATGGGGACGGTGTGCGGGGAGACGCGGCGTACGCCCTTCTCCTTCAGCACGTCGTGCTGGTCCAGCAGGGTCGTCACACCGCCGATGCCGGAGGCGATGACCGCGCCGAGCCGGTCCGGGTCGACGTTCGGGTCCTCGCCGGCCCTGGCTTCGAAGCCGGCGTCGGCCCACGCCTCCTTGGCCGCGATCAGCGCGAACTGCGCCGAGCGGTCCAGACGGCGGGCCTGCGGCCGGGGGATGACCTCGGTGGGCTCCACGGCCACCCGGGCCGCGATACGGACCGCCTGCTCGGCGGCCCACTCCTCCGTGAGGGCCTTGACGCCGGAACGTCCGGCGACCAGTCCCTCCCAGGTCGAGGCTGCGTCGCCACCCAGCGGTGTGGTTGCGCCGATACCGGTGACGACCACGGTGCGATTGGTCGGGCTCATCGGAATTCTTTCTCCAACGGATTACGAGGATTCGTACGGCGCCACCGCCGGGTGGCGGGGCCGGGGCTCCCGGCCCCCGGGCCTTCCGTACGGACGGAAGGCCCGGCAGGGCTCAGGCCTGGTGCTTGAGGATGTAGTCGGTCGCGTCGCCGACCGTCTTGAGGTTCTTGACGTCGTCGTCCGGGATCTTGACGTCGAAGCGCTCTTCGGCGGCGACGACGACCTCGACCATGGACAGCGAGTCGACGTCCAGGTCGTCGGTGAAGGACTTGTCCAGCTGGACGTCCTCAACCGGGATGCCGGCGATCTCGTTCACGATCTCCGCGAGACCGGCGACGATCTCTTCCTGAGTGGCGGCCATGATGGCGCTCCTTCGTTGTGTTTCCAGAGGATGTGGTGGTGGTTCCCCGCGTACCGGACGCATGATCCGGCACGGAGTGCCTAGGGGAGGGTAACGACCGTAGCGGCGTAGACGAGACCCGCCCCGAAGCCGATGACGAGCGCGGTGTCGCCGCTCTTCGCCTCGCCGGTCGCCAGGAGCCGCTCCATCGCGAGCGGGATCGAGGCGGCCGAGGTGTTGCCGGTGGTGCGGATGTCACGGGCGACCGTGACGTGCTCCGGCAGTTTCAGGGTCTTCACCATCGAGTCGATGATCCGCACGTTGGCCTGGTGCGGGATGAAGACGTCCAGTTCGTCCGCGGTGATCCCGGCCGCGTCCAGCGCCTGCTGGGCGACCTTCGCCATCTCGAACACGGCCCAGCGGAAGACCGCCTGGCCTTCCTGCGTGATCGCGGGGAACTTCTCGACGGTCCCGTCGCGGTAGTCCGTCCACGGCACGGTCTGCTTGATGGTCTCGGACTTGTCGCCCTCCGAGCCCCACACGGTCGGGCCGATCGCGGGCTCCCGGGAGGGGCCCACGATCACCGCGCCCGCGCCGTCGCCGAACAGGAAGGCCGTGGCCCGGTCCTCCAGGTCGGTCAGGTCGCTCAGCCGCTCCACGCCGATGACGAGCACGTACTCCGCCGAGCCCTCGACGACCATGCCCTTGGCCAGCGTCAGCCCGTAGCCGAAGCCCGCGCAGCCGGCCGAGATGTCGAAGGCGGCGGCCTTGTCCGTGCCCAGCTTGTCGGCGATCTCGGTCGCGATGGCCGGGGTCTGGCTGAAGTGCGAGACGGTCGAGACGACGACGGCGCCGATCCGCGAGGCGTCGATCCCGGCGTCCGCGATCGCCTTGCCGGACGCCTCGACGGACATCGCCGCGACGGTCTCCTCGGGAGACGCCCAGTGCCGGGTCTCGATCCCGGAGCGCGAGCGGATCCACTCGTCGGACGAGTCGATCGTCTCCAGGATCACCTCGTTCGGCACGACCCGCGTGGGCCGGTAGCCGCCCACGCCGAGGATGCGCGCGTACGGGGCGCCCTTGCTGGGCTTGATCTTCGCCATGCGGGTCGGCTCCTTAGGGGACGTCAGGCGTGCTCGGCGACGAGCTCGCGGGCCGCGTCGAGGTCGGCGGGGGTCTTCAGCGCCAGCGTCTTGACGCCGGGCAGGGCGCGCTTGGCCAGGCCGGTCAGCGTGCCTCCGGGGCAGACCTCCAGGAGGGCGGTGACGCCGAGCTCCTTGAAGGTCTCCATGCACAGGTCCCAGCGGACCGGGTTGGCGACCTGACCGACCAGGCGCTGCAGCACCTCGGCGCCGGTCGCGACCGCCCTGCCGTCCTTGTTCGACACGTAGGTGACCCGCGGGTCGCCCGGCGTCAGGGCCTCGGCGGCCTTCGCCAGCGTGTCGACCGCGGGGCCCATGTGGTGGGTGTGGAAGGCGCCGGCGACCTGGAGCATGACGACCCGGCGCACGCCCTCGGGCTTGTCCGCCTCCAGCGCGGCGAGCTGCTCCTTGGTGCCGGCCGCGACGATCTGGCCCGCCCCGTTGATGTTCGCCGGGGTCAGGCCCAGCTTCTCCAGGTGCGCCACGGTCGCCTCGGGGTCGCCGCCGAGCAGCGCCGCCATACCGGTCTCGGTGATCGCGGCGGCGTCGGCCATGGCCAGACCCCGCTTGCGGACCAGCGAGAGCGCGGCGGTGTCGTCGAGGACGCCCGCGAGGGCGGCGGCGGTGATCTCACCGACGCTGTGGCCGGCGACCGCGCCCGGCCGGATGTCACCGAGTGCCGCGGCGGACAGCAGCCCGGCCGCGACCAGCAGCGGCTGGGCGACGGCCGTGTCGCGGATCGCGTCCGCGTCGGCCTTCGTGCCGTAGTGGACGAGGTCGAGCCCGATGGCGTCGGACCACGCGGCGACGCGGTCCCCGGCACCGGGAAGGTCGAGCCATTCAGTCAGAAAGCCGGGAGTCTGGGCACCCTGGCCAGGAGCGACGAGTACGAGCACTCTCACACTCTCTCTTGGGGACGGCCACGGCCGCCCGTGGGGACAAGGACGAAGAACAGCAGGCGGTTTTGTGGGGCCCCGACAAAAGGTCAAGGATGAGGATCGCCATCAGCCAGACGCCCCAGGATCAGTGCGATCCGCAGCGTGAACGCAGAGCGTACATCGGAGGGTGACCATCCGGTGACGTCAGTCACACGTCGGAGCCGGTAACGCACGGTGTTGGGGTGAACGAACAGCATCCGCGCCGCGCCCTCCAGGCTGCTCGCCTGCTCCAGGTAGACACTGAGCGTCTCCAGCAGTGCGGCCCCGGCCTCCTCCAGCGGTCTGTAGATCTCCTCCACCAACTGCTCACGGGCCGAGGGGTCCGAGGCGATCGCCCGCTCCGGCAGCAGGTCGTCCGCCAGCACCGGGCGCGGGGCGTCCTGCCAGGCGGAACACGCCTTGAGGCCCGCCGCGGCGGCCTGCGCGGACCTGGTCGCGGCCAGCAGGTCCGGCACCACCGGGCCCGCCACCACCGGCCCCGCCGCGTACGGTCCGATCAGCGACTTGGCGACGGCCAGCGGGTTGTCGCTGCCGCCCGCGATCACCACCAGCCGGTTGCCGAGCACCCCGGTCAGCACCTGGAGCTTGGCGTGCCGGGCGGCCCGCCGGATGGCCTCCACGGTCAGCTCGGAGTCCCCGTCGGGCGCGGTGCCCAGCACCACGCACACGTGCTCGGGCGAGTTCCACCCCAGGGCGGCGGCCCGCGACACGGCCCCCTCGTCGGCCTCGCCGCTGAGCACCGCGTTCACCACCAGTGACTCCAGCCGCGCGTCCCAGGCACCCCGTGCCTCCGCGGCCTGGGCGTACACCTGGGCCGTGGCGAAGGCGATCTCCCGCGCGTACACCAGCAGCGCCTCGCGCAGCACGCTCTCGTCGCCGGGCGCCGCCACCTCGTCGATGGCGGACTCCATGACCTCGATGGTGGTGCGCACCATCTCCACGGTCTGCCGCAGCGTGATGGCCCGGGTCAGCTCGCGCGGTGCGGTGCCGAAGACATCGGTGGAGATGGCCTGCGGGGCGTCGGGGTGCCGGAACCACTCGGTGAAGGCGGCGATGCCCGCCTGGGCGACCAGACCGATCCAGGAACGGTTCTCCGGGGGCATGGCCCGGTACCAGGGCAGCGTCTCGTCCATCCGCGTGATCGCCTGCGCGGCGAGGCTGCCGGACGACTTCTCCAGCCGTCGCAACGTCGCGGTGTGCGGATGGGCGGGGCGCGCTGCGGATTCGGGGGTGCTGGTTTCGGGTTCGGGCACGGGCACAAGACTGCCTTATCGGTACGGCCGCGCGTGTCGCCGGGTCTACGGTGGACCGTGTGACGGACGTACGGCGCGCGCACGAGCGCTACCAGGGCGGTGATCCGGCGGCCGGGATCGAGACCCGGCACGCCTTCTCCTTCGGCCCCCACTACGACCCGGACAACCTCCGCTTCGGCGCGCTGATCGCCTGCAACGAGGAGCGGCTGGCCCCCGGCGCCGGCTTCGACGAGCATCCGCACAGCCACACCGAGATCGTGACCTGGGTGGTGGAGGGCGAGCTGACCCACCGGGACTCCACGGGCCGGGAGACGGTGATCCGCCCCGGCGACGTCCAGCGCCTGAGCGCCGCGTCGGGCGTCCGCCACGTGGAACGCAACGCGGGCTCCGCCCCCCTCACCTTCCTCCAGATGTGGCTGGCCCCGCTGGAGTCCGGCGGCGACCCGTCCTACGAGGTCGTCCGCGGCGTGGCCGACTCCACCCCGTACGCCCTCCCGGAGGCGGGCGCGACGCTCCACGTACGCCGGCTGGGGGCGGGGGAGCGGACGGCCGTACCCGACGCCGCGTACGTGTACGTCCACGTCGTCCGCGGCGCCGTCCGCCTGGCCGGCGAGGAACTGCGCCCGGGCGACGCGGCCCGCCTCACGGACCCGAAGGACGTGGAGGCGGCCGCCGCGACCGCACCGGCGGAGCTGCTGCTGTGGGAGATGCGGGCCGTTTAGCGGGGGCCCGCCCGGCGGGTCGCCGGGGCCTCAACGGGTCGAGTTCTGCGGGGCGTTCCGTCTGAGGACCTTGGGACGCGGCTGGTGGACGCCGGGCGGGGCGAAAGTACGGAGGCCAGGTGGACTTCGGCGCAGGAGGCGTTGCGTTCGGCCCGGCTCAGGGCCATGAGGGTGAAGGTTGCCGGCGGCGGATGGAGAGAGACCGTCTTGGCCGGAAGACCGGTGACGTCGATCGGTCCGGTTCCTTTCCATCGCGGTTCCCCCAGGCCGTGTTTTAGGTAGCGGGTGAGTCTTGGGCGGATAGTTCTTCCGCCAGTTCCATACAGCGCAGGCGGGCCGGGGAGAAGTCGTAGGGCATCTTGCCGGTGGCTTCGAACACGCTCATGGAGTCGGCCTCCCGCCTGCCAGAGCCGAGGTCGGCCTCGCTCTCGCCGTCATCGGCGGTGGCAGGGTGCAAAGTGTCCCAGGCGTCGAAGAGGGCATCGTCGTCCTTACCCAGGCCGGATTCCTCGATGACGGCCTGCAGGGCGCTTTCGAAGGCGTGCCGTTCGAAGGCCACTTGAGCCACCCGTGGATCATCGACGGCGACACCGTCATCGAGTGCCTCCTCGGCGTCATCGATGCGGTCGGAATCCTCCCGCAGAGTGGGATGCGTGGCCAGAACGACGAAGCGGGTGGCCTGGACGGCCGCGCCGAGCGGGCCGAAGATCCGCTCAGTGACCAGCAGGTCGAGCGGGGAAGCGGTGGGGTCGAGTGACTGAATGTGGACCACGGCGGCACCTCACTTGAACGCCCCACGGCGTTCGTTTCGTTCCGTGGTCGAGCGTGAGCGCAGCGTTGCGGCATCGTGGTGTGAATCACATAACCGGTCCGCGGGCGGCGGACATCCCCAGCGAGTATCACGCCGAGTTCGCCATGGGGGAGCACTCGGCCCGGCATCTGCGCCGCATCCTGCGGCTGTACCTCGTCGGCTCGGGGCTGGCCGACGTGACCGACGCCGCCGAGCTGGCCCTCACCGAGCTGGTCGCCAACGTCGTACGGCACGTCCCCGGACGCCGCTGTCGCATCTGCTTCCTGCTCCGGCCCGGCGGAGTGCGGGTGGAGGTCGCGGACGACTGCCCCGAGCTGCCCGCGCCGGCCGTCGGCGGAGGGCTCGGCGAGGGAGGGCGCGGGCTGGTGATCGTGGACGCGGTCACCGACCGGTGGGGCGTCACCGTCCGCCCCGACGGACGGGGCAAGACGGTGTGGTTCGAGGCCGGACTCAGCCGCGCAGCTCCGCCAGCACCGCGTCCGTGAGCGGCGGCCACGCCTCGATCGCCCAGGGGCCGAAGGCGCGGTCCGTCAGGGCCGCGCAGGCCGCGCCCGCGTCCGGGTCGATCCACAGGAACGTGCCCGACTGGCCGAAGTGGCCGAAGGTGCGCGGGGAGGACGACGCGCCCGTCCAGTGCGGGGACTTGGAGGTGCGGATCTCGAAGCCGAGGCCCCAGTCGTTGGGGTTCTGGTGGCCGTAGCCCGGCAGGACGCCCTTGGTGCCGGGGTACTGGACCGTCATCGCCGCGGCGACCGTGCGGGGGTCGAGGAGGCGCGGGGCCTGCACCTCGGCGGCGAACCGCAGCAGGTCGTCCACCGTGGAGACGGCGTCCTTCGCCGGGGAGCCCTCCAGCGAGGTCGACGTCATCCCCAGCGGCTCCAGCACCGCCTGCCGCAGGTACTCCGCGAACGGGATCTCCGTCGCCTTCGCGACGTGGTCCCCGAGCTGCTCGAACCCGGCGTTCGAGTACAGCCGCCGCTCACCCGGCGCCGAGGTCGCCCGGTGCTCGTCGAAGGCCAGCCCCGAGGTGTGCGCGAGCAGGTGCCGGACCGTCGAGCCCTCCGGGCCCGCCGGTTCGTCCAGCTCGATCGCGCCCTCCTCGTACGCCACGAGCACCGCGTACGCCGCGAGCGGCTTGGTGACCGAGGCCAGCGGGAAGCGGTGGCCGGCCGGGCCGTGCGTGCCCAGGACGGTGCCGTCCGCCCGTACGACACCCGCCGCGGCGGTGGGAACCGGCCAGTTCTCGATCAGCGCGAGGCTCTTCAGCGACATGCCGTCGAGCCTAAGCGCTCGGCGGGCCGGCTCCGGCAGGGGGTCCTCCGCGCCTTCGGCGTCGCCCGGCGTACAGAGGTCGTCATGCCCGCACGCCAATCGGCCGCGGGCTCCCACGTCCCGCTCATTTCTTGCGGCGCCGCTTGCCTGGAGTGCGCTCCAGGGATCTAGCGTGGAGGTCATGACGGTGATGGAGACCACGGGTACCACAACCGACACCTGCGCCGGACCGCCGCAGGGGAACCGTCGGCCGGACGGCGAGGACACGTACACGATCAGCGAGGTCGTCGCCCTCACCGGGCTGACGGCGCACACCCTGCGCTGGTACGAGCGCATCGGGCTGATGCCGCACATCGACCGGTCCCACACCGGGCAGCGGCGCTACAGTAACCGCGACCTCGACTGGCTCGCCCTCGTCGGCAAGCTCCGCCTGACCGGGATGCCGGTCGCGGACATGGTGCGGTACGCGGAGCTGGTCCGCGCGGGCGACCACACGTACACCGAGCGTTTCGAGCTGCTCCGGCGGACCCGCGAGGACGTACTGTCCCGGATCGCCGAACTCCAGGGCACGCTCGCCGTGCTCGACCGCAAGATCGGTTTCTACGCGGACGCCGGGCGCGCCCTGGCGTCGGAGAGGACACGATGACCGACACCAGCAGGATCGGCACGGCCGCGCTGGGCGAGGGCGGCCCCCCGGTGGGCGTGCAGGGCCTCGGCTGCATGGGCATGAGCTTCGCCTACGGCCCCGTGGACGCGGACGCCTCCCGGGCGACCCTGGAGCGGGCCCTGGAACTCGGCGTCACGCTGTACGACACGGCGGACGCGTACGGCGCGGGCGACAACGAGCGGTTCCTCGCTCCGTTCTTCAAGGCGCACCGGGACGAGGTGACCATCGCCACCAAGTTCGCCCTGTCGATCCCGCCGGACGACCCGACCCGGCGGATCATCCGCAACGACGCGCCGTACGTCCGTGAGGCCGTCGAGGCGAGCCTGAAGCGCCTGGACGTCGACGTGATCGACCTCTACTACATGCACCGGCGCGACGTGAACGTGCCGATCGAGGAGACCGTCGGCGTCATGGCCGAGCTGGTGCGCGAGGGGAAGGTCAAGCAGCTGGGCCTGAGCGAGGTCACGGCCGGCGAACTGCGCGCCGCGCACGCCGTGCACCCGATCGCCGCCGTGCAGTCGGAGTGGTCGCTGTTCAGCCGGGACATCGAGGCGAGGGTGGTACCGGCCGCGCGCGAACTGGGCGTGACCGTGGTGCCGTACTCGCCGCTCGGCCGCGGCTTCCTCACGGGTTCCTTCGTCGACGCCGACCAGGACCTCACGGCCGACGACTTCCGCCGCCAACAACCCCGTTTCACGGGCGGCAACGCGGCGGCCAACGCGGCCCTCCTGGAGCCGGTCCGCTCCGTGGCCGAGGCCCACGGCGCCACCCCCGGCCAGATCGCCCTGGCCTGGGTCCACCAGCGGTCCGCGGTCCACGGCCTCCCGGTCGTCCCCATCCCGGGCACCCGCAGGCCGGCCAGGGTGGAGGAGAACACGGCGGCGACCCGCATCACCCTGACCGACGGGGAACTGGCCCTGCTGGACCCGATCGCGGCCCAGGTGGCGGGCACCCGCTACGCGGACATGACGTTCACCTCCGCGGGCAGGGAGTAGGACGACCCACCCAGGGGCGCGGGGCCGTATCACCATGCGGCTCCGCCGCGCGGGCGCGACCGGCCCCGGACGGCCCGCGGCCGGACGGCGACCGCCCCCGGCGGACGCTAGAGCTCCGCGAGCAACTCCGCCTTCTTCACGGAGAACTCCTCGTCCGTCACCAGCCCCGCCTGATGCAGCTCCCCGAGATGCCGGATCCGGTCGGCGATGTCCGCGGGGTCACGGCGCGCACGCGCCGTGGACACCGCCGGCACCGGCGCACAGCTGCGCACCGCCGCCAGCACGGCGGCGGCGAACGGCAGGGACTCGTGCACGGGCCCGTACCCCAGCCCGAACACCACGGCGGCCGGATCCTGGTCCGGCTGCACCGTCGGCCCCGCCTCCCGCCGCAGCAGCCGCAGATGCCCCTCGAACACCTCCGGCGACCGCCACTCCACCCCGCTCAACTCACCGACCGGGAAACGCTGGTCACCGGCCTTCCACTTCGCCGACGAGGCCCCCGTCCAGAACCACCGGAACGACACCGCCGTACCGTCGAAGGTCGCCTTCCCGTCGTACGCCTTGAACTGCAGCGGCACCTCGGGGGCGGCCACCAGGTGGCGTTCGGCGGGCCCGGACTCGGTGAGCTGCGCGCGCAGTTCGTCGGCGTAGTACTCGGCGAGCGTCTCGCGTTCGGCGGGCAGCACCAGCCGGTAGGGGTCGCTGCTCTCCTTCAACTGCCCGGAGGCGGCCTCCATCAGCGGATCGGCTCCGGGCCGGGGCTCGATCCGCAGGACCACGGTCCCGCGCTTCCCGGGCGTGAGGGTCACCCCCTCGATCGCCTCCAGCGGAACGCGCCGCTCCCCGAGTGCCTGGAACAGCTTGGGTGTTCGAATCCCCCGTTCGTAACGGATGAGCACGGAGTCGGACTCGAACTCCCAGGCGGCATGAAATCCGGCCAGTACATCACCCATGCGGCTCATCGTATGCGGCACGAGCTCCTCAGTCCCCTCCCCACGCATACCGCAGTATCTCCGCCTCTACGCGCGTCCGGTAGTGGTCGTACCGGACAAACCCGCCCGGCACACGTCGTCCTCGTCCGCGCAGGACACCGCGCGGTATGCGCCAACACCGATCTCGGCGAAGTTCCGCAGACTCTCCGTGCCCGGTTCGAAGTACCCGGCGTGGCCCTTCGCCTCCCGCGCCGACAGCACCCGCGCGCCGAATCCCGCCGCCACCGGGTCGGCCCCGTGCCCCAGACCGCCGAGCTCCAGGTACGGCACGTCCTGGATCCAGTCGTCGGCGTCCCGCATCGCCCACACCCGGGCGGTGGTGCGCAGGTGGGACGCCTTGTCCGCCCGCATGCCGGGGCTGCCGGCCACCGCGATGTCGGCCACCCGGTCCGGCAGCCTGTGCGCGGCGACGCCGCACACCACGGAGCCGTAGCTGTGGCAGAACAGCGAGACCGGGGCGATCCCGGGCAGCCCGCGCACCAGCGCGTCCAGCCGCAGCGCGCCGTCCTCGGCGCGCATCGCCGTGGCCGCGTCCATGCCGACCCCGCTGGGGGCGGTGTAGTCGGCCCAGGCGATCACGGCGGTCCGGGTCGAGGGGGCGGCGTCGCGTTCGGCCGCGTACAGGGACTTCGCCATGCCGACGGGGGCCGCGTACGTGCGCCGGGTGCGCTGGAAGGTGAGCAGGTCGGTGTCGACGCCGGGGACGACGACCGAGATCCGCTCGGCCCCGCGCAGGTCGCCGAAGACCTCGGCGACCCGCCCTGAGCCCGACGGGTCGAAGGCGAGGATGTGCCGGCCGGGGCGCATCAGCGCCTCGAAGCGGTCCATCCGGCGCGTCGCCTGCCGCTGGCCCGAGGCGGTGAGGCGTTCGTCGTGCACGCGCTCGAGTTCGACCTCGCGGGCCTGCCCCAGCGCGATGCGGTTGGCGCGGTAGCGGAGCTGGACCGGTGCGCCGTTCATGTTGCCGACCGCGAGCGGATAGCGGCGGGCGAGACCCGCGCGCTGCCCCTCGGTGAGGGAGGCGAAGAACCGGGCCAGCCGCGTCGGCGCCGACTGCGGGTCCGGCAGCCGGTGGCCGGCGATCCGGCCGTGCTCCCAGGCGTCGAGCGACGCCTCGAGCGGGGCGGGATGGCGCTGATGGCGCAGAGCCGTCCAGCCCGTGGTCGCCAGCATCACGAAGACGACGGCGAGCGCGAGCAACGCGCGCCAGACGTTCGATTGCGGGGAGGTGTCGAAGGAAGTCACTGAAAGGACACACTAGGAGAACGGGAGTGTCTCGCGTGAATCAAGTGACCGGTATCACGTTTCGTTGTGCCGATTCGGGGATCGATCCGTACGCCAGTTCCCCGCGAGCGCCGGACCCACCTGGTCCAGACAGGCCGCCATCAGGTCCCGCATGGCCGCCGAGCTGACGTCGTCCCCGGCGGACCAGCGCCGCTCCGCCACCCGGACCACCCCGCCGAAGGCGGCCACCAGGATCCTCGGCCGGGGGTCGGCGTCCACGTCGAGCCCCTCGCGGTCGGCGATGACGCGCGCCAGCTCCTCCTCCAGCTCCGTCGCACGGCGCAGATGGGCGGCGAGCAGGGCGGGCGTCGACTCGATCACCCGGTAGACGCGCAGGTGCAGCTCCAGCGGGACGAGCTGCTCGACGGCCGCGTCGATGTCGTCCCAGCTGTCCAGCACGCCCCGGCGCAGCGCCTCCAGCGGCGCCTCGCCCGGCGGACGTGCGCGCACGGCCCCGACGACGCGCGACTCCGCGAGCCGGGGGACGAAGAACGCCACCTCCTCCTTGCTGGCGAAGTAACGGAAGAAGGTGCGCTGCGAGACGTCGACGGCCGCGGCGATGTCGTCGACGGTCGTCCCCTCGTACCCGCGCGCGGCGATCAGCTCCAGCGCGGCCCGGACCAGCGCGTCCCGGGTGCGCCGCTTCTTGCGCTCCCGCAGGCCCGGCCGCGGCGCTGCGCCCACGGCGGTCCCGACCGTCTCCATCGCTCCTCCTCGAACCGTTCCCCCAGTTCAGGCTATATGCGCATGTCGTGTCAGTTACCGACTGGTGAATTGGTTTGTCAATTGTCAGTGGCTGTCACTAGCCTCGAACGCATGACTAGTCAGACCACCATCGACACGACGGGGCCGGGGGACGGCACGCCGGCCGCCCCGTCGGACGGGACCCCGGGCAAGGGGCTGCGCGGGCACCCCTGGTTCACCCTCATCACCGTCGCCGTGGGCGTCATGATGGTGGCCCTCGACGGCACCATCGTGGCCATCGCCAACCCGGCCATCGGCGACGACCTGGGCGCCTCGCTGTCGGAGCTCCAGTGGATCACCAACGCCTACTTCCTCGCCCTCGCGGTCTGCCTGATCACCGCGGGCAAGCTCGGTGACCGCTTCGGCCACCGCCAGACCTTCCTCATCGGTGTCGTCGGCTTCGCCGCCGCGTCGGGGGCCATCGGCCTGTCCGACAGCATCGCGCTGGTCGTCACCTTCCGGGTCTTCCAGGGTCTGTTCGGCGCGCTGCTGATGCCGGCCGCGCTGGGTCTGCTGCGGGCCACGTTCCCGGCCGAGAAGCTCAACATGGCCATCGGCATCTGGGGCATGGTCATCGGCGCCTCCACCGCGGGCGGCCCGATCCTCGGCGGCGTCCTCGTCGAGCACGTCAACTGGCAGTCGGTGTTCTTCATCAACGTGCCGGTCGGCGTCCTCGCCGTCGCGCTCGGTGTGTGGATCCTGCTCGACCACCGCGCGGAGAACGCCCCGCGCTCCTTCGACCTGCTCGGCATAGCCCTGCTGTCGGCCGCGATGTTCTGCCTCGTCTGGGCGCTGATCAAGGCTCCGGAGTGGGGCTGGGGCGACGGCAAGACCTGGGGGTTCATCGCCGCCTCGGTGCTCGGCTTCCTGCTCTTCGCCTTCTGGGAGACGAAGGTCAAGGAGCCCTTGATCCCGCTGGCCCTGTTCCGCTCCGTCCCGCTCTCCGCGGGTGTCGTGCTGATGGTCCTGATGGCCATCGCCTTCATGGGCGGCCTGTTCTTCGTCACCTTCTACCTGCAGAACGTGCACGGCATGAGCCCGATCGACGCCGGCCTGCACCTGCTCCCGCTCACCGGCATGATGATCGTCGGCTCGCCGCTGGCCGGAGTGATGATCACCAAGGTCGGCCCGCGCATCCCGCTCGCCGGCGGCATGGCGTTCACCGCGCTCGCCATGTACGGCATGTCGACGCTGGAGACGGACACCGGCAGCGCCGCGATGTCGCTCTGGTTCGCCCTCCTCGGTTTCGGCCTCGCTCCGGTCATGGTCGGCGCCACCGAGGTCATCGTGGGCAACGCGCCGCTCGAACTCTCCGGTGTCGCCGGTGGTCTCCAGCAGGCCGCCATGCAGATCGGCGGCAGCCTCGGCACGGCCGTGCTCGGCGCCGTGATGGCCTCCAAGGTCGACGGCGACCTCGAGGGCAACTGGACGAAGGCCGGACTCCCGCCGCTCACCCCGGAACAGGCCGGACAGGCATCCGAGGCCGTGCAGGTCGGTGTGGCCCCGGTGGCCGAGGGCACCCCGCCGGAGATCGCCGCGAAGATCACCGACGTCGCGCACGACACCTTCATCTCCGGCATGAGCCTGGCGTCCCTGGTCGCCGCCGGAGTCGCCGCCGTGGCGGTGCTGGTCGCCTTCCTCACCAAGCGCGGTGAGAACGCGGAGGCGGGCGCGGGCGTCGGTCACATCTGACGGACCGTGGGACCGGGGTCGCTCCGCACGCGCGCCGCTGGAGGGGAGCGGCGCGCGTACGGCGGCCCCTTCCGCGTTCCGTACGGGGTGAATTCACCGCCGAAGCGGGGGTACCCGCCACAACAACCAATCCCTTGAGGGAGTTGATGATGGCGAGCTTCGGACACGGAACGCGCAGGCACCCCCGCACGCGTGGCCGGACGTGGTCACGGTCCGGGCCGGATCGCGCGACGCTCGGAGTCGTCGGAGTCATCTGCGCGGTCGCCGGTTTCTTCGTGCTGGGGATCATCCTCGGCCCGGTGGCGATCGTCTGCGGCTGGCTCGCCATGGGCGGCACCTGGGCGGGCTCCCGCCCGGTACCGGCCTTGGTCGCCCTGGTCCTGGGCGCCATCGACACGCTCCTGGCCCTCATCTGGCTGGCCGGGGCGGCCCCCGGGTACGGCATGTTCTGACCCGGGCACCGGCGAGGGTCCCCGGTGGGGCGCCGGGGGCCCTCGCTCATGCCGGTCCGCGCGGTACCCCGGTCACCTGATCCCGGTCCGCCGCGGACCCCCGCAGCGCCGCGACCTCCCCGCGCAGGGCCCGCACCTCCTCCGTCAGCGCCCGGATGGCCGCCGTCTGCCGGCGCTCCTCCTCGTCGTCCATCTCGAACCGGGAGATGAACCAGGCCGCGATGTTGGCGGTGACGACACCGAGCAGCGCGATGCCGGAGAGCATCAGCCCGATCGCGAGCATCCGCCCCCATCCGGTGGTCGGCGCCATGTCGCCGTACCCCACGGTGGTCATCGTCGTGAACGCCCACCACACCGCGTCCTCGAGCGTGTGGATGGACGCCCCCGGCCGGCCCCGCTCCACCTCCAGCACGGCCAGCGCGCCGAACACCAGCAGCCCCAGACAGCAGCCGGCGACGTACGTCGTGACCCGGATCTGCGACGCCAGCCGCGCCCGCTGCCCGGCGAGCAGCAGCAGCGACACCAGGCGCAGCAGCCGCAGCGGCTGCACCAGGGGCAGGACGACCGCGAGCAGCGCCAGCGGGTTCGCCCGCACGAAGCGCGTCCTGTCCTCGCTCAGCCACAGCCGGACGGCGTAGTCGACGGCGAAGGCGCCCCAGACCCCCCAGTTCACGGCGTGGCAGGCGGTCAGCAGGGGCCGTGGGGCGTCCGGGTCCACGATGGGCAGCGCGTAGGCGACCGCGAAGAGGACGGCCAGTGCCATCAGGGGGGTCTGGGTGCGGCGCTCCCAGCGGTCCAGCGCAGTCGGTTCGGACATGGGGGCATCGTAGAGAACGCCGGCCGGCGGCCCGTGGGACCGCCGGCCGGCAGGGGGCCGTGACCGGTGACGCCCTACGCGTCGCCGCCCGCCACCCCCGGGTCCGCCGCGGCCACGTCCAGCAGCCGGTACCGGTCGATCGCCTGCTTCAGCACCGACCGGTCGAGGTGTCCCTCCCGGGCCAGTTCCGTCAGCACCGCCACCACGACCGACTGCGCGTCGATGTGGAAGAACCGCCGCGCTGCTCCCCGGGTGTCCGCGAACCCGAACCCGTCCGCGCCCAGCGACTGGTACGTCCCCGGCACCCAGCGCGCGATCTGGTCCGGCACCGACCGCATCCAGTCGGACACCGCCACCACCGGCCCCTGCGCCGCCGCGAGCTTCCGCGTCACGTAGGGCGTCCGCTGCTCCTCCTCCGGGTGCAGCAGGTTGTGCCGCTCGCAGTCCACCGCCTCGCGCCGCAGCTCGTTCCAGGAGGTCGCCGACCAGACGTCCGCCCTGACGTTCCACTCCTCGGCGAGGATCCTCTGCGCCTCGATCGCCCACGGCAGCGCGACCCCGGACGCCAGGATCTGCGCCGGGAGCGAACCCGCCGTGCCCTCGCTGAAGCGGTAGAGGCCCTTGACGATGCCCTCCGCGTCGACGTTCTCGGGCTCGGCCGGGTGCTGGATCGGCTCGTTGTAGACGGTCAGGTAGTAGAAGACGTCCTCGCCGTGCGGGTGCTCCTCGTCGGAGCCGTACATCCGGCGCAGCCCGTCCTGCACGATGTGCGCGATCTCGTAGCCGAACGCCGGGTCGTAGGCGACGCACGCCGGGTTGGTGGACGCCAGCAACTGCGAGTGGCCGTCCGCGTGCTGGAGGCCCTCACCGGTCAGCGTCGTGCGCCCCGCCGTCGCGCCCAGCACGAAACCGCGCGCCAACTGGTCGCCCATCTGCCAGAACTGGTCACCGGTGCGCTGGAAGCCGAACATCGAGTAGAAGACGTAGACCGGGATGAGCGGCTCGCCGTGCGTGGCGTACGCCGATCCCGCCGCGATCAGCGAGGCCGTGCAGCCGGCCTCGGAGATGCCGTCGTGCAGCATCTGCCCGTTCGGCGCCTCCTTGTAGGCGAGCAGCAGCTCCCGGTCCACGGACTCGTACTGCTGCCCGAGCGGATTGTAGATCTTCGCGCTCGGGAAGAACGAGTCCATGCCGAACGTGCGGTACTCGTCCGGCGCGATCAGCACGAACCGCTTGCCGATCTCCTTGTCCCGCATGAGGTCCTTGAGGAGGCGGACGAAGGCCATGGTCGTCGCGATGGACTGCTGACCGGAGCCCTTCTTCACGGTCGCGTACGTCTTTTCCTCGGGCAGCCGCAGCGGCTTCGACCGCACCACCCGCGTCGGCACGTACCCGCCGAGCGACTTGCGGCGGTCGTGCATGTACTGCATCTCCTCCGTGTCCGGCCCCGGGTGGTAGTAGGGCGGCAGACCGGATTCGAGGTCCTTGTCGGAGATCGGCAGGTGCAGCCGGTCCCGGAAGTGCTTGAGGTCGTCGACCGTCAGCTTCTTCATCTGGTGCGTGGCGTTGCGGCCCTCGAAGTTCGGGCCCAGCGTCCAGCCCTTGACCGTCTTCGCGAGGATCACCGTCGGCTGGCCCTTGTGCTCGACCGCCGCCTTGTACGCCGCGTAGATCTTGCGGTGGTCGTGACCGCCGCGCCCCAGGTGCAGGATCTGGTCGTCGGTCATGCCCTCGACCATCGCGCGCAGCCGGTGGTCGTCGCCGAAGAAGTGGTCGCGGATGTACGCGCCCGACTCGGTGGCGTAGGTCTGGAACTGCCCGTCCGGTGTGGTGTTCATCTTGTTGACCAGCACGCCGTCGCGGTCCTGCGCGAGCAGCGGGTCCCAGGTGCGGTCCCAGATCAGCTTGATCACGTTCCAGCCGGCGCCCCGGAAGACCGACTCCAGCTCCTGGATGATCTTTCCGTTGCCGCGCACCGGGCCGTCGAGCCGCTGCAGGTTGCAGTTGACCACGAAGGTCAGGTTGTCCAGCCCCTCCCGCGCGGCGAGGGTCAGCTGGCCCAGCGACTCCGGCTCGTCCATCTCGCCGTCGCCGAGGAACGCCCACACGTGCGAGCGCGAGGTGTCCGCGATGCCGCGCGCGTGCATGTAGCGGTTCATCCGCGCCTGGTAGATAGCGCCGATCGGGCCGAGCCCCATCGACACGGTCGGGAACTCCCAGAAGTCCGGCATCAGCCGCGGGTGCGGGTACGACGAGAGCGCGTACGGGGCCTTCGACCTCTCCTGGCGGAAGCCGTCCAGGTGCCGCTCGCTCAGCCGGTCCAGCAGGTACGCGCGGGCGTAGATGCCGGGGGAGGCGTGCCCCTGGAAGAAGACCTGGTCGCCGCCGTCGCCCTCGTCCTTGCCGCGGAAGAAGTGGTTGAAGCCCACGTCGTACAGCGACGCGGAGGAGGCGAAGGTGGCGATGTGGCCGCCGACCCCGATGCCCGGCCGCTGCGCGCGGGAGACCATCACCGCCGCGTTCCAGCGGGTGGCGTTGAGGATCTTGCGCTCGATCTCCTCGTTGCCCGGGAAGAACGGCTCGGCCCGGGTCGGGATCGTGTTGACGTAGTCCGTGCTGCGCATCTCGGGCACGGCCACGCGCTTCTCGCGGGCACGCTCGATCAGTCGCAGCATCAGATAGCGGGCCCGCTCCCGGCCGCGCTCGTCGACCGCGGCGTCGAGGGAGTCGAGCCACTCCTGGGTTTCCTCGGGATCGAAGTCAGGAACCTGACTCGGAAGGCCGCCAATGATGATCGGGTTGCGATCGGATGCGGAAGCCACGCTGTTCCTTACCTGTCAGAGGGCCGTGAGACGGGCCGCGGTTTCGCCGGTACGGCCCGGATTGCGCCGATCCCCATGGTCCACCTCGGGGCCGTCGGCGTCATCTCTACCGGGAGGTAATCCGGAGTCGCGACCAGTACGGTGTGCACAGGGCTCGTCCATTCGAGTCTTCGTACACATGGACGGTTCCCAAAGGGCCAAACGGGGCACAAAGGTGTGGTGTACGTCACTTCGGGTCATGATGGTGTGCCTGGAGTTGCGGTGACCCGGCCAGGATCGTCACCGTTTCGGCGGTCTGTACGGCCGGGTACTTGCGCGATCCGTCCCGCCCGTGTGGACTACGGCCAATGCTTCGCGCACGCGCGTGGCTGAGTTATTTCCCAAGACATGATCAGGAGGCAACCCGTGAGCGCGACCGCGGACCACGCGGAGGAGCGGACGAACCCTGCCGCCAGGCTGGGTTTCCAGCCCGGGCAGGTGGTCCAGGAGATCGGCTACGACGACGACGTCGACCAGGAGCTCCGCGAGGCCATTGAGGGCGTCATCGAGAGCGACCTCGTCGATGAGGACTACGACGACGTGGCTGACGCCGTTGTGCTGTGGTTCCGCGACGACGACGGCGACCTGACGGATGCGCTGGTGGATGCCACCACGTACATCGAAGAAGGCGGCGCGATCCTGCTCCTCACGCCGAAGACAGGCCGTTCGGGCTACGTGGAGCCGAGCGACATCTCGGAGGCGGCCACCACGGCGGGCCTGACGGCGGCCAAGAGCGTCAGTGTGGGCAAGGACTGGAGCGGCAGCCGGCTGGCGACGCCGAAGGCGGCCAAGTCCAAGCGGTGAACCACCTCCGGACGGGCCGGCCGCGTCCTGCGTCGGCCCGTCCCCCGGCCCGTCGTGCTCCCTGCGTAGGGTGGTCGGAGCGAACCACCCCGAAGGGATGAACACGACGATGGCGATCCAGGTCGGCGACAAGGCCCCCGACTTCGAGCTCAAGGACAACCACGGGGCGACCGTGCGGCTGTCCGACTTCCGTGGGCACAAGAACGTGGTGGTGCTCTTCTACCCGTTCGCCTTCACCGGCGTGTGCACCGGCGAGCTGTGCGAGGTCCGCGACCGGCTGCCGCAGTTCTCCGACCGCGACACCCAGGTGCTCGCCGTCTCCAACGACTCCATCCACACCCTGCGCGTCTTCGCCGAGCAGGAGGGTCTGGAGTACCCCCTGCTCAGCGATTTCTGGCCGCACGGCAACGTCTCGCGCGCGTACGGCGTCTTCGACGAGGACAAGGGGTGCGCCGTGCGCGGGACGTTCATCATCGACAAGGAGGGCGTCGTGCGCTGGACCGTCGTCAACGCCCTGCCGGACGCCCGTGACCTGAACGAGTACGTCGAGGCGCTCGACACCCTGTGATTCTTCGGTTGCGGGGCCTGCGGCGGCGGGGAACCCGTCACTAGGATCGACTCGTTGATCCGACATCCACCGCACTACGGGGCACCCGCCCCAGGACACCAATGGAGGACTCGTGGGAGTCAGCCTCAGCAAGGGCGGCAACGTATCGCTGACCAAGGAGGCGCCAGGCCTGACCGCGGTCATCGTCGGTCTGGGGTGGGACATCCGCACCACGACCGGTACCGACTTCGACCTCGACGCCAGCGCGCTGCTGCTGAACAGCAGCGGCAAGGTCGCCAGTGACGCGCACTTCATCTTCTTCAACAACCTGAAGAGCCCGGACGGCTCGGTCGAGCACACCGGTGACAACCTCACCGGTGAGGGCGAGGGCGACGACGAGCAGATCAAGATCAACCTCGCCGGGGTCCCCGCCGACGTCGAGAAGATCGTCTTCCCGGTCTCCATCTACGACGCCGAGAACCGCCAGCAGTCCTTCGGCCAGGTGCGCAACGCGTTCATCCGCGTCGTCAACCAGGCCGGCGAGGCCGAGATCGCCCGCTACGACCTGAGCGAGGACGCCTCGACCGAGACCGCCATGGTCTTCGGCGAGCTGTACCGGCACGGCGCGGAGTGGAAGTTCCGCGCCATCGGCCAGGGCTACGCCTCCGGCCTGCGCGGCATCGCGCAGGACTTCGGTGTGAACGTCTGAGACGGCCACGCCCGAGCCCGGCCGCGCCTTCCGCGGCCACACCGCCAGGCGCCGCACGGTTCACGTGCGGCGCCTGGGGGCGCCCCCTCCGGGGGAGCGCAGGACCACCTGAGGAACATCACCAGGGGAGGGACCATCATGGGCGTCACGCTCGCCAAGGGGGGCAATGTCTCCCTGTCCAAGGCCGCACCCGATCTCACGCAGGTCATGATCGGGCTCGGCTGGGACGCGCGCTCCACCACCGGAGCCGACTTCGACCTCGACGCCAGCGCGCTGATGTGCAGCGGCGGCCGGGTCATGGGGGACGAGTGGTTCGTCTTCTACAACCAGCTCACGAGCCCGGACGGCTCGGTGGAGCACACCGGTGACAACCTCACCGGCGAGGGCGACGGGGACGACGAGTCCCTGCTGGTCGACCTCCCCAAGGTGCCGGCCCAGTGCGACAAGATCGTCTTTCCGGTCTCCATCCACCTGGCCGACGAGCGCGGCCAGACCTTCGGCCAGGTCAGCAATGCCTTCATCCGCGTGGTGAACCGGGCGGACGGCCAGGAACTCGCCCGCTACGACCTGAGCGAGGACGCCTCGACCGAGACCGCGATGATCTTCGGCGAGCTCTACCGCTACCAGGGCGAGTGGAAGTTCCGTGCGGTGGGACAGGGGTACGCGTCGGGCTTGCGGGGCATCGCTCTAGACTTCGGAGTCAACGTTTCGTAAAGCCGATCACGGCAGCGGGGGAGACCCGTTAACACACCTGGGGTAGCCAGTGGTTCTGAAAACCTTCGGCTGGTCGTTCGCGGTCACCGCGCTCGGTCTGGTCGCAGCGATCCTCTTCGGGGGGTGGACCGCCTTCGGCATCGTGGCGATCCTCTCGATCCTGGAGATCTCGCTCTCCTTCGACAACGCGGTGGTCAACGCCGGCA